>CANCYR010000001.1 GCA_947382355.1 uncultured Lachnospiraceae bacterium
AATGTTGGCACAGTCTAATCAGGCTAATCAGGGTGTATTATCCTTACTTCAGTAATTTATCGTACAACTACCATAGGGCTGACATATGTCAGCCCTATTTTATTAGGAGATTTTCATGGATAAGACTATTTTGTTTTGTGATCATTTTGCGCCGGGGTTAAAGGCTGCATGGGAGAAGCAGGGATTTCGGGTATTTGAAGTCATGGAGGGTACAGATACCATGAACCTTCAGGAAATCCTTTCCTGTTTTCGCACTTACCGCCAGAAAGAGAATGTTTCATTTGTATTTTCATGGGATTTTACACCGGATATTGCCGAAGCCTGCCATGAGCTGGGGATTTGTTACATTAGCTGGATAGTGGATTGTCCTCATATTGCCCTCTGGGCAAAGTCGGCAAGATACCCGGAGAATCGTATTTTTGTGTTTGACTATAAGCTATATGAAACGTTGGAACAAAGAGGACTTGAGCATATCTGGTATCTTCCTCTTTCTACGGATGTGGACAGCTTTGAAAAGTGCATTCAAGGGGCAGATGAAAAAGAGAAAGAAAAATATAGCTCTGAAGTTTCGTTTGTAGGCAATCTTTATAATGATTCAGCTCACAGCCTGTATGACAGCATCACCTATCTGCCGCCATATTTAAAAGGATATTTTGATTCCCTCATTGCCATTCAGAGAAAAATGTGGGGAATGAATCTGTTTGAAGAAGCAATCAACAATCAGGCGTGGGACATGCTGAGGAATTATGTAAACTGGGATTTGGGAGATAAATATGAGGACGCCTATGAATTATCAATGACTAACATGCTTTATCAGAAGGTTGCCCAGTTAGAGCGTAAAGAGGTGTGCAGCTATTTGGTGGAGCATTTTGATTTTGCCTTGTATACCGGGGGAAATACAGACTTTAACTCCGCATTGAAAAGCAGGGGGAAGGTTGACTATTTGTCCCAGATGCCTTTGGTATTTCATCATAGTAAAATCAATATCAATATTACCCTTCGTTCCATTACATCCGGCATTCCATTGCGGGTCATGGATATACTGGCATGTGAAGGATTTTTATTGACAAATTATCAAAGTGAAATAGCAGAATACTTTGAGGACGGCAGGGAACTGGTGATTTATGAGAATTTTGAAGATATGTATGAAAAAATAGAATATTATCTTCAACATGAGGAAGAGCGGAAACAAATTGCCCATGCGGGATATGAAAAGGTAAAAGAACTGTTTCATTATACAAGAGGAATTGAAAAAATTCTGCAGGCACTGGATATGGAGACTTTGTAAATGAAAAAAGTAATGATTGTATGTGATAAGGCAAAGCAAAGAGAATATGAAAGCGTTCTTAAGATGCTGGCAGAGATTTTTAAGGAAAAAGGCTTTCAGGTGAAAACCATAATATTTGGGGAGTCAGGGAAGCCCGACCATGTATATTTTGCAGAAATGCAGGAGTATGATGGGGATTATATATGCAGTCTGGATATGGCGGGATTTCAGATGAATACCTTATTGGAATGTACCGGCTACAATCTTCTTTACGGCAAACAGATGCATATTGTAATCGATGAACAATGCTTTGTCAAACATGCAGAAGGAAAATTTGCCATCAGTTTGTATTTCTTTCTGCCGGGAAGCATTGGAAAATGGCAGAAGCGGTATCCTCATATACCCAATATCGTTTCTTATGAGAAATTGGACCCAAAGGCTGTAAACAGGGAAGTACTTAACAGTATGGCGGATTATCTGATTGAGGAAAGTGAAAAGAAGTGGGAGGATGAAAGATGAAGCTCCTGATTTACCAATGGAATTCTTATTTTCAGCCTGATATATATGAAATATGTAAAGAAGGCAATATTAGTTTTGAAGTCTTTTCCTGGGCATTCCAGTCAAAAAATGAAGACGAAAAGTTTGAACAATGGTTTGAAGAACATATGGATTGCGGGGCATTTAATGCTCTGTTAAGTGTGAATTACTGGCCTTTATTGGCACAGGTATGTTACAGACATGGGATAACCTATATCGCCTGGTGTTATGATTGCCCGCTTAATGTGGAAAGAATAGAGGAAACCCTGGGCTATCCAACCAATCACGTATTCTTTTTTGACAGAATGCAATTTTTAAAATACAGGCAGAAGGGCTTTGAAACGGTTTATCATCTGCCTATGGGAGTCAACAGGAAAAGGCTGGGAAACCTTCAGGTATCAAAGGAAGAGCATGCAAGATTTGCCGCACAGGTTTCCTTTATCGGGAATTTATACAATTCCAGACTACAGGAAATACTTGCCCCCATGAATGACTATACAAAAGGATATTTAAAGGCAGCCATGGATCTGCAGTCACAGATATATGGATATTATCTCTTTGACGAGATGATATCGGATGAATTGATACAGGATATTAACCGCCAGTATCTGGTGAAGGAGCCTGATACGACCTTTCAGCTTGGCAGGGAAGCCTTGACATTTGCCATGGCAAGTGAAATCACAAGGCAGGACAGGATTATATTGCTGAATTTATGCGGCAGAAGGTATCAGACAAAGTTCTATTCTTATGAGGACAGTGAATTGATTCAGAATGTGGAAAAATGCAAGTCATTGGATTACGTAAAGGAAATGCCGAAAATGTTCTTTTGTTCCAAAATCAATTTAAACCCATCCTTAAGAATCATACAGACCGGTATTCCGTTAAGAGCTCTTGACATTATGGGAGCAGGCGGATTTCTGTTGTCCAATTATCAGGAAGAGCTGGCGGAATTATATGAGAATGAAAAAGAGATGGTAGTATATGAAAGCATTGAGGATGCTTTGGAAAAAATAGAATTTTATTTAAGGAATGAAGATATTCGGCAAAACATAGCTAAGAACGGCAGAAAGAAAACATTGGAGCAGCACAGTTTGCAGCAGTGCATGAAGACTATTTTTGGAATAGCAGGGCTCTAGAACGGGGTTACGTGTATGAAGATTTTATTATATTATTGGAAGGCATACAGCAATTATTTTTTGCACATACAATTGGAAGAACTGGGCTATACGGTTATTCCATGGAAGGATGAAGGGCTTATTTCAGATGAGGAGGAATCTTTAAAACGATTAAGTGAAGAGCTGGAAAAAGGTTATCAGGCAGTTTTTTCTTTTAATTATTTTAAGTCTGTTGCCATCGCCTGTGGAAACCATAAGGTGCCTTATGTATCGTGGATACTGGATTCCCCGCTTCTGTCTTTATACGATAATACTGCTTACCTGGAAACCAATTATTTTTTCTGTTTCGATTATGAGCAATATGAAGCCATGAAGGCAAGGGGAGTCTTACAGGCATATTATCTTCCCTTGGGAGTGGATGTGAAAGCATTATCCAAGGCGGCACATTGTCAGCAGGGAGAAGAGGAATATCTGGCTGATGTAAGCTTTGTAGGCTCTCTTTACTCGGAAAGGAATATGTTTTCTGTTTTGGATAGTCTGCCCGAGTTTCTTAAAGGATATATAGAGGCAATATGTCAGGCGCAGCTCAGGGTTCCGGCCATACGTTTCTCCCAGGTAAGAGTTCCTGAAAACATTCTGGATTCCTTAAAGAAGATACTGGTGTTTCATGGCATGGATGAAACGAAGCTTACCTATGAGGTGTTGGTGGAGAATTTAATAGATAGGAATGTAACGGCTATAGAAAGAAATCAAATGATACAAAGGCTTTCAGAGGAATTTGATTTCAGGTTATATACGAAAACGGATACTTCTCATTATCCCAAGGTGAAAAATTGCAGGACAGTAGATTATTATATGGAAATGCCAAAGGTATTCAGGCAGTCTAAAATCAATATCAATATTTCCCTGCGCTCCATCCGCTGCGGGATTCCTTTAAGGATATTGGATATTATTGCATCCGGGGGATTTGTGCTTACCAATTATCAGGAAGATTTGTATCGGCATTTTGAAGAAGGTAAAAGCATAGTAACTTTTTACAATCTGGATGATATGATAGAAAAGATACACTATTATCTGGAGCATGAGGAGGAACGGAAACGTATCATGGAAGAAGGCATGAAGGTGGTAAAGAGGGAGATGGATTTTTCTATATTGCTTCCGCAAATACTGGAACTGGCAGGAGTCAGCCAAAGGCTTTAAGCGGCTGAGGCTATAGGACCTCAGCCGTTTGAAAAATAGCAGCAATTCTGGTGGGATAAGAAAATTCGGAAACGACCTTTTTCAATCCGTTTCTGGCAATTTCCTCCCGTTTTTTATCATGTTTCAGGTAATAGTCAGCTTTACACAAGGCATCTTCCATGCTTTCATAAAGGATGACGTCTTCTCCGTCAGTAAAATATTCCGAAAGTTCAGGCTGCCAGTTGCTGAACAATGTGCCGCCGGCGCCTAAAATATCCAGTGCTCTTAAAGGGATGCCGGACTGGATGCTTTTTAAGGTTGGATTTAAATTTAATTTGCTGCATCGGAAGATTTTGGGCATTTCGGTAAAATAGTGGGCAGTGCCGTTATAGGTTAGGTGATTGAGCAATTCGGACTTACTGTTGGAATAATAGGTTACCTGATGGGTTCTGCCTAACATATTTAAAAGAATAAGGCGCTCTGTGCGGGTAACCTGTTTGTTAATATTCCGGATAAGCTCTTCTCTGTTGTTTGTATCGAATCTGGCTTCAAAGCCGGAAAAATACGTATCCATCCGGGCGGTGAAATCATCTGTAATCATTTCTTCAATGAAATTGTAGCCGTAGACCCTGAGCTGGGCTTCTACAAGGGCATTGATATAGCCTTTTGTATATTCATCCTGTGCAGAAAGGAACTGTGGCAGAAAGGAATCGTATAGCTGTCCTACGAAAGCGATTTCAGAGCCATAGCGGTTTTGGTCTGCCTGAGTGATTGTAAGCTTCTGAATCCGCTCTGTATTGACTGCAAGGGGCATGTGATAGGCATGGGTTACCCCTAAGCTGCACAGATGCTCTGCATCCAGCCTGTCAAAGAGGAAGATATAGTTGGTAGGATATTGATAATATTCGATTCGGGTTGTATTGATGGGACTGTCATATACCCAGGAAATATACTTTTTATGAAATTTATGGCACAATTTCGCAACAAGAGGATGGAAATTGGTGCTCATGACAAAGTCATAGTGGTGTTCCGTAAGTTCCATGGAGAATTTTCTTTCAAAGAAATCATCTTCATATATATTACGGAACTTATACATAAGATTTTTGCAGCGGCAGCCTTGTCTTTCCAGGCAATAGATTAAATCTCCCTGGGTGTAGGAGCCCATATCGTACAATAAAATATTCATGTCGTGCTTTTCACCGGATGGTGCCTTTCCTGTTTCAATTAAAGATATTATAGCATGAGGACTATGGCGTGACAATGACAAGAAAGAAAAATAGAATGAAAGGTAGAAAGATATGGAAATGAAAAAAATCAGTGTAGTAATTCCTACCTATAACAGAAGCGGACTTATAGAAAGAGCTGTAAAAAGTGTAACACAGCAGACTTATGAGAATCTGGAGATTATTGTGGTGGACGATGGTTCTGAAGACGATACGGAAGCAGTGGTGAATTCCATAAAGGACAATAGAATACGTTATATAAAACTGCCTGCAAACAGCGGTGTCTCCAATGCAAGAAATAAGGGGGTAGAATATGCCACAGGCTCTCTTGTTGCATTTCAGGACAGCGATGATTATTGGAGACCCCGGAAGCTGGAAAAGCAGATGGAATATTGGAAGGAACATCCGGAATTTCGGATGATATATTGTGCATATTCCTATTCCAAGAATGGTGATTATCTTGGCAAAGTGCCTGCTGATGAGGAAAGGGGAGTTTTGGAGGGAAAAATATTTGAACATCTATTGATGCAAAATACCATAGGAGCTCCTACGATATTGGCAGATAAAGAATGCTTTCAGGCATGTGGCGGATATGATACCAGTTTTTCCAGTATTGAGGATTGGGAATTTGTAATTCGTTTTTCTAAAGATTATGAAATTGGTTACGTAGATGAAATACTGGTGGATGCATATTTTACAGAGGGAGGCGTAACTGCCGGAACAGGCGCGTTTTTTGAATGCAGATGCCGGATGATTGCAGCTTATAAGGAGGAGCTTATGGCAGCAGGAACATTTGATCCGATAGTAGAGGAAGTGTTTCTAAGGGCACAGAAAGCCGGGCTTTTGGACATAGTGAAGAAAATGCTGCTGCTATATTTGCAGGCATAGCTTAGGGGAGAAACAATGTCCCCTATGTATGCTTTCGGATATCAGAATAGGATTTGCCCAGGTAAGGAGCATATTTTTCCAGAAAGAGCCGGCGGTATTTATCATAATTCCACATGGAGAGAATTCTTCCGTCATCGTGGATGAACCAGGGCAGTTTTTGAGTGGGGACCACGATGCGGCAGCCATGAAGAAGGAAATTCATGCATTGGAAAGCATCGTAAAAATCCCAATCTTTTAAGCATTTATCATCCCAGGGTAAATCGGTTGAGGTAGCCATAAGGCAGCCGTCTATTAAAGCAGCATCCGCAATTCCATCAGAAGGGGAATAGCGGTATTGATTGTAGTCGGCATGAGCATAAGCGTTGGAATCGCTTCCATACATTGGATCAGCGCCAATACGCCTGGAGTGCCACATAATGCCGTCAGCCGATACGGAAGGATACCCGGCCATGCCAATCATGCCGATAGAGGAATCTTGTTGAAAGATGGATAATATATCTGACAAGAAATGACGGTTTATAATAAAAACATCCTGATGCATGTAAATTTTGTATTTGGCATCTGTGGATGACATCCCTTCATTGTAGCCGGAAGTCATGCTGGAAGCATCAGAAATGGTCAAAATATCCATTTCATAATTGTCAGGAATAATTAGCTGATTTAAGTAATGAAAGCATTCCTGAAGGTAAATATCATGATTGGTGCAGAGAATAAAGGCAAATTTATGTTCATTTATAGTTTTGCACATATTAAAGCAACTCCTTTAGGGAAGAAATCAGGGCAGCAATTTCCTTTGAAGGAGAAGGAATGGTAATCAGATACTGATATGCCCTGGAATAATTTTGGATTTCCATATATAAGTAAGAGAGTTCTAAAATGGCATGCCGGACAGGTTCTCTTTCCAACAGCCATGTGAGCCATTGAATATTATCCTCTATGGACCAGATAGGTTTCATGCAGGTGTATAAGTTCCAAAATAAATTTCCATGATTTTCAAAATACTCATTTTGTGAAATAAACATGGCTGCATAAATGGACAGGGGAACAGAGGTTAAATAGGAAGAAGCTTCCGCCATAGCTTCTTCCGATAGAGCAAGCTCCAGACGGCGCATTGCGAAAACAGTCATAAGATACTGCTCCATAAAATCCTTAAAACTGTTTACTGCAGATATAAAAGGCTCTTTTTTGTATTTTATTTCAAGCTTTAATATATTTAACAGGATATGGATTCTTTTCGTATCAGAAGAATTATGAAATTGTGGATAAGAATCCGGTTCTTCAAAATAGGGAAGCAGGTCAAAAAGAGCTTCGTATTGTCTGGAGTCCAGACAGAAATCCACATGCTGCCGCATATTCTGGTATACAGAAAGACAATAGGATTTATCTGCTTCCAATTTTTTGAAATTAGCTTCCGCTTTCTGTATAAGTTCGTCTAAGCTTTGATAAGTTGCCAAGTGCAGCCTCCTTTGATAGTAAATAACAATCTATTTTGCAATGCCTGGATAGTTTGCTTTGGCAAATATTATATAATAGTTTTCCAAAAAAGAAAAGATAAGATTTTAATGGAAATAGGTTACGGTATGGGGTAAAATAAACCTAATAGTAAAAATGTTCCGGGAGGAGAGGGAAATGTCAGAAAAGGTAATTGTATGGGGATTTGGCGCTGAGTATGATAGATTTTCAAAATGGCTTGAGCCTGAAGTGCGAAAGGGAAATATGAAAATAGAAGCTATTTTGCTGAATGAAGAAAATCTGCTGCGCTCCCTGGATGGGATTGAGGTTATTGGTGTAGAAGAGCTGCTGGTGAGAGAATATGATTATCTGATAAATATGAACCAGACGGATCCTGCCCTGGTTGCAAATATATTAAATATGTTAAAGATTCCTTCCTGGAAGGTGATTCCTATAAAGGTTTTTGGGCTGCCCTGCTTTGACCTGAAGAGATGGATGAAAGTAAAAGAAAGCCGGATAAGCATTATATCCCATAACTGCTGGGGAGGTTATACCTATAATTCGCTGGGGATGGAATTTTTATCGCCATTTATCAACATGTTTATGGAGCCAAAGGACTATTTCAGGCTTTTGAACCACTTTGATTTTTATATGAAGCTTCCCCTCCATTATATCAGAGAGGGCTATGAACCGGTATTGAAACGAAATTATCCTGTGGCGGGGTTGGAAGATGTGACTTTGTATTTTAACCACTATACGGATTTTGAATCAGCTTCCGTTATGTGGGAAAAAAGAAAAGAACGCCTGAATTATGAAAATCTGTTTATTGAAGCAATTATAGATACAAAAGAGGAGCTGGAAGATTTTCTTTCACTGCCTTATAAAAATAAAATTGGATTTTCCACGATTCCCTGCAGGGAAGAACAGGTCATCTATTTTCCTATTCTTAAAAATGGATATGCACAAAACAAATATGACGGAAATACATGGAATTTCTTTAATCATATGGCAATGGCCGGGTCAGATGAGTGCAGGCAGTATGATATCCTGAAGCTATTAAACGGTGAAAAGGATTATATGCGGGCAGAAATGTATGGGATGATTTAGGATGTTATAAATGCCATAAATAGAAAAAACAGAAAGAAAAGGATGAACAATAAAGTAGTTTTGGAGGATAATTAAAATGATTAAGGTATCTGATTATGTTATGGATTTTCTAAAGGAAAAAGGCATAGAAGAGATTTTCATGCTGCCGGGCGGTGGTGCTATGCATTTACTTGATTCCATGGGAAATTCAGGCATAGACTATATATGTTTCCAGCATGAGCAGGGGGCAGCTATTGCGGCAGAGGCTTATGGGCAGCATACGAATAAGCCGGGCTGCCTTTTGGTTACATCCGGTCCGGGTGCTACCAATGCTATTACAGGCGTTACTGCAGGCTGGATTGATTCTACTCCTATGTTTGTCTTGTCCGGGCAGTCAAAAAGGGCGGACTTAGTGGGCAATAAACAGGTAAGACAGATTGGTTCCCAGGAGGTTCAGATAATCGACATGGTAAAGCCTATTACAAAGTATGCGGTACAGATTATGGAACCTACAGAAATACGGTATCATTTGGAAAGGGCTTATTATGAGTGTACTACAGGACGCCCGGGACCCGTGTGGCTTTCTGTGCCTTTAGATGTACAGGGAACGGTCATCGATGAAACAAGCTTAAAGGGGTTCGCTCCGGAAAAAATAGAGAAGGCTGATATTTCCAATCAGGTTTTAAAGGTGACCGAATTGTTAAAGGAAGCAAAAGCGCCATTGTTTCTTGCGGGAAATGGTATTTATCTATCGGGAGCAACAGAGGCTTTTGTACAGCTTCTGGAAAAGATAAAGGCACCGGTTCTCACTACATGGAAATCCATGGATATGTTTGATGAAAAATATCCATTTTATGCAGGACATCCGGGCATTATGGGAGACAGAGGAGCAAATAAGATTCTGCAAAAAGCAGATTTGCTGATTTCTATAGGAAGCAGGCTGGATACCAGTATTACAGCATTTAATGATGCACTGTTTGCAAAGAATGCCAAAAAAGTAATTGTTGATATTGATGTACATGAAATAAACAGGATGGAAATGCCCAAGGAAGTGGAGATAGCTTCGGATGCCGGCGAGTTTCTTACATGCTTTATGGAGAATGTAAAGGAAGAAAGCATGCCGGACTGGAAAGACTGGATTGCCTGCTGTAAGGCTCTCAGGGCAGATTATCCAACGGTTACAGAGAAGCATAAGGATACGGGGGCATATGTCAGCGCTTATTATTTTATTGATGAACTTTCCAAGCTGTTAAGGGCAGATGATGTAATTGTACCGGAAAGCTCCGGTGGGGCGGCGGAGATTACCTGCCAGGCATTTAAAATAAAACAGGGACAAAAAATGAAGCATGCAGCGGGACTTGGTCTGCCATATTCCATTGGGTCATGTATTGCCAATGACAGAAGTCGGACGATTTTAATCAATGGAGACGGCGCCTTTCAATTAAATATTCAGGAACTGGAAACAATGCACCGGTTAAAATTACCAGTTAAAATGTTTGTTTTGAACAATGGGGGATATGCCAGCATAAGGAATATGCAGCGGGGGAATTTCCAGAGCAGATACGTGGCAAGCAGCGTGGAAAGCGGATTTACCATTCCGGATATTAGTGCAGTGGCAGGAGCTTATGGGTTCAGGACATATACTATGGCAGATAATGAAGAAATGCTTCGGATTCTGCCGCAGATTCTGGCTGATGATGAACCAATGCTTTGCGAAGTCTTTACCTCGCCGGATGAGACAGTCTGGCCCAGAGTAAAAGCAATGGTTCTGTCGGATGGCAGCATGCGGTCGGGACAGTTGGAAAATATGTGGCCATATATGGATGAAAGAGATTAATCAGGGAGGAAAGAAGACATATGAAAATTTATCCATTTTCATTACAGGAAGAAATAGCAAGTGAAAAATTACTTATATACGGAGCCTCTATCGGAGGAGAGATTTTATTGTCTTTATTAAAGAAAAATCAAGTGACTGTATGGGGGGTCTGCGACAGGTTCAAATATGATTGGGATTTTTGCGGATATACAGTTATGAAACCGGAAGATGCTTTAAAGGAAGAAAGGCTGTCTGTTCTGGTTACGGGAACAAGGGCGTTTAACAGTATTATACAATTTCTGGAGGCCTATCCCAACATTAAGGTATATGAAATCAGCGATTTCATACAGAATCATGATATTTCCAGTGAAGAGATTTCCTTTGATAAACTTGCTGTGGAAGATTATAAAAAGAAATATCAGTATTATGTGGATGAATATCAGAAAGATGATGAGATTATTTTGCCTACCTTTGATTTGACCATATCAGAAGTCTGCAATTTAAGGTGTAAGGATTGTTCCGCACTGGTTCCGTATTTATCCAAAAGAAATACTTATCCTGCAGAAGATATTATTGAAGATTTTAAGAAAATCGGCAAGGTAGTGGACCGCATCATCGAACTTGTTATTGTAGGCGGGGAGCCCTTTTTATATAAGGAATTGGATAAACTGCTGGATTTCTTTCAAGCCCAGGAATATATAGATGAAATTTCGGTGGTAAGTAACGGAACGCTGTTTCCAAGCGAAGCAGCAATAAAAGCATTGCAGCTGGATAAAGTCCGGGTTCGGATAAGCGATTATGATTTGGAAACACAAAAGATAAATGAGCTGAAAGAATTTTTTGAAGAACATCATATTAACTATTATATACAAAAGCTGGATTTCTGGCTTGATATGGGACAACCGGTAAAACGAAATTATGCTCCCATAGAGCTTGCGCAGCTTTTTAGGGATTGTGCTTTCAGCAAGTCACAGGGAATGTTGGACGGCAGAATTTACAGATGTCTGCATGCAGCCGAAATAGGTAAGCTTAACGGAGTGGAAATAAAAGAAAATGAGGATTATATTGAGATTAGAAACAGCAATAAAAGCCAGGATGAATTGAAAAAGGATTTAAAGCATTATCTGTTTGATATTGATTCCATAGTATTGTGTGATTATTGCAGCGGAGCTAAAAATAATATTCAGCCGGCGGTACAGCTGGAGAAGGAATAAGAGCATGAACATTAATGAAATTCATAATTATGAAAAACAGGGAAAGAAAATTATTATATTTGGGGCCGGAATTGTAGGGGAAGTGGTGGAATATGCTTTATCCGCCCGGGGCGTTTCTGTGTATTGCTTTTGTGATAATAACGAAGCAAAGATAGGCGGGAGGCTTCATGACAAGCCTGTGAAAGCTTTATGGGAAATTAAGGATGAGGGGCTGGAGCCATTATTTGTGGTAGCCATATCCATACATCGGGAAATTGAAATTCAGTTAAATGATTTTGGCTACAGTCTGTTGACCAACAGCAGAGAGCTGGTGGGAGAAATTGATATTACAAAATATGATTTTTCCGTTTCCCATTATCAGGTTAAGGAATATATAGAATCTTATATGAGGCATACTGCTGAATATATCGTAAAAGAGGATAATATCACAATCAAAAATATTGGTCTTATTATAACGGAGCGATGTTCGTTGAAGTGTAAAGACTGCATTAATCTAATGCAGTATTTTAAAGAGCCTAAGCATATTGACAGTGATATGAATTTAAAATCAATGGAAAGGCTGTTAGAGAATGTGTCCTGTATAGAGCGGGTTTCAGTGGTAGGAGGAGAGCCCTTTGTGAATATGGAAGTGTATTCCATAATAGAGTGGCTGGTAAAACAGGATAAAGTAAAAAATGTAACAGTATTTACCAATGCTACGGTAATACCTGATGATGAGCAGATAAAATCATTAAAGGACAGTAAGGTTTTTATCAGCATAAGCAATTATGAAGTGAAGAATCAAAAGGTAACCGAATTAAGTGATAAGCTTAAGAAACATGGAATCGACTATAATATTGTCAACGAGAGAATATGGAAAGACCTTGGCAATTTACAATGCCGTAACAGGGCTGATGAACAAAACAATACCTTATTCCACAAATGCATTTTTGACGGGTGTTTTCAACTGATGTACGGACAATTGCATTATTGTGCACGTTCGGCATGCGGAGTGGCTCTGAAAGCCTTTCCGGTAAAAGAGGGGGACTATTTTGATTTATTCAGGAGGGACCTTTCGGAGGAAGAATATAAAATAAAATTTATGGAGTTTCTGAATAATAAGGCAACTGCGCCTACTGCATGTGATTATTGCAACGGAAAGGATTGGAAGTCAAAACATATTCCGGTGGGCATACAGGCAGAACAGGTGCTTGGTTTTGATGGACAGCCTATTTTGTCATAAACATATTTAGAGTAAATGCTGCACGGAATTGTTATGATAAAGAAACAATGAATGGCAGAAAAGAAAAAGAGTTGGTAAGGGGAAGCATGATGTCAATGGAAATGGTATCTGTGATTGTGCCCGTTTATAGGGTTGAACGGTATATTGCCAGATGTATAGAAAGCATCCTGTCCCAGTCATACAAGAATATAGAAGTCATTTTGGTAGATGATGGTTCAGATGATGAAAGCGGAAATATTTGTGAGTCTTATAAAAAAAAGGACGATAGAATCGTAGTGCTCCATCAGGAGAATCAGGGTGTATCTGCTGCAAGAAATGCCGGGCTGGATGCAGCAGGGGGAAAGTATATCCAGTTTGTGGATGGGGATGATATGCTGCTTAAGGGAGCAATCCAGACGCTTGTAGATGGAATGGCAGGCGTTGAGCTGGTGCTGTGCGGACATATTGCGGCAAGGTGCGATACACCGGAACAGGAAGAGGAAAAGCTGTTGATAAAGCCTGCCCTTGAGCCGGGAGAAGCCCTGCAGTCTCAATTTGCCAAAAGGATACGTTATTCGGAATATGGCATTATTACAGGATGGGAATATCCCTTTGACAAGCTGTTTAAAAGGTCTGTTATAGAGGAACATCATTTAAGGTTCACATATGGCTTATGCCATGGAGAGGATTCGGAATTTGTTCTTGCCTATGTAAGGTGCATTCATAAATATTATGTGACTGACAGGTGCTTATACAAGTATTACATCAATAATTTCTCGGCTGGAACGATTTCATCAGCCACAAGATTCAGAGAAAATATGTATGAGCTGACGAAAGCAACCTTTGAGAAAGTAAAAGGCTTTCTGGAAGAACAGGAAGTGTTTTGCGGGGACATTAAGGAAGGCTTTGAACATGCATATGTGAATGAAGTAGTAAAACTCATTTATCGGTATTTCCGGAAAGACTGTACCATGAGTGAAGGGGAAAAGGAAGAAAAGATAAAGGGTATTTTAAGCGATGAAATGCTCAGACAGGGATTATTCTCTTTTCAGGTGAAAAACAGCAGTGAAGATGAAAATATGCCCGGACTGTTGAAAGAAGGAACCTATAGTAAAATAAAAGAATATGGGCTCTGGAAATCAAAAGTTATTTATGAGCATAGACAAAAAAAAGAAGTTTATATGTCTATCGTCATACCTGTCTATAATCGTTCATTGGAATTGCAGACCTGTATTGAAAGTATAAACAGGTTGGAGATGGATGATATTGAAATTATCATAATTAACGATTGTTCCACAGATGATACATATGAAGTCTGCTGCAATTTAGAAAGGTCCTTTAAGCAAATTAAAGTAATTGATAATTCTCAAAATATGGGACCGGGTGCCTGCAGGATGCTTGGACTGGCTGAAGCAGATGGAAAATATGTGTTTTTTTTAGATAGTGACGACCGGTTATTAAGTGAATTTACTGAAGTTTATAAATACATTCGGAACGATGAACATACATGTGACGGATACTTGTTTGGTTATGTGGAAAACAGAGAAGATGGTACTAAAATTTACAGAAAGCTTTTTGATGAAGCGGTGGAATTAAGCGGAATGGAGTTTTTGGAAAAAGTAGTTCCCAAAATGGACATGCAGGCTATGTGGCAATTTGTTTACAACAAAGAATATCTTCTTCGTTTTCATATTACATGTCCGGCGGATATGAAAGTGAATGAAGATTATATGTTTAATATGCAGGTATATTCATTTGCTGCACGGCTTTGCTGTCTTCCGTATACAGGATATTCATATAATTATAATCAAGACTCCCTGACACATGATACTGGCTTAAAGATTCAGTATGAGGGCGCTGTTTTGTGCATTCAGAATTATTGCAATTTGATATATGATAATCCTGCAATAGAGGACAGAAGAAAAGAGCTTCTTTGGGAAAGTGTAAGATTAATGGTATATTCCATATATTCAAATGATATAAGTGAACAGTACAATATTAGGTATAAAGAGCTTATTGAGGAGCAAATCTGGACAAACCTGCAGCAGATAACAGAAAATTTTCAAAGAGAACTGTGGATTTATCCGGCATCTGTTTTTGGAAAAGGCGCTTTAAAAAATATTTTGCAGCTGGCATTAAAAAAGGGTGTGGAATTAAAAGCAGGAGGATTTATCGATAAAAATAAGGAAAGTCTGTTATCACGAAAGCTTATAGCAGAAGGAATCAGAGTGGTGGAGCTAGATGAGCTGTCAGAAAACAAGGTGGGTATTGGCGTATATTATGTGAAAAAGTCAGTTTTACAGGAAATAAAACAGCGTCTGAGTAAAACGGAATTTCGCTGGAGGGAAATGGCAGATATAAATATTGAGGCAATGGGGAAGGAATGAGATGAGGATATGGAAAAAATAATTTTTCCGGCTTTAGAGAAGCTTGATAAAGAAAGAAAATGGTGTCAGGATGATTCGGCTGAGTATTGGATATACGGATATGGAAGAATTGGAAAAGAAACATTAGAAACATTAGCAAAACGAAAGAAACATGTAAAGGGAATTATTGATAAGAAAAGGGATGCGGACTCGGTAAATGGAATACCTGTAATTGAGCCGGAACAATGGAAACAGTATGACTCAGGAATTGTGCTGATATGTACAGACATATTTTATAATGAAATAAAACATAAACTGCTTCAAAAGAATATCCACACATTTGCCCCGTATTATAGCATATACCTGGGAAGGGAACTGGATTATTCTGAATATAACAAGGTAAACAGAGTACCGGCGCAGATTCAATATAACCAATATAGTCAGGAGGCTGTCAAAAATAATGATGTGGTTCTGGAGGGATTAGATGTTGTAATAACGGAAAGATGCAGCTTAAAATGCAAGGAATGTTCAAATTTAATGCAATATTTTTCACACCCTCAAAACGCCGACTATGAAGATGTTATGGCCAGTCTTGTAAGGGTATTAAAAGAAGTAAAATATATAAAAGATATAAATATATTGGGCGGAGAGCCATTTATGAATAAGGAATGGCACAAATATGTTTTGGAAATTATGAAGTATGAGAATATAGGGAACATTTTGATTCATACCAATGGAACCATCCTTCCCGCAGAAGAAGAATTGAAAAAAATAAAGGACAAGCGGGTTGTATTTAAGCTTAGTAATTATGGAAATGTATCTGTAAATTTAGAGGGAATCGTAAAGTTGCTTAAAAAGCATGAAATCTGTTATACAGTTGCAAAAGTGACAGAATGGGTTCGCTGCGGGGATATTTATCAGCATAATAGAAGCGAGGCTGAAAATAGAAAGGTTTATAATGCATGTTGCATGAAAGGTGTGTTATCATTAAAGAATGGAAAAATTTTTGGATGTCCCTTTGCAGGAAATGTAGCAGCTTTGCAGGCAGTTCCACAGGAAATTAACGAAGGAGTGCCAGTTTCAGAAGAAGATATGTTAACCGGGATAAAGGAACTAAAGGAAAAGAAGTTTCTTAAGGCGTGTGATTATTGTGAAGGCCGGCCTATAGGTTTTTATGATATTCCGGCAGCGGAACAGATAAAAGAACCAAGGGAATATGAGCAGTATGTTTATAAAAAATAACACTATAAGAGAGTATAAGCAGTGAGCTTAGGAAGTTGAATGTGAGAATAAGCAGAAGAGATGAAAATATTATTAACAGGTTCTAGTGGATTTATAGGAAAAAATATAAAAGAAAATTTAGAAGGCAGTTTTTGCCTCGCAGCGCCAAACAGTGCAGAATTGAATTTATTAGATACAGACAGAGTTTATGAGTATTTGAAAGAGGAAAAGTTTGATATTATTATTCATTCTGCAAATAGAAATACTACAAGAAAGAAGAATACTACTTTTTATGACTCATTAGATGGAAACCTTCGCATGTTTTATAATCTTGCAAGGTGCAGTCATTTATTTGGAAGAATGTATTATTTCGGTTCCGGGGCGGAATATGATATGGAGCATTATTGCCCTGATATGAAGGAAGCGTATTTTGATACACATGTGCCCAAGGATCCGTATGGTTTTTCCAAATACATTATGTCTAAGCAATGTGAACAAAGCAATAATATTTATGATTTACGCCTGTTTGGGGTATATGGCAGGTATGAGGAATGGGAGCGGAGATTTATATCCAATGCCATATGCAGGGCGTTAAAAGGAATGCCTATTACATTGCGGAAGAATGTATATTTTGATTACCTCTGGGTAAATGATTTAACTAAGATTTTAAAGTGGTTTATTCATCATGAGCCCATTCATAAACATTACAATGTGTGCCGGGGCAGCAGAGTGGATTTATATTCCCTGGCATGTATGGTCAGGGAAATCCTGCACATTGATTGTGAGATTATAGTGAGTGAACCGGGTTTTAAGCCGGAGTATACCGGTAATAACCAACGGTTATTAAAGGAAATTGGGAATTTTCAATTTACGGCTTTTGAGGATTCCATAAGGGTTTTAGTGGATTATTATAAAGAGAATTTAAGCAGCATTGATGAAACGTTATTATTATAAATAGATTGAAAGGTAAATTGAAACAGCTATCTTTATCAGGATGATGCTTTAATGGAAGCGCACAGGAATGGAGAAATGAAATGAAAACATCACTGGCAAAGGAAGAAATAGGCGGATTGTTAAAAAAACAGTTGGAATTTTATATCCCGGATGGTTACAGGGTTAATGATGAATACTGGCTGAAAGCAATTACTGCGGCATTGGAACGATGTGACAATTGTTTTAAACATATTTTAATGCCTGGCTATAAAAATTCAAATGGCGAAAGCCTTTTTTCACATCTTCATCGTGATCAATATGCTACTTTTTTATATTTTTTAGGCAATACTATCTGGAATTGTTACCATGATAAGCAGGTATGCGATAAATTATTGAATTTACAAAGCATATTGCATGGCATATTTTTATCTTATAAATGTGTAATGCCGGATATTTTTCTCTTTAGTCATCCAATAGGAAGCATTATTGGGAATGCAAAATATTCGGATGGTTTGTATATAGGACATCATGTTACCGTTAATACAAAAAGCGATTTGCATATTGGGAAATTATGCGCGCTTTTGCCGGGTGCTACAATTTGTGGAAATGAACCTATTGGAGACAGAGTTTCCATTGGAGTAAATGTGACGGTATACAATAAGAGGATAGAGGATAATTCGGTTGTATATCATGAAGACGGGAAAATAAAGATCAGGCCGTGCCTGAAAGAGAAATGCTGGTCAGAAGAAAAGTTTGATATAAGACTGTAAATGGAGAAAGTAGAGTGAACGGTATGAATAATGTAAAATATTATCAGATGTTGGAACAGCTGGAAGAATATATGCAGAGCATGGATATGGAAACGGTGAACCAATTGTTGAATACTCTATTTGAGGTAAAGCCTGTACGCTTAAAATGGTATTTAGTAAAAGCAAAGGCGATGATAAAAGAGGGGAAAGATATACAGGAAGTCATTGAGTTCCTGGATGAAAAATGCGAGCCCTGGTATCCATATGATGATGTGGAAGCATATTTGGCCCTTCTTGAAATTTTATCTGAAATGTCAGGGGATGGTGTAGAGAGTAAAAGGTATAGATATCAGCAGGACAAAATTAAGGAAGTGTTTTTTGGCACACAGCCAATGAAATGGGAATTTGAGGAGAAATGGGAAACAACTCTTCAAAATATGGAAAACAGTGAACTGCTGCAGTATTCGGACATCAATGATTTAAGTGATTTGTATTATATCAAAGGTAACTTCTATTTGTATGTACTATGGAAGGCAGTGTCTGACAGATTATTTTCTAATACGGAAAAGGAAATCAGACAGTCAGTGCTTCAGAAATGGAATGCAAAATATTACTATGAACATTTGTTAAATGGAAAAAAAGAAAAGTTTGCGATTATTATGACAGAAGGGGAAGAAAGAATGTCCTATAAGCTTGCTGCCAGAGCACTGGAGCTTTTGGACAAGGAAGTATATTTTCTGGAAGCAGAAGAAAATGCAAAAGATGATATTCCCCAATGGTTAGAAAAGATAGCACAAAGCAATACAGAAGGCGGGACAATATTTGTTTTGGCAAGCGGAATATTGACAGAACAATTATTGGACAGAAAGGATATGAAAACCCGTCTTGAGAGATTGACGGTGACAGAGAATGATTATCAGGAAGAGAATATTGCCGTCAGCAGATATGGGGATTATCTGGCTTATATTGCGGATGTTTATCACATGTCTATACAGGAAATCAAACAGGAATTGTATCAAAAGCCTGCGTGCCGGTTTTCTGTAATTATTCCTTGCAGGAATGTAAGCAGAACGTTATATTATACATTAAAGACTTGCCTGAATCAAAGCTTTAAGGGAGAGTACGAAATTGTAGTCAGCGATAATTCGGATATAAGTCTGGGTGAAGATACACTTGTATACAAGATATGCAAAGAACTGAATGATGACAGAATTAAATATTACAGGACAGGGGAAAATCTTCCTTTGGCAAAAAGCTATGAGTTTCCATATCTGAAGGCAAAGGGAGAATTTTTGTTTTCTTTAGGGGCGGATGACGGGATGCTGCCATGGTGTCTGGAAGAATTGGATGCTGTATTAAACAGGTATCCGGATCAGAAGATTTTCCTTTGGCACGAAGTGACATACCAATGGCCTGAAACAGAGGGGAATTTTGTGGGAAGGTCGGGAATGGCTACTCTATTGTCAAAAAATGCTTATAGAAAAGGAAGCCCCCGGGTATTGGAATACTTTACTGAACCTATTTTTAAGGAAAGTTTTTCACACTATGGAAATATGTACATGCTGCCCCAATTGTATCATAATTCAGGAATCCGCAGGGAGTATATGGCTGAACTGCTTGAAAAAACGGGAGTTCTCTGGGATGGTATCAACCAGGATATTTCCATGGCAGTTACTATTGGAAATATTGAAAAAAAGTTGTACTTTATAGATAATCCGCTGGTTATTAATGGTGTCAGCAGCAATTCCATCGGCAGTTTAAATAACGCAGGGATGTTGAATATTCAGCAAAAGACAATGACACAGAAATATAAAAGCACATACGGCAGGGGACAACGGGTATTTTCTTATGTAGAACGCTTATGCCCGCCCTTGGGAGGGTATAACAGCAACTGTTATACATGTATTATGTATGGATATGCAATTGGTGTCATATCAGATGAGTCATTTGAAGCAATTGACTGGAAAAATATATACCAAAGATCAGCTCTTGAGCTGAAAAAAGAAGACATTATGTGTGATAAGAAGCTTCACATATTAAGATATGCGGTTTCCCAGCATGGAGATGAATTGCTGGAATGGTTTGACAATAATTTTTATTATAGTATATTAGAACCAGCTCGATTAATAAAAGAAGAGGAATCCTTTTCTGAAGTGAAGGATTCTGCAAAACCTCATATTGTTTTGGAAAACAAAGAAATTGCTGTGGAAAATTCAGATTGTATCAATGATATTTATAAGGTTTCCCTTTATTTAAGTGAGGTTTGGATGAATTAAACAGAGGCATTTATGGCTTTGATCTGCATATAAGAAGGTTTGCCGGGTGAAGAAAATGGAGCTTAAGGATGAAAATGCAAGTGAATGAAAAAATGATTTCCTTTATAATATGTGCTAATAATCCATTATATTATGAGGAATGTGTCTGGTATATTAACAATCTGCATTTGCCGGATGGATACGAAAAAGATATTATTTGTATTACAGAGGCGGAGAGTATGGCGCAGGCATACAATGCCGGCATGGAAAGCAGCAATGCAAAATATAAAATATATCTTCATCAGGATGTGTTCATATATCACAGACATTTTATGGATGATATGTTAAGTATTTTTAAAAGTGACGATAAAATCGGAATGATAGGGATGATTGGAGGCATTCATCTGCCGGATAATGCAGTTATATGGGACAAGTGGAATATAGGCTGTACATATGGCTGCAATTTTGCAGGAGCCTTTCCGGTGAGTGGCTATCAGAATCCGGAGTATCAGTGGCTGGAAGCAGAGGCAATAGACGGTATGCTCATGGCCACCCAATATGATATCAGCTGGAGGGAAGACCTGGGGCTGGGCTGGGACTTTTATGATGTTTCCCAATCTCTTGAATTTACTAAAAATGGTTATAAGATTGTAATACCTTATCAGCAGGAGCCGTGGTGCATGCATGACTGCGGCCGGTCAAAGCTGCTTCATTATGATGAAGCCAGAAAAAAAATTATGGAAGAATATAATGAAAGATTTACAGACGGGTTTGTTCCGGAAAACAATGCGGAATATATTTTGGTGCAGGAAGAAGTATTCCGGGTAATCAGGAAATGTTTTGAACTGGGAGATTTAGAAAGGGCGTTGGAGATAGGAAATTCCGTGAAAAATATGAAAATCAGGGACAATGACTTACAGTACGCATTAAACATGCTGGAAATATATTCTGCTGAAAAGACTTTAAGTGAAGAGACAGAAAGTTTTTTTAGCGGTGTTTATAACTGGGTGGAACTGAAAGAAAAATATGAGCAGATTAAATTTGGGATTCGACATGCGGAAAATGGCACCAATCCTGAAATTGTAAATGAGCTGTTGTACCTGATAAAGACGAAAAAAATATCGAAAGAAGCAATTGCAATTATCATTATACATAGTGCGGTGAAAAAGGAAGAAGCCATTGTAAGGTTATTGAATCAGAAAAAAGACAAAAGAGATAATTAGTTTGTTTAACTTGTATTTTATGGAACACATTGCGCTGTTTTATGCTTTCGTGCTAAAATATGAAAAAACCCTATAAACGTTTTGGAGGATTTCGATGAAGGTGGTAATTTTGGCTGGTGGCAGAGGCACCAGAATCAGTGAGGAAAGTATTGTAAAGCCAAAGCCTATGATTGAAATAGGGGATTATCCTATTTTATGGCATATTATGAAGGGGTATTCTGCTTACGGCTATAAGGATTTTATTATTTGTTGTGGATATAAGGGATATATGATAAAAGAATATTTTGCTGATTATTATCTTCATCATGCAGATGTTACTTTTGATTTTGCAAATCATAACAAAATGATTGTGAACAGCCATGTTACGGAGCCGTGGAGAGTGACGCTGGTGGATACCGGTGTCAATACGGAAACAGGGGAGCGTATCAGACGCGTAAAGGAATACATAGGCCAGGAACCGTTCATGCTTACTTATGGTGACGGAGTGTCCGATGTGAATATTAAGCAGCTGGTGGAGTTTCATCAAAAGCATGGAGCTGTGGGCACCATGACGGCAGTGCAGCCCGGAGGCCGTTTCGGGGTGCTTGGGATAGAAGGACAGAACAATATTACGAAGTTTGTTGAAAAGAGCAAGGAAGGCGGAGGATGGATTAATGCCGGTTTTATGGTATTAAATCCTCAGATATTTCAATATATCAAAGAAAATGACAATGAAGTGTTTGAAAAGGGCCCCCTGGAGAAGCTTGCCGGTGATGGTCAGCTAAAGGCATTTAAGCATGATGGTTTCTGGCATTGTATGGATACTATGCGGGATAAAATTGTACTGAATGATATGTGGGATAGTGGTAAGGCCCCCTGGAAGGTGTGGGAGTAGGACTGTTTCATGATAAGATAAAAATAGAAAGGGATAAAAAGAGTGGAGGAAAGAAAACCGAAAGTAAGCGTGATAATGCCGTGCTATAATCATGAGGAATACGTTGCTGAAGCTATAGAAAGCGTTTTGGCACAAACATTTCAGGATTTTGAATTTATTATTTGCAATAATGGAAGCACGGACAGCTGCGGAGAGATTATAAACCGATATAGTGACAGGGTGCAGATTATCACATTGGAAAAAAATGATGGAAGAAAGTGTCACGAATTACTGTATGAAGCAGCTAAAGGAGAATTTTTGGCATGGATAGCAAGTGACGATTATTGGTATCCGGATAAACTAAAGGAGCAGCTAAGGGCAATTGAGCAGCATCCGGAATACAATATTTTTTTTACATGGTCTGAGGTTGTGGATAAGGACTTGCGGGAGGTGCTGGACAATAAACGGTTTGCACAAAAGAATAAATCCCGATATGAATGGATTCGGGAGATGATATTACATGCAACGCTGATAGAGGCAAGCTCCATTATGATTCGGAATGATGGACGCTATATAAAATATCAGGAGGATATTGAACGGTTCCGACAATATACAGATTTGAAAACCTATTTAAATATGCTGCTTGAGGAAGACATTTATATTGTGGAGGAATTTCTGGTAAAACACAGAATGAATGGAAAAAATCTCAGCGTGCCCAGCGCAGAAAATCAGATTAGAACGGTGAATGAGCTGGGCTATATCTTGTATGAGATATGGGGACGCTTGTCAGATGAAGAGTTTGGAAAGGTATTTTCAGGTGCGGATTTTCAAGTGGAATCAAAAGAGGATACAATGTGTCAGAGAATTTTGTATTATATAGAAATATCAAAAAAACTGAATGGTTGTGGAAGCAATGCCCTGACCTACGTCTGGGAACATTATTTCGATAAGGGGGTCAGTGAACTGCTGGCGGATAAGTATGGTTTTACCAAACAGGATTTGTATCAGTTTTCGGCGGAAGTGGGTGAAGGAAAGTACTGGTACGACAATCTGGAAAAGGAAAAGAAAATTGCCGCCTGCTTTGAAGTGTGGGACGGAGTTTCCGATATGAACCAGAAGCTAAAAGGAATGTTTGGATTGAACAGATAAAAAGTTATGAAAAAAGGAGTGGAAAAGCTTGGAATGGCTGGAAAATTTGGAGAACTGCTTCAAAAAGGAAGATGCATTGCAGCTTAAGGAAATACTTACAGCGAAAAAAATATATTTATATGGCGCCGGAAGTTATGGAAAGGTGCTTTCGGAAGCGTTGCAGAACAATGGAATATCAATTGAAGGATTTATAGATCGATATGCAGATAGGATTGAAAGTTTTCATGGAATAGAGGTGCTTCCTGTTGATATTTTGAAAGATTTGGACAAGGATGAAAATGTAATTATAATTGCCTCCAATATTAAAAGCGTGGCAGATTCCATTGAAGCAGCTATTTGTGCCATAAGAAATGATTTAACAGTAATAAAAAAAGGGTTTGAATTAGGGCGCATATTGCAGAGAAATATTTGCGGACAGATGTTGAAAGAAGGAAAAACTTTTGATTTAGGCAAGTGTGTCAGCTGCGGGAGTGAAGACCACGACTGCGATATTTGTATAGAATATTTGAAGAGAATTTCCAAGCCAAAGCTTCATACATATGGATGTAAGCAATATGACAGAATTGGTTATATTTTAGGACAGTATTGTACATTAAGATGCAGATATTGTTTTGAGGGAGTTCCAAGAATACCGGAACCCGTATTTTCTTCTGCAGAAATGATTTTATCGGATGTACAGAAATTTGCAAACGGCTGTTATTTCCTGAAATATGTGGAGTTAATAGGCGGAGAGCCATTTATGCATCCGGAATTCAAACAGATACTGCGTGGATTGCTGGAATTGGAAAACATCGGATATGTTCAGATTTTTACCAATGCTACAGTAGTTCCGGATGAAGAACTGACAGAAATATTAAAGTCGCCAAGAATTATCGTGCAGGTATCGGATTATTATGAATTTGTAGATGAGGCAAAAAAGAGAAATATAGACCTTACAAAAGAAATCATCGTAAAGGAAGGAATCTGGCATAAATTTATTGCCAACAGCAGTTGGATGGATATGAATTGCTTTGAGGACCTTTACAAGAGTCCGGAAGAAGTGGGAGAATGCCTTGGGGGCTGTACTTTGTCTAACTGTCACCGTCTGTTTCAGGGAGTGTTGTATAAATGTCCTCATCAATATGCCGGCGTACAGCAAAAAAAGCTTGAATTGCTTCCTGGAGAATATGTGGATATTCATAGTTTTGATAACCAACAGCTTGCAAAGGAGCTGGAAGCCTTGAAGAAAATTGAGTATTTAGATGCCTGCAGGCATTGCAGCATTATTGAAGAGCCATTGATTGTTCCGCCCGGGGAGCAGATGGAAAAGAGGGAAGGAAGGTGCCGGAAATGAAAAGATTGTTAATATGGGGAGCAGGTCCCGTTGGTCAGAGTATTGGGCGAAATATTTTAGAAGGGGTAGAAGTAATCGGATTTCTTGATAACAATAAAGCAATTTGGAACACAACGGTTCTGGGGAAAAATGTATATCCCCCGGAGAAGCTGATTTCACTGGAGTTTGATTATATTGTCATTTCCACGTATTTCTATTCAGCGGAAATCAGCCGGCAGATTGCAGAAATACTAAAAGACAAATATGATGTGAAAAAGGTGCTTACACTGATTCCTGTACTGGATATGAAGCAGTATCAGGAGGGATATGAGAAGTTAAAGAGTCTGATAGCGGAAAAGGTATTGATTGATGATGAATACATGCTGGTAAGAAAAATGCGCTATGATACAATAAACGACTCCTTTTTCAACCAGAAGAACAAGTTCAATAAGGATGATTACCCGCGTTTTAGAACCTTTGAACTGGCAGCAGACGAGGTGATAAAGAACGGCGTGGAAGGCGCTGTTGCAGAGCTTGGTGTGTTTACAGGCAATTTTGCCCAGTATATCAGCCATAAATTCAGCGACAGGGATATTTACTTGTTTGATACCTTTGCCAGCTTTGATGAAGAAGAATTTAATGAAGAAAAACAAAGAGAAGAATTTGAAAAGCAGATAAATGCAAAGGAATTTTTTGAAGACTTTAAAAATACAGATTTGGCTCTGGTACTGAATAAGATGGCTAATCGTGAGAAGACTGTTGTCTGTCAGGGCTTTTTTCCTAAAACAGCAGAAAAGGTGGGAAAAGATGTCAGGTTTGCATTTGTGAGCATTGATGTGGATTTGGAGGAATCCATATATGCCGGTCTGGAATACTTTTATCCAAGAATGAATGAAGGCGGCTATATTTTTGTACATGATTATAATAATATTCTGTTAACCGGAGTAAAAAAGGCTGTGGAAAGATATCAGCAGAAATATGGGCGTATGAAGATAGTTCCACTTGCAGATGTGGGAGGAACACTGGTTATTGTAAAATAAGAGACAACTTAAGGATGGAAAATGAAATATATAAATGAAAAAGAGTCGTTTCAGGAATATATGGAGCGGTTCAGACAGAATTTTTTAGAAAGTGATACATATGTTATCTGGGGAGCGGGAGAAAAATCAAAAAAGATAAGAGAGAGATTACCGGATAACATCTTATTCGTAGTTGACAATGATAAGAAAAAACAGGGAATGGCTATAGATGGCCTGATTGTAAAATCTCCTGATGCTTTGAAAGAATTAAAAGAAAATAACATAAAAGTAATTGTAGCTGTTCATGCATATATGGATATATTCAGAAAGCTGGATGAGTATGGAATTTTGGAAGAAAGATATTGCAATTATAGAGAATGGTTATTGATAGGAGACTATTTTTTAAAGGGATGTATTTCTGTTCCGGAAGTTTCATTTATAGTGAATAACCGCTGCACATTATCCTGTAAGGGCTGTATAGAATATATACCATATACGGAGAATAAAAGAGATTTTCCTTTTAAGGAAATAAAGGAATCATTTGATTATTTTTTTCAATATGCAGATTATGCAAATGATGTTGTGGTGGTAGGAGGGGAGACGCTGCTTTATAAGGATTTGGCAGCTGTGCTGAAATATGTTTATGAACATTATGCTGTTACAGGTCATGTTAGGAATATCTCAATTATGACCAATGGTACGGTCATGCCTGATGAAAATGTTTTACAGGCCTTGAAGTTATATGACATTGTTGTCAGGATAAGCGATTATAAAAATGCTGTTGGCAATAAAAATATAGTTGATAAACTGCTAACTATCTTTTCCCAGCGAAAAATAAAATATCAGATTGAAAATCATTTTTCCAGAGTGGAAGAAGGAAAATGGTTTGATATGGGAAATCCTTTAAAGTGTAGAAATATGACGGAAAAAGGGCTTAGGGAGCACTTTGACAAATGTGCAGTGGCATGTTGGGCAGTATGGGACTCAAAGCTGTTTAATTGTAATGGCGTGAGAAGTAATATTGCAAATTTAGGTGCAGAAGGGGAACCTGATAATGATTGGTGTGATTTGAGAACAGACAGCAAGGAAAAATTTATCAAGTATTATCTGGGATATAACAATAAAGGATACTATAAATTCTGCAATTATTGCAATGGATATGGAGAATATATCAATAAAACAAGTCTTTTGCCAGGTGAACAGATGCAAAATGATGAACGTGGGTGACATATGGAAAATAAAAAATACTCTTTTAAGGAAAAAGAAAGTGAAAGAAAGCAATTACATGAAATCGTACCGTTGAAGATGCCGTTTGCCATGGACTTTTTTGTATCAAATGCCTGTAATTTTAAATGTTTTTATTGCCTGCAAAGCAATACCGGAAATGGACATGAATATTTTCAAAAGGGCAGCATGATGACATTTGAAACATTTAAAAGGTGTATTGATAACATTAGTGCCGCAGGGAAATTAAAAATTCTTACAATGAGTGGAACAGGAGAACCGTTATTAAATCCGGCTATTGTTGAGATGGTTCAATATGCTGTAGATATGGGTGTGGCGGATTCTGTTGAAATTGTAAGCAATGGAGCGCTGCTTACCCATGAAATGAGCCAGAAGCTTGCAAAGGCCGGGCTTGGAAGGCTGCGGATATCATTGCAGGGACTGAATTCCAGAGCATATAAGGAAGTTTCAGGCGTAGTTTTGGATTTTGAAAAATTAAAGGAAGAAATACGATATTTTTATAAGGTGCGGAAAAATTCAATCCTGTATATTAAGGTGATGGACTTTATGGTAAAAGAAGAGGCGGACCGAAAGAGATTTTATGATGCTTTTGAGAACTATTGCGACGAGATAAACATTGAGAATCTTGTACCCCTTTATGAAGATATTGATTATTCTGTTTCAGGCAGTGATTTCAAATATTCCCTCTATAATACAGCAGCTTCGGAATGCAGGATTTGTACCAGACCGTTTTTTCACTGTGCGGTTGAATGGGATGGTTCCATGATTCCATGTTGTATTTTACCTGCACCTATTGTTTACGGAAATGCTGCAGAGGATTTTAATGAGGGATGGAATGGAAAGAAAAGGGCCGGTTTCCTTATAAGCCTTTTAAAAGGAAATCAGCATAATTACAAGGCATGCAGTACCTGCAGCGACAGCAAATACCGCACAAGGGAAACGGATATTTTAGACGGACATGAAGAAGAGCTTATCAGGCGATTAGAGGGAAAGGAAAATTCATGAGTGTAATTGAATATAATCAAGAAAAAACAGATTCATTGAGAACGGAATTATGGAAGTGCCTGCCGCTTGGCAAGCCGTATTCGGTGGTTTTTTCATTGACGAATGTCTGCAATTTTAAATGCTTTTTCTGCATACAGTCGAATATCGGAATATTGCCTGCCTGTGTGAAAAACAGGAAGCATATGAGTTATGAAGTTTTTAAAAAGTGCATTGACAATATTTTAAAATTGGGAAGGCTGAAGAAAATTAATTTAAGTGGCACGGGTGAGCCGTTAACAAATCCGGATGTGGTGAAGATTGTTGATTATGCCATGAAAAGCAAGGCTGCCGAAGAGATAGAACTGATTACAAATGCGTCGCTGTTGACGAGGGAAATGGCGGATGACCTTATTTCAACCGGTTTGGATAAATTAAAGGTATCCATATATGGGCTGTCAGATGAGGAATATCTGGACATTTCAAAAGCAAAAATTGGTTTTTCCCAAATAGTAAATAATATCAAATATTTTTATGAACATAAGGGCGCCACTAAGATAAGGATAAAAATTATGGATTCCATGGTTGATACCAAAGAGAAAATGGAGAAATTTCGTACAATTTTTATGCCTATATGTGATGAAATGGTAGTTGAGAATATAAAGCCCATTTATAAGGAAGTGGATTATTCAAGACTGAGTGAGACAACAACAGGCAAAAATTTCTATAACGAAGAGTTCATAGAAAACGAAATATGCAGCCGCCCCTTTTTTAGCGTTCAAATATGGGCAGACGGTTCCGTAGGACAATGCAGCAATGTATTGACACTGAATGATATACAATTTGGCAATGCAGCAGAAGATTTTGCAGCAATCTGGAATGGGAAAAAATATAATGAATTTTTGCTTGCACTTTTAAAACAGGAGAATTTTCATAAGTATTCTATTTGCAGAGAATGTGTGGAATATAGATGCATGGCTCTGCCAAATGATATTCTGGACGGACATGAGGAAGAATTGATAAAAAGGTATGAAGCAAAGATAAGAGACATCTTGGAATAAGGGATTTATGTATCCGGTTAGGGAATGTGTATAAATGATTCAATCAAGGGACGGATTTATATCTGATTTTTATAAGAATTTTCATCATTTAAAGGAAACGCCAGTTGTACTTTATGGCATAGGTCAGTTCACCAGACAGATTGTAGAGCAGGTAACAGATTTTCAGATAATGGGATTGATGGACGCAAAGACCACAGGACAGGTTGTTTATGGGTTAAAGGTATTGTCAGAGCGTGAGGCAGCGGCTATGGCCAGGGCGGTTATCATAGTGTCCAATTTGTCCGTTGCAGATGTAATTTACCAAAGAATAGAAGCTTTTACAAAGAAAGAGGGCATAGAGGTATACTATTTGAATGGCTTAAAGCCGCAAAAATATGATTACGCAATTGCCAAGAATCCTTATTGGGAAAAGAATGAAAAGGAATTGCGGGAAAAGATACTGGAAAATGAAGTGATTTCTTTTGATATTTTTGATACTTTGCTTATGCGCAAATGCCAAAGGCCGGAAGACATTTTCCGGTTTGTGGCATATGAGATGAAGGAAAAGGGGGTAAAAGCTGATTTTCCTTTAAGACGTAAAGAGGCAGAGAAAATATGCTACCGGCAGCTTACTAAATATTTTGATTTTGAACAGATATATAAAGTATTGTGTGAAGAAGGCGTTGTTTTAGAGCATCAACTTAATGCTGTCATGGAAAAGGAGCTGGAAGTTGAGAAACGCTTTACCATGCCCAGAAAATGCGTGTGTGAATTGCTGGAATATGCCAGGGCACAGGGGAAAACGGTAATTCTGACTTCAGATATGTATCTTTTAAGGGATGTTTTAAAAGAGCTGTTGTGGCAAAATGGTATTTGTCACTATGATGAGCTTTTTCTATCCTGTGAAATAAAAAAAGATAAATACTGGGGAAGTATGTGGGAGCATATAACAGCTCTTTATCCGGGCAGGAAAGTATTGCATATTGGTGATAATGAAATTTCCGATGAAAAAACTGCAAGGGAGCATGGGATTGAAACATACCGGATAGCCGGTGCTGATGCATTGTTGGATATGAGCGGCATAAATCGTCATATAGTACCGGGAGAATCAGAGGGGGATTGCCTGTTATGGGGATTATTTGCTGCAAAAGCAGGAAACAATCCATTTGGCATGAGCAAAACAAAGGGCAGATTGTACATATCTAATATGTTTGAGTTGGGCTATCTTTTTTTTGCTCCCCTTATTTTAAATTATTTGCTGTGGCTGGCGAAAACGGCAAAAAAACAGCAGGTGGACACGATTCTTTTTGTGGCCAGAGATGGATATTTGCTGGAGAAGCTTTATAGGAAAATAGTGGAAAAAAAGGATTTAGAAGCACCCAAAGGCATATATTATCTGTCATCAAGGCGTGCGGCAAGTGTTGCAAGTATGGAAACAGAAGAGGATATCTGGTTTATTTTTGATAAGCTGTGCAGTACAGCCAGTGTAACATATGAAAAGGTTTTAGAAAAAGGATTTGGAACTCAGATTGATTCGGATGATAAATATTTGGGAAGTACGCTTTATGAGACTGGAAAAGAAGAACTGTTCCGGCATACGGTAAAAAGGTATGCAAAAAGAATATTTGAGAATGCGCAGGTGGAAAGAGCCAATTATTTTAAATATTTAGAGAAGCTGCCATTAGGGGAGAGGCTTGGATTCGTTAATTTTGTATGCAGGGGCGTGACACAGCGCTGTACGTCAAAGCTGATGAAAAAGCGGCTTAAGGGGTTTTATTTTGCTTCCGAAGAGGACATACTGGATATTTATCCCCATATGGAGGATATTTTCTGTCTATATGGAGAAAATTTATCCACCCATACTTCCAGATTAAATCTGATGGCAAAATATTTGTTTGGAGAGACCATTCTTTCCGCACCGGAGGGACAGCTTATTTGCTTCTCACAAGAGGGAATGCCTGTATATGAAGAAAGAAAAGAAAGCTTTGCAGGAATACAGCAGTGTCATAAGGGAATCCAACAATATATAGATGATGTGCTAAAAACGGTAACGGATTTATGGGACTGGACATTTTCCAATGAACTGGCAGACCGGATGTTTGGGTTATTTGACTTGAAAAATGTGATCTTGTCCAAAGAAGTAAAGGAATGTTTTTCTTTTGACGATTATTATGGGGAATAATTAAAATTCAGAGAGAATGTGGAGTGAAAACAATTATGGCAGAAATTAAACCTTTGGCAGGTATGGAGAGAAGGAAATTAAAGGACGTTATTCCCTTACGGACCCCATATGCCGTCTATTTTTTCCCTACCAATTTGTGCAATTTTATGTGTAATTATTGTGCCCATGCCAGGGGGCTCTGGAAATTTGAAGAGGAATATGGATTAAAGGCGGAAAGCATGTCTTTTGAAACCTTTCAAAGAGCCATAGACCAGTTGAAAAGTTTTCCTGATAAGCTTAAGGTAATCAATTTGTCAGGGCAGGGGGAGCCGTTGCTAAATCCGGCTATTGCGGATATGGTTCAATATGCAAAAGAGGCGGATGTAGCCCAACGCATTGAAATAATCACCAATGCTTCGCTTTTGACAAGTGAATTGTCAGAAGCACTGGTTCAAGCAGGGCTTGACTGCATTCGGATTTCCTTGCAGGGAATGTCTGATGAAACTTATTTTCGTACATGTGCCAGAAAAGTGAAAGTGGAGGAATTGTTTTCCAATATCGCTTATTTTTACAGGCATAAAAAACAATGTCAGGTCTATGTGAAGGTAATGGATGTTGCTTTGGCGGACGGGGAGGAAGAACTGTTTTATCAGACCTTTGATGCCATATCGGACAGGATGTATATAGAACAATGTAAGCCGGTATATGACAGCGTGGAAATGACCCGGGATATGCAGACGGATACAGACCGTTATGGAAGAAAACATGAACCGAGACTGGTATGCCCTCTTCCATTTTATATGCTGGGAATTCTGCCTGACGGTACAATTTCACCCTGCGAGACTATTTATGTGCCAGAGGTTCTGGGAAATGTGTGGCAAAATGAGCTTTTTGAAGTCTGGAACGGTGAAAAGATGAAAGCATTTCAAGAAATGCAGTTAAAAAAAATGCGCCGGACCAATAGGAAATGTGCAAGGTGCTGCGCACCGGATGATGTGGCACATCCGGATGATAATCTGGATGAGTTACAGGCTTAAAAGAAGTATTATAATCAGTCAGACAGGAATGGGGGATTTCATGAAAATTCTGCATATAACCACACACATGGGCGGCGGAGCGGGGAAGGCCGTGGCAGGCTTATTAGTACAATGTGCAAAAGAAACAAACATAGAACAGAAGCTGTTAGTATTGGAAATTCCTGAAAAGTTGAAATATCTGCAGAATTTAGAGCAGAAAGGACTGGAAATCATAATAGGGGATGTGACTGCTTTAGAGCATATGACTGCATGGGCGGATGTGGTGGTTATCAGTTGGTGGAACCATCCGCTTTTATCGGAACTTCTCATAAAGATTGCAGGCCAAAAATGCAGGCTGGCGCTTTGGGTTCATGTAAATGGATGCTCATATCCATATTTACCTTATGAGTTTGCCTGTCTGCCGGAAATGTTATTTGTAACTACTAAGTATACTTTGGACAACCCTCTCTGGAGTAAGGGAGAAAGGGATAAAATTGCAGAAAAGGCGGAGATGATCAGCGGAATTGGTGATTTTAGGCCAAAGGAGATAAAGCCAAAGAAGGAATACGAACTAAAGGGCAAATTTATAGCAGGATATGCAGGAACGTTAAATTATGCTAAAATGCATAGAGACTATCTTATCTATTGTCAGGCGGCAATACAGAAAATTCCGGATATTCACTTTTTGATAGTGGGAGATAAAGGAAAAGGGCTGCAGGATGAGATTCACAATCTTGGATTATCAGATTATTTTACGTTTACCGGATATGTGGAAGATGTATATGAGCAATATGCCAGGATGGATGTGATGGGGTATTTGTTGAATGCTGACAATTACGGGACTACGGAAAATGTGATTTTGGAGGCTATGGCAGTAGGACTGCCGGTTGTTGCATGCAAAAATGGACCGGAAAGCTGTATTTTACAGGACGGCATGAATGGATATCTGGTGGAAGGTCCGGAACAATATGCGGAATGCTTATACAGGCTGTATACCCATAAAGCATTAAGGCAGGAAATCGGGAAAGCAGCTAGGGATTTTGTTATAGAAAATTATTCCATTGAAGCTACAGCAGCAAGGTTTTTGGAAGCCTTATATAAAATGCTGCACCTTCCCAAAGGACAGCATGACTTTCAAAGTGTAATGGGAATGACAGTATATGACTGGTTTAAAGCCTTTACAGGTCCTGACAAGCCGTTTTTTGATGAAATCGGGCAGAAAACCATTGAAGAAAAAAGAAGCTTTTTAGCCAACTGCCCATCCATTTATAAAGAAGAGACCAAAAGTTCATTTAAGCATTTTTTAAAATATTATGAGTGTGAAGAACTGCAATTATTGTCAAAGGAGATGAAGTGAGTGTTAGAGAAGGAAAGCAAAGACCCTACCCCGGGAGGAAAAAGAGAACCGCTGGCCAAGGTACTGCCATTGAAGATGCCCTATCTGATACAAATATTTCCGGTTTATGCATGCAATTTCAAGTGTGAATACTGCATTCATTCTTTAGACAGAAAGAAGCATGGCTACATTTCAGATGAGACATTCATGCCATGGGAAGTGTATAAAAAGATAATTGATGATATAAGAAAAACAGGCAGCCGTATTAAGATGTTGAGGTTTGCTGCCATCGGTGAGCCATTGCTTCATCCCCAAATTGCGGAAATGGTGGCGTATGCGCAGGAAAGTCATATTGCCGATAGCATAGATATTGTGACCAATGGCTCCCTGCTTACCCATGAACTGACTGACCGGCTGATAGAAGCCGGATTGTCAAAGTTAAGAATTTCTCTGGAGGGATTATCTTCGGAAGAATATGAAAAGCATACGTCCATCAAGGTGGATTTTGAAAAGATGGTGGAAAATATAAAATATTTTTATGAATGCTGTATGGGCACTCAAACCACCATGTATATTAAAATAATAGATTATATGGTTCAAAAGCAGGAACAGAGGGATAAATTTTTGCAGCTTTTTTCTTCCATGACTCATAGTATTGCAATTGAACATCTTACCCCAACCATTGAAGAAATCGATTATGAAAAAGTGGCGGATGGAATGAAAACAGATAAACCGCAGAATGGAACGGTTTTGCTGGAATCAAATATATGTTCCCAGCCTTTTTATATGATGCAGGTAAATCCTGACGGGAATGTTGTACCGTGCTGCTCCATGAAATATCCCTGTGTATTGGGGAACGTAAAAGAAATGAGTGTTCAGGATATATGGCAGGGAGCCAGATATCGGGGCTTTCAAAAAGAGATGTTAAATGGTGTCAGTAAGGCAGCCCGGGTCTGTGGGCGTTGTACTCTGTATCGCTACGATATGCATGAGGAAGACAGACTGGATGCCCAGGCACAACAGCTTAAAAAGAAATATTGAGGGAAAAGGAGTTAACTATGGCTGAGATAAAATCGAGCGTTGATAAGAACAGGACTATATTACGGGAGGCAGTGCCTTTGGACAGTCCCTTGAGTATGTATGTGGAGCCTACCAGAGTCTGCAATTTTAAGTGTTTTTATTGTATGCATTCCACCAGAGGCGTTCAGGGTGGACAATTGGAGAAGACTGGTTTTAAGCTGGAGCATATGGATATGAATTTATATGCAAAGCTGGTAAAAGAAATCATGAGCTTTCAAAGCATTCCAAAGAGAGTATGTTTTTCCGGTTTGGGTGAGCCCCTTTCCAATCCAAAGCTGCCGGAGATGATTCGTATGCTTAGAGATGCAGGCTTTGAAGGAAGAATTGATGTAATCAGCAATGGTTCCCTGTTGACCCATGAAATGTCAGATGCCTTAATCGAAGCAGGGATTTCCAGGATTCAGATATCCGTTCAGGGACTTACAACAGAAAAGTACAATGAAATCTGTCAGGTGCCTGTTGACATAAAGAAGCTGCAGGATTATATTTCCTATTTCTATCAACATAAAAAAAATGCAACCATTTATGTGAAGATTATTGACTCTATTTTGGAAGATGAGGGAGATAAAGACCGGTTTTTTGAAATGTTTGGCAATATCTGTGACACGATTTTTATAGAGCATCTGGTAATTATGGAACAGCAGATGGGCGATCATGGCAGAAACGTGGATACTACCAGAAACCTTATGGGGGAGGTGGTGGAAAAAAGGCTTGTATGCGGAGTGATGTTTTATTTCTTGCAGGTTAATATTGATGGAGAAACATTTCCATGTTCCACACCGGGTCTGCCTAATTCCTTTTCCATGGGCTGCATGAAAGAAAAAACATTGCAGGAAATATGGAATGACAGGAAGAGAAATGGCTTGATCCGCAAGAATTTAAAGGACGGCTATGCATCAATACCGGCATGTTCCACCTGTTCTTCCTGTATAGCGGTTGCTGATGATTCTGAGTATTTAGATGATTGTCGAGAGGAAATTTTATTGAGATTTCCGGAAAGGTAATTGAATGGGTTCTATAAGGATAGTGGATACAAAATTAAAGGGATTAAAGGAGATTCATCCTTTCTCGGCAGAGGATGAACGGGGAAAGCTGATTAAAACCTATGAGAAGCAGCAGTATTTTACATATGGACTTGATTTTGACACGTCTGAAATTATGTTTTCAACTTCCCACAAGGGAGTTTTGAGAGGCTTGCATTTTCAGACAAAAGTACCTCAGGCGAAAATCGTATCTGTCATAAAAGGTGAAGTATGGGACGTGGCCGTGGATTTAAGAAAAGGTTCTGAAACCTGCGGTCAATGGTTTGGAGCGTATTTGTCTGAAAATAATAAAGCTCTCTATATCCCGGCGGGATTTGCACATGGATTTCTTGCTCTTAAAGAGGATACTATTTTAATGTATCAATGCGAAAATCCATATTTAAAGGAAGAAGATACGGGAATACTATGGAGCGACAGCGATTTGAAAATACAGTGGCCTATTGATAGAGTGAATCATTTTATTGTTTCAAAAAGAGATCAGAATTTTGGTGGATTTTTAGATTTTATGAATCAGCATGGCGGGTTATAAGATATGAAAATTGTGATGACAGGCGCAACTGCATATATTGGAAGAAAGCTTTTAATCAGGCTGAAAGAAGAGGGTCATAAGGTGTATGCTCTTGTAAGGGAGAGCAGTGATATGGAACAGATAAAGGGAGTTGCAGAGGAAATCCTATGCTGCACTCCTTATTTGGAATTGTATGCAAAAATGAAGAAAATACAGCCGGAGGCCTATGTGAATCTGGCAGGTTATTATTGCGGAACCCATACACCTGAAAAGATACCGCTTCTTTATGAAAGCAATTGCCTGCTGCCTGCATATGTGACGGATGCAGTTATTGAGGCAGGCGGCACATATATGATACATACGGCATCGGTACAGCAGTGTTATATGGGAGAAGCATTTAATCCGTTGAATCTTTATGCAGCAACCAAACAATCCTTTGAAAATGTGCTGCAATATTATACCTCTGTCCAATCAGTTTCCGGAATCGTATTGCAGCTTTTTGATACTTATGGGGCTGACGATACGAGAAATAAGGTATTTAATTTTGTACGGCGCATGAAGGAGGGGGAAAAGCTGCCCATGTCCCCGGGAGAGCAGAAAATGTATTTTTGTTATATAGATGATGTGGTGGAGGCTTATATAAGGGCTCTTGAATTGATACAGCAAAAAGAACCGGGATTTTATGATAAGTATGCAGTGAGGGGGAATGAACCCATCGGTTTAAAAACATTTATCGAAAAATATATACAGTATACAGGACGCAATATAGTGCCAAAGTGGGGAGAGAGGGAGTATATGAAAAAAGAAATCATGGATCCTTCCGGCTATGGCACGCCTGTTCCGGACTGGATTCCGAAGATTTCTTATGAGAAGGGAATACAGATGTGCGGGGATTATGATCTGGCACATGCTGATTGAAATAAATATACCAGTTTAAAGGAATAAAAAGCAGTGTGAAAATTAAAGTACAGCATGAAAGGTGCCACAAAGATGTTTGAAGGAATGAACGAATCAGAAGCAAGGCAGAAAATATTAGAATCCGTAGCAGAATACTGCAGGACCTATCATAACACAGGAGAATACAAAACAGGAGACCGGATTCCCTATGCCAAAAGAGTTTATGATGAAGAAGAAATGGTGAATCTGGCAGACAGCGCATTGGAATTCTGGCTGACGGCAGGAAAATATACGGAGCGGTTTGAAAAGGAATTGGCCGATTATTTAGGAATAAAATACTGCTCAGTAGTAAATTCCGGCTCTTCCGCCAATCTGCTGGCATTTATGGCTTTGACTTCTCCTCTTTTAGGGGAAAAGAGAGTAAAGCCGGGAGACGAAATTATTACAGTGGCGGCAGGATTCCCAACTACAGTAACGCCTGTGCTCCAATACGGGGCAGTACCTGTTTTTGTAGATGTGACGATTCCACAATATAATATTGATACATCCATGCTGAAAGAGGCTCTTTCAGAAAAAACAAAAGCCGTCATGATAGCCCATACGCTGGGAAACCCCTTTGATTTAAAGACAGTAAAGGAGTTTTGTCACAGCAACGGATTATGGCTTATAGAGGACAATTGCGACGCCCTGGGCAGCGCTTACCTGATGGACGGGGAATGGAAGCTCACAGGGACTATGGGGGATATAGGCACTTCCAGCTTTTATCCGCCCCATCATATGACTATGGGAGAAGGCGGAGCAGTTTATACGGACAATCCGCTGTTAAATAAGATTATCCGTTCCCTGCGCGACTGGGGAAGGGACTGTATCTGCCCTTCGGGAAAGGATAATCTGTGCGGCCACAGGTTTGATAAGCAATATGGACAGCTTCCTTTGGGATATGACCACAAGTACGTATATTCCCATTTTGGATATAACTTAAAGGCTACTGATTTGCAGGCGGCAGTAGGGTGCGCCCAGCTAAAGAAGCTTCCCGGCTTTGTGGAGGCAAGGAAAAAGAATTTTGCCTATTTATTGGAGAGACTCCAGGGGACAAAAGAGAAGCTCATATTGCCAAAGCCTTGTCCTGATTCAAAACCCAGCTGGTTTGGCTTTATGATTACATGCAGGGAAGGTATCGATAAAAATCAGATTGTCCGGTATCTGGAAGACCATGGAGTGCAGACCCGGATGCTTTTTGCGGGAAATCTGACCAAACAGCCCTGTTTTGATGAGATGCGCCGGGCGGGAACGGGCTATCGGGTGGCAGGGGAGCTTGTAAATACGGACCGAATCATGCAGGATACCTTCTGGATAGGGGTATATCCGGGAATGAGCAGGGAAATGCTGGATTATATGGCGGATAAGATTTTGGAAGCATTGGAAAAGATAGAAAAATAAAATCCATGTGGCAACAGAAAGATATATGCAGGAGAGCGGAATATGACAGACAGCAGTTTTTATAAGGATAAGAAAATACTTTTAACAGGTCATACAGGATTTAAGGGCACATGGATGTGCCATGTGTTAAAAGAAACGGGAGCCGAAGTAACCGGATATGCCCTAAGGCCTCCTACTGTTCCAAGCCTGTTTGAATTAAGCGGCATAGAAAAGGAGATTTACTCTGTAGAAGGAGATATTCGCGACCTGAATCATTTAAGGCAGGTGTTTGAACAGGTGCAGCCGGAAATCGTCATTCACATGGCTGCCCAGCCCATTGTGAGGGAATCTTATAAAAACCCCGTTTATACATATGACGTGAATGTGATGGGAACGGTGAACGTGCTGGAGTGTGTGAGGGAATGCAGTTCTGTTCGTTCCTTTTTAAATGTGACCACAGATAAAGTATATAAAAACAGAGAGTGGGAGTGGGGATATCGGGAAAATGAGGAATTAAACGGATATGACCCCTATTCCAACAGCAAATCCTGCTCAGAGCTTATAACAGAAAGCTACAAAAATTCTTTTTTTGGGGATGGCAGGGCTGCCATTTCTACAGCAAGGGCAGGAAATGTAATCGGCGGAGGCGATTTTGCAACGGACAGGATTATACCGGACTGCCTTAGGGCAATCCGGGCAGGGAAGAAAATTGCCGTAAGAAATCCTCATTCCACAAGACCATACCAGCACGTGCTTGAGCCGGTCTTTGCTTATCTGCTCATTGCAAGGAAGCAATATGAGGACTTGAAATATGCCGGCAGCTACAATGTAGGGCCCGGGGAAGAATCCTGCCTTACTACAGAAGGAATGGTAACTGAATTTTGCAGCCGGTGGAACCAGGCGGCAGATGACAGCCTGACGTGGTATCAGGAGGGGGAAGCGGGGCCTCATGAAGCAGGTTTTCTAAAATTGGATTGTGCTAAAATCAAAAAGGATTTAGGCTGGAAGCCTAAATGGGATTCTAAAGAAATGATTGCAAGGACGGTGGAATGGATGTATGCGTATGTGCAGGGAGAGGATGTAGGCGAGGTAATGAAAAAGCAGATTGGGGAGTATTTGAAATAGCTATATCCATTTTTATTCAACAAATAAACGAAACAACGAATAAAATGTCGTATTTTTTAGATATTTATAGTATATTATTTAAACAGGAGTGTCAGCATAAATAAATTAGCAGAAGGTGGCAGACGTGATAAAGAGGTTCATATGCATTCCATATCCACAGTGCAGGATATGGATATAAAAGGTGATGTTGTTTTGCTGATGGATGAAAGCAGATAAGGATAAAATCCTAAAATTATGTTCAAAATTTGCGATATTGTCCATGGAAATAGTGAGCATCGGATTATGTCAGCCATAATCCCAGCCTACAACCGGGCGACAGAAAATCTTCTGTGAAATATGTATTACATGATTTGCAAAAGGATTTCAGTTGGGGTAACCGCGGGAATACCAAAACCTTCAAAATCTCTTTTGTTTCGGGTGGCAATATAATCACAATGTATAGATTTGGCGCAAGTAGCAACAAGACAATCCTCGAAATCTTTTGCCTTTTTCTGAAATGCAATAAGAATATCATCGTTCGTAACACTGCATACTTTGACAATCTCCAAAAGTTTTCCGACCGCATTATATGCCAAATCAGTGCTATGGGTATATTTTCTTACAAGATAGTAAATGTCGGTAACAGAAGATGCTGAAACAAAACCATCTATTTTGCGTTCTTCAAAAAGCTTCAGAAGCTTGTAAGAATTTTCTATAAAAGGTTCTCTTTCCAATAAAACATCAATAATTACGTTCGTATCACACATTATTTTCATATTTTAACAGACGCTCCTCTCTCAAAGAATCCATATCTATATCAGAGGAAACACCGCCAAGCATTCCGCGCAGGGAATCCACTGCAGAAACTTGGGGATTTACAACTTTAGCAACCGTTTTTCCATTACGAGTAATAAAGATATCTTCCTTGGCAATTAATTCAAGGTACTTTCCGAAATTAGCTTTAAATTCTGTCGCTGTAACAATCATAACTAAATCCTCCTTCATTTGAGTTATTATTATTATATGCGATTTTAGAGATAAAATCAATAAAATCGTGCGAAACAAGAAAAAGTAAGATTAAGATTCGTTCGATATATAGGAAAAATACTTTTGTATATTTTTATCCTTATCTGCTTTCAACCATGGATGATGTAACAACAACTGGAAATTCCTTATATGCGTGTAAGGAAATATTATTGGAGCATGCAGCTGGGAAAGTGGAACAATGCATACCGCTCAATATGCAGTGGAGCAATATAAGCGGCTGGCATGTTATTATAGCAGGCTATTGGAATTCTCCTCAGGCAACAGGTATCTGAAAGATACAGGAAAAGCAACTGTCATAAAGAAGAAAGAGGATTTGGAAGTATTTTTAAACGATATATCAAAAGAACAGGTATTTGAACAGCTGTCCTTTGAGAATATTTACTAATATATTCTTCATGGCTAGTGTACTGACCTATTGATAATTAGCATAATCCCTTGTCTATTTTTTTATTGGACTGCGTTGTCGTCAGTTGACAATGGGTTCACATTGCCGCCTTCCTCCGCCTTGCCAATGAAAAAATATCCTGCGGCCTTATGCTAAATATCAATAGGTCAGCACACTAGCGTATAGCCAGAGTTAGCATACGGATATGTTGATAGCTAGCTTTCTTCTTCCGAAGAAGAATCTCTCTTTTCCGCCGCATGAAGATATCTGCGCGCAATGCACAAAATCGCCACGCTGATTACCGCCACAAAATTCTCATAAGTAGTGGTAGTATCTACAATCATATGCCTTGCCACCACGAAGATAAGTATTTCCATAACATTGTCCGAAGTGGGACGGCAGAGCATTTTCAAAAACTCAATCCCTATGACTATGATAAATATATTATCCAGATAATGCCTGAGTGCAGATGTATCATTTAACATATCCTGAAAAATCTGAAAGTCTTTTATAAAACTAAAAACCGATAGCAGAATACCGGCAAATACAAAAAATGCCACAATCAGCTCCAGAATTTCACAAGTTTTTTGAATTAATCTTTCCATTTTGTCCATATTTTACCTCCATAAACAAATTTTTAATTGCAGACAGGCGCAATCATAAGCAAACCCAATCATAAACATACTCAATCACAGGCAAACTCCTCAATCAGCCCAAACAGCTCCTCTTTGCTCCTTGGAATATAAATTCCTTCACAAGTCTCCTGAAGCTTTCTGAAATACTCCTCATAATCACATTTCTCATTAAAGGAATCCTCAGCCAGCGCATACAAAAAAACAATCCTGCTTTTGCTGTGAAACAATAGCTTCCCGGAAACACATGCGGTAGAATAATAAGAAATAAGTACCTTGTCCTCCAGAATCCCATTAGCTATTGCTAACTCAAAAGGACAGGAGTCCTCATAAACAGAAATACTGCTGTCAAATTTATCATAAACACCTCTTGGATGCGGCTTTACAATAAAATTTTCATTTCCCGCCTTTTGAGAGATTTCATAAATAAGGCGCTGATAAGTTTGCGGATTTCCCATACCATTGGCAGTTCCCTGACCTAAAAATAGAAATTTCTCAGAAAAACTCCTGCTCTCAAAGTTAAAAATATTTTTAGCCGTTTCAATGACCTTGTCAATGCTTTCAGAGGTTTTTTTAATCCGAATCTTATCAAATGAAATATCCGCTTCCGCCAGATATGGCTCGAACATATAAAGCTCATGCTCCATTTTGTGTATATCATAGCCCAAAAGCTTTTGATACAGCTTTTGCCCTGTTTCCGTATTTACAAAGGGAACAGGAGACTTGGTATAGCTGGCAAAACCGTCTTCAAAGCGGTGAAAACGGATGTTTCTGTTCTTGCGGATTAAGGTCTTTCCGATTTCCTTTACAATTTCATCGGGTACATGGGGGGAAGCATAATAGACATCTTCATAATCATCCAGCTTTCCGGTGAGGATTTTTCTTGTGACAGGATTGTAAAGGAAGCTTTCAAAAAAAGTAACGGCAGCAGATTTATAAGGATTTTTGATTTTTCTTCCGTCAGCAAAAAGCACCTGATGAAAATAAGGCTTTAAACGCCCGCTCTTATAAACCTCTTCCAAATAGGGTGTCTTATCGGTGACGATTAAATCAATCTGCCTGTCCTTCAGATAAATTTCTTTCAGGAACAAAAATACCAGAAGATGATAGGTAGTGCTAACAATGCCCAATGTTTTTTTCATAATCAGCCTCTTTTCACAAAGCGTAATACAGTATCAAGAAGCATATCCCGCTCCCTTTTTCGAAATAGAAAAATAAAGTTGATGACGGCGCCTGTAATACCGCACAAAAGTACATTCAGAATCAGAATAAGCCAGCCGGTTGTGGGGATTACACGGTTAAAGCCCATAAATACTAAAATCATGCCAAGACTTACGGCGATATAACGGAATATAACCGGATAAAAAACAGTCTTTTTCAGCCCGAGGCAGTGTGCGGCATACATGGGAGTAAAGGTCATGTTTTTTATAATACCGAGTATAGTGGAAATGCCTACAATATAGTACATTCCAAGGGTGGCAGCCGTATTGGTGGTTTCAATCAGCACAAGAACCGTTCCGGCAGATAATACCCCCATAATCAGCGTGACGATGGAATTCCATTTCAGCTTGTTGACAACGGTGTATACATTAAAAAGCGGACTGATGGCTCCCCCTACGATAGTTCCAAACATAGTAAAAAGCGTAAGCGCATAAATAATGTTGGGGTCGTATAAGGATTGTGTCTTATTCAGCCATAAGGTGTAAAAGGAAACCCCGAAGGCCGCCATGAATGCCAGAGGAATATTGGCAAAAAAGCCTGTGAGCCGCATGGCGGAATTCAAATCCTCAGCCAGCTCCTTCCGGTCATTTTTGGCAAAGCTGATTGTCAGGGAAGGAGTGAACACGGCGGAAATGGTTTCGTAAAGCATATTGATGGCAGTCACCATGCTCTTTGAGGTTCCTACATAGCCCATTTCCGTAGGTCCGATGGCAAGATTGGCAATCAGGGTGTCTAAGCTGTTTGTAAGAAGCTGCCCTGTGCGCATTACCGTGTTCCAGATGCCGGCAGACAGGATTTCCAGCACCTTTTTTATCCGAAAGTGCCGGCGGCTTATTTCAATATCCGGCAGCAGTTTTTTTGTATAATAGATATAGGCGATAAGCAAATAGAGAGTGGAGGCCAAAGTGGCAATGCCCATGTAGCTCACCCTGATGGGCAGGAAATAGAATACAAGAATCAAAAGCCCGCCCTTTAATATCTGGGATTCAATGGTGCGCATTGCCGTCAGATCCAGCCGGTTGGTGGCAAAGGTGGCAGTGCTGAAGGTAGTGCTTATGATAGTTACCATAAAATTTAAGAAAATGGCGGCAAATAATACTTTTACATCACTTAGCAGTTCCGGAGAAATATTGATGAGTTTTTCCAACTGTAACACGATTATGGTAAGGGGCACAAAAAGAAAGCCGGCAATTGCCAGATTGGCATACATGACGGAATTAAAATATTGATTTGCTCCTTCCATGTCCTTTTGGTGGATTTTCACCGTAATAAAGCGTCCTGCCATGGAATTTAGCGCCATGGCGGCAATGGAAGCAAAATTTACAAACTGATTTGCCATTTCCAAAAATCCGTTTGCTTCAATCCCAAGTGAATTGATAAGTTTAGGAGCAAGAACAAAGCTTACGCCCATGCTGACCAGACAGGAAAGCAGGCTTGCCACCATATTTACAACAATTTGTTTATTTTTATTTGTATCTGACATAAATTAAAGAATCCTTTTCCAGCCTTCATGTTTTCCATAATATTGTGGAATACTAATTGAATCATCAAATTATAACACATTGAAAAATAACTGGCAAATAATTTGACTACCCTATAAAGGAATGGTAAAATAAAACGTAACAGTTCAGACAGCGGCTTTTCCTACAGGCACCGGGACGGGCTTCCCGCAGAGAATGTTTCTACGTCGTCACGCTCCCGCTCTGATAAAAACGCAGCAGTGCTAAGCTCGAAAATACCTCGCTAAGCGCTGGCGTTTTTATAAGGACTCCTTAAGAAATCATTCTCTGCGGGAAGCCCGTCCCGGTGCCTGCAGGAAAAGCCGCTGTCTGAACTGTTACAACAAAACAGCATATACTTGATTGTGAAATATTGGAAATAATACGAGGAAGAAAAGCTATGAAAATCATGCCAAACCGGATGGACCGGGGTTTTTATCAATATCAGGACGAATTTGAAAAAAAGGCGTTGGAGGTTCTAAGGTCCGGCTGGTATGTTCTCGGAAAAGAGGTTTCTTCCTTTGAAGAGGAATTTGCAGCATATACGGGAGCAAAATATTGTGCCGGCGTTGGAAACGGGCTGGATGCTTTGTGGCTTGCGTTCCGGGTTTTAGGAATCGGCGCCGGGGATGAAGTGATTGTGCAGGCAAATACTTATATTGCCAGTGTAATGGGCATTACTATAAACGGAGCCACTCCGGTTTTTGTAGAGCCGGATGAATATTATGGAATTGACGTGGATAAGATTGAAGAAAAGATTACCTCCAAGACAAAGGCTGTACTTGTTGTTCATCTGTACGGACAGGCTTCTTCCATGGATAAGATTATGGAGCTTTGCGGAAAATACAATCTGCGTCTTGTAGAGGACTGTGCCCAGTCCCATGGGGCATGCTACAAGGGAAAGATGACAGGAACCTTTGGAGATATCGGATGCTTTTCTTTCTATCCCTCCAAGAATCTGGGAGCTTTTGGAGACGGAGGCGCCATGATTACCGATGATGAACAGATTATAAAAGATATCAGGATGTATCGGAATTACGGCAGTGAGAAAAGATATTATAATAAGGTGGTAGGAGCCAATTCCAGGCTGGATGAAATACAGGCAGGCCTTTTGCGGGTAAGGCTGTCCCATATGGAAGAGCTTACCAAAGAAAAAGAGAGGATTGCCGGCAGGTATTTAGAAGGTCTGAAAAGCCCTTATTTTACATTGCCAAAGCTTTTAAAGGGGGCAACCCATGTATGGCATCAGTTCGTATTATGTTCCCCGTACAGGGATGAACTGATTGATTATTTAAATGAAAAGGATATCGGCACCATTATTCATTATCCCATTCCGCCCCATCTGGCAGAGGCATATGAATATATGGGCTTTCATAAGGGGGATTTTCCCATTGCGGAACAGTATGCAGACAGCGTAGTCTCTATCCCCATGTATAACGGAATGACAAAAGAGGAACAAGAAATGGTAATTAAGGCATTAAATGAATTTGTACCAAAGGAACATAAATAAAACCAGTAACCAATGGCTGCGGACTAAAAATCAGCCTAATAAAAACCGGCAGGATACTGGTATAAAATGGAGAGAAAAGCATGAACATAAAGGAACAGTACAAAATTTTAGAATTCAGTGATTTTGGGGATGAAAGAGGAAGCCTTGTAGTGGCGGAAGGAAGCGGAAAGGACATTCCCTTTGAAATTAAAAGGGTTTTTTATATGTATGGCTCCACCAGTGAGGTTGTAAGAGGCCAGCATGCCAACCGCAGGACGGAATTTGTACTGATTAATGTAAGCGGCACCAGCAGGGTAAAGGTGGATAACGGCTATGAAACGGACATTATCGAACTGAACAGGCCCCGTATGGGCTTGTATCTTCCCACCATGCTCTGGAAGGACATGTATGATTTTTCAAAGGATTCCGTGCTGTTAGTGCTTGCCAGCGAGCATTACGACGGCAGCGAATATATTCGTGACTATGAACAATACTTAAAGGAAATAGGAAAAAAATAAAGATGAGCAAAATTTCAATTGTTGTACCGGTATATTATAATTCAGATACCTTAATGCTTTTATATGAGGATATGAAGGCCAAAATACTATACCGGCTGGAAGATTATGAAATCGTATTTGTGGATGATGGTTCCGGAGACGATTCCTGGCAGGTTATGAACGAAATCAGAGCTATGGACGAGCGGGTACAGTGCGTGAAGCTGTCCAGAAATTTCGGGGAGCATGCTGCGCTTCTGGCAGGCTTGTCCGTATGTACCGGTGATTGTGCTGTTACGAAACAGGCTGATCTGCAGGAGGATTCGGAAATCATACTGGAGATGTATGACAGTTGGAAGCGGGGAAATAAGGTAGTGCTGGCAGTTCGTTCCGAACGGGATGAAGGAGCTGTGAAAAAATTTTTTGCGAACCTTTATTATGCAATTGTAAGGAAATTTATCAATAAAAGAATGCCTGCCGGTGGCTGTGACTGCTATTTGCTGGACAGGCAGGTCATAAAAGTATTAGAGCTTCTGGATGAGAAAAATTCATCCCTTACTTTACAGGTGCTTTGGGCAGGATTTAAGACAGACCATATTTATTTTCACAGAAAAGACCGGGAAATCGGCAAGTCCCGCTGGACTCTCGGAAAGAAGGTAAAGCTGGTAATGGATTCTATGATGAGCTTTTCTTATTTTCCTATCCGTGCCATGTCCACGCTGGGGGTCATATTCTGCATTATAGCTGTGCTTATGGCAGTGGAAGTAGTGATTGAAAAGTTTACCGTAGGCACTCCCATACTGGGCTGGGCTTCCCTTATGTGCGTGCTGCTTGTTTCCAGCGGGCTTATAATGCTCATGCTGGGAATGCTGGGAGAATATATCTGGCGTGCCTTGGATGCCTCCAGAAACAGACCGCCTTATCTGATTGATGAGGTGTTAAAGGCAGAAAAAAAAGAGGAGAGGAAATAAGCATAAAATAGAAAGGGACTGTTTTTTAACAGTCCGCTCCTCATCTTACATATAAATCAGCACAGCAATAAAAATTCCTAAGATAGCCCCCATCAGAACCTGCAGGGGAGTATGTCCCACAAATTCTTTTAATTTCTCTTCCGGTGTTTTAAAGGAGCTTCCCATATCTGCAAAAAGACCAATCATTTCATTTAAAATTTTTGCCTGTCTTCCGGTTTCCCGGCGTACACCCATAGCATCATACATGACTATGATGGCAAAAGTGGCAGCAATAGCGAATTCGTAACTTCCTACGCCTAATTCACTTTCCAGACAAGTAGCAGTAACCAGTGCGCAGACTGTTGAAGAATGGGAACTTGGCATTCCGCCGCTTCCCACCAGGCGCTCTGCTGAAAATTGCCTGCAAATAATCATATGAATAATCGTCTTTAGCACCTGCGCAACAAACCAGCCGGTTACTGCGCTCATTAATATTTTGTTATTATAAAGTTGTTCCCATATATTCATGCGAATCTTCCGCCCCCGTCTTTTATTAGAATTCATTTTTTTATTATAGTCCATTTACCCCATTTTCACAACCGGTTTCTGCCCTGCCACCTTTTCCGATATTCCCTGGGCGTCATCCCCTCTGCCTTTTTAAACACTTTGGTAAAATATCCCCCTTCTGAAATACCGCAGCTTCTTCCGATTTCCTCTACAGAAGAATTGGTAAAGCGAAGAAGCTTTTTGGCATTGGAAATTCTTTTTCCGAGAAGATAATCGCCGGGCGTGGAGCCGATGATTCGTTTGAACTCTCTGGCAAGGTGAAACTTACTGATATAAAAGCTTTTGGAAAGCTGGTCTAAAGTGATATTCTCCTGAAAATGGGAGTCAATGTGTTCGGTTATCTGCCTGATTTTTTCATTAATGGACTGCCCTTGTGCATTTTCCTGTTTTCTGCATTCTGTGAAACACAATGTAATCAAATCTGTAATTTGCCTATGACACAATAATTCCATATAAGGGGTTTGTTCTTTCTGAATCATGTATAAAAATGATAAACTTTCTAAAAATAAAGATAAGTCAGCAGGATGAAATAGAAACGGATTTCCCAGCTCCATATAATTTTTATAAAAAGTTTCCGCATTTTTTCCATAAAAATGCACCCAGGAAAGCTCCCAGGGGTCTTCGCGGCTGCTTTCATGGGCATATTCCTCCAGACAATCGATAAAAATGCAGTCTCCTGCATGAATGGAGTATGTCTGTTTTTTATAAAACAGAGAGCCGCTTCCCTTTGTGACAATAAAAAAAAGAAAGGAAGCAAGATTTTCACGTTTGCTTATGTGGGGCTCAATACTCTGTAGCGTGCCGGTTTCTTGAACGAATAAGTAGTTTTCTCTTGCATAAGCAGAAGGAGTAGCAATAATACGGGCTGATTTGGAAATAGGCATGGAATATTCTCCTTAAATGGCAAAAAATAATTTAGCAATATATTACCATTTTTCGGCAAAATTGTCCATTGTATTCCGCTGGCAGATAAGATAGGGTATTAAACGAACATGTGAATGAAAAAGGAGAAGGAATAGTATGAAAAAGGTAGCGCTTATTACCGGTATTACAGGACAGGACGGCTCTTATCTGGCAGAATTTCTGCTTGAGAAGGGATATGAGGTTCATGGATTGATTCGCAGGCTCAGCATCAGCAATACTGCAAGAATTGATCACCTGATTGAATCCTCTTATTATAAAGTAAAGTTTTTCCTGCATTTTGCAGATACAACGGATTCCAGCAATTTAATGCGTCTGATTGGAGAAATCAAGCCCACGGAGGTTTATAATCTGGCGGCCCAGTCACATGTGGGGGTTTCCTTTGAAGTGCCGGAATATACGGCAGATGCAACGGGAGTAAGCACTTTGAAGTTATTAGAAGCAATCCGGGTAAACGGAGGAAACTGTAGATTTTATCAGGCATCTACTTCAGAGCTTTTTGGCGGTCTGCCGGAAACAGCCCCTCAAAGTGAAAAGACTCCTTTTTATCCCAAGAGTCCTTATGGTGCGGCAAAGCTGTATTCTTACTGGATTACAGTAAATTACAGAGAATCCTATAACATGTTTGCCTGCAATGGAATTTTGTTCAATCATGAATCACCCAGAAGAGGTGAGAATTTCGTTACAAGGAAAATCACCCTTGCAATATCCAATATGCTTGCAGGAAAGCAGGAAAAGCTTTCCCTTGGAAACATGGATGCAAAGCGTGACTGGGGCTATGCAGGAGATTATGTAAAGGGCATGTGGATGATGCTCCAGCATGACAAGCCGGGAGATTATGTGCTTGCCACCAATGACACCCATACGGTCCGCCAGTTCGTGGAAGAAGCCTTCCGGGTTATGGGAATCCAGATTCGCTGGGAAGGAAAAGGTGTGGATGAGAAGGGATATGATGCCAAAAGCGGAAAGCTGCTTGTGGACGTGAATCCGGAATTTTACCGTCCGGCAGAAGTGGAATTTTTATGGGGCGACCCTGCAAAGGCGGAAAAAGAGCTTGGCTGGAAGCGGGAAGTGGATTTTAAAGCCCTTGTGGAAATGATGATGGTATCCGATTTTGAAGATATTGCAGGAATGACGGTAGAGGAATATAAAGCTAAAAATGCACAGTAATAGAATATTAGAAAAGAGAGAGTTTAACTATGGAGAAAACAGATAAAATATATGTGGCAGGCCACAGGGGATTAGTGGGAAGCGCTATTGTCAGAAGCCTGAAAGAAAAAGGATATGAAAATGTGATTGGAAGGACTCACAGGGAGCTTGATTTAACCAATCAGGCGGCAGTCAGGGAGTTTTTTCAACAGGAAAAACCGGATGTGGTAGTACTGGCGGCTGCAAAGGTTGGAGGCATAAATGCAAATAATACGGCTCCGGCAGAATTTGCTTATGAGAATATGCAGATACAATGCAATGTGATAAAGAGCAGTCATGATTTAAAGGTGAAAAAGCTTTTGTTCCTAGGAAGCACCTGCATCTATCCAAAGCTGGCTCCCCAGCCCATTCCGGAAGATGCGCTTCTTACCGGACCGCTGGAAGAAACAAATGAGGCATATGCCATTGCCAAGATTTCCGGTATGGAAATGTGTAAATTTTTTAAAAGACAGTACGGCGATGACTTTATTAGCTGTATGCCCACTAATTTGTACGGTCCGGAAGATAATTATGATTTACAGGGTTCCCATGTTATGCCTGCAATGATTCGCAAGTTCCACGAGGCAAAAGTAAATAATGCGCCTTCCGTAGAGCTTTGGGGAACCGGAACGCCCCTTCGGGAGTTTTTGTATGTGGACGATATGGCGGACGCCTGTGTATTTTTACTGGAGCATTACAGCGGGGAACAGCATGTGAACATTGGAACCGGAAAAGAGGTAACCATTAAGGAACTGGCGGAATCGGTGCAAAAGGTAGTGGGTTATACCGGTGAAATCCTGTGGAATAAAGAAATGCCGGACGGCACGCCAAGAAAGCTTACAAATGTAGACAAGCTCCATGGACTGGGCTGGAAGCATAAGGTAGAGCTTTTAGAAGGCATAGAGCTGGCATATGACTGGTTTAAGGAAAATGTGGATAAAGCCAGGATGTAATGGAAAAAAACGTGAAGAAACCATGGAGAAAAAGAAAATGGAAAGATATGGAGTGATTATGGCAGGCGGGGGAGGAACCCGCTTTTGGCCTTTAAGCAGAAAAGAAAGACCCAAGCAGCTTTTGAATTTAAGCGGCAGGGATATTATGGTAAATGAAACCATTGACAGGCTGCAGCAGGTGGTTTGCCGTGAGAATACGTATATTGTTACTAATGTGACCCAGGTTCCTCTGATGGCAGAAGAAACTAAGGGAAGAATGATAAAGGAACATATTTTAGCGGAGCCCGCAGCCAGAAATACGGCGGCATGCATTGGATATGCGGCTATGGAAATTCTAAAGAAGCAGGAGGACGGGATTATGTGTATCGTGCCTTCTGATGCTTTTATTCAGGATGAAGAGGAGTATGCAAGGGTAATCAGGTGTGCCATGGAGGCGGCGGAAGAAACGGATATGCTGGTGACTATCGGTATTAAGCCTGTTTTTCCTGCAACCGGATATGGTTATATAAAAGGAAGACAAAAAGAAAAGGACAAAAACTATGCCATGGTAGAAGAGTTTGTAGAAAAACCGGATTTGGAAACTGCCAGAGCTTACTTAGCGGATGGGAGCTATCAGTGGAACAGCGGGATGTTTATCTGGAAAGCCTCCACCATTTTAAAGAAATTTAAAGAGCTTTTGCCGGATGTATACGGCTGTCTTGAGGAAATCGGAGAAGCCATGGGCACGAAGCAGGAGCAGGAAGTGATACAAAGGGTCTACCCCGGCATTCCTAAAATTTCCATTGATTACGGAATTATGGAGCGGTGTAAGGATGTGCTTGTAGTGGAAGGGGATTTCGGATGGAATGATGTGGGAAGTCTGGATATGCTTCATGTTATGAAAAAAGCCGACCGGGATGGAAATATTCTGTATGGAAAGCAAATCAATATTGATACTAAGAATTGTATTTCCTATGGACAGGATAAGCTGACAGCCACTATCGGAGTGCAGGATCTGATTATCGTCCAGACGGAGGATGCTCTTTTAGTGTGTGATAAAAGCAGGGCACAGGATGTAAAGAAGATTGTGGACCGGTTATCAGAAGAGGGAATGGAACAGTATTTATGAAATGTATGGTGTTGGCAGGAGGCAGCGGTGATGCGCTTTGGCCTTTGTCCAGAAAAAATTATCCAAAGCAGTTTATATACATGAAAGAAGGCAGATCTCTGTTTCAGGAAGCAATTGCAAGAAACCTGCCTTTTTGTGACGAATTTTATATTGTTACAAACAAAAAATATAAATATATAGTAACAGGACAGCTTCAGGCATTTCAGGGACTGAAATATCAATGCTTTCTGGAGGAAACAGGAAGGCAGACCGGTCCGGCGGCAGCAGTGGTCTGTATGTGTATGGCTAAAGAGGAACAGGTGCTGGTAGTTTCTACCGATCATATGATCGGAGAAGGGGATTATAACGGAACTATATTAAAGGCAGCTGAGCTGCTGGAAAAGTTTGATATGGTTGCCGTAGGCTGCAGGGAACGGATGGAAGGAGAAGCTGTCAACGGAGGGCACAATTACTTTTTGATGGAGGAGACTGCTGCTGACCGGGGCAGGGCGCTTGAGTTCACAGAACAAAAACCGGCTGACCTTACGGAACAGTATGTGATGGACAGCGGCATTTTCTGTATGCGGGCAGGCAGCTATTTGGAAGCAATAGAAGAAAATGAGCCATTGCTCTTTGAGCAATTGGAATACGGCACAGAACGTTTATATGTATCAGGTAAAGACTTTATCATTCCGGCGGCTTTTTTAAAAACCATGCCTTCCATCTCCATAGGGCAGGCAGTATTTAAAAAGTGGACAAAAAAAGGCAGAATCGGGCTGGTCAGGGCGGATTTTGTCTGGTCCAGACTTTTAAATATGGAAGTGGTCACAAAGGTTGCTAAGGAAATTGATGCAGGACCTTCCATTTTGGAAAACTGTGAAAATGTTTCTGTGATAAACCGGGAAAGAAGCAATCTGATTATCGGAAACGGACTTTCTGACATATTAGTTGTAAATACAAAGGACGCCACTTACATTTCAAAAAAGGGAGAAAGCGCCCGGATAAAGGAAATCATGAGCCGGCACTATGAGGAGCAGAAGGCATCCTTTGATGAGGGGGATGTATTTTACACCACATGGGGCATTAAGGAGACATTGAATCGAAGTCAGGGCTACATGGTTAAAAAGTTGACTATTTTTCCGGGAAAATCTCTTTCCATGCATAAACATGAAAAAAGAAGCGAACACTGGTCTGTAGTCAGGGGCAGGGCAACTATTACAATGTCGGGGCATACAAAAGAATATTCCAGAAATGAAAGCATTTATGTGCCCATAAATACTTATCATAAAATATCCAATGAAACAGCCGGGGATTTGATTGTCATTGAAGTGAGCATCGGAGAAAGTGCAGGAAGCAGGGAAGAAGACCTGCTCCCCCCGGAGGAAGATGTTCTGCGCCTGTCTCCTGCCTATAAAGATTATTTATGGGGCGGAAACCGGCTGGAGCGGCAGTTTTATAAAGCGTCCGAAAAAGATATTCTGGCAGAAAGCTGGGAGCTGTCCGCACACAGTGCAGGACAAAGCACTATCAGTCAGGGCGTTTTTGTGGGATTGACTTTAAAAGAATATATAGAAAAGGCGGGAAAAAAGGTATTGGGATGGAAATGTGAGCCTTATGAGGAATTTCCGCTGCTTATTAAATTTATCGATGCCAAAAAACGACTTTCCATACAAATCCACCCGGATGACGCCTATGCACTCAGCATGGAAGGGGAATACGGAAAAAATGAAATGTGGTATATTCTCGATGCAAAAGAAGAAGCATTTATCTATCTGGGCTTTAACAGGAAGGTGACGGAAGCGGAATGCAGGCAGAGGATTGCAGACGGAACCCTGGAGGAAGTGCTGAAAAAAGTACCGGTGAAGCAGGGAGATGTGGTTTTTGTGGAAGCAGGGACCATTCATGCTATTAATGAAGGAATACTGGTGCTTGAAATCCAGCAAAGCTCCAATGCCACTTACCGCCTTTACGATTATAACAGAACTGATAAAAACGGGAGAAAGAGAGAACTGCATCTGGATAAGGCATTTGCCAACATGAAATTTGATGTCTGCAGTGAGAATACTTTGCCGGAAGGGGATTGGGAGGTCTTTAAAACTTATAAAAGACAATTGCTTGGACAGTGCAAGTATTTTTCGGTATTTTTATATGAAGTGGAAACAAAGGGTGAAATTAACTTTGATAATTCCTCTTTTTGTTCCATCATCTTTCTGAAAGGGTACGGCAGATTAGTGACTGCTAATCAAATTCTGGACTTTAAACCCGGTGACAGTTTTTTTGTTCCTGCCGGAAAAAAAATACTGCGGATAGAGGGCGATTCCAGTTTTGTTATAAGTCATGTGTAGAAAAACGCATAAAAAAGACAAGGAGCGACAATAAACGTAAACAAATTTATAAAATATTAAAAAAACTAGTATTTTTTTCGCTTAAACTAATGACAAAATATACCAAGAATGGTACTCTATTTTCATAACCGTATAAAATAAATAAATTTTCAACGGCAATCAGGGAAAATTGCCAGAGGGGAGAATGAGATAAGTATGAACCATCAAATGGAAATGGAGAAGTATGTGACAAAAATTATGCTGGAGCTTGGAGTGCCGGCACATCTAAAGGGATATCATTATTTGAGGAAAGCGATACTGCTTTCTGAAAAAGATATGGAAGTTGTCAGCAGTGTTACCAAGCTTTTGTATCCGGAAATTGCAAAGTCATTTCAGACCACGGACCAGAAAGTGGAGCGGGCCATCCGGAATGCAATTGAGGTGTCCTGGACAAGGGGAAACATGCGGACGGTAGAGGAGCTGTTTGGTTATTCTGCAAGAACGGGAAAGGGAAGACCGACAAACAGCGAATATATAGCAAGAATTGCTGACAAGATCCATTTGGATTTCAAACAATTAGAGATTGCATAAATAAAAAAAGAACTTTTAGGTTGCGGTTAGCCTGAAGGTTCTTTTTTTCGAGAGATTTTCCTAAGATTTCCTTAATTTCGCTTAATTCCAGTATTAGCCACTTGAAATTAGGTGAGTTAGTCATGTATAATTTGAAAGAATGGAATTATGTTTTTGTCATTATTTCATTTTTTAAATCAAAAAATGGTAACAGTTCAGACTGCTGCGTTTCCTGTTGCGCCGTGACAGGCTTGTCATAGAGAATGTTTCTACGTCGCCACGCTCTCGCTCTGATAAAAACGCAGCAGTGCTAAGCTCGAAAGAACCTCGCTAAGCGCTGGCGTTTTTATAAGGGCTCCTTTAGAAATCATTCTCCATGACAAGCCCGTCACGGTGCAGCAGGAAACGCAGCAGTCTGAACTGTTACAGAAAATGTAAAGGAGAATTTCATGAAAGCATTTTGGAAAAGAGGAATTGCAGTCTTTTTATCAGCGCTTATGATGATACAGGCGCCTGCAATGCCTGCAGTGCAGGCACAGACCATATCGGAAAATGATGTGGAGGGTAATGATATTATTTCGGAAGGAACGGATGTCCTGCCGGAAGAGGTGTCAGATGAGGAAGAAGTATCTGTCAGCAATAATGGGAACATAGAGAAAGAGGAGGCGCCGGAAACCGATACCGTAAGTGAAAATTCGGCAGAAAATTCTCTTCTTAACTGGATTTTAGTGGACAAGCCATATATCAAGACGCCGGAAACCCAGAATATTATAGTAAGCATTGGTAATGAGGATACCGGTATTCTAAGGGGAACTCTTACTTATGAAAATACAGTTACAAAAGAAAAATTTGAATTAAAGGCATCTGTGGAAGAAGGAACCGCCTTTTCTGACAGTCTTTACTTTTCGAAAGATTTTACGTCCATGGACGAAAAGGGAATTTATCAGTTGCTGGAGGTTTCCTTTGAGACGGCTGACGGACAGGAAACTGTAAATCTTGCAAAAACGGCAGGTATTCAGGCGTTTTTCGGGGTTGAGGAGGAAGTTGTAACCACAAGTGAGAAAATGGAGCTTTCCACGGAAATAGTTACCATAGATGAAAACGGCAATGAGACAGAAGCAGGCTCTATTGAAGAAGCCATTGAAACCGCCCAGGCGGAAACCGTTACATCCAGAAGTTCTTCTCTTTATGCCCGTGCAGGAGCAAAGAAAGATATGGTCATCGTGCTGGATCCGGGACATGACAATACTCATGCGGGAGCAAGAGGAAATGGTCTGAAGGAAGAAGAACTTACTTTTAAAATTGCAAGCTATTGTAAGGAACAGTTGGAGACTTATTCAAATGTGACGGTTTACCTTACCAGACTTGGGTATTCCTGTCCTTATCCGGGCACCGCATCTACAGTGTGTAATTCTAATCGTGTGGCGGCAGCAAAGAAAGTAGGAGCAGATGTATTTGTCAGCATTCATTTAAATAGTTCTCCTTCTTCCAGTGCAAGCGGAGCAGAGGTTTATTATCCAAACTCCAGTTACAACAGTGAAATCGGGGCAGAAGGCAACGGACTTGCAGCCGAGATACAGAAGAAGCTTGCAGCCATTGGATTAAATAACAGAGGAATCAAAATCAGAAATTCAGAAGATAATACATTATATCCGGATGGTTCACTGGCAGACTATTACGGAGTTATTAAGAACAGTAAGTTAAACGGCTTTCCGGGAATCATTATCGAACATGCCTTTCTGACCAATGCCTCAGATGCCAGCCTGCTTTCTTCAGAAGCTGGGCTGAAGAAGCTTGGAAAAGCAGATGCGGATGGTATTGCTTCTTATTATAATCTGGGTGAAGGCGGAGAAGAGGAAGAGCCGGAGGTTGAATTTTCCAGCGGCAAATTGTCCATTGTGGATAAGGATCTGATTGCCGGTACTTTCACGGCACGTATAGTTGATGTGGAGCCTTATGAAGAAATTGAAAAAGTAGTGTTCAAAGTATGGACGAAAGCGGATAAAAGCGATTTAAAATCCTATAAGGCAATGGATTTAGAGGATGGCAGCTTTGAAGCTTCCATCAGTGCCGCAAAGCACAATAAGGCTGAGGGGAAATATTACGTATATGCCTATGCTGTGGATGAAGAGAATCGGGAGATGCTGTTAAAGAAAACAAGCGTAACACTGACTCCAACTTTTACGGATGTGTCAGTAAGCAGGAAGGTTACCGGAAATCAGTCCCAGTATTATCAGGTAACAGTCAGCGGTTTGGAAGAAGCAAAGCAGGTAAATTTCCGGTTATGGTACAGTAAGTCCGGTTCAAGTAAGGCAATTGCTTATAAAGCAAAGAAAAACTCTGCCGGTGACTGGTATTATAAAGTTCCTTTAAGCAAAATGTCCAAGGAAGGAAAGTATAAGCTTGAAATAAATGCTACGGCTGGTTATGGTAAAGAAAAGACCGTTAAGACATCTTCTTTTACCTATAAACGCAGCGCAAAGGTTTCAGTAGCAAAGACCAGCAATTCCCAGAAAAAGTTTAAAGTAAAATTAGAGGGAATGGGCTACGCCAAAAAGGTAAATTTCCAGGTGTGGAGCAAGACCGGCGGCAAGGATGATTTAAAGACCTATAAAGGAAAGAAAAAATCTGACGGCACATGGGCTTACAATATTCCTATTAATAAGCATAAAACAGCAGGAACCTATTATGTGGTTGCAGAAGTACAGGTAGATAATGAAAAGATTACCCTGCCAAAGAAAAGCTTTAAGGTTACGGGACCAAGCGCAGAGGATGTAGAGATTGAAAACCGGGATAGTATGTCTTTTGATGTAGTGGTATCAGGAATTCAGTCTCCTGCCGGATTCAGCAAAAGGGTAGAATATGCAGTCTGGTGCAAGGCGGATAAAAGTGATAAAAAGACTTACAGGGCAAAAGTAAGAAAAGACGGAACCAGTAAGACTACAGTAAAAGTAAAAAATCATAAAAACCATTTTGGAACTTATTCCATTCAGGTAACCTTGACAGATGATAACGGAATAAAAACAACCTTAAAAACAAAAAAAGTAAAAATTACAAAGTCCAATAAAAATACGAAAAATTATCCGATAATGGGTGATACCGAAACAAGTAAGGAGCAAATGGTTGCATATTATAATGCCAATGCAGACTATCCGGGATTTTATCAGGATTCGGATGCACCTACGATTGAGGCATTCTGCAGGCTTTATTTATTAGAAAGTGAAGCGGAAGGAGTAAAAGCAGAGGTTGCCTTTGTACAGGCCATGAAGGAAACGAACTTTTTACGTTACGGAGGGGATGTGGATATTTCCCAATATAACTTTGCAGGGCTTGGAGCCACCGGCGGAGGAGTTGCCGGTGCCTCCTTCCCAAGTGTAAAAATCGGTATTCGTGCTCATATCCAGCATTTACAGGCATATGCCACAACGGAACCTTTAAACAATGAATGTGTGGACAACCGTTATTCTTATGTAACAAGGGGCTGCGCTCCTTATGTACAGTGGCTGGGCATCAATGAAAATCCCATAGGTAAGGGCTGGGCAACAGACCCGGGATATGGCAATGATATTGTAAAGAGAATTACTGAGCTTAAAACTTATTAAAAACGATTCCTGAAAGTTTTCCAGAATATTATATGGAAAATACATATGGGAATGAAAGACAGCTTATTGCTAAGACAATAAGTTGTCTTTTTTGCATAATAAGACAGGAAATAAGGGAAATCTCCTGATTTATGAAGGCGGAGGTCATAAAGAAAAACCTTCCGTATGCCTTGCGGGGAACAAAGGAATGCTCCCCTCTGGAAGTAAAGTTTGTAGAAAATGGAATAACCGGAGTAAAGCTGCGGTATAGAGGATGATTTGCGGCTGAATCTGTCGCAAATCATGGTGAAAATGAAAAAATGCAGAACGGAAGAAAATAAATGGAAGCCTGCCAGATGGGAATTGCCGCATTTCGGGACATTGGCAGGCAGGGGGAAATCCAAAGGGAGCAGGACTGGTTTTTCCAAAAAGAGGAATTTGAGCAGGATAGCATAAAGGGTTTTTTTCTTCCTTGCGGGTAAAATAAAAGTATGATAAAATAGCCATGTATCAGCAAACGTTAGTAAAGATGTGAAATAAACATGAAAAATGAAGATACAAGAAAAAGATTATATACCCTTGCCACTGTTTTTTTAGGTATTACCATACAGACGATTATCGTGTTTTTTGTCTGGCAGGGTTATTACAACAATACAAGTGTCATACGGAAGATTTTTGTGTTCCGTGGGCACTATTTCGTTATGGCCATTTATTGGGTGGTAATGTATCTTTTCAATAAAAGCAATGGAAGCCTAAAAATCGGCTACTTAAAAATCGGAGACCTGATTTTTTCCCAGCTTGTGTCCAATATATGTGCCAACCTTGTTTTCTATCTGGAATTATGTCTGCTTGCTTACGGATTCCCAAGCCCGGTAAGGCTTCTTCAGGCAATGGCAGTACAAAATCTGTTCAATATCCTGTGGGTGGTGTTGATTACAAAGGGCTATCGGCAGACCTTTCCGCCCCATCAGGTCCTGTTGCTGTTTGGAAAGGATTCCGTAAAAGAGTTCCTGACAAAGTTAGAAGGCAGAAAGGACAAGTTTACCATCTGTGAATCCATTAAAATCAACACGGAAAAAGTGAAAGGGGACCCTAAGCTGTGTCAGGCCATCAAAGAGAAGATGACCCATTATAATACAGTCATGCTCTGGGACCTGCCCACAGTCATGCGCAATGAATTTTTAAAGTTTGCCTATGGCAAAGGAATACGCATATATGTAATGCCCAAGATTTCGGACATTATTTTAAACGGCTCCGAGCAGATGCATTTCTTTGATTCGCCTTTGCTTCTTACAAGAAGCAATCCCATGACATTTGAAGAGAGGTTTGTGAAACGCTGTATGGATGTGGCGCTTTCCATGCTGCTTTTGATACCGGCATCTCCCGTTATGCTGTTTACTGCAATAGCCATCAAGCTTTATGACGGAGGGAAAGTGTTTTATAAGCAGACCCGGTGCACCATAGGGCAGAAGGAGTTTTATATCTATAAGTTCAGGAGCATGGTGGAGGATGCGGAAAAGGACGGGGTGGCAAGGCTGGCCTCTCAAAAAGACAGCAGGATTACCCCGGTTGGAAAGCTAATACGGGCCACCAGAATAGACGAGCTGCCCCAGCTTTTTAATATTATAAAGGGGGACATGTCCTTTGTAGGGCCAAGGCCGGAAAGACCGGAAATCATTAAGAAATATATTCAGGAAATTCCTGAGTTTGAATATCGGACAAAGGTAAAGGCAGGGCTTACAGGATATGCCCAGATTTTCGGCAAATACAATACAAGCCCTTATGATAAGCTGAAGCTGGATGTTTATTATGTAGAGCATTTTTCCATCAGGATGGATATAAGGCTTATGGTTCAGACCATTAAAATCATATTCGTGCCGGAAAGTACGGAGGGAGTCAGGGAAGGTAAGGAAAAGTAGGATGGACTATGCGGTTTTGATGTCTGTATATGAAAAAGAAAATCCGGACTTTTTAAAACAGAGTATAGAAAGCATATTACGGCAGACCATATTACCGGGACAGTTTATACTTGTAAAGGACGGCCCCCTGACGAAGGAGTTAGAAGAAGTCATCGGGCGTTATGAAAAAAGGATGAAAAAGGAGCCGGGCATGGAATTTACCTTGATTTCCCTGAAGGAAAATAAAGGGCTGGGGCCGGCGTTAAATGCCGGATTGAAGGCAGCAAAATTCGATTATATCGCAAGGATGGACAGCGATGATATTTCAGTGCCGGGAAGATGTGAACGGCAGCTTCAGGCAATGAGGGAGCATAGGGCGGATATCGTAAGCGGGACCATTCTGGAATTCGGAGAAGATATCCATCATGTTCAGGCGGTAAAGAGATTGCCGGAAATGCAGGATGAAATCTTAAAATATGCCAAAAGAAGGAATCCTTTCAACCATCCCTGTGTGATGTTTAAAAAGCACATTATCGAAAAAGCCGGAATGTACCGGGAAGTGCTCTGGTTTGAAGATTATGACCTGTGGGTCAGGGCTCTTATGCAGGGGGCAAGAGGATATAATATGAAGGAACCGCTTTTATATATGCGTGCGGGAGAAAACATGTATTTAAGGCGGGGCGGCATACGGTATGTAAGGCAGGGTGTTGTTTTTCGATGGAAGCTTTGGAAAATGGGATTCTCCGGCAGCATGGATTTCTTCGTATCGGTGTGCGGACAGGTCTTATTTGGAATCGTACCCAATAAGCTGCGCAAGGACTTCTATAAATACGTCTTAAGAAGGTAAGGGATATGGTCAGAGTATTGCAGGTAGTTGGGAAAATGCACTATGGCGGCATGGAAACATTGATTATGAATTTGTACCGGAATATAGACAGAAGCAGGGTGCAGTTTGATTTTCTGGTGCATTATGAAGAGCCGGGAGAATATGATGAAGAAATCCGCCGGCTGGGAGGCAGAATTTATGTGATGCCCAAGACCACTTTTAAAAATTATTTTATTTATAAAAAAGCCTTAAAAGATTTTTTCCAAAAACATCCGGAATATAAGGTGATTCACGGACACCTTCAGTCTGTGGCGTTTTTATACCATAAAATTGCAAAAAAATATGGAAACAGATATTGTATCACCCATGCACACAATAACGGGGTGGAGCATTCCATAAAAGGAAGGGTTTCCTATTTTACCTCGCTGTTGGCTCAAAAGCATACGGATGAATTCTGGGGCTGCAGCATGGAAGCATGCAGATATTTCTTCCCAAAGGCAATAAAGCAGCATAAGGAAGTAAAGATTATATTAAATGGCATTGAGGCGGAAAAATATCGCTTCTGTGAAGAAACGCGCCGGAAGCTTAGAAAGGAAGCTGGCCTTTCCGGGAAGCTGGTCATAGGCCATGTGGGAAGGTTCACGGAGCAGAAGAACCAAAGCTTTTTAATAGATATTTTTGAAGAGGTGCAAAAGAAAAAGGAAGATTCTGCACTGGTCCTTATCGGAAAAGGACCGGATAAGGAGAAAATATTTAAGAAAGTAAAAGAGAAAGGGCTTTTGGAAAAGGTTCTTTTTCTGGGGGCAAGAGAAGATGTGGGTGAATTGATGATGGCAATGGATGCATTCGTGCTCCCTTCTTTGTTTGAGGGCTTTGGTATCGTTCTGGTGGAAGCGCAGGCGGCAGGGCTTCCCTGTTTCTGCACAGAAGGAAAGATTCCGCCCATTACAAAAATAAGCGGCTTTTATTATCCCATTTCCCTAAAGAAAAGCCCTAAAGAGTGGGCAGAAAATATTTTGAAGCTTAGCAGCAGGCATGAAGGAACTGACAGAGCGGAACAGTACAGACTGGCAATCAGCCACGGATTTGACATTAGGGAAATTGCAAATGATGTGGAAAAGGAATATACAGACTTTGCCCAAAGGCTGGATGGGGAAAAAAAATGAGATTATTAAAGATAAGATGTATCAGACTGCTTCTGGCTGTTTTTCGGATATTTCCCATTGTAAAAAACAGAATTGTATTTGTCTGTAATTATGGGAAGTCTTATGCCTGCAATCCAAAGTATGTTTTTCTCACTTTGCGAGAAAAATATGGAGAAGAGCTTCAATATGTGTGGGTGCTGAATAAAAAGCATCCGGAGCTGGAAGGACAGGCTGTGCAGGTGAAAAATAAAAGCATGGCATTTTTCTATTATATGCTGACGGCACGGGTGATTGTAGGAAATAATGCACTTGGAAGCTATCTGCCCAAAAGAAAGGGACAGTGCTTCATCAACACTTGGCACGGAGGGGGAGCCTATAAAAAGGTTCATTTTGACGTGGCGGTAAGCGATGTTGACCGGAAGATTTATGAGATTTTTGCACAGCAGACGGACTGTCACCTTTCCAGCTCCAAAATGTTTACAGAATGTATGTCCAAATCCACAAAGGTGCCCGAAAAAAGGTTTCTGGAAGCGGGTATGCCAAGAAATGACCGCCTGATTGGAGAATTTCTGAAAAGAGGGAAAAGCGGGGCGGGAAAACCGGATAAGAAGAGGGAAGAAATTTTAAGAAAGCTGGGGGTTTCAAAAGAGCTTTGGCAGAAAAAAATTCTTCTGTATGCACCAACGTTCCGGGGGGAAACAAACAATGGATATTTTCAAAATTCACTGGATATTCCCGCCGTATTAAAAAGTCTGGAAAAAAGATTTTCCGGGGAGTGGATTCTATTGTTTCGAGGACATCCCAAAATGCTCACCGTTGAAATGGAGCAGTGCATCCGCGTAACGGATTATGAGGACATGCAGGAAATCCTTTTGTGTGCAGATGCATTGCTTACAGATTTTTCGTCAGTGATGTGGGATTATATGTTTTTGCAGAGGCCGGGCTTTCTCTATATTCCGGACTTAGAGCAGCTGAAAGAGGAGGACAGGTTTTATACAAGGGCGGAGGACTGGCCCTTTGCATATGCCACATCCAACAGCCAGCTTAGTCAAATCATAGAGCATTTTGACATGCAGGAAGCCATGAATAAAATAGAAGCCCATAAAAGGATGCTTGGAAATGTGGAAACAGGGGAGGCCTGTGAAAAAGTGGCAGCTTATATTTACAAGAAAGTATGTTCATGATACAATCACAAAGTCAAAGACCATGCCGTAATAAACAGAGGAAGGAAGTGTAAAAGGATGAATGTAGCAATTGTATTTGCAGGAGGCTCCGGCCAGAGAATGAAGCAGTCTGCAAAGCCAAAACAGTTTCTGGCACTATATGGAAAGCCTATTATTATCTTTACCCTGGAGATTTTTGAAAATCATCCGGATATTGATATGGTAATCGTGCCGTGCATTAAAGGATGGGAAGATTATTTACAGCAGATGCTGGATAAATTTAATATAAAAAAGGTTAAAAAAATAGTCACCGGCGGAAAAGACACTCAGGAATCCAAGATGAATGCGTTGAATTATCTGGCGGATTTCTGCAAAAGCGATGATATTGTCATCCTGCATGATGCGGTAAGACCTCTTATTACGGAAAAGCTCATTACAGATACACTGGAAAGCGTAAAGGAATTCGGTTCGGCAGTTTCTTATGTGCCCTTTACAGAAACCGGAATCATCAGTAAGGACAAGGTAACTACTAAAGAAACCATTGTCCGCAACACCCTCTGTATAGCAAAGGCGCCTCAGGGCTTTTGGTTTCAGGATGTTTATGACGCCCACAAAAAGGGAGAGCATATGGACCCTGCCATTACCATCGATACCTGCTCCCTTATGACAGAGCTTGGCAGGCCGCTGCATTTAGTGCCCTGTGAACCTACCAATATCAAGATTACCACTCCGGATGATTTTTTTATTTTCAAGGCACTGGTTGATTTGCAGGAAAGCAAGGATATTTTTGGCATGTAAGGACGAAACGGAGGACAATATGGAGCTTCATTCTATTATTTTGGAAGATTTAGAGCATATTGCAAAGGAGAATATAGATTTTGAAAAGCTGAGGGATGCCACCGTACTGATTACAGGCATTAACGGCATGATTGCTTCTTATATTGCGTATACGCTTTTTTATTTAAATGAAACGAGGCAATTAAATGTAAAGGTGCTTGGCCTTGCCCGGAATGAGGAGAAAGTAAAAAAGAGATTTGGCAGCCTCCTTCGGCGAGAGGACTTTGGCATCCTGATACAGGATATTACAAAACCTGTTCAAACAGAGGAAAAAGTGGATTTCATCATACATGCCGCAAGCCAGACAGGACCAAGACAGTTCGTGAATGACCCGGTAGGGACCATAGCTGCCAACACCACGGGAACGAAAAATCTGCTGGATTTTGCTCTGGAGAAAAAAAGCAGGGGTGTCCTGTTTTTGTCCACCAGGGAAATTTATGGAAAGAGTCTGTCCGGACAGGAGTTTGTAACGGAAGAGGAGTACGGGGCGGTGGACCCTGCATTAGTGCGCTCCTGTTATCCGGAGAGCAAAAGAATGTCTGAAACCATGTGTGCTGCATACAGGCAGCAATATGACGTTCCTGCCAAAATAATCCGCATTGCCCATACTTACGGTCCCGGAATGCTCATTGGCGACGGCAGGGTAGTTGGCGATTTTTTAAAGAACGTGATTCAGAGTCAGGATATTGTTATGAACAGTGATGGAAGTGCAGTTTTAGGGCTCACCTATATTTCGGATTTGATTGCAGGATTGTTTTTAAGCTTTTTGAATTTCCCCGATTTTGTTTATAATGTTTCCAGCCACAAAGGAATTGTAACGGTTAAGGAGCTGGCAAATATGCTGGCGGATATGTACCCGGAAAAACAGATAAAGACCGTGTTTAAGGAGGCTTCCCCGGAAGTAAAGGCTGGATATCTTGCCAGTAAAATTCCTCTTTTGGATTCAAGAAAAGCAATGGAATGTGGCTGGGAGCCGAAGGTAAGCTTAAAAGAGGGATTTAAAAGGACAGTAACCTATGGAGAATGGAATGAACAAAATTAAGATTGCCATGATTGGCCTTAACAATGCAAAGAATTTAGGGGACCCGCTTATATGCGCAAGCACCAGATATTTACTGGAGTCTGCCATGAAGGAGCAGGGAATAGAAGGTGAGGTTAAGGTCATAGATTTACTTCCCGATTCCTTAAAGAAAAAAAAGAAGCAAAAAAAACAGGGGAGAAATCCCCTTAAGGCATGGCTTTCCAAATGCAAAAGGCTGTTTCAGTTTGCAAAGGAATTGCAAATACGTCAAAGCGACATGCAGGAAGCCTATCTTTCCTATTATAGAAAAGAGTTAGAAGGCTGCAGCCTGATTGTATTTGCAGGAGGCGGACTGATTAAATATGCACAGCAGGAGAATCTGAATGTAAGCATCAGCGGGGCAATTCAGGCCGCTAAGGAAAAAGGGATTCCGGCCGCATTTCATGCCTGCGGAGTGGAAGGGTATGATAAGGGCAATCCCGGCTGCAAACGTCTGGAAGCGGCAATTAATGATGAAAACGTGAAGATTGTTACCACAAGGGATGATTTTAAAACATTGTCGGAATGCTATAAAAAAAGGGAAGGGCTTTTTATTGCAAAGGCAGCGGATTCCGCCGTATTTGCAGGGGAAATTCTGGGAGTGAAAAAGGATGAAGCAAGCCGGCTTATCGGAATCGGAGTGATAAGAGGCGACATTTTTGAAAACTATGGTACCCGCTTAAGTGAAAGCAGGTTAGTGGAAATATATGGAGAGGTATTAAAGAAGCTGAAAGAAAAAGGCAGGGAATTTAAGCTGTTTTGCAACGGATATAAGCCGGATTATCTGTTTGCAGAAAAAGTATTGGAATATGCCGGGTTAGAAGAAGCTTACCTGTTAAAGAGGGCGGAAAGCCATGAAGAGCTTGTAAGGCAGATAAGCGGTTTTCAAGGAGTGCTGGCAGCAAGGCTCCATGCCTGCATTATATCCTATTCCCTGGAAATTCCGGTAGTGGGCTTGTGCTGGAATGACAAGCTGAAATATTTCGGGGAAGAAACCGGACATCCGGAACGTTTTCTAAGCCCTGAGGATTTTTCGACAGAAAACATAGTGGAACGTGTTTTGAAGGCAATTGAGGAAGGATATGATAAGGAAGCAGTAAAACGCTATAAGGAAATCTCAAAGGATTCCATTTCAAGAATCGTAGCCTTATTGAAATAAGAATTAGTAACAGTTAGTAACAGTTCAGCCCTCAGTTTTCCGGACTGGCGCCGGGTGGGGGATGGCGCAGAACATGTTTCTGCGTCGCCACGCTCCCGCTCTGATAAAAACGCAGCAGTGCTAAGCTCGAAAGAACCTCGCTAAGCGCTGGCGTTTTTATAAGGGCTCCTTCAGAAATCATGTTCTGCGCCATCCCTCACCCGGCGCCAGTCCGGAAAACTGAGGGCTGAACTGTTACGAGAATTGGAGAGGACAGGGCTTATATATGAACCAGTCAGAAGAGTTGAAGGAAGTCAGGCAAAGTGAACGGACAGCCGAAACTGCCATGGAAAAATTTCCCAAAAAGAATTTTTTAAAACTGTTTTTTATGGAAATGAAGGAGAACTGCGTCATCTTAAAGGGGTTAAGAAAAGTATTGCCTCTGGAGAATTTTTCTCTTTATTTTGAAGACCAGGAGGGCATGCAGTATCCGCTGAGTCCCCTAAATCTGTCTGCCGGGGATTCGGCATGTGAGGGCTTTGGAGAAGCAAAAGAGCAGAACGAACAGAGTGAGCAGTGGTTTCTTGTGAACATACCTTACGATGGCGCTAAGGAGCTAAAGCTGAAGGCTTTTGCAGAACTTGGAGAGAATCAAAAGCTGTTGCTGAAGCCTGTATATAAATTGTTTTTTCCGGTGGCGGACAGTCTGAAAAGCAATTACGGTGTTTATGGAAACATGCTGTTGCAGGTGAAGGGGAAAATATTAGTGTTTACCCCTTATACAAAAGGGCTTCACAGAGAACTGGAAAGGAAATACAGAAAAGAATTGTTTCGGCAAAAGGAATATGAAATTTTAAGATACCGGATTGCGTATTTCATGTTAAAGCCTTTTGTAAAGAAGGAAATCTGGCTGATTTTAGACCGGGCGGCCAGAGCAGATGACAACGGGGAGCACTTTTTTAAATATGTGTTGGACCATTATCCGGAAGGGAAAAAGGTTTATTATGTCATAGGGAAAAATTGCCCCGACTATAAAAGAATGGAAAAGGTTGGAAAAGTGCTGCCGTTAGGTTCTTTCCTTCATAAATTGTATTTTCTGCTTTCCGGCAAAATCATTTCATCCCAGTTTGACCCTTATGTATTTAAGCCATTTAAAGAAAAAGGAGCCCTTGTGCAGGATTTGTTTGCTTACCAGTCTGTATTTTTACAGCATGGGGTGACCCAGAATGACCTTTCCAGATTTCTTGGAAAGAATACAAAGGATTTCAAGCTGCTTGTTGCAGTAAGCGAAAGGGAAAAGCAGTCTTTTTTACAGAGCAGCTACGGCTATACGGAAAAGGAAGTAAAGGTTACGGGTTTTCCCAGGTTTGATAATTTAAAGCGGCATGAAAATGAACAGAGCAAAAAAATATTGATTATGCCCTCATGGAGAAAGAGCATTCAGGGCAGCTATGACGTGGACACGGGAGCAAGTGTTTATTTTGATGGATTTAAGGACACATCTTATTTCCAATTTTATAATTCTCTCATAAATGACAAGAGACTGTCAGCATGTATGGAGGAGCATGGTTATAAAGGCGTATTTGCCCTTCATCCCGGCCACTATAAGCAATATGTGGACTTTGAACAAAATGATAACTTTACCATTTTAGGGGAAGAGTTCAGCTATCAGCAGCAGTTTATTAGCTGTGCCCTGATGGTTACCGATTATTCTTCGGTTGCCTTTGATTTTGCCTATCTGAATAAGCCTGTTATTTATGCCAGATTTGATGAGGAAGAGTTTTATACGGGACAGAAATACGGACATGGATATTTTGATTTTGAAAAGGATGGTTTCGGCCCGGTATGCAGGGACCTGGAAACCACTGTGAATCAACTGATTCATTATATAGAAAACGGCTGCATGCTTGAGAAAAAGTATCAGGAGCATATTGAAAGGTTTTATCAGTATCAGGATGCGGATAATTGCAAAAGGGTCTTAGAGGCGGTGCTTGAGCTATAAGGTTCTTGTGAAAATTGTATTTTTTTGGTATAATTGACAGGCTTGCGGGAAGGAGCAGGAAAAGAGGACAGAGATGAAGAGATTTTTTATGGATACAAAAAAATTCAGCCAATACTTAGTGTATGCCACCAAATCAGAATTAAAGTCCGAGGTTGCCAATTCAAGGCTGAGCTGGCTTTGGTGGATTTTAGACCCATTGTTGTTCATGCTGGTATATACCTTTATTTCCCTTATTGTATTTCAAAAGGGAATGCCGTATTTCCCCGTGTTTGTTTTTATTGGTCTGACTATCTGGAACTTTTTTAATAAAACGGTGCAGACCAGTGTGAAGCTGGTGAAGATAAACAGCGCCATCGTCAGTAAAATATATGTGCCCAAATATATTTTCATTATGAAGCAGATGCTGATAAACGGATTTAAAATGTGTATTTCCTTTATACTGGTATTTTTTCTCATGCTGATTTACAGGGTGCCCTTAGACTGGAGGTTCATTTATGTGGTTCCTCTGCTGGCTACATTGTTCGTGGTTACCTTTGGAGTCAGTACGATTATGCTCCATATAGGTGTGTTTATTGATGATTTATCCAATGTGGTATCCGTATTGTTAAGGCTTTTGTTTTATATGTCAGGGGTATTTTACTCTATTGAAAACAGCGGGATTCCGGACCCTTTTGGAACATTGATTCAAACCATGAATCCCATTGCCTGCATTATGCAGGGAATGCGGAATGCATTGCTGTATGGAGAGGATTTTCATTTTATAGCCATTGGGTGCTGGTTTGTGGGAGGAATTTTTATTTCCCTGATTGGAGTCAATATTATTTACAAGAACGAGAACAGTTATGTAAAGGTGATGTAATATGGAATATGCAATTGATGTAGAAAATGTGAGCATTACTTATAAATGTGTAAAGTCAAGGTCCATAAAGAAAAGTCTTTTTTCCTTTAAAAAGAGCGATGTGCAACTGGTGGAGGCGGTGAGGGATGTAAGCTTTCGCATACCCCAGGGGGAAATCGTGGGAATCGTAGGCAAGAACGGAAGCGGAAAGTCCACTATGCTCCGTGCAATTGCAGGCATTTTCACGCCGGATTCCGGCACCATTGATTTGCACGGACATTCCATTTCCCTTTTGGCTATCGGGGTCGGGTTTCAAAAAGCCCTGACCGGCAGGGAAAATATTATGTTAACCGGAACTCTTCTTGGATTTTCCGAGAAGTATATGTTTGAGAAAATGGATGAGATTATTGAATTTGCAGAGCTGGGCAAGTTTATTGACATGCCGGTGAAGACCTACAGCAGCGGTATGTTTTCCAAATTATCCTTTTCCATTACGGCAAATTTAAAAACGGATATTATGCTTGTGGATGAAGTGCTCAGCGTAGGAGACGCCAAATTTAAAAAGAAGAGCTATGAAAAGATGAAAGAGCTGATTTCCGACGAAAAGCGCACTGTGGTAATCGTCTCCCATAATATGGACACCCTGAAAAAGCTGTGCAGCCGGATTATCTGGCTTCATGACGGTGAGCTGAAAATGTATGGGGAAGTGCAAAAGGTGCTGGATGCTTATATCGAGTTTATGGATAAATAGTGAAGAGTTTATGAAGATTAATATTTCTGATTCAGTATTTTCTTAAAATATAATTGCATTTTAACGAGTTCCTGCTGGAATGTAATTAGAAAAGCTGTGAATCAGCGGTTGGCAGATAACGGAAAAATCAATCATGAAAAGGGAATGTTAAGTGCTGCAGGCACACACATTCCCAGAAATGAAATCATATAATTATTTCTTTTCTTCTTTTTTCTTCTTTCTATCCCACCAAGTACCTGCTAATGAACAAGTACCACCACCACCTATGGCTATCAAAACAAACATTATAATCCAAAATTCCATGCTTCTTCCTCCTTTTAATTGGATAAATGTTGGAAAATAAAAATTACAACTAAACATACAATAAATGCGATTACACCTGTTACGAATGCAAATATGATTTTCTGGTAATTTCTTTTTCCTATTTCTTGTTGTGTTTCATCGTGAGTTAATTGTTTTCCATCAATAAATGCCAAAATTTCTTTATAAGTCTGAATATCATGCTTCTTTTTGAATTTTTCAATTCTATTTGCCGTATATAGTGTTATGGAAAATAAGCATAGCCAAATAATAATTCCTATATACCCGTCAATACTAAATAAAGGATAAGCACTTATCGTTAAAATAATAAATTCAATTAGGAAAACAATACTCATCACATTAAACCTTTTGATTGTTGATTTTTCTACAAGTTCTCTCATCTCCTTTATATCTTCTTTTATAAAATTGTCTAAAGAAACATTGAAGATATTGGATAAAGCAATTAAACTTTTAACATCCGGACAACTTTTATTTGTTTCCCAGTTTGAAATGGTTTGTCTTGAAACAAATATTTTGAGAGCCAGTTCCTCTTGAGAAATTTTTTGTTGTTCTCTCAATTTCTTGATTTGTAATCCGATATCCATCTTGAATCTTCTCCTTTATTGTATATGAATATGCATTTTTTGTCTGCCAAAAGCCTTTGACATTGCCGTTTTTTCTTGTCAAAATGATTTTACATGGCTTAAAAATGGCTCTGCGAACTGCCTTTATTTTTTATAGTTTGATCTAACGCTTTTTGATGTTTATATGCCTTGTTGTAAGCAGTTTTCCAAACACAAAAATAGGCGGACAAGAAAATTATCTCCGCCCACCATATGTTGAGGTTATAAGCATTACACTCGGCTAATTATAAATCAGTTCGACATTAACGATTTCTCTTACTCTTGCCTGTATTCGATTCATCTAATAAATCCTTTATTTTCAAGGCTTTTGAAAGATTTTACTAAAATCCTATGAGGTGGGATAAACACCGGTAAAATTATAAATTTCTAATTTAGATTTCTTTGTACTTTAATATATGATAAATTTTCTTATATAACGGCAAATCATTAAAGTCCTTTAACCGCTTTGCCAGCTGTCTGCGCTGTTTCTTCGTTACCCTTAACTCAATCATCAAAGGCTTGGCAGCGGTGTTCACCTCTGTATCCGCTTTATAATCCGTGTATGCAGGAATGGTCTGCTGTAGTGTCTCGTAATAAAACTTCCTTATGTCGTCAGGATTATTGCCTGCTAACTCCGGCTCTGAAAACAAAGCGGCTTCGTCAATTTTGGCAAAGGTTGGACCAATACCGTAAGAATACGTAAATGCAGAAGAGGAATAAATCCTTACCATGTCCTGATAACAGCTTATAAACCGGCGCTTAAAGTCTGTTTCAACGGAACGGCTGTAGACAAGCTTCTTTTTCTCTAAAAAGAAATCCGACAGGATTTCCTGAAAGGTAACCTTGGGATTTCGGGAAGCAGCGGCTTCTATGGCAGCTATCAATTCCTTCATAACAGGGTGGGAAGCGGCAGAAGCATAAAAGCAGGGATTGATGGCTTCCGGCATAAGGAAAGAAAAAACAGCCTTGCTCTTGGCAAGCAGGGGCGTCATGTTCTTTATGCCCACTAACGCCTGGGAAACACCGATTCCGCCCTGCTCCAAAATAGAGCGGCATTTAAAATAATGCCCTGTCAGCTTATAATTTCCCTCATCATATGCCTTTTTTATGGCAGGAAACTCTTTAAGATTACAATTGGATTCATCCAGACAGGTGAAATCCGCAAGGGGTGAAAACAGGCAGGTTTCCCAGCTCTCCTTATTGGCAGGCTGTTCCTTTGGAGAATTGTTCTTTCCAAAGTTATCATAAAAAACATGACAGGGAATCGCTTCCCAGTCATCTTCCACAAGTGCCTGAGTCTGTTTCTGCAATAATAAATCCTCCTGATAAAAAGAAGAGGAAGTCAAGGCATCCCTCATTTCATGTATCAGCTTATAATACTCGGTGGCATACAAAGGTCTTCTTTTTGCCTGAAAAACCAGAAGCTTTGCATAGGAATAAGCCACCACCGGCTGACTTTCAGGAAGGGAATCCTTTAAAGCCATTCTGGAAGCCTGCAGGCTGTCCTCTAAAGTTTTCAAATTCCGGACGCTGCTGACTGTAGAGCCCTCTTTTCGGATATAATGATAAAAAGGCTTGTCAATATAACAGATGGAAGGATTATGGCTCATAACAATGCCTGTCCATGCCACATCCTCAAACCAGATGGCAGGAAAGTCAAAGCTTTCTATAAAGGACTTTTTATACAGCTTGTTCCAGATGGCAAACATGCCGCCGCAGTCCTTTAAATAATCGGCGCCGGTATAAGGGGTATCTATCATAAAGGGAAGACGGCAGTGTATAGTCTCCTTTCCGTCCTTGGAGACCTTATAATATTGAGCCACGGCAATGTCGCAGTCCAGCTTTGTAATGGCATTGTACATGAGCTCATAAGTGTTTAACTCCACATAATCGTCAGAATCCACAAACCCGATGTAGGTGCCGGACGCCTTGCTGATTCCAAAATTTCTGGCAGGTCCCTGGCCTTTATTTTCCAGAGAAAATACTTTGACTTTATCCGGGTACTGTTTTTGACAGTCTTCCAGAACCTTCAGACTGTTATCGGTAGAGCCGTCATTAACAAATATGATTTCCATATCCTCAAGCGTCTGGTTCACCAGACTGTCCATACAGGCTGACAAACTGTCTGCGCTATTAAATACGGGAACAATAATAGAAACTTTCATAGGCATAAAATATCTCACTTTCCTAATAATTATCATTATAGCATATGGAATTTTGTTTGAAAATACAAATATTTACAAGCATTCTTTGGTGTGATAAACTAAGGGATATGAATGGAGGAAAGAAAGCAAATATGATATTACCGGGAATTTCTATTACATGGAAAGCATTCTTATACCGGCTTGCCAGAAAGTGGAGCGAGTACAAGCAGGAGTCAGTGCTGTTCTATAAATACAGAACCTATAACAAAATCCTGTCAGACAGAAAAAAACTGAAAAAATATTATAAGATGCCGATTGTAAATAATCGGATTTTATTTATGTGCTTTGAAGCCGGGAAGTATGCCTGCAATCCAAAGTGCGTTTCTGAGTATCTGGCAGAAAAATACGGGAAACAGCTGGAAATCATATGGGCATTTACAGAGCCGGAGCAATTTTCCTATTTGAAGGAAAAAGGATATAAGCTTGTAAAATACCAGTCAAAGGAATTTTATCAGGCAGCCCTGACAGCAAAGGTGTTTTTATACAATATGCGCATACCCGGAGAGATTCCTTTCCGCAAAGAACAGGTGGTGATTTCAACGGGGCATGGAGGCGGAGCGTACAAGAAGCTTCTTTTGGACACGCCCAATATATTGGATATAGATAAAAAGACCATTGAATTTTCCACCAATAACACCACAATCTTTGTTTCGAGCTGTAAAAAGTATACAAAATGCGTCATCAGGGGAGCTTATGCCTATGACGGCGAGGTATTGGAAACAGGCATGCCCAGAAATGATGATCTGGTAAACGGCAATTATGAAGAGGGGAAAAAGGTAAGGGAGTATTTTAACATTCCAAAGGAAAATAAAATCATCATCTATGCCCCCACCTATCGGAAGGGAACAAGGACTGCCAATGACTACGGCATTGATGCAGAGGGCATTGTGCAGGCGGCAAAGGAACGGTTTGGCGGACAGTGGACATTTATGTACCGTATGCATTATTTCATAAAAACTGAGCTGCCGGAGGTCACAAAGGGTTATCATGTGGTGGATGCCACCCATTACAGCGATATGCAGGATTTGATTAAGGCGGCGGACATACTGATTACAGATTATTCCTCCTGTGTATGGGATTTTTCCTTAATGGACAAGCCCTGTTTCTTATATGCAACTGATATTGACGAATATCTGGACAAGCAGGGATTTTATACGGATGTATATGACTGGCATTTCCCCATTGGAAAGAATAACAGGGAGCTTATGGAGCTGATTCGCAGCTTCAATGAGGAAGAATATTTGAAAGGGATTCATAAGCACCATGAAGAAATGGGCATACTGGAAAGTGGAGAGGCTACAAAGCTGATTGGCGAAAGGATTTATAAGGAATGCAGCAGCTTGTGAAAATGATAAACGATATAGGAAGTATGTAAGATAACGAGGAAGCGGGTATGGGAGAAACGAAAAAATCTTATAAAGAATATATCAGATTTTATCTGATTTACACGGTAGTATTTGCATGTACCGCTTCTTTGGTATTTCTGGCATTCTTTATAGAAGGAAAGTCTTTTATCTGGCAGCCGGACGGACTGAAGCAGCATTATCTTGCGCTGACTTATTATGGAGAGTATCTAAGAGAAATTGTCCATAATCTGTTTGCGGAACACAAGCTTTTAGTTCCCATGTGGGACATGAATATCGGACATGGTTCGGATATCCTCATAACACTGCATTATTATGTCCTTGGAGACCCGCTGAACCTTCTTTCCGTATTTGTGCCCATGGAGAAAACAGAATATTTGTACAGGGCACTGATTTTCATACGCATTTATTTGTCCGGCATTGCTTTTTCCGCATATGCGTTCAGCCATAAGAAAAGTAAAAGCGGTACGTTGCTGGGAATGCTTTTATACTGTTTTTCCGGATATGTATTATATGCAGGAGTAAGGCATCCCTATTTTACGAACCCAATGATTTATCTGCCGTTTCTATTGATTGGGATTGACAGGATTTTTAAGAAGAAAAAGCCTTGGCTGTTTATTGCTTCCGTGGCGGTAGCTGCAGCAAGCAGCTTCTACTTTTTTTATATGCTGTGTATATTCATGTTCTTATATGCAGTCTTTCGGTACTTTATGACGGAAAAAGGCTTTCGTGTAAGTACCATGTTTATGTGGATTGGAAAATTCATCGGCTTTTTTGCAGTAGGAATTATGCTGGCAGCTCCGATATTTGTGCCGGTAGTCCTTAAAATGGCAGGCGCCCAAAGGCTTGGGCTGGAAAATGAGATTCCGGCTTTGTTTTCGATATCCTATTACGGAAAAGCAGTTTTTGGATTTGTAGGCTTTGTGAATCCCAGTTCCTGGAATGTAATGGGATATACGCCGATAGCGCTGTTATCTGTTTTCCTTTTGTTTCTTAAAAAAAGGAAGCATACCGAATTAAAGACAGGTTTCCTCTTGCTGTCCGTCCTTCTTTGCATTCCATATGCGGGCCATGTATTCAATGGATTTTCTTATGTGACTGTCAGGTGGGTTTGGGGCTATAGCATGCTGGTTGCTTATATTGTTGCATGTGCCTTTCCGTATCTTTCCAGGCTGAGTAAAAAGGAAAAGCTCTGGATTGGGGCAGGCATGTTTTTCTGGATGGCGGTAAGCGCTTTTATTATAAGGGCAGGCTTGAAAAAATACTGGATGATTGGGGCAGGCATGTTTGTGTTTTCAGTTCTTCTGATGGTCTGGTGCTTTTTCCCTATACAGAAAAAGAGAGTGTTTGGGCTGGGAATTTTGTGCATTACCGTAGGGAGCATTTGTTTGAATGGTACAGGCTGTTACAAAAGGGATATAACCGGCGCTTCCAACTATGTGAACGAGTTTGCAGACAAAGGCAGGGGATGGGCGCTGCTGTCAGAAACGCCCGGCAATTCCATTAAGGAAGGCGGAGAAGACTTTTACCGATATGACCAGTATAATACAAAGGAAATAAATAATGTGTCCATGATTCAGAAAAAGTGCGGCACTCAGTTTTACTTTAGTATGAGCGACAGTTATATCAGTTCCTTTATGCGGGAAATGTATTTGAATTTTTCCAGCGATTACAATTACAATGGTCTGGACGGGCGGAGTATACTGGATGGGCTGGCGGCTGTCCAGTATTTTGTAATAAAGGATGAGGAGCAGGGCTATCTGCCCTATGGTTATGATAAGAAAAACGGCGAGGTGCTGTTAGACGGGATAAGATATGTGGCATATGAAAATGAAAATGCCCTTCCTATGGGCATTACCTTTGAGAGTTATCTTTCCAGACAGGAATATGAAGAAATGGATGTGCTTGAAAAGCAGGAGGCTCTGTTGCAGGGAGCTGTGGTGGAAGAAGCGGCCATTGGGAAATGCAGCCCTGCGTTTTTCCACGAAGAAGTGCCTTACACGATTACTTTAGGGGACGGAGTCACCATGACAGGAGAAAACACCTTTGAAGTGAAAAAGAAAAATGCACAGATGGTTTTGGATTTTCAGGGAAAGGAGGACAGTGAAACCTATCTCATATTAGATGACCTGCATTATGAAGGAAAAGGGACTATGTTCAATATCCATGTAGCCGGAAACAAATGTGAAAAGGACATTTTGTACCGGTTAGAAAGTGAAAGAAGCTATTGCGGAATGCATGATTTTTTGTGCAATATGGGATATGGGAAGGAAGCGCAGAATAAAATTATCGTTACCTTTCCGGTAAAAGGCACATATACCATGGAGCAGCTTCGGGTAGCGTGCCAGCCTGTGGAACCCCTCAAGGCTTACAGCGCCAAAGTAAAAGAAGAGACTCTGGAGCAGGTGACTTTTGATACAAACAGCATGAAAGGCAGGATAAGGATAACAGAACCTAAATTACTATTATTGTCCATTCCTTACAGCAAAGGCTTTAAAGCTTATGTGGACGGAAAGGAATGGGAAATCAAACAGGCGGATACTATGTATATGGCATTGGAGCTTAAAGCAGGGGAACATCAGATTGAACTGACATATACCACGCCTTATTTGAAGCTTGGAATCTTGTTTATGGTTTTGGGAATTTTCTCTGTTGCCGGACTGGTTGTCCGGGACAGTAAAAGAAAGATAAAAGAAGCTGCATAAGCTGTATAAGGAGCAGAAAGTATGGAAGAGAAAAGAAAAGTGAGCTTTGTGGTTCCGTGCTATAACGAAGAGGAAGCAATTCCTATTTATTATGATACTATGGAGGCGGAATTAGGGAAAGGAATTTTAAAAGGCCTTGAGTATGAATATGTATTTGTGGATGACGGCAGCAGGGACAACACTCTGGAAATTATGCAAGCGCTCAGGGAAAGGGATGAACGTGTTCACTATGTTTCTTTTTCAAGAAATTTCGGAAAGGAAGCGGCGCTTTTAGCGGGGCTTCAAAATGCCGGCGGAAATTATGTGGTGACCATGGATGTGGATTTGCAGGATTCACCTGCACTGTTAAAGGATATGTATGAGGCTGTAGTGGAGGAAGGATATGACCAGGCGGCTGCAAGACGAATCAGCCGCAAAGGAGAAGGGAAAATCAGGTCCTTTCTGTCGGAAATGTTTTATAAGGTCATTAACCGGCTGTCAGATATTGAAATTGCTTCCGGGGCAAGAGATTACCGTTTTATGAAGCGGAGCGTGGTCAATGCCATTCTTTCCATGAGTGAATACAACCGTTTTTCCAAAGGGATATTCAGCTGGGTGGGCTTTAAGACCAAATGGATTGAGTATGAAAATGTGGAGCGAAGCGCCGGAGCCACCAAATGGTCTATCTGGAAGCTGTTTGCCTATGCCATGGAAGGGATTGTGGCTTTTTCAACCAAGCTTTTAAGCATAGCTTCCTCTTTGGGTATCATCTGCTGCGTGCTGGCATTTTTCAGTCTCATTTTTATTGTGGTGCGTGCCATGATATATGGCGACCCGGTTGCAGGCTGGCCTTCCATGATGTGCGTGATTATTTTAATGGGTGGGCTGCAGCTGTTGTGTACGGGAATTTTAGGGACCTATTTATCCAAGATATATTTGGAGACAAAGAATCGTCCTGTTTATATTGTCAGAGAAAAGGATGGGATGGAGCTTTAAGAGTATATATAATATAGCCTGTCATGGAAACGGAGATGTTTTCATGACAGGCTATATTGTTAATCAAAGAAATTCTCAACACGGTTCTTGGTATCAATCAAATTATTATACTGAAGCAGGCGGTATTTCTGTAATATCTCATCATAAGGAGAATCTTCCTGCGTGCTGTAAAATTTCCCGTCATTTCCCCAAAAGCCGTTTACGGTAATGACCGGCACTTCCTGCCGGACTTTATTTAAAAATCTGAAATATGGAGGAGCCTCTATATGGCAGGCATTAAACATGCGTGCTGCCAGATAATTCAAACTAAGTTTTTCGTTTTCGCTTTCCTCAATATCATAATTTGCCCAGATGACGAAAGGCACCTGATAAAGCTCCATGTTTTCTTCCGGAGTAAGCTTGTTAACCGGCTTGCCAAACAGTTTTTCATAAAAGCTGTTTTCAAACTTGGGCTGATGGTCTCCAAAGAACACAATTACGGTGTCTTCCTCTACGCTGCTGAAATAGTCAACCAGAGTCTTTAAAGAAGCATCCGACAGATGAGCAAGATTCAGATACCGCTCCACGTCTGCGTTATAATATGCCGGGTCTGTTATTTTTATGGTAATGGGCAGATTCTCATAATCCGTGTCGTAAGGGGTATGATTCTGCATGGTCACATTGAACATATAAAAAGGAGAATCATAATTCTGCTTATGCTTTTCGTATTCAGAAATAACCCGTTTTACATCCGCATCATCCGATATCCGGTTTCGCACGTACAGGCTTTCATCCTCCGGAAAATCCAGTTTTGAGAAAAACTCTTCAAATCCGAAAAGGGGATAAACCTGACTTCTGTTATACCCGTTTGGAAGATGGGGGTGCAGGGCAACGGGATGTTCATAGCCCCGGTGAACAAGAGCGGAGGTAATGCCGGCGGTCGGTTCTTTTATTAAAAGCTGGAAGGGAATGACGCTTGGCAAAAAGAACATGGACTCCCCTGTTAAAAATTCAAACTCGCTGTTGGCTGTTTTTCCGCCATATACGGAAACATAAGTTTTTCCTTTTACTGTATTTTCAGACAGACTGCCTATAAAAGGCAGCACTTCTTCGCTGGTGGGAATAGGCCCAAGGGACTGCATATCGGAAAATGCCTCATTCATAATTACAATTACATTAGGGGTTTTATATTCTTCCACATAAGAAGTGGAAGGGGCAAGTTCTGCGTTTATTTCATTGGTTAGAGCATTTAATGTTTCCGGAGAGTAGTTTTCCGGTTTTTCTATTTTGGACAATTGGGCGCTGCGGATAAAAGTTATGAGATTCCCGTTTGTCTCATAGGATCTTTGAGGATTGTACTGCCGTATGTTTATATTCCAGCCTTTTAAGGACTCGCTAAAGACGAATATATAGAAAAAGATACAGAGGCAGATAAAATAAACGGCAAAACATGGAATGCGAAATTTTAATTTTAACCGTTGTTTTTCTTTTAATAAAATGGCTGAAACAATCAACAGGATTGAAACCACAAGCTGTAAAATCAACTGCGGGGTAAAGGTATAATCGTATTCCTCTGCCACTACCATAGCGGTTCCGATAGTGGATAAATCGGTAAAATATAAAGGCACCCCGCGAAAAGCATAGGTAAAATAACAGCCGGCACTGAATATAAACGACAAAACAGTAGTGGCAATAATGGCAATTTTCATGCGGTTGGTCAGAATATAAACGGTAACCATGAAAAAGCCGATTACCAGAATATTCAAAAGTGCAATCAGGTGCCTTAAGTTAGCAAAATTCCCGTTTACATTTTCAATCAGAAAAAAGTTGATAAATGGGGTAAGAATAAATAAAAGAAATAAAAGTATTGTCCGGGGCATGATTTTTTTTACGGCTGAAAAGAAATGTCCCTTCGCATCTGATAAAAACGTTGACATTTGGATACTCCTTTGCATTAAAATGTAATGAATATATTTTAGTTCTGGATTTTTATATAGTAAGTAGGTTGCCCATATTATGAGCATTCTATCATATTCTGTCTTTTGTGACAATTCTTTTTATATTTCCATTCAGTAACCAAAAGCACGGCTGAACTGGTACAGCAAAAAAGCGGAAAAGAGAAAAAAATTGCGCATTTGCCCATATAATGATATACTGATTATGCTTTGGGCATAATAGATTGAAGAATTTGAATCTGCACAAATGAGGCAATGGGAATAAAGGTGATACAATGAAGAAAAGGTATTTTTTGCTGGCTGCTTTGCTTCTGGTTTTTCTTGGTTGGGTTGTTTTAATAGTAAAGGATAAAAATATTTTAGAGCGAACTGGAAGGAAAGAGAAAAACAGGCAGGAAACGTGGTTTGAGGATTATAAAGTGATTTCTCATGCTCTTGGCGGCATTGATGGAAAGGATTATACAAATTCTTTTGAAGCGTTGGAATATTCCTATGAAAAGGGGCAAAGAGTAGTGGAAGCAGATTTTCAGTTTACATCGGATGATGTTCTGGTATTGCGCCACTACTGGAAGGATGATCTGGGACAGGAAAATTCTGACGGAAGTGCCCCCACTTTGGAGGAATTTAAGAATACTCTCATCTATTCAGCCTATATGCCTGTGACTGCAGAGGATTTAGCCCGATATATGTCTGTGACTGCAGAGGATTTAGCCCGATATATGTCTTCTCACAAGGATTTATATCTTGTGACAGATGTAAAGCATAAAATGAAATCCACCGCTCTGGAAGCTGCTATTAAGGAGTTTGTGAAAATAGCCCGGGAAACAGACCCGTCTATATTAGAACGGGTAATTGTCCAAATCTATTGTGAAGAAGATTACGCCAAAATGGAAAAGATTTATCCGTTTGAAAGCTATATATTTACTTTATATAAACTGCCGAAAGAGTATAAGGACAATTATGGAAAGATAGCTGAATTTTGCAAGAAAGCCGGAATTTCAGTAGTAACAATGCCTGCAAAATGGATTAAGGACAAGTCTGATATTGAAGAACTGACAGAAAATGATATTATGGTATATGTCCATACGGTCAATGAACAGGAAGAGGCGGCAAAAATGCTTGGGTATGGAGTAAACGGCATTTATTCGGATTATTTGTATGAAAGTGATTTGGCGGATACGGAGGAATAATTGTGGGATTGACCAAGAACCAGGAAAAAATAGTTTCTGTTTTCATTAAGCTCATAATTGTAACGACTATTTTCTTTCCCGTTAGAGACCAATATATAAAAAAGGGCATTTATTTTACAACCTTTGCACTACCTGCATTTGTGACCTGGGGACTGATTTTTTTTCTGGGGTTTGCAGGAAAAGCGGAAAAGGAAAAGTCTAAATTTATGTGGATTTATATGGGGGTACTGGCGCTTTATCTGGGTACGGCTCTTTTTTTTGATTTCTTTTACCATCATTATTATTGGGAGCTGTTTCATAAGACGGCAGCATTTTTATTGATTCCGCTTTTGTGGTACATGCTTCCGGCAGGATTTTTTGAGAGAAATAAAGTGCTTTCTTTTCTGCTTGCTGTAATTGTCATATCCTGTATTGTCAGTATCGTTTTGTATTATGCGGGAATAGACAGGGTGCTGTTTGATAAGGCATCGCTTATACCCAGAATTATACATCATGGGGAGGCCACCACTTATCTGGACAAGCGGCTGACATTTACTTATCCCCATAAAAGTGAATATGGTGTATTTTTAGTGTTATACAGCGCTTTATGCCTGAAATTTAAAGATATATTCAAAAAGAAGCTTTTGTTTTTCGGCGCTGTTTTTACGCTGTTGTATACGGCCTATCTGACCAATTCTGTTGCCACCCTTGCATGTGTGGCAGTGGTGTTTGCGGGATATGCCTTATGGAAGATTCCGTGGAAGAGGCTGCACGTGATTTATAAAATTGCCCTTGGGGGAGTCAGTTTATTGTTGGCCGGAGTTATGGGGGCATATGGATATCATTATGTGGCAGCTAAAAGGGACCTGGCCAGCATGGGCTCAAGATTTCCGATCTGGAAGGCAAGCATAGCAGCAATTCTGGCCAATCCCGCCGGAATCGGCATGGAGTTTAATAAGCTGGCGCTTTGGAATGGGGTAACAAACTGTCATAATGTATTTCTTGTAGAGATGCTTTGGCATTCCATACCGGTAGGCATATTGCTTATTGTGCTGTTTCTTGTTATGCTGGCAAAAGGCTTTTGGAAGTATGGCGTCTTTTCGGCAGCTGCATGGATTGGGCTTCTCGGAATGCTGTGCATTGATTACTCCATAAAGGATTTTAATCTGCCTATGCTGATGCTTTGTCTGTTCCTTTTGTTTTTTATGAGAGAAGAGAAGGGAATTGTACAATCCGGGGGTTAATGCTATACTATGCAGTGCATATTTATAAAATCTGTTGTCTGATATAGAAGTAAGGGTTTGGGAGGAAATGAAATGCAGCAAATCCATAGAAAAAGCAAATTGATAGAGACCTATTGTGTGCTTGTAATTGATTTTGCAAGCATTGTGATTTCTTATCTGCTTGCCATGTTCATTCGATTTGGCACTATCCGCAATGCGGACAGATTGTCCCTGCACTATAATGTGTGTATGTATATGATGCTGTTCTGCCTTTTGTACAGTGTATTGATTGACTGGAACCGGCACTTTTTCGGAAGAGGATATTACACGGAATTTGTAGCAGTTTTAAAATATGACATTACAATGTCCATTGCCATAGGCTGTTTGCTGTTCCTGACAAAAGATGCTGAAAATCTGTCCCGGCTGACCTTTGGCTATTTCGGCATTTTTAATCTGATATTTACTTATCTGTTTCATATCGCTTTTAAGAGATTTATGGTAAGTTATTATAAAAGGAGCAATGCCAGCGATAAAATTATGGTAGTTACCGATTCAGAATATGCAGAAAAGGTATTAAAGCGAATCAAAAAGGAAAAAGCATGGAATTATGAAATCACTTCGCTTGCAATTGTGGACAGGAATATGGTGGGCGAGGAAATCATGGGAATTCCTGTAGTGGCGGATAAGGAAAATCTTTATGAGATATCCGTGCAGACTACTTTAGACGAGGTGTTTCTTTTCCTGCCCAATATGGTTACTCAGGAAGCCAAGCAGATAATTATTGATTTTGAAAGCATGGGCATAGTCTGTCACTATAGCGTGGATGCGCTGGATCTTGATATGAAAGGGAAAAGCGTGGGAAACTTTGCCGGCTATGCGGTCATTACCTTTGCGCTGCAATATATGGATTACAGGCGGCTGTTTGTAAAGAGGGCCATGGATATTCTGGGAGGTCTGATAGGGATTTTGGTGGTTGCGATTCTTATGCCCTTTGTGGCCCTTGCAATTAAATTAAATTCCAAGGGTCCCGTATTCTTTGCCCAGACCAGAATAGGGAAAAACGGCAGAAGGTTCAAGATTTACAAATTTCGCTCAATGTATATGGATGCAGAGGAACGGAAAAAAGAGCTGGAAGCTCAAAATGAAATGCAGGGGCTTATGTTTAAAATGGATAAAGACCCCAGAATTACCCCTGTCGGGAAATTCTTAAGGAAGACAAGCATTGACGAGCTGCCGCAGTTTTTTAATGTGCTGAAAGGCGATATGAGTCTGGTAGGCACAAGACCCCCTACAGAAGATGAATTTGAACAGTATAATATGCATTATCGAAGAAGGCTCAGCATTACGCCGGGCATTACAGGAATGTGGCAGGTAAAGGGCAGAGGGAAGACCATTGATTTTGATGAAGTGGTAAAGATGGACCTGGAATACATTGATAACTGGTCCTTAAGCCTGGATATCAAAATCCTGTTCCAGACAGTGTTCGTTGTTTTATTTGGCGTAGGGGCCAGATAGGAAAGGGTGCAATCATGACAAAGCTAGTAAAGGAAACAAAAAATAAGATAGCTGACGAGAAGGATACCATTACTCTTTTATTAGAATATATGGTGACTCTCTTTTCGCTTGTACTGGTAATTTTCCTGCCGGTTTATTTGAAGGAAGGATTTTATAAAATAGGAGATGTGAAATATTCTTTATATGCCAATGTCACAAAGCTGGCGCTGCCTGTTTTGACGGGTATGGTAGTCCTTTATTTCATATGCAATTTTAGGAAGTGGAATGTGCAGAGATTGTTGAAAAATCTTTCTGTATTGGATTATATGGTGATTGCTTACATGCTCTTTGTTCTGATTTCCTCTGCGCTCAGCGATTATCACGATAAAATATGGGCGGGGTATTCCGGCTGGTTCATGGGATTGTATTCGCAAATCAGTTTTGTATGTATTTATTTTCTGCTGTCCAGATATGCTCAAAATGCAAAAGCGATTCTGTTTTGCCTTTGTGCAACGGCTGGCTATGTGTATCTGCTGGGAGTTCTGAACCGCTTCCTAATCGATCCTTTAGGGGTATATGAGGGGCTGGAGGAGTTTTATAAATTACAGTTTTTATCCACTCTGGGGCAGGCAAGCTGGTATTCGGCTTTTGTCTGTACGGTGCTTCCCGTCGGACTGTATTTTTTCTGGGAGAGCAGGAAAATGTGGGTTCGTATTGTAAGCGGTATTTTTTCCTTACTGGGATTTTCCACGCTTGTAACACAAAACAGTGACAGCGCTTACATAGCATTATTATGCTTTATGGGGGTGTTTTTCTGGTTTTCTGTCAGGGATATCCGGCATTTACAGAGGTTTTTTCAACTGGCTGTCCTGTTTTTTGCTTCTGCCAAGGTGATGTATGTGGGGACTATAGTCCGTCCACAGAATATGATAGGCAATCTTGATACGTTGAGCCGGTTTTTGATTAATAGTAATGTTACATGGGGATTGCTGGCTGTCTGTGCAATTCTTTGGATCGGATTGCTGTTTTTGGAAAAGAAAGAGATTTATAATGCCGGGATTATGAGAGGAATTAGAAATATACTTTACGGCATGGGAGGTATAGTGATAGTTCTGGCTATAGTGTGTCTTGCACTCAGTGCAAAAGGAATGCTGCCTGAAGCCATATCCGCATTTGCAGATAAGGTTCCTTACATGACCTGGACAGACCGGTGGGGGAACGGAAGAGGATTTACCTGGAGGTTTACCGGCAGTATGTTTCAGGAGATGGATATTTGGAAAAAGCTGTTTGGGGTAGGACCGGAATGCTATCCTTATTATGGCTATGAGTTTGCAGCAGCTGATTTAAATGCCGTATGGGGAAACAATGTATTGACCAATGCCCATAATGAATGGTTTACTGCGGTAATAAACTATGGAATTCTAGGCGGCATTGCATATTTGGGTATTTTTGTTTCTGCAACAGCCAGATTTGCAGGAAAAGCCGCTAAAAATCCTGTTGTTATCGGGGTGATGGCATGTGTACTTTCTTATGTGGGACATAATGTGTTCTGCTATCAGACAGTGCTCTGTACTCCGTTTATTTTTCTGCTTATGGGAATTGGGGAATATTATGCAAGAAAGAGTTGCAAACTTTAAGGTTATTTTATGAAACAGGGGCAAATACTATTGGAAGATAATAAAAAGGACTTTGTCAGTCCTTTTTATTATTATTTCACCTTTCAGGGCATTGAAACAGCGGGCTTGTAAAAATAATTTACCCATTGTATAATAAGAAGATAGTTTACAAAATATGGAAGGAAAGCTGAATAGATGGAAAAAAACATTGCAGAAAGAGAAATTAATCTAATAGATATGTTTTGGGCAGTATGCCGTAAATGGAGGCAAATGGTCTTATGGGCTGTGATATTTGCGGTTCTGGCAGGAGGGGTCAGTTATTTAAAGAGCGCAAAGGCCGCAAGGCAGCCAAAGGAAGAAATTGCATTAGAGGATTTGGAATTGGATGAAGATTCCATGGAAAATGTGAATGCCTACTTGGAATACAAGCAAATGTACGGGGAACAAATTTTATATAATGATAAGGCTTCTCTGATGCAGCTGGACGCAGGCGGTTTTTATCGGGGAGTAGTCACTTACTATGTGGACAACCATTATACAGTAGAATATCCTTTGATAAATAAGACCAATAATATCAACGCATTGATTGAAGCTTACAAGTCAGAGTTCAGGACAGAAGCGTTTACAGCCAGATTGCAGGAGCTGACAGGCAGCGATGAAAAGGAAATCTCATATGTACAGGAATTAATAGATTGTAACAGCAAGTATGGGGATATTATTCCCAATATGAATAATACAGGCGTTTTGACTGTTTTTGTCTATAGTGATTCTGAGGAGAGCTGCAAAGCCCTGACAGAGCTTGTGAAGGAAACTATGGAGGCCGGCAGAGCTTCCATAGCAGAGAAGATGGAAGCCCATGATATTACTTTGCTTGAAGATAATTGTGATTATATCGCAGACTCTGATTTATGGAAATATCAGCAGGAAAATATAAGCAAGCTTTCCACTTACAAGGCAAATATTGATAACATGGAAAATAAGATGACGGATGAAGAGCTTTCTTATGTGGCTGCTTATGAAAAAGAGCAGATGCTTGAAAAGGAAGAACAGGAAGAGACAGAAGAAACACCGCAGATTACTATCAGCAAAAAGCTTGTTGTAGTCGGATTTATAGGAGGCGGCGTACTGGTATTTGGCATATGGGCGCTTTTCTATTTATTAAACAGGACACTGCGTCTGGAGGATGATTTTGAAAGAATTTATGATGTGAAGCTGTTAGGAAACGTGGTCATAAAAAATGAGACGAAAAAGAAATGGTTTGGTTTTATAGACAGCTTTATTGAAAGGATGCGCCATCTGAACAGGCGGTATTTTACGGAAGAAGAGGCAGTTCCCATGGTGGCGGCAGGCATTAAGATAGGCGCAGGCAAATTGAATGTTTCCAGGGTATATGTAACCGGAGCAGCTTTCGGAAAAGAAGAGAAACAATTAATAGAACAATTGAAGAAGGAATTGAAAAAGACGGATGTAGAGCTTATAGCAGGAAAGCCGATTTTATATGATGCGGAAGCTTTAGAGCAGTCAGCCGAGATTGGTTATGTAGTGTTAGTGGAACGTGCAGGCGTATCTCTTTACGGTGAAGTAGCACAGGAGATTGAGGTCTGTGCACATCAGGGAACGAAGGTGCTTGGTGCTGTGGTAGTAGCATAAAATCAGCCAGTTTGGGGATAGATGATATTAGAATCCACAGCTTGAAGCAGCCGGAAGAGGTTTAAGGAGAACGTGAAATGAAAGTTTGTTTAGTAGGTTCCTCAGGAGGGCATTTAACCCATTTATATATGCTTAAGCCTTTTTGGAAAAATAAAGAGCGTTTCTGGGTCACTTTTGATAAAGAGGACGCCAGAAGCCTGTTGAAGGATGAGAAAATGTATCCTTGTTATTATCCCACCAACAGAAGCCTGAAGGCGCTTATTATTAATACGGGACGTGCCTGGAAGATACTGAGAAAAGAAAAACCTGATTTGATTGTTTCATCCGGTGCAGCAGCAGCGGTACCTTTCTTTTATCTTGGAAAGCTTTTCGGGGCAAAGACCATTTATATCGAAGTGTTTGACCGTATTGACAAGCCTACCGTCACAGGGAAAATGGTCTATCCCGTAGCAGACAGGTTTATTGTCCAGTGGGAAGAAATGAAAGCTGTCTATCCGAAGGCAGTGGATCTGGGAAGTATATTTTAATCAGGAGCAATGAGTGAAATGATTTTTGTAACCGTAGGGACTCACGAACAGCAATTTAACCGTTTGCTGGAATATGTGGATAAGCTAAAGGCAAAAGGTATTATTGAAGATGAAGTTGTGATGCAGACCGGATTCAGCACATACCAGCCTGTAAATTGTAAATGGAGCAGGCTGCTTTCCTATCAGGATATGCAGAAAAATATAGCTGCTGCCAGAATCGTTATCACCCATGGAGGACCCTCCAGCTTTGTAGCGCCCCTGCAAATGGGAAAAATTCCGATTGTGGTTCCAAGACAAAAACAGTTTGGAGAGCATGTAAACGACCATCAGGCGGATTTTTGCAGGGCGGTAAAAGAACGTCAGCAGAATATTCTTCTTGTGGAGAAAATTGCAGAACTGGAAGATATGATTGTAAATTATGAAAAGATAATAGACAAAATGCCGGTTAAGCAGCAAAGCAATAACAAAAGATTTAATGAAGAATTTGAAAGCATAGTGAATGGATTGTTTGGGACGGCAGTTTCAAAAAAATGATGGCGGAGGCATAAAATGAAGGTATTGGTTACAGGAGCAAATGGATATTTAGGCAGCGGAGTGATAAATTGCCTTGTGAGGGATAACGTGCAGGTGGTTGCAACTGATTTTTCAGGAGAAAACGTAAATGAGGAAGCAGAGTTCATTCAGGCAGATTTGTTTGAAGTAGATGACCCTGCTGCCTTTTTTGGTAAGCCGGATGTATTGCTCCATATGGCATGGAGGGATGGATTCGTCCATAATTCGGAGAGCCATATAGGCGATTTGCCAAAGCATGTAGAGTTTATCCAAAAGATGATGAAGGGTGGAATCCAAAAAATTGCAGTAATGGGAAGCATGCATGAAATCGGATTTTTTGAGGGCTGCATAACGGAACATACGCCATGCTGGCCCCAAAGCAATTATGGAATCGCCAAAAACGCATTGAGAAGTGAAACCCAGCTCTTAGCGGCACAGAATAACGTAATATTTCAATGGCTGCGGGGCTATTATATTGTGGGGAATACAGAACATGGCTGTTCTATTTTTTCCAAGATTACAGCGGCTGAGAAGGAAGGAAAAGAAACCTTTCCATTTACTATGGGACAAAACCAGTTTGATTTTCTGGAATACGATTTGTTCTGCGAACAGGTGGCGGCAACGGTTGAACAGGATGAGGTTACCGGAATTGTAAATATCTGCTCCGGAAGGCCTGAGCGCCTTTGCGACAGGGTTGAACGTTTTATTTCAGATAATGGCTATAAAATCAGGCTGAATTACGGGGAATTTCCGGACAGACCGTATGATTCCAAAGCGGTATGGGGAGCCAGTGATAAAATTACAGAAATCATGAGAAATAAGAAATAAATAGTAATCATACAAAGTAAGGAAAGAAAAAATGGAGAAAATTTTATATATTACAGGAAGCTTTCCCAGATTAGGTGATGGAATTGGAGACGCTGCGGGTAAATTATATAGTTCCATGATTAAGGAGCAGGATTTATTGCTTATTACTTCGGACATTCCGGGCATTCGTAAGTATATAGAAGAAAACAAATACAAAGATGTTTTATTAGTACCAAATTGGAAATTGGGCACTGTGAACCGGATTTTTAAGCAGATGAAAAAAAATGGAATCAGCAAAATCCTTATTGAATATGCCGGAAACGGATACAAAAAGGATGTTTCAATCAGCTTTTTGCCCTTTTTCATCAGAGTGCGGAATTTATTCAGCCGGAAGAAAACAGAGTGCCACTTAAGGCTTCATGAATATACCATGTGCAGGCCGGCAAGGAAGATATTTACATGGCCTTTAGTTAGGTTCTGCCATCATCTGGACACTCCTTCTTTTGTAGAGTATGAGCATTTGAAAAAGAAATTCGGAAATAAAGTGTCCAAGTCGGGAATCGGCTCTAATATCAATTGGACAGACAGTAAGAAGAAGCCTTCAGGGGGCAAAATAAATCTTGGATTTTTCGGCGGGATTTATCCCGGGAAAGGAATTGAGAACCTGTTGGAAATATGGAGCAGGCTGGAACAGAAATATCCGGAACGGTTTCAATATTATCTTTTGGGAGGCTTTCCCCGGAATCTTACAAGCGCCTTTGACGGTTATCAGGCAGAGATACAAAAGCTGATAAAGGAAAAGAAGCTGGATTCCAAGATTATTATTACGGGTTTTCTGCCCGAAGAAGAAATCGAACAGAAGCTGGATTTGATTGATATTGCAGTATTGCCGTATGAGGATGGTCTTACCCTGCGAAGAGGCAGTTTTCTGGCTTTTTTAGGCAGGAATGTAGCAGTTGTCACTGCCAGCGGGGACGCAGAGGCAGGGGAGCTGTTTAAAAATGCAGAGGGCGTAAGGATGTGTGCTGGTGAGCAGGAAATGATAGAAGCAATCCTTGCTTATAGTGAACAGGAGAAATACTATGCAGCAGGATTGAGTAACGGTCAGTTTAGAAAGTATTTTGACTGGGATAAGATAGCAAAGAAGGTTCTGGAGTTATTTGACTAGAGGAGTTTTTATTTATGAAAGATAAGATTGGTATTGTCATTGTAAATTATAATGGCGAAAAATATCAGAATGATGCATTGAAGACTATATATGAATCTTCTTATAACAACTTTGAAGTGATTATTGTAGACAGCGGCTCTAAGGATAATTCCATAGCATTGGCAAAAGAACTTTATCCTGATGTACATTATTTATTGCAGGAAGAAAATGTCGGTGTGGCAAAAGGAAACAATATAGGAATCCATTATGCCATAGAAGAGTTGAAAACAGATTATGTACTTTTATTAAATAACGATATCGAGCTGCATAAAGATACCATCCGTTATTTAATGGAAGCGGCAAATCCTGATACGATTGCGGTTCCTAAAATTTACTACTATGATCCAAAGGACATGCTTTGGTTTGCAGGCGGCGCCATGGTCTGGAAAAAAGGCGAGTCAGAGCACTGGGGGAATTTTGAGACAGACTGCGGACAGTACGATATGCAAAAAACCATAACCTATTCTCCCACATGCTGTATGCTCATACACAAGACGGTGTTTGAGCGGGTAGGATTTATTGATGAAACCGTATTTATGTATTTTGATGATACCGATTTCTGCGCAAGGGTAAATAAAGCGGGAATTACAATTTTATATGTGCCCAAGGCAGTCCTGTGGCATAAGGTAAGCAGCGCAGGAGGAGGCTCTGATTCTAAAGTTCAGGTTTATTACATGACAAGGAATAAGCTTTACTATATGAATAAACATAAAAGCGAGTTGAAATTTCCGGCAAGGATTTTTACTTATAGCAAGTTTCTGATAAAATATTTCATCTCTCCTTTTTATAAGAAAAATGACAGGTATATCATGAAAGCATGGAAGGATTATAGAAACGGGAAAATGGGGAGATGTGATAATCTATGAATAAGTTAGCTAAGTTTTTCAGGATGAATAAGTATGAGCGCAGGCTGTCTCTTTGCCGGAATACTTATTTCTGGCTGCACAAGAGGAAATTCAAGGCTATTGGAAAGAAATCCTATTTTTGGAATCCCATTTTTCTGTCCGGAACCCGATATATTGAGGTTGGGGAAAGAACGGGCATCTGGCCACATGCAAGGGTGGAAGTGATTGATGGCTGGGATGGACAAGTATCTCCGCCGGTTTTAAAATTTGGAAATAATGTGAATGTAGGTCAGGAGCTGCATATTGCATGCGCAGATTCAATTATTATTGAAGATGATGTACTAATCAGTTCAGGAGTATTTATTACAGACTTATCACATATTACTACTGACCCTGACAGAGCTGTCATAGAGCAGGGAATTACTACGAAGCCTGTGAAAATATGCAAGGGTGCATTTGTAGGAAAGGACTGTATCATTCTTCCTGGCGTTACATTGGGGCGGCATTGTGTAATCGGGGCAAATGCAGTGGTGACAAAAGATGTGGATGACTTTGCTACGGTGTGCGGTGTGCCGGCTTCTAAAACGCCATTAAGGGGATGAAGCGATTTTTGAGGATTAAATATATAGATTCATTAAAAGGAATATGCTGTCTTATAGTATGCGTGGGTCATATGGTTTCGGTTTTCTTTCCGGCAGTATATTTTGGAATGACGTATGAGATGCACTCCAGCCATGAAAAGCTTTTTTTTGAAACACCTTTAAATGTGCTGATAAATGGTCCGTCGGCATTGATGTGTTTTTTACTTTTAAGTGGTTTTGTCATTCCTCTGGGTTATTACAGTAAGGGGAAGGTAAAAATTTTGACGAATAGGGGGGGGGGGTATATTCGCCTGATGCCCATGGTCCTAATCGGATGCTTGCTTGGCTGGGGTGTTATGAAGCTTAATGGGGTGTATCCATATCGGATTACGGACTTGACTTACTCGTCCAATTATTCTGAATGGTTCAACAATTTTGAAGCCGGAAGGCTGTTGTCTGGCGATGGACCTATAGCAGATGCTATGATAAATGCATTTATAAAGTCAGCCAGATATAATGCGCCATTAGGAACCATTAAATATATATGGCTAAATGGATTTTTATTGTTGTGTCTGACAAAATATCTTTCAAAATGGAAATATAGAGAAATTTTATATGCTATATTATTTGTGTATAGCTACTATTTAGGTTGTAAAGTACAATATGAACATTTCTATTTTGGGATTATGCTGTTGGGAATGTGGCTATGTGATTATTATTACAGCCCGTTTCATACATGGAAATTTAAAAAGTATAAGTATAAAGCGCTAATATTCGGGATAATTGCGCTTATTTTGATAGCGGTCCCCAAGGGAAGTCCTGCAGAGGGATTTTATCATTGGGTCTGTTATTTTAAAATAACCCATTACCTGTATTGGGCATTGGGATGGGGATGTCTGGTGATTGCAATTGAAAACAGCTGTTTTATCAGAAAAGTTATTGAGAGTAAATTATTTCAGAAACTGGGAGGAATTTCATTTGCCATTTTTGCCGTTCACTGGCCGGTTGTAATTTCCCTTAGCTGTTATCTTATGTTGGTTTTTATCCGTCATATTAGTTATACAAAAGCAGTATTAGCGTCAATGCTCATATCATTGATGGTAATTATTTTATTCTCATATCTGGTACAGTATGTAGTGTATGAATATTTATTTAAAATTGAGAGAAAGATTGTTGAAAGGTTGGAAAGTGACTGACATGATTAATTTCTGTACGCTTTATCCAAAGGGAAGGGAAGTAGAACTTTACAAGGATTCAGGGCAGATTCCATATACATTGGACAAACGGGAGGATGTATGTGCCAAACTGGTTTGTTGCCGTGCTTCATTGAAAGAAGCAGAAAAAGGTGGTTTTACAGAAAAACAATTTAAGCAGATTTCCATGCTGTTGAATAATGAGACAGTTACCGGTTTAATTTATATTTTCAAATATGGCAGGCAAGTGGACTGGTTTAATTTTTATCATGGCGGAAGGCATGCGTACTACTGGTCAAAGTTATATAAGTTCTTAAATCCAAAGGGAAAGGTATATTTGAAATTGGATTTGAATTATGATGGCTGCCGGTTCTTATCAGAAAGTAAAAAGGAGCTTAAAATTTTTGAAAAGGCAGCAAAGGCAGCGGATATCGTTTCAGTGGAATCGGAGCAGATAAGAAAGCTGTGCAAAGAATTTACTGATGTGGATTTGGCAGTAATCTGTAATGGATACGTGGATAATACCGATACAGAAGCCGCAGGCACTTTGGAAAGGGAAAACTGCTTTATTACAGTAGGCAGACTTGGAACTTTTGAAAAGGCTACAGACCTGCTGTTGGAGGCATTTGCGGAATCTGCAGCAGAGCATGATTGGAAGCTGAAGCTGGTGGGCAGTATCGAACCGGCATTTTTGCAGCAAAAAGAAGCTTTTTATGAAAAGTATCCACGGCTTAAGGAGCGGGTCATATTTACAGGTCCTATTTCAGACAAGAAAAAATTGTATGAAATGTACTCATCAGCAAGGGTATTCGTACTGCCGTCGCGGTATGAGGGATTTCCGCTGGTGGGGCCGGAGGCATTGCACTGTGGCTGTAGGATGATTTTATCTGATGCAGTGCCGCCTGTAAAGGAACTTACGAATAATAAAGAATATGGTGTTGTGGTAAAGACAAATGATGTGAGTTCACTGAAAGAAGCATTTGTCCAGGAAAGCAAAAGAGCTTATTCCGGTGAGGAAGTCCGCAATATCATTCAATATGCGGAAAAAACTTTGTCATGGGACAGGATATGTGCGCATTTATATGAGCTTATGGCTGAAAAGATGTGAAAGCTGTCCGGATAAGGAGTCATTGTGGAGATAATTTTAGCAATTTTATTTATCATCTTTATTTTATATATTATTTTTTGTATTTTAAATTTATCTGTATGCTTTCTATATTGCAGGGCAAAAAAGAAAAGAGGCATTGTGAAGCCGGAAAGCAAAAACGGAGAAGCTGGAAATGGACAGAAGCGTAAAGGCATTGTCTGGAAGATTAAGCAGCTTTTAAATGGATGGATTATGTATAGCATTGTCCGGGTAGGAAAGGTACCTTGTCAAAAATACCGCCTTTTTATGTTAAGGCATATTTATCAGATGTCCATCGGTAAGAATGTGGTCATATATGGCGGATGCCGTTTCAGGGCGCCGTGGAACATTTCCATCGGAAAGGGAACCATTATTGGCGACGGATGTTCTCTGGATGGAAGAAACGGACTGGTTTTGGGAGAAAACGTAAATCTCAGCACGGATGTATATATATATACCGAGCAGCATGATATAAATGATCCGTATTTTGAAAGCGGAAACAGCGGCGGAAGCGTTTTAGTGGGAGACCGGGCATGGCTCAGTTCAAGAACCACGGTACTTCCGAAAGTACAGGTAGGAGAAGGCGCGGTACTTGCATCGGGGGCACTGGCTTCTAAAAGTCTGGAGGCATATGGAGTTTATGGAGGAGTGCCTGCAAAAAAAATCGGGGAACGTTCCCATGATTTAAGATATGAGTTTGATGGAAGTTTTCTGCCGTTTTATTAGCAGGGACTGTTACGGGAAATAGAGAGGGAATAACAAATGGGCAAGCATCTGTTTACGGTGAAGCAACGGGAAATAGGAGTGTATATAGCAATATTGCTGTATTGCGGGGGACTTTTTTTTAAAAGGGTAAATCTGCCCTTTGAGCAATTTTGGCTGAATAAAGTTATGACGCTTGGAGCATTGATTGCGGTAGCAAATATTTTACTGGACTCAAGCATGGAGGTCAGACAATGGATAATGTCTGCAGTGATCGGAGGATTGCTTTTGATAGATTCTCTTCCAACAGGAAACCATGAGCTTTTGTACCTGTTTTTTATTATATGGAGCTGCAGAAATGTAGAGAAGGATAAAATGATACGTTTTATTTTTGCTCTTGTTTTGTCAATGACAATAGCTGTAGCGCTGCTATGCAGCGTCGGCATTATAGAAAATGAACTGTTTGTGGTAGAAGAGACAAGGAGAAGATATAGTCTGGGCTATAGCGTATGGTCCATCTTACCGTTTCAGTATTTGGGATTATGCCTTATTTATCTTTACAATAAGCAGAAAAAAATATGGCTTGGTGAGGTATTGCTGCTCAATGTAATAGGCGCGGCAATTGGTATGCTGACAGATACAAAGTCATCAATCTTGTTTACTGCAGTGGGCACATTTGCACTGTATTTATCCCGTTTTATAAAAATTAAAAGATGGCAGAGGCTCAGATGGGCTATCTGGCTTCCGGAAGCATTAACCGTAGTCAGTATGCTGGCAGTATACTTTTATGCAAAGGGCAACAGCTTTTTTGCAAGATTAAATGGCATATTAAATAACCGCCTGATATATCCGGCAATAGGACTGGAACGATATGGAATAGGCATATGGGCAAGTCCGGATTTTGAAATGGTAGCCGATGCAGATGCTTATTTCGGAATAGACAACAATTATATGAACCTGCTGATAGCATGGGGAATTGTGGGGCTGGCTGTAGTATTGTTCATGTATTCCTATCTTATTAAATATTGTATAGAAAATGAAAATCTGAAACTGTTGATTATTGTTGCATTTATGGCATTTACCGCCTTTATGTGGAGCAGGCTGATTGTTCTGATTGAGGCAGAGTATATTGTTTGTTTTTCCAATGTGTTTGCGGTGAACAGGCAAAAAAAACAGAAGAAGCAGTTGAATTATGGTAAATAGAAAGGCAATCAGGATGCGCAGGATTTTAATTTTTGCAAACACATATTATCAATTGATTTTGGCAATACAGATGAAGCTGACAATATTTAGCGAGGATTATGTATGTCTTGCTTTATCAGACCATTCTGGTAATGCAGAGAATGTATTTGAAAGAATGGAAAAGGAAAAATTTTTTGACGAGTGTGTATTTGTTCGTTCCAAGGGAGTAATTCAGGGGCGAGGGTTTTGGCAGAAGTGCAAAGAAATAGTACAATTAAGTTTTTTTAAGAAAAATGATTATGCTTTTTACTTAAAGGATTTGCATTCTTTAAGCTTTGATGAGTTAATTTGTTACAATTTAGAGGTGGATATCTACGGCATTTTTTCCATTTTATCTGGATATAACGATAAAATTCAGTATTCCTCATACGAGGAGGGAATGTTGTCGTATGATAATTTTTATTATGATTCTACAAAATTCAAATTGATTAGAAAACTGAGGAAAATGGTTGGAAAACCGGCAATTTTCGACCGCTACGAGAAGTTCTACTGTGTTTATCCGGAACTGTATCAGGGCTTTCTAAAGCCCGTGGCAATACCGCAGATATCGACTGAAAATGAAAGATTGAAAAATCTGGTGGCTGGGATATTCCGGATACAGGGCGGCGTGGACTATTCCAAATACAAATATATCTATTTTGAATCTGTCTACGATACGGAAGGAAGGGGAATCGGGGAACTGGACTTTTTGTTAAATTTCGCCGACAGGGTAGGAAAGGAAAACATATTGGTCAAAAAGCATCCACGCAGCACGGTGCATGTGTTTGAAGAAAACGGAATCGCGGTAGATACAAATTCCTCCGCGCCGTTTGAAGCCCTTCAGCTCAATTATGACATGAAAGGATGCACCTTTGTCAGTGCAATGTCGGGCAGCGTATTGTCCATTAATTCTGTGGTAGAGCATCCGTCGCCGGTTCTGATGATTTATCCGATGACAGAGTATGCAAAGTATGAAGACATGAAAAAATTTGCCATGCATGTGCAGGATGTGATTGACCAATTCCAAAAAAACGGAAAATTAATGCACATTTCGGTTGCGCATACCGTGGACGATTTGTCGCAAAAATAAGAAAAGGAATCATAAAGTGACGACAGTATGAATCAGAAGTACAAATATTTATTAAAAAATACAGGAATACTTACCATTAGTAATTTTGCATCCAAGATACTTGTTTTTTTACTGGTGCCATTATATACAAGTGTTCTGTCGACGGCAGAAATGGGAATCTATGATTTGATTGTCTCAACCGTATCGCTGCTCTATCCCGTGCTGACACTCAACATTGTGGACGGAGTCATGCGCTTTGCGATGGACAAGGCATACGACAGAGGGCAGGTGGCGCTTATTGGAATCCGCTATATCATAATGAGCATGGCGGTGGTTGCAATGGGTTTGGTTCCGTGTCATTATATAAAACTGTTTCAGAATATCCATGGGATAGAGTATCTGGTATTTTTATATTATTTCTCTTATACCTTAAACCAGTATTTCATCCAGTTGGCTAAGGGAATGGAAAAAGTAAAGCACATGGCGGTTGCCGGTATTATAAGCACGGTTATGATGCTTGGCGGGAATATACTTGGTCTTTTGGTTTTTAAGATGGGATTGACAGGATTTCTTTGGGCGAACATTTTGGCACAGTTAGTCCCGGCAATTTATTATTTCTTCGTGTTGCGCTTCTATTCTTTCTTTCAGGACGTTAAATATGACAGGGCATTAAATAAGGAGATGATGTCCTATTGCCTGCCGCTTATTTTCTCTACGGTGGGGTGGTGGATTAACAGCGCATCGGACCGGTATGTGGTAACGGCTATATGCGGCGTCAGTGTAAATGGCGTTCTGTCCGTCTCTTATAAAATCCCCAGTATTATTAACACTGTTTTTGGAATGTTTGGCCAGGCATGGCAGATTTCCGCAATCAAGGAGTACGGAAAAAAGGATTCCAAAGAGTTTTATGCGGATTCGTTTGCGGTTATCAATTTCATGATGTGCGCAGGATGTACTTTTATCATTGTGCTTTCCAAACCATTGGCAAGGCTGTTATATGCAAAGGAGTTTTATGCCGCATGGCAATATGCTCCGTTCTTGGTAGTGAGTACGGTTTTTAACACGGCGTCAGGGCTGGTAGGTCCGATGCTGTCCGCTATAAAGGACTCAAAATCCATGGCGAAATCCGCAATTTATGGCGCGGGGACAAATGTTTTTTTGAATATCGTTTTAGTGTATCTGATGGGGGCGCAGGGGGCGGCGATTGCCACCGCCATTTCAGCATTCATTATCTACTATGTCAGAAAACGGGCAATCGGGGAAGGTTTGCAAATAAAAAATCCGGTGGTATTTTGGACAATGTGGGGGCTTGTCTGTCTACAGGCCTTATTAGAAATTTACACCTCGCTTTGGATTGTGGAAATTATGGTCGTCATAATCATTGTGCTGATGAATTATAAGCTTGTTAAGCAGATTTTACAAAGAATTTTAAGATATCAGGTTTATGGCTCTTAAGCTGCTGATATTTTGTATGGAGAATTGTGCGGGAAATGAAAGGAAACAGGGAGGCTGGTAATAAGATGAATAATCAAACAAAAATGCCAAAGAAGGAGAGAATGCATTATCTTGATTTACTAAAGGGCATTGGGATTGTTTTGGTCGTGCTCGGGCATAACAGCTTTCACGATTATGTCACGCAGGCAATCTATTTTTTCCATATGCCGCTGTTTTTTGTGATTAGTGGTTTCCTGGACAAACTGGAGGGTGTGTCGTTTGGGGACTATTTCAGGAAAAAAATGAAAAGGTTAATGTACCCATACATAACCTTTGGCGTTCTTATCATTATATATAATACGTTGTTTGACATTTTATCAGGCAGCCGGAGTTCGGCAAAACTGATGAAAAGAATTGCGGCACTGGCGTATGGAAACCTGATTTGGGAAAATAATAGTGAATATATTGGAACACTGTGGTTTTTGGCGGGACTATTCTGTTCAGGCATGATTGCCTATGGTATTTACCGTGCTTCAGAAAAAAGCCGGGTGAAGCTGTTTATATTTTGCGGTATATCAATGCTTGCAGCAGCGGGAATGGCGGTTATTAAAAATAAATATCCGGCAAGGCTTCCGGCGGTGCGGCTTCCGTGGTGTTTGGATGTGGCGTTGATTGGAGCGCTGTTTTATCTTGCAGGATATTTTTGGCGTCAGAAATGGCACGATAAAGTGAACCGGACATATCAGGGAATCTTTCTTTTGGCGGCGGGTTTTTTACTGGGGACTTTCAATCTGTCATACATGAAGTTCCGGGGCTATGAAATGCTGCGTACCGATATGCTTCAGATGAATTATGGAATCATCCCTTTGTATTTTGTGAGCGCCCTGTTTATTTCGCTGGGGCTTATGGTTGTCCTAAAAAATATCTACCACGGAAAAATGCGCTGGATGGAGAAGCTGGGGCAGTTAAGTATGTTGATTATGATTGACCACATTTATATCCAGCAGATAATTGCAAGAATACTGAACCACTTCAACAGAAATTTATGGATAATCAGTTTTCCCGTAAGTTTGGCAATTTCCATAGCGTTTGCATTGATAATAGATAAGTATCTGGGATTTTTAGCGGACTATGGGAAATTGAAAATACTATTGGGAAGAAGGAGTAGTAGGAATGGAAGGGAGTCGTAGTGCATACTTTGATCAGTTAAAATTTGCGTTGATTTGTCAGGTGGTGATAGTACATGCGTTCGGATATCATGTTGAACAGAATCTAAATCTTGGTGCGCTGCTTGTGTTTATAAACACATTTTTCATGCCGTTGTTTGCTTTTGTTTCCGGATTATTTCACAGCGATAATCATATATCGAAGAGATTTATATTGTTGATAACCTACGGGTTATATTTTAAGGCTTTAGAATGGCTGATTGGCAGTTTAACCCAGCATGTATGGGGAGGATTCAGTTTGTTTAAGGAGACGACTATAGCCTGGTATATATTTGCTTTGGCGTTATGGGAGGGTTTTTCGTATTTGGTCAGAAAGGTAAATCCTAAATTCGTGCTGGCAGGCGCCGTCATTATTGGTTCCCTTGCAGGCTATGACGCAATGGTGACAGGTTCGTACTTTTTTTCACGGGTAATTGTTTTCTTTCCGTTTTTTATATGGGGGTGATTGCGGATAAAGAGAAAGTACTAACCTTTATAAAAGGGAAGAAGTCCGCAAGATTGACAGCCTTAAAATTTACGTGTATGATTTTAATGTTTCTATATGCTGTGATATGTGTAGTGTGCCGTGACAAGATTTGGGATCTTGCCTCACTTGTGGTGCCAACAACATTACTTACCGAGATGCCGTTTAAAGCTAATATTCTGACAAGATTTGCATATTATGCGGGAGTGGTTGTAATAGCAATCGGCTTTATGGCAATCATACCACAGAAGGAAATCGGGAGGGGAATATTTGCAAAATGGGGACAGCGGACACTGCAGGTTTATATATATCATATATTCATTAGGGATATATTTGATAAGAATGGCTGGGCAGAGTGGCTGTGTTCTTCAACTTACCGTATTTTTTTGTATATAATAATGAATGTTTTGTTTGCAATTATTCTGTCACAAAAGGTATTTTCCATACCGACAGACTATATTAAAAACAATCTTTTTAAAAGAAATCAGGAGGTTTAAGATGAAAGTAGTATCATTTATTCCAATAAAATTGAATAACCAGAGACTGCCTGGAAAGAACACCATGCTTTTAAACGGGCGTCCGACCTGTGATTATATTTTTGAGACAATCAGCAATGTAGATACGGTTGACGAGAAATATGTCTATTGCAGTGACGAGGCAATCAAGCCATATATCGCTCCCTATGAAGAGAAGGGACTGTCTTTTTTGAAGAGGGATTCCTATTTGGACGGCTTTCAGGTAAAAGGCCTGGAGATTATTGAGCGTTTTGTGAAGGATGTGGATGCGGATATTTATGTGCTGACCCACGTTACGCAGCCCTTTACCAAATCAGAATCCATAAAAAAGGCGTTGGATAAGGTGGTTTCCGGTGAGTATGATTCCGCATTTTCAGCAGTTGTCCTGCAGGATTATATGTGGATGAACGGGAAGCCGTTCAACTATGATATGAAGAATATTGTCCGGACACAGGATTTGGAACCTATTTATATGGAGACAGGGGCATTTTTCATTTTCCGAAAGGAAGTTTTTACAAAGCTCGGACAGAGAATCGGCGAGAAACCATATATTTATGAAATCGACCAGTTTGAGGCAGTCGATATTGATACGGCAGAGGATTTTGAATTTGCAAAGGTGGTAGCTGCTTATTTGCAAAACCAATAGAGGAAGTTGGTAAATGCGGAACGAATCAGGAAGGGATATAATATGGCAAGCAGGTATAGAACCTTTTTAAGACAGGGAATAAACAGGAAAAATAGGGGCAGACTTTATAATCATAACTTTACTATTAAGGAAAAGGCATATCGATGAGTTTAATTATGTATCTTGTTTTGAACAGCACCTATAAAATAATTTAGAGACAAAAGTGAGGTCATGTCAGATGAAAAATGTTAGTATTCTTGATTGTACTCTTAGAGACGGCGGGAGAATTATTGACTGTGCATTTCCCGACCAGGAAATAAAGGAAATTGCCGATAAGCTTGCAAACGCCAAGATTGATATTGTGGAAGTGGGCTTCCTGCGGGATTCCAAAGACGTGAAGTATAAGGGAAACAGCACCTTTTTTACGGATGTGGATCAGATGATTCCGTTTTTGGACAAGTCCAAAAAAAATACAATGTATGTTGCCTTTATTGATTATGGCATGTTTGATTTTCAGACATTGAAGCCGTTTAATGGAGAGTCCATTGATGGAATACGTTTTGGATTTACCAAAAAAAGTTACATGGAGAACCGGGCAGAGCTTTTGGAATGTATGCAGGAGATTAAGGATAAGGGCTACAAGCTTTTTGTGCAGGGAGTGAATTCCCTGAATTATTCAGACCGGGAGATTCTGGAGCTGGTGGATATGGTAAATGAAGTCCATCCATACAGCTTTGGCATTGTGGATACCTATGGTGCTATGTATATGGATGATGTGGATCGTATTTACGGACTGATTGACCACAATATGGATAAGGATATTTGTATTAACTTCCATTCACACAATAATTATCAGCTTTCCTTTGCCTTTGCCCAGGAGGTCATAAAGCTGAGCAGGGGTTCCCGGAAAATCATAATAGACGGGACTTTAGGAGGAATGGGCAAGGTTGCAGGAAATCTGAACACGGAGCTGATTGTGGACTATCTGGTGAGAAAGCTTCAATACGATTATGAGGTGGATGATGTTCTTGACATGCTGGATGATTATATTTACAAATATTCTTTAAAGCATAAATGGGGATATTCTACTGCCGCCATGATGGCAGGCATTTATAAGTCTCATCCCAACAATGTGATTTACCTGACGGAAAAATACAGGCTGGACACAAAGGATATCGGGAAAATACTTTCCATGATTGCCCCGGATAAAAGGCAGCGTTACGATTATGATAATATCCAGAAATTATATATTGAATATGTTGCGGATAAAATTGATGACTATCAGACCATACAGGAATTGAAAGCTGCAATAGGAGACAGAGAGGTATTGGTTCTCGTTCCGGGCAATTCCCTGAATACGTACAGGGAGCAGATAGACGATTATGCAAAGGAACAGAAAAGCCTGGTAATCAGTGTGAATTTCATTGCTGATAATCCGGAAGCCTATGCCTTTTTTGGAAACCAGAAAAGATATGCAATGCTGCAGAAAAAGCGCAGCGGGAGAAAGGTAATCATCAGCTCCAATATTGAGTCGGATGGAGATGACATTGTTGTCAATTATCACAGCCTGATTAACAGAGGCTATAAGTATTTTGAAAATACAACCATTATGCTGTTGAATTTATTAAAGCGTCTGGAGGTATCCAAAATTTCCATTGCAGGCTTTGACGGCTTTGATGCCGGAAAAGCAAGCAATTATGCCGATGAGACCTTTCAGAATGACCGTCATGTTGCAGAGTTTGATGCTTTGAATGAAGAGATTTCAAAAATGTTCTCTGAAATAGTAAAGACGCTGGAAGGAAAATGTGAAATAAAGATGATTACGCCTGGAAGATTTGAAGAGATTTTAGAATAAAAGGCAATAAGAAGGATGTAGGAACGCTGTTATGGGTACAATGGAAGCAACAGAGGACAGAACAGTGCAAAAAGACATGGCTTTTGAAATCATGCGTGTATTGGCAATATTTTTTGTTATATTTAACCATACAGGTAACAGGGGGTACTTGCTGTTTTCCCAACGGGAGCCTGGAAGCATTCAGTTCTGGTTTTATTTGTTTGCTTCCATTTTTTGCAAATTTTCCGTGCCTCTGTTTTTTATGATATCAGGAGCGTTGATGCTGGGAAAAGAGGAAGCATTTGCAAAAACGGTCAGAAGGATTGGGAGATTTCTGATTGTAATGATTGGCATTTCGTTTATGTACTATTTGTTTAATGCAATAACCTGGGGAGAACAGGCAAGTCTGCCGGGATTTTTAAAATTACTTTATACATCTTCGGTAAGTACACATTTATGGTATCTTTATGCCTATGTTGGATATTTGTTGGTTTTGCCTGTTTTAAGGGCGGCAGTCCGTAGTCTGGAGGAAAAATATTATATATTTTTATTTGGGCTATGTATAGTTTATAACGGTATTATTCCCAGCATGGAATTTCTTGCATTTAAAGGAGCGGTACATATCACTGGAGAGTTTGATATAGGCTGGTTGTTTTCCAGATGCGTTTTTTATCCTTTGATAGGATATTATGTGAATAACAAAATGCAGATTGAAAAGGTGAAGGGCAAGATGGGATTGCTGATTGGAACGGACATAGTATGTATGGGTATTTCCGCCGTTATGGATTATCAAAAGATGAAGGTTATGGGGAAATATACAGAAATGTATCCATTCCATGTGTCATTTCTTGCACTTCATGCGGTTGTTATATTTATTGTCATAAAGTATTGGATGGCGCATCACAGCATTGCAGGAAAATTACAAAAAGTCATACTTTCTGCAGGAGCTTCTTCATTTGGCATTTACTTGATACATGTGTTTTTCCTGCGTATGGCATGGTTTGGGAAATTTGTGGACCGGTTGTGCAAAATAGGGATAAATGGATTGTTTTCGTGCTGTGTGGGATGTGCAGCGGTTTTTGGAATATCATGGCTGTGCATTGTGGTTGTAAAAAAGGTTCCTTTGTTAAACAAGCTGGTCTGATTAATTTTCAGGGAAGCGGCAAGGGAAACGCAGAATTTTATAGAAAATGTAATTGCAGATTAGATGGACAGAGAAGAAAAACAGAATAGAAAAGATAATGGAAAGAAGAGGACATATAAGTGAGGGATATTAATTATTTAGTAATGGATGTAGACGGCACCCTTACCGATGGAAAAATTTATATGGGCAGCAATGGTGAATTGTGTAAGGCATTTAACATTAAAGACGGTTGCGGAATCCATGACATATTGATTCCGTCGGGCATCATGCCGGTAATTATCACGGGGCGGAAATCAGATATTGTGCTGAACCGCTGCAGGGAGCTTGGGATAACGGAAGTATACCAGGGGATTTCTGATAAAACCGGGGTATTGCGCTCTGTTGCGTCAGATTTATCCAAGGTTGCTTATATTGGGGATGATATTAATGACCTTGTCTGTATGAATGCCATTAAAGAGGCCGGCGGTCTGATTGGCTGTCCGGCAGATGCGTCAGCAAAGGTTTTGGCTGCTGCCGATTATGTGGCAGGGCATAAAGGCGGCGATGGAGCTGTAAGGGATTTTATAGAGTGGCTGATGGAGTGATGATTTTTTTATCTCTTTTACATTTTGTGATTGCTTTAGTGTGAATGCAGGTTTCTTTTATCCTGTCAGGGAAGGTACGCTTATGCATTGGCATTTTACTGGCGGTAATTTTAACGGCACCTACTATGAGAGAAAACTATTATTATTCATCATATTTTAATTCCTACCGGTATTTGCTGTTTGGACTAAGTTATGTGGCAAAAGACAGGGGTAATATTAGGAGAAAAATAATATGAAAGTGAACAGTATACTGAAAAAATGGAATAGCGATACGGCAGGTATTGTAAAGGTAGTTTCGCTAATTTGGTGTGTTATATCGTTTATGGGGGGGGGATATTTTGTTGATTCACATTATCAGGAAGGTATAAGCAATGCCACCGGATATGTTTTAAGCAGACCTTTGCAATATATATGCTTTGGAATTGCATATATAGTTTCCGTTTGTTTGATTTTTGCTATATGCAAATTTTTATATAATGCATTGGCAATGGATGGAAAAGAAAGGAAAATATTTTTTTATATGCTTCCGGTTCTGATAGTTTTGGCATCATATTTGCTTACGGATATTTCATGGACAGATATACAAAATTATTATGTGGGAGATGAAAAAAATATATGGGATGCTGCTGTCAGGATGTATCCGTTCTTTTTCGTATATTCAAGTGAATTATTCTTAATATGTTTTTTGCTTTTTCCGTCTATAATCGCGCCAAGTATTTTTAAAATAATTTTTGTAGCATATGTGTTTGGCTATACTATATATAGGACTAAAATGTATTATAAGACAAATTGGGCATATTCTCTGTATGCTGTGTTTGCCTTAAAACCGTTTTTGGAATTAGGCATACGTGTGCACAGAATGCATTGGTATGCCATGCTGTATTTATTGGTTGCAATAAAATTGTATTATGACTGCAAATTGAAAGTGCAGTTTGAGGGAAGAAAGCTGATTGGGGTTAGCATTATTTTAAGTATTTTAACGATTTGGCGTCGGGAAGGCTGTTATCTTATTATATGGGGATTGTTATTGCTGCTTTTTACATATATAGACTGGGAGGATATAAAAAACAGTAAACAGCCGCTCTGCTCCAAGGGAGTGCGTAACATTAAGTATATTACGGCACTATTTTTTCTGACGGAAATTTTGATCTGTCTTCCTGAATTTATTTTTGAAATAAATATAAATAAAGCGAACGAAAGTGCATGGACCTATCAGGCTTATATAGTCCATATGCTGGGAGAAAAATCCTTTGACAGGAGTGCGTGTGGAGAAGAGCTGGCAATCATAAATAAATTTCTTGATTTGGAAACAATCGATCGATATAATAGCGAGTGCCTTTTGGAATGCTATCAGGATACTTACTGGGGCCGGGCAAACTGGGGGGAAGGACAGTATTATGCGGTGAAAAGCTATTTCACGCCTGAAAATATGGAGGAATTTAACAATGCCGTAATGAAAGTAATAATGAAAGAGCCGGGTGTATTTTTGAAATCCAGAATAAGTGCATTTATGGCAGCTGCCAGAGCAAGGAACAGTTATAATCTGTTTTTGCCGTTTTTATTGCTGCTGATGATATTGATATTCGGTATCAGGGGAAAAGACAAGGTTTTAATACTTCTTTCCTTGGGGATGGTAGGGCATATGGCAATAACTGTCCTGACCATGCCGGCTTCGTATTTTAAGTACTTTTTTCAAATGTATGCTTTTGGATGGGTTTTTGCGGTGATTGTGGTAATGGAGAAAATTTGTAGTGCTCAAAATATAAGCAGAATAAAGGCATAGTTAGAAGTGGCTTTGATTATGACGAAAGCTTTTTGTATTATTCTGAAACGAATATTACAGATTAAATGGGATAATGCAGCCTTGCTGTCATATACATATGAAAAAGGGCACTTTTCAATATGAACCAGCAATATATATATGTTTCTTTTGAATATGATTATGACAGCAGGGCAAAATTAACTTTTTGCGAAAAGAAGAATCAAACGTATAGAATATACTTGAATAATTGCAATGCATATGGCGGAAAAGGCGGGTTTACAAACAGAAAGACAGAAGGGGACGGGAAGACGCCGATAGGAATCTATCACATTATTTCAGGATTCGGAACGGAGCAGGCAGAAAAAGTAAAGATACCATACGTGATAACAGATAACGGGCAGGTGTGGGTGGATGATCCGGAGTCGAAGTACTATAACACTATGCAGCAGGGAGACGGAAAGGGAAAGTGGAAGAGCGCTGAGAAACTGAACATACCGGCATACAAATATGCTCTGGTGATTGGCTATAATACAAATTCCCCGGTTCCATATGGAGGGAGTGCTATCTTTGTGCATTGTATGACAGACAATCCTTATACAGAAGGCTGTATTGCCATAAAAGAGAAGGATATGCACTGCCTGATTAGCAATATAGATGTGAACAAAAAACCAATCATCATAATAGATTCTATAGAGAAAATAAAAAGGAAATATGAGGAATGGAAGGATGCAGGTGATAAATGAACTGATTGTTAATATCTTTTCGTGGGTCAGAAACAATATAGGAGATACCGTAGCAATTATATCAGTAATGCTGGTGGTATGGGAATTAAGAAAAACAAAGTTAAATAATTATCTCATCAATATGGACCTGCTTCGTCAGGAGGAGGCGCAGGTACGCATGATGATGAATGAGGCAAAGGCGGAAATCACAAAACTGACAAAAGAGCTGAAGAAAAAACCGACTATGAATAGAGAAAAGTTTTTTCAGGTGTTTGGAGACGGAAATTATAATAATATCCGAAAGATTGGTTATTTTTATGAATACTTAGGCTTGATTGTAAAGAAAAAGAGTATTCCCTTTGCAATGATTTTTTCTTTGTTTTCTTTTCCGGATATGTTTTGGGAAGAAACAAAGGAAATAAGAAGAATAATCTGTAAAGAAATTGGTATTGATGATTTTTGGATAAATTTTGAGTATATGCAGAAAAAATACCAAAAAAGAAGGCAGATGAGAAAATATATTAAAAAATTTCAGCCAGGTTCATGGAAGTAAATAAGATTGGAGTTAAAACGTTAACAAAAAATCATTAAAAAAAGTTTAAAATAATGCTTGCAATATATTCGCCCCTATGTTAAGATGCATACAAAGCAGTTTTCATATCAGGTGTGGTCATCGGGGACTTCACACTTTTCAATTAGCACATGGTTTATTCTATTATCTCGGATTTCTGCTTTTAAATTTCAACATTCAATCAAATAAAAGCAGCTGCGGGATAATGGTTTCTGACACCTCTGCAGCGGACGGGAGGGTTAATATGTCAGGTAACAGAGAGTATAAAAGCGATGTGTTCAGTATGTTGATGGAGAATCCGCAGAATGCGCTGGATTTGTATAATGCAGTGAATCATTCATGCTATGAGGATCCGGCCCTTGTGGAAATGAAAACACTTGAGAAAGGCATATCCCTGACAGTCAGGAATGACGCATCCTTTGTGCTGGACATGAGTCTGAGTATTTATGAGCACCAGTCAACGGTCTGCCCCAATATGCCAATTAGAAGCCTTGTTTACTTTAGTCACATTTTGGAGCAAATCATCAAAGGGAAAAATGTATACGGCAGGCAGCCGGTGACGATTCCCACACCGCATTTTGCGGTCTTTTATAACGGAGATGAAGAACAGCCGGAAAGATATGAACAGAGATTGTCGGACCTGTTTGCAAAGCCTGTGGAGATACCGGAATTGGAGCTTACCTGTACGGTATATAATATCAATAACGGGAAGAATCAGGAGCTGCTTTCCAAATGCCCGTTTCTAAAGGATTATATGACGTTTGTGACTTATGTCAGGGAAAACCACAGATTATACGGGTATGAGGACTTGGAACATGCGATTGCAGAAGCGATAGACCGCTGCATTAAAGAGGACATTTTGCGGGAATTTTTAATGACGCACCGCTCGGAGGTGATGAAGGTAATGACACTGGATTATACATTTGACAGGCAGTTAAAGTTGGAACGTGAGGACAGCAGAATAGAAGGAAGAAATGAGGGGAGAGCTGAAGGAAGAGAAGAGGGATTAGCGGAAGGACGGCTCCGGGAACAGATTCATGTGCTTTGCGAAAAACTTAAAAAACAGAAATCTTTTGAACGGATTGTTGAGGAAACGGAAATGTCAAAGGAAGAGGTGACGGCTATTTATGACATAGCATGCCGGTTTGCTCCGGAGTATAATGAGGAACAAATCTACGAGGCGTTTTGCGTATCAATTTAAGTGACCTGCAGCCTTTTGGAACACCATAGGCGGGAAGAATTTCCCGCCATTTTTATATCTAAGAGAAATTTTGTCTAAGAAGGAGGTCTGTACGAAAATGAACCAATACTATCAAAAGCGTATCATAGCTTTTATAGATATTCTGGGCTTTAAAACAAAGATAGATGACAGTTTGCTTTCTGAAACGACTGCCCATAAGCTTCATACCGCCCTGAAACGAATATTACAGATTAAATTGGATAATGAGGATTTATCCTCTGTGCTTGAAATGAAAAGCTATGGTGTAGAAATCACCACATTTTCTGACAGCGCGGTAATTTCTTATCCGGCGGATGACATAGATGGATTATTTTTTTTATTATTGGATTTAGTGCACGTGCAGTTAGAGCTGGCTTCCTGTGATGTTTTACTGCGGGGCGGCATTACAATTGGTGATTTGTATCATGATGGTAATATTGTGTATGGGCCTGCCATGAATGAGACTTATCTGCTTGAGTCCCAAAAGGCAGTATATCCAAGAGTAATAGCAGATGTACACATTATAAATGATTTTATAAAAGAGCAGGTAAAACTTGGGAAAGCGGACCATTATGATGTTAAAGATACTCTGAATCTTCTGAAAAAGGACAGGGATGGAAAGTACTTTGTGGATATGCTGAGGCAGGACAGAGAGTTGTCTGATGGGGGAGATGAATATTTCCGGTGGCTTAAAAATTTGCGGACAGTTATAGTGGAAGGGCTTAACAGATATGATTCTCCCCAATTGAAATGGAATGAAAAACTGCAGCAAATCCTTAATAAAAAATACAATAAATCTGCAAAAGAGAACCGGAATATTTTTATAAAGTATGAATGGCTGAAGGAATACTATAATTTAGTAGTGGGTGACGAGGAAGCTTATTATCCTGTTCCTCAATGCCTGGAAAGAGATGGGCAGAAGTTGTTTCGGAAAGGGTATAATCAGTTAAGGATTCGGTATGAAGAGGGGCGGTATGTTTGATTGAGGAAAATGTAACAAAATCTTACATAAAAAATTTAAATGCAGCATTAAAACATTCTAATAGTGTGGCTTATGGCAGCACTGGTCGGAATACCATTCGTAAACAATTCACAATTAATTTTTAGAAAAAGTACAAGAAAAACTATCTATTTAAGAAAAAAGATTACCCGGATAAATTAAGCTAATGGCACTAATTTTCCCTTTTGAACAAAGTAATTGGCTTGTTGTAACAGTATGAGCTTATAATCTTTTCCCTTGCCTTCTGCCGTAAGCTTTGCTTTTATGAAAATGAAATACAGAAAACCGTCTTCAGTAACTGCCGATATCCAAAAATTCCGGATTTCTGCCTGGTCTGCATGCATAAGAAACCAGAATTCCGAAGGAATATAGTCATCTGACTCTTCATAATTTTCTATATAATAAGAATCGGCGCCTGCAAAGGAAGGGGAAGCATATTCCACATTCTGATAAGTATTCATATAATCTGCCAATATATCCCTTTTTCTGCTGTTAAAATAGGCCTCTTCAAATGCCATGACATTTCTAAAATAGGTTTGGTTTTTTTGAGAAGTTATGAAATGAAGTCCGAATCCTGCAAAGCCTTCGGGAAGCGGATTCTTAAAATCCTCATCCGTTCTTATTAACCTGACCATCGGCACATCCCTGTCTACCGGCCACGGTTCGTCTCTTAAAACCTCTATTGCATACTGCCCAATCCTTTTTAATTTTTCATCTCTTTCCCTTGCTTCTGCTTTCATGTTCATATAATTTTGGAAAAATACGGTAACAACTACGGCCAGCAGGAGTGCCTCAAAGTCTTTTATATTCTGCAGAATCTTTCGTAAAGCCTGCCAAAAGTCCAATGTATTATCTTCCGGGATTGCAATCCAGACAAATGCCGCTGCTGCAATCAGAAAAGCCAAAAGAAGAATGGTCCACAGCAAAGGCCATAAGAGCTGTCCAATATCAATTTTTGATTTTCTTCCACGATTCATCTGCTTCTCCTCTTAAGTTGTTTCCTGCTCTTTAAAAGTTTGGATTTGGTATCTTCCAGCATGTCCGTGCAATCATACAATTCCTGTTCATTTATGTCATAATAAGCCTGAAGCGCCTTCCTATAGATTTCGTTCCGCTCCAGCTTGTCAGACTGTCTTCTTATGGCTTTTAAAAGCCTGCCTATAAATTCAAGCGTTTCATCTCTATTGATTTCATTTTTATTAGTAAGATTTCGTGCAAACCAGGATAAAAAGTTTTCTATGCCCATTTGTTCATGATGAATTTTTGATAACGCAATTCTTGCCTGTCTGCTGATTGTCCGCTGACTTTGAGAATCTTTCCTTATAAACCAGACATATGTGGACATATCGTTTACAAGGATGGAATCAAAGCTTATATGAACCATATCGTTGAATTCACAGGAATACATATCTGCCGGGAAATTAAAAATTTCTCCCTCCCTGTACTCCACAAATATAATGGGATTTCCGCATAAAACGTGGAGTTCTTTTAATTGCTGCTTTCCATCCTTATTTATTTTGGTCAGTTGGGATGTAAATTTTTTATATGTAGTTGCCAGTTCATATTTTTCTGCAATAAAAGGAAAAACATCCAAAAAGCTGACCGGGGTATTCCCTTTTAGAAATATCTTTTCACAAAGCATATTTTGGTAATACTTCAAAAATTTCCGGTAGCTCATATTTTGTCTATGTAAGGTTTTTAAGCCAATTTCAAAATGTATGATTTGCCTGTTTGCATACATTCGCTCCGTTACATTTATCAAATGACATTTTGATAAATGCTGGCTGAATTTTACTGCTTTCCTGGACTCCACATAGTTTTTCTGATAATGAGAAAGGGTGCTGTCATTCATTCTTGGTTTCATTGTGCCAAAACGCCTGTAAAACTGTTTTCGATTGCGATTTTCTAAAACAGATGGATCAAAATAAACTGTTTTATATTTTTCCCAAAAATATCTGGTATCCAGCATGGGTATCTGTAAGCTGAAATACATAATAAAATCCCCTTTCATTAAATACAGTCTGTGCATAAATAAAAATCTCCAGTGGCAAACACTTGGAGATTTAGGATAGTAGCTATGCCTGCCATCCATGCCGATATCATGTATTGAACCGGCTCTGATGGGACAATTACCTTTCTTTTATATTGGCTTAGTGTTCATGTCTGCAATGGCTATAGGTTTTTCTCAATGAGAAGTCAAATATCCCTGCAGAATATCCGTCCTGTTTTTATATATCTGAAACAGGAACTATTTCCACATCTGCTACTTTTTCATATCCTTACAAAACTATAGTACCATAGTTGGATTTGATTTACAATAGTTTATTTATACAAAATTTAATGAAAATAGTCTAAAATGTTGTTTTTATTACAGGAATGGAAAACGGCTTAAGAAAATATTGTTAATTTACTTAAAACTTTCCATCTCATACTAATATATATTAAAACATATAAAAACTTATAATAAGATTTTAAAAAGATTGACGAATTAAAAAGATTAATGTAAAATAAATTAAATGAATAAAACAGAAACAAGAAATTGATAAAGCGGAACAAAACAGAAAGGAGATAACGGACATGAAAGCACTTATTGACAGAAAAATGGAGGAAATGGATGCGTTTGTAAAAATTTTTGGTAATGAGGAAAATATGGAAAAGAAATATCCAAAGACTTATGAGGCATATAAAGAAACATGTGCCATCCGTGAAAAAATGCTTGCGGGAAAACCGGTGGAAGAGCTTTTTTCGGAAGAGCAGCCGGAAGAGTTTGAGATTGAAGTCTCCCATATCAGTTATACGGATGAAACAAAACAATATGTGCAGGTGGATTTGAGGGCAGTTGCTGCAGATCCTAAAGGCTATTGCATTTTAACTGCTTTCAGTCCTCAGATTGCCACGGGAGAAAACCTGTTGGATAAAGAAGTTGTTATGGGTGACGTATGCAGCGATTTTACGGGAGATCAGGAGGAGGTATGTCTGCAGATTCCCGCAAAATATTTTGATGAAGGGCAAAATGAAGCATTGGAAATCGTTGTGAGGCTTTACACGGTTGATGATAATGTAACGCCTTATGAATGCAGGGAAATATTAAGCTTGTATGGCTTGAATTACTCCGGTACGTTTACCATTGACGCGCCCATAAGGACTCATAAAAATAAAGAAAATACGGATATCAACATTGCGTACCGTTACAAGGGGGGAGTCTTTACAGAGGACTTAAGAGATTACTTTTATTCCAGCGCAGAGCTTTCAGATGGCTGTCTGCGTATCCCCAGCAAAGGGAAAGTCAAGGTGCAGGGAGTGAATCTTCATAATATTTCATCTGTGATGTTGACAGCAGTCAATGCAAAAGGGCAGGGATTCTGCCACAATGACGCAGCGGCAGTGCTCGAAGATGCAGGTACTATTTCATGGAATATGCCGGACAGCTTTGGAAATCCTTATGAAAAAATTTTGGACAGCCTTTATTGCTATGTGACCTATAAGCTGGAAATCAAAGCAGTCAGCCAGGGAAAGCCGTACACTTTTCTGGTAACGAATGATCAAAATGCAAAACCTGCATTAAATAAAAAAATCATAGAAAGAATCAATATTTATAAAGACTGCTTTGAGGCTGGCGTGAAAATTAGGCTGCAGGATGGTTCGGAGAAGCAGGTGGAGGACATCTGCGCAGGTGATATGCTTTCCACTCCTGAAGGCGGCATTAAGGTGAAAGATATACAAAGAGTCAGCATGATTACGGCAATGGTACATATGAAGGGAGAAAATGGAAAAGAAGTTTCGGTAAGCATCAATCATCCTTTTGAAACGGACAAAGGGCTGGTGTGCGCCAACCTTTTAGAAGCAGGAACAGAAGTATACACTTTGGAAGGAAAGACAAAAATTGCGGAACTGTGCGTGACGCCGGGGGTGGAAACTGTATTATATCATGTTACACTGGAAAGCTGTAACAGATTATATGTCAATGGATTTCTGGCAGGAGACAGCGCGGCAGAGCTGAGTGCGGCAGAGCTTGCCAATAATCTGCGCTATCAGGTACCGGAAGAATGGAGAGAGGATTATGACAGTTGGGAAAAAAGGAATGGTCTGCTAACCCAGAGGATGGGCCTTTGACTTTGTCAGGTGAAATGATAGTGGCTGGGCATTTCGCAATTGCCTGTTTTTAAATGGATGATAAGGAGGTATACCATGAGCTTGTCAGAGATAGAAAGAGTACAGATAACAGAAGAGGGAGAAGAGTACCTGTATGAAGTGAGCACAAAAGAGGTATGCTTTGGCAATGTCAGGATAGTGCTTAGCAAATCGAGAAATACAGCTTCCGATTCTGTGATAGAAGGCTGGTCGGAATGGAATAATTCTGTGGGCACCGTTGGGGTAAAGAAAGAATTGTTAAAAGATTTGACGGACTTATATGTGTATCTGAAGGATGAAAACACACAGACTACGGGAACTGCTGTCAGGGTGTACTATGAGGCTCTGGCTTTGAAAAGCTGGCATGTGACGAAGGAACGGGAGCTGGTTTTTTTACCGGAGCGGGGAAAAAATGCCTATGAATTTTCCAAGGAGCTTGTATTGTTTTATCAGGATGCTTATGAAAATGAAAAATATATTATGCTGAATCTGCCAAATGCCAGAATTGGTCTGGAACAATTGGATTTGTGGGAGGACAGCAAAGACTTTACCTTTCAATTGGGTTATGGCATGGAGGATGAAGGGGCAAAGATTTATGGGGTCTTTTGCCCTCCTGTGACAGCCTGTATTGCGCCGCCGGAAATTAAGCAGACGGCTGTTGAAGAGGGAAAGGTTGTCCTGACGGGGGATTTTACAGCAGGAGCCTCTCTTTGGGCACGGATTTACAGCGGCGGACAATTTATGGGAGAGGCAGCTGCAGATAAGGGAAAACTGGATGTTTCCAAATTGAATTTAGATGAAGAAAAAGAGATTTTTCTGGAAGCATATTATAAGACAGGGCAGGGGGAGTCTCTGCATGGCGACAGGACAGACATAATCCTGCAAAAGCCGGTTGTAAAATGCTGTTCCATTCAGAATGAAAATGGGATGATTATAATGGAAAGGCCCGGAACCTATGAAGTAAACGTCGGAGAAGAAAATAAAATTATTTGCGGCAGACAGTTTCAGCTGCCGGTGACAGCGGCTGAATTCAGTATCGGGTTTGTAAATGGAAAAGCAAAAGGTCCCAAGGTCTGCTGCCGGGTAACGGAAAAGGCTGTTTATTCTTTTCAAAACACGAAGGGAACCTTTTACCTTGCCTGCAGCCGTCCGGATGCCTGCAGTCTGGATTCGGATATTGCGGTGGAACTGGATGTGACATTGGCAGAAGGAAGCGTATATCAGGGAACCTGCTTTCAATTGGAAAAAGTATCGGAAAAAGCGCTTGTTACCATGAAGAAGGAAATTTTCACTTTAGATACAGAGAAGGTTCACGAGGATTACCGTAAGCTGATGTCAAAAGCTGCCTCTCAAAAAGAAGTCTTTACGGCAGTCAAAAATGCCATATTGGAAAACCTTCCAATGGAAGAAGAAGAAATTCTTTTCTATTATTATGATTATTGTCCGGAAAGCGGCTATGTAGGAATCTTTGAAGGCATGAGCCTGATGACGGAATATACCCTGTATCAGAATATTCCCGATGCCAGACAAAGCAATGGGGATTTAAACGGCTATACCGGTACAGGTGCGGCGAGATATCAGGTAATTGAGCGGGATGGGAATATAAAGCTTGAGCCCTTTGCAGGAGAAATGAATTTTGTGGTGGCGCCGCCTAAAACCATGACCAGTGATAATAAGCTGTGCGGCGGTGCGGGAATTGCCGACCTTTTATATAAGGGATTTTCGGCGGAATATATGAGGCTTGTATATCCTACACAGTTTACGGACCGGAACAGTACAGGAAATCTGTGCTATGACAGGAATATTTGTTTATTGTCGTGCAATAATTGGGAAAGCCTTTTAAAGGCTACGGAAAACATGAGGAAAGGGGGGCTTGGAGTGGATGGCTGTGCATATCATTATTTCCGGGGGCGTGCAGTTGTGATTCCCCAGATTTGTATCAGTGTATCTGGCAATGTGCTCTGGGTTTCTCTTGGAACAAGGCTTATGGATGTGCAAAAAAGCGTGGGCTTAAAAGAATGCAGTCTTTTCCGTATGGTGAAAGGGGAAAAGACTCCTGTAAAATATCTGGATGTGAAAATGCCTTTAGTGGCAGGGGACTGCATAGAGCTTTAATATACCTCTTTCGGAAAGGAGACAGCCATGGTTATATTTCCGGCAAAAAAACAAGAAAAACAGCTTTTGGAGGAACGGATGAGGGAGTTGTTTAAAGGCTCCCTTCCGGAGCTGGTATGGGTGGACAATCTTTCGGAAAACTATCGGTTCTGGGGTGTTTATCCGTTGTTTGCACAAAACGGGAGACTGCTTAAGGATGCCATACTGCCATTGGGAGCTTATGGCCTGATTCTGCCAAAAGGCAGCAGAATAGAGGCAGACAGCGGAGCAGCAGAGTGGACGGTTTTGGGAGAGCTTTCTTTTCGTTATACAGGTGCGGCTGCTTCCCTGGAAAAGCTGACCATTGACAGAGAGGGTGTTCTAAGCTTTCTTTTTTCCGGAGAGCTTTTGGGAGCAGCTTTTGGTGCAGGAATCCGGTATGTATTGTCTTCTTATGATAAACGGGTGGAGAGGACAGTTTTTAAGACTCTGTATTCGGAAGTATTTGACTGGGAGGAAATGCCGGAAGTAAAGGCATGTTTTTTCCCGGCAGCGGTACCTGAAAACCGGTGGGAGCTATTAAAGGAAGTAAATGCCCAAACCGTTTTACAGACAGTGTATTTGCAAAAGGTCAGGCTCCGCCTTCCAAAAGGGTTTGGATTTGAGCTGGCTGCGGGGGCGGATACAAACGGTTATGAGGAGGAGTATTTTACGCCCTCCGGAAATGCAGAAATTTTGGAAGGTGGTTTTTTCATGCCGGGGCTGACAGGCTCTGAAATGATTGAAATGGGAAATGAGCTGTGTTTCTGTCCGGGAGGAAAAGCATATTTTGAAGATTTAAAAATACAGGGAAAGCCGGATACGGCATATATTTCCTTTTCAAAAGCAGTTTATTATACCCAGCCTGAGCATATGAATTTTTACAATATAAGAGAAGAGGGAATTTATGAATATGCTGTTTTGCCCGGAGTGCCATTAGGAGAAAGAGGGCTGCCGGTATTTCCTTTTGGGGGATTAAGGGAAAACAGCAAAGAAGCAGTCAGGCTGGAGGAACTGTATTTAAGCGGAATAAGGAAAAGCCTTGTGGAAGAGCAGATAGAAGAAAAAACGCTGTATAGTGACTCCGTCTCCTATGCCATTACCAGAAACGGGATGAAGGCAGCATATAACAGTCAGAAGCTGCTTTGGCTGCAGACTGTGCCGTTAAAGGAACTGGTGCCGGGAATTGCCTATACATCCATGAGCAGCAGGTTCTGGTTTGCCCTGTTATCTTCAAGGCTTTTTCTGGTACTGACCAGCCTGGGGGATATGGCATCCGTTCCTTATAGCGTTACGGCACGGAGACTGCAGTTAGCAAAGACTTATGGATATCAGGATGGAGAAAAACTCAGCTCCTTGTGCGGGAAAACCTTTTATACGGAAGAGGAGTTGAAAACGGCAGTGGAAGGGTGCCATGCAGACTGGGAGCCCTCCATAAAAGAAGCCTGCTGCCATTTTAATCAGAATCTGGCAGGCTGGGAATTTCAATGTTCTCCCGGCCTCTGGGAAAAGTACAAAACCCTTGCCGTGTTAAAGCTGGTGGACAACAGAAGCATGAATGAGTGCATGAAGGAGGCTTCGCTTTGGAGCCTGAAGCTGGAAGAGGAGGAAAAAGAAAAGGCAGAGCAGTATTATGGGGAGATAACTGCTCTTTTAAACAATCCCAGGCTTCAGAAGCTTGAGGAGATATTGGGGAGTAAAGAATGGAAGGGCAGTGTTTTTTTCCGGGCAGGGGTGGACATATCGGGACTTCCAAAGGAACTGGAATTTCTGGCAAAGGGAATAGACCGGCAAAAGTTTTCTGCAGCCTACGCAGCTTTTCCGGCCGTAAGTATTTCCGGCAATGAAAAATCCCTGGGAAGCGCCCTGATTTATTATGAAGACCCTGGGAAGCTGAATTTTGAGGAGTATCAGGATTTTGGCTTTCAGGTCAGGCAGCTGGAGCTTGATATAAGGGAAGATAAAATTTATGGGTTTCAGGCAAGGACAGAGCTTTTAATCAATAAGCTGTTTGGATACAAGACAGCGGGAAGAAAGGATGAGGAAAGCTGCAGCCTGGTCTTTCACGGAAGTTATCAGGAAAGTGAAAGCGGCGGATACTATGCCTTTGTGATGGAACAGCCTGTAGAATACATACTGGATAACTGTGGAATCAGCAGTATCGTGATAGAATCCGCATCTCTTAGGACTGAAGGCGGAAGCAGCCGGTTTGTGCTGGGAGGAACTGTTTCTCTGTTAAAACAGGCGGATACGGATTTATTGTCTTTTGATAAGCTGCCTTTTGAAGGACTGCTTATTGAAATGAGGGCATTGGAAACCGGATATGAGTTTCAGGCAGATTATGGAAGCCTTTTGTTCCATCCGGAAGAAGGTCTGCTTCGGGCAGGCTCCTTTGGCGCCATGTTTCCGGCAAAAATAAACAGGCTTCTCCTACAGGAAAACAGGAGTGTTCTGGATTTAGGCTTTGAAACTTTAAAAATCAAAGGCTTTGGAGATGAGGAAGCATTGGGAAAGAACTGGATGGGCTTTTTGTGGCTGATTGAGACCGGGAATCTGGGCGGTCTTGCAGCAAAAACCAACCTGACTCTGGAGCTTTTGACTGCTTTTAGCCCGGATTCGGAAAATCCCATGGGACTGCCCCGTTTTTATTGCGGCTTAAGAATCAAATCCCTTGTAAAAACAGATACCTTTGCCCTGCCCCTGCAGGGAATCATGTCTTTGGGCTTTGATTCCATGGAATTGAAAAAAGGAGAAGATTTTTACTTCAGATTCCGGAATTTTTCCCTGACCATATTGGGCAAACGTTTTCCGGAAAGCAATAATGACCTGTACCTGATTGCAGATGGAGAGGGAAATCTGGGATGGTACGGAGCAGTGGAAGGATAGGGAAGGAAAAAGGAGGAGGCTATGGGAAATTATGAGTTGAAGATTACACATTTATGCGTGGGGCTGGGGCTTTCTGTTCTGATAGAACTGCAATACGGAAATTTGCCACAACGTTTTGTGGGGTTATTGGATTGCGGTTCCATCAATGGCGGAGATAACTTTTATGGACCGGCTCTGGAAAAGATTGCAGTGGCTGTGGCAAATAACAATGGGGTCCTAAATTATGTCCATATTTCCCATTTTGATGCAGACCATTTTAATAAAATGGATGAATTGGGAAGAAAATATAAAAGCAATTTTAAAAATAAGATAAAAATAGAGAAAATGTATTTTGGATGTGTGGGAAATAAAAATGTGAATAAGCTAAAAAGGACTGTAATCTATAATTTTGAAATTAATGAAAACAATATATTTATTTATCTAAAAAACTTTTATTATAATTCAGGGATTCCTTATGTGTTTCCATATGGACCTGAGAATTCCTTGTTTGTTAATATTCCGCTGGATACAAATCTCTTTTTCAGAATCTGTCCATTGCTATATCATGGACACCTGATGCCGGATAAGTATCAGGAGCTTAATCAGATTCAACTTCATGATAACAGTGTACTGATCAATACCGGCTCGTCTATTTTGCTGGTAACGATTGTAGGAGAAGCCGGAGGAATGATTTATCCGCAGTTCAGTTACATTTTTACGGGAGATGCCACGGTTGAGACAATGAAAATTATGCGGCATATTTCGTTATGGTTCGGGTATGAAAGTAAGGCGATAGGAATCGCCCATCATGGGGCAAAAAGGCATGTTGCAGATGATGAAGAACGAAATGATTATAGTACGCTGATATGGTTTTTAAGAGATTTGTTACATTGTCCCAATGCAGCAATAGTCAGTGCAAAGTGCAAAAATCAAAAAGGATGGACCCATCCCCATATAGATACCATGGGAATTTATAACCAGTTAATTAGCTCTTCGTCACCTCGAATTATGCCGGTTACATGTTTTAAATGGGAAGGCAGTCAAATGAAAGTATGCCAAAGCACAACTACAAAACTATTGTACGAAACCTTTAAACTAAACAATCAGGTAGTAGATGGAACTGTATACAAATATTGCGGAAGCGATAAGTATTTGCTATATGATATTGAAATGGAGACTACTAACCAGGCTCCTGCTCAATTTTGGATTAGAGAAATCAGCCGATAAGGAAAAAGACAGAAAGAAACAAAAAAACAGCCTGTAGTATTAGGGAGGCCACCATATGGCAGACATACAATCGTTTTATGAATATATCAAAGCACAGGTACAGACAGGAGCCGTACAGCTTCAAAAAGAAGGAGAATTTGGAATCCCCCGTATTTTAGAGAGGTTTTCTTTAGAGCGCATTTCTATTGAAGCGCCGCAGCTTTCTTCTTTAGAATTAAATGAATTCAGGCTGCAGGGCATCATGAGAGAAAACGGAAAAAGCTATGACTGTACCATGATAACAGCCGCCTATGCAGGAAGCTATGACTGTCTGTTTCAGGCAAGGCTTAAACAGGATGAAGATATATCTTTGAATGAAATCTATCCTCCGGCTCCCGCTTATGTATCCCTGAATTTTTATTCCCGGCCTGTAAATCTCTTTGAAAATATGTGGTTAAGGGAAGCGGTCATAGCGGCGGATACAAAAAAAGAGACAAAGGTTCCTTTGTTTTCCATAAGCCTGTATTATGAGCCTGACTGTCCTCTTTATGAAAACTTCCGGGATTTCCTGCCGGATGCAGGAGAAGTGATACTGCTTACAGGAGATGCAAAAGAGCCGTTTACTGTAAAAGAACCCCATTATGTGGTGGAAGGGGCATTTTTAAAGGAAATTTCCCTTCCCTTTTATCAAGAAATAAAAACCGCAAAGGAATGCAGGCTTGTGATAAACAGCCATACAACCGGAGACGGGTGGGCGGAAAATGGAGAAACGATTTACCGTAGCAGGGTTGGAGTGAAATTTTGCATTTCCATTTCCGGTATTTCGGAAAAAGGCATATGGATGAGCATTGACTTTGGGAATTTTGGAAATATCTATTATCTGTATGCCAATTTTGAAGAAGGAGTCCGGCTTGAGGATAGTATGGACTTTATTGCTTCCATGACAGGAAAAAGCGTCCTGCCGGATTTTCCGGACTGGGCTCCGTTGGAAAATTCTCCCCTTACAGGCATGGTGATTGCCATAGAGAGGCATAGTGGGGAAGGCTTTTTGGAGGATATGGGCGGAGAACAAAATATTTCAGACAGTCTTCCAAAGACATTAAACGGGGACAGGCTGATGGGCTGTGCTTTTTCTTTTGCACTGGATTTGCCGGATGTTCCCATCCCCTTTTTTGAAAAGGAAAAGGGAGGCGCAAAAGCGGAACTGGCCGTACAGTGGAATATGCTGAAGATAGGAGGGTTCCTTGCGGTTGTTGCAGGCTTTTATGGCGTGTGGGACAACCATCACCTTAAAATCAATGTTACGCTGCCTGATTTGGAATTTCAGGGTATATATGAAAAAAAGCCGGGGGAAAAGGCGGCAAATGGAATCTTTCCTGCATTTATGGATTTGACGGTAAGGTATATCCGCCTGTATGGTTATATTCCCGAGAATACATATCAATTGGATTTTGAGCTGGAAAATAACAACCTGCATACCATACCAATCGGCGAGCACATTTTCCAGATTGATACGGTTACGGGAAGGGCGGAATATTCCCCTAAAGGCCTGCAGCTTGCCGTTATGCTGGAGTTTACCCTGCTTACGGCAATCATACAGCTGGAAGGAATTTATGAAAAGGAAGATGAATTGCAGCTTCTCACATTGCGGGGAGGCCTTGCAAGTCCTTTTTACTTATCAAATCTGGTTACCCTGATTACAGGGGAAGAAGTATCAAAGGACAGTCTGGACTTTGTGGTCAGCCAGCTTTTTGTTACATACAAAACAGAACTGTCAGAAGAAAATACATCGGACAATTCTCTGGGCAGGCCGGTGTTTTTTGAATTTTTGTGTGCCATTGCTTTTGAGTGGGGAGATAATAATAAAATCAGTTCCTCCTTTCATCTGGAATGGGAAGAGGCATATCATTTATGGATATCTGCCGGCATTACCCTGTTTGACTGCTTTGATTTTGCGGCATCCTGTCAGGTTGACATAGAAGGAGGCACTGCTTATTTTCGTGAGTTCCGGTTTGTAACAAAAATTCGCAGCATAGAGATTACGGCAATTTATGATGCACAGAAAAACTTCATATTCCGGGTGTTGAATTTTAATCTGGGCGAGTTTATTGAAGGTCTGATAAGCCTGATTGCGCCGGACCATAACTGGTACCTGCCATGGCCTTTTACCATTTTAAAGCAGATTACCCTGAAAGAGCTGGAAGTGGTCATAGACAGGCAGCAGGAAACCATTCGGGCAAGATACATAATAAATTTAAAAATCCTGTTTTTAACTGTAGAGTGCATCGAACTGTTTTACGATTATGGAAACGGGGACTTTTTTGTCAATGTAATAACCAATGCCTCCATCGGACAGCAGGAGAACAGACAGGATGTGCCGGGGGAAAATGGGGATAATGAAAGTCGTCTCCGGGCAGAGGGGGGAGATATCTATGGCTTAAATATTTTAAAGGATATTTTCCCTTCCATAAAAGATGCGGGAGACAGGCTGTTTTCCTTGAAATATCTGGGGGTTGGACAGCATATTCAGGTGGACATTCCGGCTTCTTTTGCGGATACGGCATTTCCGGGGGTTCTGGAAAATATGAAAAAAGCCATACGGAAAACAGGACGTCCGGGACTGGATGGGAATAACAACTGGGTGGCGGCATTACAGCTTAAGCTGCTGGATGCCATTGATATTACGCTTTTGATGTGTGACCCGGTTTTCTATGGGCTTCAGGTGGATATAGGGAATGGCTCGGAGCTGGTGGAGCAGTTGGCAGGTCTGTCCGTTACCATTTTGTACAGTAAGGTAACGGAAACCATAGGAATGTTTTATGCCCGTTTAAAGCTTCCGGAGGCTTTTCGCAAAATCGAGCTTGGAGCCGTGCAGCTTTTCCTGGGGGAAATTGCAGTGTGGATTTACACCAACGGCAATTTTAAAATTGACATGGGATTTCCTCATAATAAGGATTTTTCCAATTCCTTTGGGCTGACCTATCTGTTTTTTACAGGAAAAGGAGGTTTTTATTTTGGACTGCTAAACGGAGACACGTCCCAGGCTGTGCCTGAAGTATCAAAAGGGCACTTTGAAGTGGTTTTGGAACTGGGAATCGGCATATCGGCAGGCATCGGAAGGGAAATTTCCGCAGGACCTTTAAAGGCAGGCGCTTATTTGATGCTGGTGGCAATTTTTGAAGGCATTTTAGCCAACTACGTACCTGCTGTGGAAGGGCAGAAGGATTCCGTCTATTATAAGGTAAAGGCATGTGCCGGAGTAACGGCATCCATATACGGCTCTGTGGATTTTGTGCTGATACAGATTGGTTTTTCCGTAAATCTTTCCTTTATGGTGGATTTGGTATTGGAACGGTATCAGCATACGGAGCTTTCGGTCAGGCTTTCCGTTTCCGTAAATGCTTATTTAAAAATACTTTTTATTAAGATTTCCTTCAGCTTCAACTTTACATGGGAAGATACGTTTATCCTCGGAAAAAAGAGTCTGGCGCCCTGGGAAGCGGGGGAACGGCTTGAAGAGGCTTATCCTTTACAGGAACCGTTGCCTTTCTATGAAATACAATGGTATGCCGGAGCAGTTGTGGAACAAAAACGGGAAATTTGCGCAGAAATTGTCTGGTATCTGACTTTTGATGAACCTGTTCCGGGAAAAGAAGCTTCCGGGAAACGGAAAATTGCATTTTTAGCTCTTCTTCATGGCATGACGGAAGAGACCTGTTTCAGGCTGGGCTATGAGGACAGGCTGGATACGCCTTTTGTACAGCTTGCAGAAATATGCTTCCGCCGGGCACTGCTTTCTGTCAGGACAGGAGAAAATCAGAATACGCGCATTGATAAACCGCTTTTGGAATATTTATATGAATATTTATCCCGCACGGACAGCTTTGAAGAGGGATTTTTGTTTGAGCGCTTAAACGAATTTCTGGCATGTAACGTGATATTGTCCTATATTAAAAGCAGCCAAATGGAAGAAAACGGGGAAAATGTGGAAATTCAGGGAATTCCGTTTCCGCTGTTTCCCAAAATGGAGCTTATCTGGTTTTCCGCTCCGAAGACAACCGAAACTTATGATTTGGAACAGGAACCTCTTGTGGAAGAAAGCTTTTTTTCCCATATGCAGGACTATTATCACCAGCTGGCCCTGTGGAATGAGCAGCCGGCAAAAATGCGCCTTTGGAATGGAAAAAATGCAAAAGAGGGTACATCTGTCTCGGAGTTCATGTTTGCCCAGTATTTCTATATGTTGACAAAAACAATGGTTTCTCTTGCCCTGGAAAAAATAGGGGAGGAAATATTGACTCTGGATCAGGCGGTAGAACTGATTACAGATAAAGAAACTATGGAAAAAGCGGCAGGAATGATTTCCAGATTCAGTTATGGAGGCAGCCGTGCTTATATAGAAGGGGAAGGCACCAAAAGCATGTATGATTTTGCCTTTCAGGAGCTTGACGGTCTGAATCCGGAGAATTTTTCGGATTCAGATGTGATACACCGCATGTCCATAAGGATGAAGGAGGCAGGCGGCGCTGCTTCAGGCATTAGGAGTTCTCTGCCCAGGGTGCCCGGAATACGTCTGTATGAGAGAAACCTTGGAACAGAAACCATGCTTCGGAGCCTGGATGAAGAAAACAGTCTGGAGTGGAGCTTTACAAAAAGAGAGCTTGTTTATCCCCAAGGCGCCCTCCGGATGATACAGCTTCCAAAGCTTATGCCCTTTTACCGCAGACAGCCTAAGATACTGGAATTGAAAAATCCTCAGGGCCTGATGGAAAAGAAGGATGAAAGCTTTTGGGAAATCCAGTCATGGATTGGAGGAAGCTTTCAAATTGTATCTTATAAGGGGGATGAAAAAACAGGGGAGTATCCTTTTGAAAGAGGTGTTTTGCTGCGGATTCCTTTAAAAGCAAATAAAGAGAATATTTTTGAAATTCAGCCGCTGGGTTATGAAGTCATCAGCAAGCTGATGGAAATTTTACAGGATGAGGTTTATGAGATTACCCCTTACCGCTATACCAATGAACTGGATTCAGACAATTGCGGCTTCGCATCTGTGGATAACAACCTGTTTTTGTACCGCAATAATCTGTGTCTGGAGGTGGAGAAGCCGGAGCTTATGACCCAAAGAGCCGGGAGAAGGGCTTCTTTCACAGAAGGCAGGATTTATGAGAACAGTGCATATTTAACTGATAAAAAGCAATTTCTCCTGTTATTAAAAGATGCCGCCATGGTAAATGCCAGAGGCTATTATTTAAAATTTCATCTGGAAGAGAGGCAGATTCTGCAAGAGGGAAGGATGGATTTGATTTTATGGGTGCAGACAAAGGAGCGGGCCGATGGAATAAAAATTGTGCAGGAAGGCATTACAAAGGACTCCCACCCGGTTGTGCTGACAGAAGAGGAAATATCGGTTTACGCTTATGAGCCGGGCACCTTTGCTTTTTATATGGAAGAGGAAAAGGACAAAAGCGAAATTCAGGAACAATATCAGATGCTGGGCTATCAGGTACTGGAAAATGAAAGCTTTCTGGCAAGCAATGAAAGCCGTCCTGTTATTGCCCAGGAAACAGAGGAAGGCACCGGATACAGCCAGATAGTGCCTGCTTATTGCTTTGCAAAAGGCCAGGGTGAAAATCCATACGGAGGCATTGCAGGAGGCAGCAGTCTGAAAATGGATTTTCGCATGATTGATATTTTAGGCAATAAAAGCGCACTGGGGCAGACATGGGAAATCCCCTATGGCTATACGGACCCGCTGCTTCCCGTTACCGTATATCCCCATACAAAATGTACATATGATTTGGAAAAAACAGAAGAAGGCTATGTATTTTCTGTTACTTTCCGGTATGTGGAGGAGGCAGGGCAGGAGCTGTTCCGGGAGGAAAAGGCATCTGCAGATGAAACGGGACGAAATGAAAATCTGCGCCTTGCCTTCTGGCAGCTGCAATGTGAAGATGTACAGTGCTTTATTGAACTGTGCGGAAAGGAAATTCAGGTGGAGAAAACCCCTTTGCAGCAGTATGTAAAAGCTTTGTATGAAGAAAAGATGCCGGAAACAGTTATTTACAGGCTGCCCTTTGAAGGAGGAGAAGAAATCAGGGAATTAAAGGCTTTCTTTTGTCTGGAAAGAAAGAGAGAGCTTCTTTCCCATATTCTGGAGGGAAGCAGAGAAGAAACGGAAGTATTGCGGGTTGCCACGGCAATTGGCGAGGATAAGGAGAAAATCAATAAAAACTATCTTGCTGTCAGGGGCAGGGACGGGCAGCTGTTTTTCGTGCCGCCGGGAGAACCTGCTTTTACCGGTTATGAAATATGGACCCTGCAGCCCCTTGCCAACAGGCTGCTTCAATTAAAGGATATTCCGGTGCTGGATGAAAAGGGAACGGAGCAAACTGTGTCCTATTATGATGTTGATATGGAAGTATGGGCGGATGATTTTTTAATGGATCTGGAGGGCTTTTTAAAGCCGGACTCCATTTATGGGGAAGACAGGGATACCTGTGAGGATTTACTGGCCGTAAAAAAGGAGCTTGCAGAAGCAATTGCTTCCGGCGTGGTCAAAATCAGCAATGGTATGAAAGAGGAACCATTTAGAAACCAGGCAGCCGACTACTATAAAAATCTTATGCTGCAAAATCTCTATACCGGGCGGGGAATGGATGGAGTTATCCTTTTACGCTCAAAAATGGCTGCACCTTCCAAAACGGCATGGTGCTTCAGCGCGGCAGCGGACAGGGACGGGCTTACCTTAAAACCCGGCAGCATAAAATCCGGCGGCATACTGCCGGTGGGAATCAAGGCAGCAGATGTATCAAAACAGATGCATATCAATACAAATCTGCAGCTGACATTTACCGACTGGGAAATTGAGGGAGAAGAGTTTTACGATTTTCTCACAGTTCAGGAGCAGGGAATCAGCCTGCAGACAATAGAAGGAAATCTTCCTTATAAGAGGTTTCCAAAGCTGCCTGTATTAAAAAGTCAGGAGTATGACCACGGATATGCGGATGAAGAAGTAAAAGAAGACGATTTTTGCAAATGGAAATACAGGGTATCGTTTGTCCATCAGACAGCTGAGCAGGATATTCTGACCCTGCGCCTTTTGCCGGAAAATAAAAGCAGGCTGAGGGACATGGATGAACAGTTCCTATATGCCATGGTACAATACAGATATTTAAGGGACAGGCTGCTTGTGGATACGGAATTAAAGGACAGGCTGTCAGAATGCTGCAGGAAGATTTGCAATAGCTGGAGTTATGGCACCTGGCAGATGCAGGCAGGAATATGTCAGGAGGAATTAAAAATACGTATTTCTCTTGATTTTGAGAAAAAAAGGCTTTTGCTGCTGGAATCCAATATTGCTCCCGATAATCTGGAAATCAGCATGAAAATCCGGAACGGGGAGTATTGTGCCCTTGAAAAAGGGGAAGAAAATTTCTATATTTTGCCGGATGAGCTGGCAGAACCATATGAATTCCTTGTTTCAGCCGCCGATTTTGATATCAGGAACTTGAACCGGATAAATGCCCGTATTTCAGTAACCAGAAATCAGAGCATTGCAGAAGGAGATGAAAGATTTATTTATGAATCTGAGGAAACCACTTTTCCGGATGAGCTGCTGCCGTTTTTGAAGCAAAAAAGGATTATGGATTTGGGAAGCTTTGAGAGAGAAAACTTTGCCGGCAGGCTTTTAAGTCTTTGCGAAGGCTTTGGAAAAGCTGTTATGGAAGTATACTGTAAGGCTCCGGTTTCTCTATATGGGGAAGAGATTATTTATAGTTATCTTCCGGTTTTATATGCTCCGGATATTGCCCCGGGTTACAGGGAAGAACAGATAGGACGTATTTATGAGCAGGTGAAAGCGTGGCTGGAAGAAAGATTTGATAAATCTGTCGCAGCGGACAAAGGATTGATTGTCCAGGTGCATTTAACGTTGTTTGCCCCGGAAGATGACAATCGGAATCTGGCGGAGCTTACGGATTTGGAGTTTAGAGTTTAGAATCCCTCTGGCTGAACTGTTTCAAAATGTCACATTTTTTATATTTTTTATGTTGCATTTTGTGACAAATCTGCATATACTAATGATAGAACATGTATCAAGGCTCATTAGGAGGGTGATATTGGATGGAAATAAAAAATATGGAAAGGATGAGGAACACAGGAATACGTTTTAAGGAAATCAGGACTCAGTTAAATTTCACACAAAGTCAGGTTGCGGAGTTTTTGGGAATTGACCGCAGTCTGATTGCCAAATTTGAAAAGGGGGAGAGAAGTATCGGGGCTGCGCCGTTAGAGCGGGCATGCAGGCTTTTTGGATGTGACATGAATGTGCTTTTGGGTGAGAGTAAATTTGAACCCATTGCAATAGCATACCGGGCAAAGGATTTGAAGAATGAGGATTTGGATGCCATTGCAAAGGTACAGAAGATAGCGCTGAATCTCCGCACATTAAAGAAGCTGGCAGAAACGGAGGTGAGGTGTTGAAATCAGATATTCAGTTAAATGCCGAGGCGGTTAAGGTCAGGAGCATGTTTGGATATGATAACAGACAGCCGATTGCTGTTACAAATGCGCTTTTAAATCGTCCGGAGTACACGTTGATACGAATGGTATTCACGGCAGACATAAGCGGCATGTCTATTCTGGAAGCGGATTCCAAAATAATTGCAGTCAATACCGCCATGTCTCTTGGAAGGCAGAGGTTCTCCGCAGCCCATGAGCTGTACCATATTGAGGTGGAGCGGATTTGCACGGGTACCATTTGCACCAGCGGCTATGATGACAAAAAGAGCGAAAGCGAGATGGAAGCCGATAAATTTGCCTCCTATTTTCTGATGCCCTACGATGGTCTGGAATGGTATATTGGGCAGCAGCGCGTGGAACGATGGGATGAGGAACAGGTCTTTTTGCTGAGCCAGTATTACCGGATGAGCTTTATGGCGGTCATTGTGAGATTATATCAGGAAAAGCGGATTACCCGTGATGAATATGAAATATTAAAGTGCGTAGACGTTCAAAGCGCATTAAAGACAATCAGCGTGGCAGAGCCGGAATTATATCAGCCGGGAGAAGGTCTGAGACAATACATGGTTGACGGACAGTATATACAGCTGATGGAGTTTTTAAAGGATACAGAAGTCCTGAGTGAGAGCCGGTACGGTCAATTTGCCAGAGAGGCATTTATGGACAATAGACTCAAAATATTGGAAAGAGGAGTGATGTACAATGATTGAGCATGAAGGAGTGGGAAAGGAGCCGGGCAGGCAAAACCGTGTCATATTCAATGATACGGATGTGCTCAGTTCCTTCCTGTGCGTCAATTCATTTAAGACAGTTTTGGATGTATTTGCGCACAAAGGGTATGAGCCGGTGATTCCGCTTGTTGTACTGGATGAGCTGAAAGCTACGGCTAAAACAAGACAACTGCTTGCAAAGCCTATAGAGGCTGAAATCAGAAAGGGGACGGTGTATACAGAGGATATCATGCTTGGAACGGAGGTGTTTGACACCTATATGGATTTCAAGAACCGGCAGGGGCTGGGAGACGGGGAATCGGCAGCATTAAGTCTGGCAATTCATACTCCGGGGTCTGCAATTGCAAGCAATAATCTGCGGGACGTAGAAAAGGCAGTTGGTGAGTATCACCTGGAGCTGTGGACGGTTCCGGACATTGTTCATTATGCAAAGGAACATAGCATCATCACTGAAAACAGAGCGGGTGAGCTTTGGAAAAAGATGGTACAGTATGGACGAAGACTTCCATGCGATACTTATCAGGAGTATTTGCAGAAGCTGTAAATGAATGTTGCTTATATATTAATATCATAATCATTATATCTTATAAAAAATCAAAGGCTTTTTAAACAGATAAAGAGAAAAAGAAAAGCATCAGAAAATAATAATCCTAAATAAAATAAGTGCTATAGAAGAGCAATCATAATTGATAATAAAAGAAAGCAAGAACGTATACTTAGAATGAATAGAAACTAAATAAGAAAATAACTTTAACAAATAACATAGAATAAATAATTTTGTAACCTTTTGACCTTTAAACCGGCATAAAACATTATTGTCAGTTTGAAGGTCTTTTTTGCAATCCGGCTTCCGGGCATGTCCTGAAAGTATTTACTGAATATAGTTGCAATATTCATGCGAGCAAGCCGGAGAGTTTTGAAATTTTTTTGATTTTGAAGGATAAATATTTCGGGCTGTTTTCCGGAAAAGAGAACTGAACGGTTACAAAGCTTGAAAGTTCCTTTGTATTTGTAGCATTTAAAAATTCAATATGTTACAATAAGAATAAACCATAAAGATGGACTGACGATTACGGAATTAGAGAGGCAGAGAGCAGCAGAATGGACTGGAAGCAATATGATATCATGCATGGAGAACACATAGCGGCGAGCATTTGTAAAAATGGCACATGTAAAATTTATTTGGAACAGATGATGCCATATAATCTGTATCTGGAAGAGGATTTGGGGGATGATATAGATATCAGGATACAGAATCTGGATAACTTCTATCACTGGTGTGCTTCCCGCATGCTGACTCTGGACAGGGAATATGCAAAAGAAATTTTAAACAGCATTGGTGCCAGACAGCCTGTTACGGATAAGGACAGGGCACAGATAGCTCTGTCATATCATTGCCTGTCCCTTATGGATATTTTTTGGACAAAGGAAGCGGAGGAGCAGCAGACGTTTTCCGGACTTAATTTATTTGAAAATCATTTGGAATCCACTTTTGTGGATGTTTCCCTGAGAGGGAGACAGATGACCATCCAAAACAGTCATCTGATTGCAGACGACCTTGGCACTCAGGGGCATTATCCAAAAGCATGGGTCCGGAGGGAAGATGGGTTCTGGCTGTTAAAAGACGGTGGAATAGAGCCGGTTGCACGTGAATTGCTGGCAGGCAGAATCTGCAGCTGCTTCCGTTTAAAATATGTGGATTATCAAGAAGAATACTATGACGGGGAAAAGGTGTCTGCAAGCAGGCTTATTACATCTCCTGCAAAAAGCATTGTTCCTATGGAATATTTTGAAATCTATGCCATGAATCATGAAATTGATAAGATGGAATATATTTTGCAACTGGATGGATATTCTTATTATATGATGAATGTGATAGATTATCTGATAGGAAATACGGACAGGCATTGGGGTAATTGGGGGCTGCTGGTAGAAAATGAAACAAATCAGCCTGTGAGGTTATATGATTTGATGGATTTCAATCAGGCATTTCATTCCTACGATACGATAGAGGGGGCAAACTGCCTGACCACAATGAAAAAGCAAAGTCAGAAGGAGGCTGCCATCGAAGCCGTGAATAAAGTGGGGCTTAATCAGATACGGGAAGTATTGCCCGAATGGTTTGAGGATGAGAAAACAGAGCAGATGTTCTTTCAAAGACTTAAGCTTCTGCAATATTGACAGACAGTAAATTATATGCAAATATAAACATGGAAGATTTTAGCATGGTATAAGAATTACAGGCTAACGAAGAGTCTGGCACAGGCTAAGGCATTTATACATTTCTATAAAGAAACTCCCCGACGTAACGCAGGGGATATAAAAGGAGACAGGTCATGGCAAACAAACAAATCAAAATTGGAGATACATTAGTTACGGAAAACAGCAGCCCCTACATGATAGCGGAAATTGGAATCAATCATAACGGAGACATTCAAATTGCCAAAAGATTAATCGATGCTGCAAATGCAACCGGCTGGGATAACGTAAAGTTCCAGAAGCGCACGCCGGAGCTGGCAGTGCCGGAGGCGCAGAAATCCGTTCCGAGAGAAACCCCATGGGGCACCATGACCTATCTGGAATACAAATACCGGGTAGAATTTGAAAAAGAGCAGTATGACATTATCGATGCTTATTGCAGAGATAAGGGCATGACCTGGAGCGCTTCGCCCTGGGATATGCCCAGTCTGGAATTCTTGCTTAAATATGATATTCCATATATTAAAGTGGCAAGTGCCTCAAACGGCAGGGATGATATGATTGCAGAGGCTGCAAAATCAGGAAAGCCGGTTATTTTATCCACCGGGATGACGACTATGGAAGAGGTGGACCATGCAGTGGAGGTGCTTGAGAAATACGGAAAAGGAGATTATATCCTGCTTCATACAAACAGCGCTTATCCGGCGCCTGTAAAAGACTTAAATCTCCGTATGATAGAAACGCTGCGAAACAGATTCGGCTGTCTTGTGGGCTACAGCGGACATGAGGCAAATTTAGAGCCTACCATTGCAGCAGTGGCACTGGGTGCCTGTGTAATTGAGAGGCATGTTACCTTGTCTCATGACATGTGGGGAAGCGACCAGAAGGCAAGTCTGGAGGTGCATGCAATGGATATGCTCAATAAGCGCATTCGTGATGTGCATATGGCTCTTGGCACAGGGGAAAAATATATGTCTGACAGTGAGGCGGTTCAAAGAAAGAAGCTGCGGACTGTATAATTCTGTAATTCATATGTATGAAAATAAGCGGCAGGGAGTTTAAGACTATTTCATAAAAAAGCTCTAGGGAGACTATAGGATGAAAATTGCAGTAGTTGGAACAGGTTATGTGGGACTGGTAACGGGCACATGCTTCTCTGACATGGGAAATGACGTGTGGTGCGTGGATGTGGATGAGGACAAAATAGAACGGTTGAAACAGGGCATCATTCCCATTTATGAGCCGGGGCTGGAAAATCTGGTATTGAGCAATTATAAAATCGGACATCTGCGTTTTACGACAGATATTAATCAGGCTTTAGAAAAGGCAAATGTATGCTTTATTGCTGTAGGCACGCCCATGGGAGAGGATGGGAGTGCAGACCTGCATTATGTATTAGAGGTGGCAAAAAGCATTGGGAGAGGCATGAAGCGCCATATGTATGTGGTGGACAAGTCTACGGTGCCGGTGGGAACAGCAGAAAAGGTAAGAGCAGCAATTCAGGCTGAGCTGGATGAAAGAAACAGTGATTTGACCTTTGACGTGATTTCCAATCCGGAGTTTCTAAAAGAGGGAAGCGCAGTAGGCGATTGTATGCGCCCGGACCGTATTGTGATCGGTGCAGATAATGAAGAGGCAGCAGAGGTGATGTGCCAGCTCTACATGCCCTATGTGAGGAATACGGAAAATTTTATTATCATGGATATTGCCAGTGCGGAAATGACCAAATATACGGCAAACGCCATGCTTGCGACAAAAATCAGTTTTATAAATGAAATCAGTAACATTTGTGAAAAAGTAGGGGCTGATATAAATAAAGTAAGAAGAGGAATCGGCAGTGACCAGCGTATCGGTTATTCCTTTATTTATGCAGGCTGCGGCTATGGGGGGAGCTGTTTTCCAAAAGATGTGCAGGCTCTTGTACGTACCAGCCATCAATTTGGCTACGAGCCACAGATGCTAGAGGCAGTGGAAGCTGTAAACAGGCGACAAAAACTCGTAATTCCAGGAAAAATAGTAAAACGTTTCGGTGAGGATTTAACGGGCATGAATTTTGCAGCATGGGGGCTTTCCTTTAAACCTGACACCGATGATATGAGGGAATCAGCCGCCATTACGATTATAAATGAACTGACGAGACGGGGGGCAAGGGTAACTGCTTATGATCCAAAAGCAATGAATGAGGCAAAGGAATACTATCTGAAGGGGAATGACAGCGTTTCCTATGTGGAAAGTAAATACGAAGCCTTAAAAGAGGCGGATGCGTTGATTCTGATTACCGAGTGGAAGGAATTCAGGCAGCCGGATATGGAAGAAATCAAGAATCTTTTGAAAAATCCCGTTATATTTGACGGCAGGAATCAATATGACAAAAGGATGATGAGAAAATTAGAAATAGAATATTATCAGATTGGTGTGGGCTCTCACTAATTGAAGCAGGAAAAAGGTGCATGTTAGTGGTTGGCAGTCTGCACCTTTCTTTTATAGCATTCTCGTTCTTCTTCATTCATTTGGGCATATTTTAGAAAATCCAGCTTCATTTCCTGAAGGGAATTGCCGCAGATAGGACAATGGGTCTTATGGCCGTTTAAAATATGGAAACGGCTGCAGTGATTGCATAAATGAATATATAGCATAAAAAATCCTCCTGTAAGTCATCTTCTTTTGTAAATATTGTGTCATTTTTTGTGAATAAGGTCAACTGGATTATGTTGACAGAAAATAACAAATTATGAGAAAAAGAAATAGAAAGAAACAGAATTTTCCAGATTCTGCCAATAAATGTGTGGTGAAGTTGCGAAAACGGAGAATTTATGTTAGAATATCGGCAGAATGTCTGGAAGTACATGGAATAACTTTAAAGTGAAAATTGAGAATGCAGCAGGAGATAAATAGAAAAGCCTATGACTGCATATGCTAAGAATAGAATTAAGACAATAAATATGGAGGATAGAATATGAGAACTTATCTGGTAACAGGAGGCGCAGGCTTCATCGGCTCCAATTATATACACTATATGTTCAAAAAATACGGGGATGAAATCCGCATTATCAATGTGGATGCCCTTACCTATGCAGGCAATCTGGAAAATTTAAAGGAAGTGGAAGACCGGGATAATTATACGTTCGTAAAAGCCGATATTTGTGATAAGGATACTATTACAAGGCTGTTTGCAGAAAACGATATTGACAGGGTAGTGCATTTTGCAGCGGAAAGCCATGTGGACAGAAGCATTAAAAGTCCGGAGGTGTTCGTGCAGACAAATGTACTTGGCACCCTTGTGATGTTAAATTGTGCAAAGGAAGCGTGGGAGCAGCCGGATGGCACATTTAAGGAAGGGAAAAAGTTCCTTCATGTATCTACGGATGAGGTATACGGTTCCTTAGAGGAGGACGGGGAGTTCTTTTATGAGACCACTCCGTATGATCCTCACAGCCCTTACTCTGCCAGCAAGGCAAGTTCGGACATGCTTGTAAAGGCTTATATGGATACCTACCGGTTTCCGGCAAATATCACAAACTGCAGCAACAATTACGGGCCTTATCAGTTTCCGGAAAAGCTGATTCCGCTGATCATCAACAATGCTCTGCTGGGAAAAAAGCTTCCGGTTTACGGAGACGGCAAAAATGTCCGTGACTGGCTTTATGTGGAAGACCATGCAAAGGCAATCGACATGGTACAGGAAAAAGGCAGATTGTTTGAAACCTATAATATAGGCGGGCACAATGAAAAGCAGAATATAGAAATTATCAACATTATCATAGAAACTCTGCAGGAGATGCTTCCGGAAGGAGATGCCAGAAAAAAACTGGTGTCGAAGGATTTAATTACTTATGTCAAGGACAGGAAAGGTCATGACAGGCGATATGCCATTGCACCGGACAAAATTAAAAAGGAAATCGGCTGGGAGCCGGAAACTATGTTTAAAGAGGGTATCAGGCTGACTATTCAGTGGTTTTTTGAACATGAAGAATGGATGAAGAGCGTAACCAGCGGCGATTATCAAAAATATTATAATGAAATGTATCAATAAATATATCTGGAGGGAAGGTTGATTATAGCCTTCCCCCTTAGTGTACACTGGTATGGAAGTGAGGCGGCGGATAAAAGAGCTGTTTACGGCCGGGTATCGGGAAGTATTAGAAAATATGGAGAAGGAGCAGTATATGAAAGGAATTATATTAGCAGGAGGTTCGGGAACAAGATTATATCCTCTTACAAAGGCTATTTCAAAACAAATTATGCCGGTTTATGATAAGCCTATGATTTATTATCCTCTTTCTATCTTGATGCTGGCAGGAATCAGAGAGGTATTGATTATCTCTACACCAAGGGACCTGCCTGTATTTGAAGAGCTGTTTGAAAGCGGAGAGCAGCTTGGCATGAAGTTTTCCTATGCGGTGCAGGAAACACCAAGAGGGCTGGCAGATGCGTTTATTATTGGAGCGGATTTTATCGGCAGTGACAGCGTTGCGCTTGTTTTGGGAGATAATATATTTTATGGACAAAGCTTTTCCGGGGTTCTTCGGAAGGTGGCGGCAAGGGAAAAGGGCGCCACGATTTTTGGCTACTATGTAAGGGACCCGAGAGAATATGGAGTAGTTGAGTTTGATGAAAGCGGAAAAGCTCTTTCCATTGAAGAAAAGCCTGAAAATCCCAAGAGCAATTATGCGGTGCCGGGACTTTATTTTTATGATAATAATGTAGTGGAAATCGCCAGAAACGTAAAGCCCTCTGCCAGAGGGGAAATTGAAATTACCAGTATCAACAATGAATATTTAGAAAGAGGCGCCCTGCAGGTGGAAACGTTGGGAAGAGGCTTTGCCTGGCTTGATACGGGAAATCACGATTCCCTTCTGGATGCAGCGGATTTTGTGGCTGCCTTTCAAAAGAGGCAGGGGCTTTATATTTCCTGTATAGAAGAGATTGCGTACAAAAGAGGTTTTATTGACAGAGAGCAGCTGCTTTATCTGGCAGAGCCGCTGATGAAAACCGATTATGGAAAATATCTGGTAGAGGTTGCAAATGGACTCTAGACTAAAAAGACAGGTGATTTTTGCGGTAACTGCCATAATGTTATGTGTGGTGGGAGCTGTATTTTTTGCCAATTTTCTAACAACAGGCAGTTTTTTGCCAAAGAGTTTACAAAAGAATAATAAGCAGCAGACCAAAACGGAAGACTTGACAGCAGAGGAAGATTCCGTTTATAAGGAATATGACTTAAATCCTAAAAAAGATCCCTATGCTTTTATGGAAGATGAGGATTTTTTTGATGAGGAGACTCCCTCGGAGGAAACGGAGTCGGAGAAAAAAAGCAGTGAATTATCTTTGCTTGTAAATTCCGTAGAAAAGGATTTGCGGGTAACGGTAATTGATGGCAATGACCGTCGGGTAACGGGCAGGGGCTTCCGGATTCTGTTAGAGGCATTAGATGGGGGCAAGGTAAAGGAAAGCATTTATTATAAAGATCTGGATAAGGACGGGCTTATTTATGTGGGAGATATGAAGGCAGGAGATTATCAGGTTTCTCTGGAAGAAATGGATGATTTTACGGTGCCGGATACCATACCTATCCATGTGAAGGAGCAGATTGAATACCGGCTTATAGAAGATATTTCCTATATGATAAAATCCGAAGATGAAGTGGATGCTGCCATTGAAGATACAGAGGTTTCAGGAGCTCTGGCAGATGCGGACAGCACGGAAACGGTGGAACATTTAAAGAAAGAAAATACCGGCTTTGGAATAGATGTATCCAAATGGAACAAAGAAATCGACTGGAAAAAGGTAAAGGCTTCTGGAGTAGAGTTTGTCATTATCCGCTGCGGTTACAGAGGTTCCTCTACCGGCGCACTGGTAGAAGACCCCTGTTTTAGAAAAAACATAGAGGGTGCTTCAAAAGAAGGAATTAAAATCGGCGTTTATTTCTTTACTCAGGCGATAAATACAGTGGAGGCAGTGGAGGAGGCCAGTATGGTGCTCACTCTCTGCAAGGGCTATGAGCTTGCATTTCCTATCTTTATCGATACGGAAGGGGCAGGAGGAAAAGGACGGGCAGATAAGCTGGATAGGGATATACGTACTCAGGTATGCAAAGCATTTTGTGAGACCATTGAAAACTCCGGCTTTAATGCGGGAGTTTATGCAAGCAGAAGCTGGTTTGGCAGCAATGTGGATGCCAGCGTGTTAGAAAGCCATTATATCTGGATGGCACAGTACAGAAAAACGCCTACTTATGACAGAAGTTATGATTTGTGGCAATATACATCCTCCGGTTCCGTGGATGGAATCGACGGAAGAGTGGATTTAAATATCAGTTATGTGGGATTTTAGAATGAATAACAGAGAGGAAGAGGAAAATGGGAAAGATAACAGTGGAAACCTGCCATATTGAAGGACTTAAGGTAATTACGCCTGCCGTATTTGGTGATGAGAGAGGCTATTTTATGGAGACCTATAATTATAACGATTTTAAGGAAGCGGGAATTGACATGGAGTTTGTTCAGGATAACCAGTCGGCTTCCAAAAAGGGTGTGTTAAGGGGACTTCATTATCAGATTAATTTTCCTCAGGACAAGCTTGTCCGTGTGGTGAGCGGAGAGGTGTTTGATGTAGCGGTAGATTTAAGAAAAGGCTCAAAGACTTATGGACAGTGGTATGGAGTGCGTTTGTCTGCAGAAAATAAAAAGCAGTTTTTTATACCGAAGAATTTTGCCCATGGATTTATCGTGTTATCGGATTATGCGGAATTTGCCTATAAATGTACAGATTTCTATCATCCCAATGATGAAGGAGGACTGCTCTGGTGTGATGAGGCCATTGGGGTAGAGTGGCCCATGCCGGAGGGGATGACCAGAGAGGATTTGATAATTTCCGAAAAGGATACAAAGTGGAGCGGCTTACATGAGCAAAGAGATAAATAAGCTTGCCTGGACCGGCATATGGATATTGCTTCTTGCCCTTTCTGTAATAGGGGCACTTAAGACCATTTATATCAGTGCGGATATTGATGAATCTTATACAGTGACAATGGCCTGCCGCCTTATAAAAGGGGACAGGCTGTTTCTGGATATGTGGGAGCTTCATCAGACTTCTGCAGTTTTATATGCGCCCCTTGTATGGTTGTTTCAAAAAGTGACAGGTTCTGTTATTGGCATGCTGGTGTTTTTAAGAATTGCAGGCGTGTGCATCCAGGGGCTTCTGGCTGTTTATGTGTATCGTACCTGCAGGCATTATATGACGGGCAGGTGCGCAGGAATACTTGCCATATTGTTTTTTAATTTTACTCCAAAGCATATTCAGTCGCCGGAGTATACATTGATGTGCTGTTGGGGATTGATATTGACAATGATGTCGCTTTTGCAGTTTTTCAAAAAGCAAAGGAACGGGTATGGCTTTCTGTATTTGTCTATGGCTGCAATAGGGCTTTGTATTACGGTTCTGTCCTATCCGGCGGCAGTATTTTTGATTGTTCCCTTTTTGGCGGTGATTGCTTTTTTAACAAAATCCGGTTACGGGGAAGCGGAAAAGCAGCATGGCTTGAAAAAAACGCAGATATGGAAGAATATAGGCATATTCACAGGGATTTGCGCAGCTTGCGGGTTTTTGTTCATGGGCTATGCGTTAAGCGGTTTTATATTAAGAGACGCTGCTTTGAAAGGTTTTTCAGAAGCATTATCTTATGTGTTTATGGACGAATCCCATGAGCAGGTCATGAGCGAACATATTTTAAGTCATATCCGGTATTTGTGGGATATGTTAAAAATAACACTTCCGGCTATTCTTTTTTGCCATGTGTGCCGGAGCTTGTGGAGGAGATGGAAAAAGAAGGAGAGTTATCTGCCGGCTTTGATGCTGTTGACGTTTCAGGCGGTATATGCCCTTGTACAGTTCCATACCATAAAGGATGTGAATTTCCTGATTTTTTTCCCGGTTATTTTGCAAACGCTGGTTTTAGGCACTTACTTTTACCTGTCCTATGAGAAAACAGAAAAGGACAGGGTGCTTTTTTATACCATGATTGTACCGAATTTGTTTTTGGTAGTTGCAGTATTGCTTTCTTCCAATCTTACTGCCAATTATTCCATGTCCTTTTTGTTTCCTGCTGTCTTGGCGGGGATATATATGATTATCAGGGTATTTTTAGAAAATGAGTACGAAGGACGGAGTGGAGCAGAAGGAAATGAATCCGGGAAGCGGGAATCAAAACGGGATAAATATACGGCTTCTACAGGTGTCAGGATAGCGGGAAGGGCAGCAGCGGCAGCATTTGTCCTGGTCTTTACCGCAATGGCATTTGCAAGCCGGATATTTCTGGTGCGTTATACGGCAACCCAGCGGTTGAACGTGTTTGAGCCCAATTATGAGGCATGGCACGGGGTGCTTAGCGGCATACGTTTGGGAGATACGGATTACAGGCAGTATGAATGGAAGACAGCCTCCCTTCATGAGCATGTGAAAAAGGATGATGTATTTTTGTATGTGGGCGCTGATATGTTTCTGTATGGGGAAACGGAGGCCTCTATCGGTACTGGAAATACCATAAGCACTCCCGCATTCGGAGAGCAGCTTCTTGCTTATTACGAAAGGTTTCCGGAAAGAATACCTACTGTTATTTTTCTGGACTGCGAATATACCATGGATTATCGGGTATGGCTGGAAAAAGAGCCTTTCGGAAGCTTTATACGGGAAAATTATCAGGAACCTTTTATAGAAGGACCCTTGTATATTTATAAGTTGAAATTATCGAAATAATCTTAAGGGAATCTGTTGTCAAAACTGTTACAAAAGGAGGGAGCTTTATGGAAATATTTCATATATTGGCATTGGCAGCGGTACTTTTGGCGGCTCCTTTTCTGCTTGGGATGTTGTTTGGCAAAAGAACGATAAGCGGAACCTATATAGCGGGCATACTTTTATTATGGGGGACTTTTGAAGCTGTGGCTGTGGCTGCTAATTTAAGAGGATGGGATTTTCAAATGCTGTCCGGCAGGTTTTTTTATGTATTGGCGGCGTTTGTGTGTGCAGGCATAGCAGCTTTTGGTGTGCGGATGATACGATCCGGCAAAGGAAAGGGCACAGGGAAAAAAGAAAGCGGGCTTCTTAAGGAAGTGCTTTTCATAGCGCCTGCCTTTCTTCTTGCGGGCAGCCTGTTTTTCCTGTATGCCCCTAAGCTGGAAGGCTGGTATCTGGTGCCGGAAACGGTAAATACCATCTTAGATACCAATTCCCTCAATGGCTTCAACCCTCTTACGGGACAACCGTTCTTAGCGACGAAGGAGTCTGGATGGAGTCTTATGAACCTGCCCGCATTTTATGCCTGTCTGGCAGACTGGTTTCAGATAAATACCGGACACCTGCTGTTTTTTTGTATATCCCTCTGGATGCTTTTAATCAGTTTTCTGGTCTATTATCAATTTGCGGCATACTTTTTTGAAAAATGGAAAGCTGGGCGCATATTCTTCATGTGGGTTTATGCCCTTTTGCTTTTTTTGGGAGACAGGGCATATATGAATGAGTCATATCAAATGCTCCATTATGCATATGAAGGAAGAACCGTGCTTACTGGAATTTTGCTGCCATACTGTTTATATTTGCTTTTAACAGCCTTTAAGGAGAATAGAAGCCGGAAAGCTATAGCCGGCAATTTTGGTTGGCTTTCGGAGTATGCACTTCTTCTGGCAGGCGGGCTGCTGGCAGCAGGAATGGATTATGGTTTAGGACTTCCTTTGGCTATGACAGCCTTGTCATGTGTTGTCGGGATACTGGCAGCGATTGCAAAATCATTGCGTCACACAAAAAATAAATGATTTTTTATTTTAGAAAGGCAGGGAAAGGAACTTGGCAGAAGTAAAGGAAACTATGGAGCTTGGTTATTATTTCATGAATCTGGAAGACAAGTATTGGGGATTATTTCTTATTTCTCTTGCAGTACTGTTTTTTTTCCTTGGAGAGAAGAAAGGGTTCCTTTTAGGATATGGGGTGTTATCTTATTTTTTTCTGCTTTGCCCCCTGACTGTCTTTTTGCTGGTAAAGTGTTTCCCGGCACTTTCGCTTTATTACCCCATTCGCTGGCTTTGCCAGATTCCTCTTTTTATTTGCATTGCGGCGGTACTGGTGCTTGGAAGGGCAGGTAAGGAGAAGGATTGGAAAAAGCTCCTTGGAACCGGAGCATTTCTGTTTCTAATGGTGTTTCTTTCCGGAACTCCTGTATTTATGGAAGAAGCGCCTGCATGGAACAATAGTTTTGGACTTAATCAGGAATATGTGCAGGTCTATGACCTGGTTTTGGCAGATATGGAAGGGAAAGGACTGGAAAAAGCCCATGTATGGGGACCAAAGGACTGGATGAAGGACTGCCGTGTATACAGCGCAGATTTTTATCCTGTTTACGGAAAAGATATTTGGGAGGAGCAGGCTGCATTGGGTTATGAAGCAGCTTACAGCGATACTCAGAGAATGCTTTATGAATTTTATAACACATATGAGTCGGTAAAGGGACCTTTGAGCAATAAGTGGCAGCAGGTGGAGGTTTTGGCGGATACCCTGAATTTAAATGCTGATGTAGCCTGTGATTATGTAGTCATGCACCGGGGAACCAATCATTGGAAGGATAGAGGGGCTAAAGTGAAGAGACTGAAAAAGGTGGATGTGGAAGGAGCCTTTTTAAGCAGGAATTATGAAGAAGTAGGAAAGACAGAAAATTATTATGTATTTTACAGGCGGGCAGGTGAATGATGTGGACATGATATTTCAATACGGACTGGCTTTTTTCTGGATGTGCGTCAATCCGCTTCTTGCAGGCGGTATTTTTATAAAGGTGCTGGAAAGGCACAAACGCTTTCTGATTATTTCAGCCATGGGAACAGGACTGGTTTTAAATTATAGTATTTATCAGATAGCTGCTATGGTATTTATATTGCTTGACGGAAGCTTCCGGCTGCTGACGTGGATTTATATTGGAACCAGTTTGTTGTTGGCGCTATCAGGAGCATTTGGATGGTACAGGTACTTTCAGAAGGAAAAATGTCCCAATGACTATAAGTATTATAAGGACCCTTATTTTGTTATGGGCGCAGGGCTGGTAGCAGCCCAGATACTGGTAATCCTGTTAATGTCCACGCCGGATAAGGATGATGCTTTTTATACGGGGCTGTCTTCCATGTGTCTGTCCCATGATTATGTGCTGAAGTACAGCGCTTATGACGGCTTGATGCAAATGCCTGTTGAAAACCGGTATATTATGGCGGCACTGCCTGTTTATCAGGCATCTCTCTGCCTTATGAGCGGAAGGCTCCATACATTGATTATCTGCCATAATCTGTATCCGTTGTTTTACATGCCTTTGGCATATGGTCTTTATTGTATGCTGGCGGACAAATGGATGGAAAAAAAGGAGAATTTGGGAAGGTTTCTTTTATTCTTTGCTTTTTTGCATATGTTTGGCAATTATTATGTATTCAGTCCGGAAAATTTCCTCATTACCCGGATATGGCAGGGAAAAGCCTTGTTTATTACGATAGGCCTTCCTTTTGTCTGGTATTTCGTAAACCGGGCATGGGAACAGGAGCATGTTAAGGAAGCATTGCCTTACTGGCTTCTGGTAACGGCAGGGCTTCTTGCCAGTGCCTTTATGGGAGAAACGGGGCTGTATCTGAACTTCCTTGTAATGGGTGTTTCGGCACTTGCCAATCTGATTGTTGGGAAAAAATGGAAAAACTGTATTTTTGCAGCCTGCAGCCTGTTGCCGGAGGTACTGCTTATGGCTGTTTTTCTGTTGTAGAAAAGAGGATTCGATATGTTATGGCTTAACACATTAAAGGAAGAAGTAAATACCTATTGGGGGACAGGAGCCTTTGGGCTTTTGTTTCTTGGAGCCTTTTTGTTCTTTTTTTTGAGAAAGGAAAAAAGCCCGGAGATGAAGGTGTATCTTTGGTATGGGGCAATCCTTATGTTCCTCATTGGGAATCCGATACTTCTGACAATAGTGTCAAAAGCAAAAATGATGAAAGTGTTTGAGCGGTTTTTCTGGCTGCTTTTGTCCCCTGTCTGTATTGCTGCGGTTTTTGCATATATTTCCCGGAAGAAAAAATGGTTTTGGATTCCCTGTCTGCTTTTGATTGTGCTTTGCGGCAACACGGTGTATACAAGCATTGAATATAAGCCTGCCCAGAATATTTATAAAATCAGTGAAGAAGCAATTCAGATAAGCGAGATTATTTTGAGGGATTATGAAAAGCTTCCAAAGGATGCTTTGATTGTTCCAAACAGGAAGGATTTTAAAGGTCCGAGGGCAATGGTGGCAGAGCCTGTTGCAGAAGATATCCGCATGTACAATGCCAATATTGAGCTGTTATTTGTAAGAAAGAGTTTTGGCAACTTTAAGCAGGTCAAAAGGGTTGCAAGGCAGCTGGTGATGTCCAATGACGAAATAAATATAAGGCGTATCATAAAAAAGATGAAAAAGGACCAGTATCAGTATGTGGTATTTGCTTCTCATCATATATTGCCGGAGGATATGGAAAAATATCCTGTTTTTGAAATCGGAAGGACTGAAAATTATACGGTTTATAAGCTGGAGGATCAGCCGGCGGAAAGCTATACCGTTACCCAGTTTGCAGATGTGGAAGGGCTTCAGTGCTTAAGCTATCTGATAGAAGACGGAAGGGGCGGACTGGCAGTGATAGATGGGGGCAGGGCATGGCAGTCAATTCCTCTGGTGGAAGAAATTAAAAAAAGAGGCGGCAGGGTGGATTACTGGATTATCACCCATCCTCATGATGACCACTGCGGTGTGCTTTGCTCGGTTTTGGAGGCGGGCTGGGACGAGACGGAAATTTCCATAGGAGAAATCTTAATAGGTGAGATGGATTATGAAGCGGTGAAAAAGCAGGGGATTCGGGTGGATACCTATAGCTATCTGCTGCGGGGGCTGGAGGGACATGAAAATGTCACATGGCTGAAGGCAGGAGATATGAAAAATGTTCTGGGACTGAAAATGGAGGTATTCCATAGCTGCGATGAACTGGTAGTTTCCCAAAGCGACAATATTTTAAATGACGGTTCCATGGTATTTAAGCTGTCTGGAAAGGAAGAAAGCATTTTGTATCTGGCGGATATCGGAGAGCTGGTGGCGGATGAAATCATGACGGAATACGGAGATAAGCTGAAAGCGGATTATGTGCAGATGTCCCATCACGGCAACGGAAGCCTGCCGGATGACTTTTATGAGCTGGTATCTCCCAAAGCTGCTTTGTTTGATGCGCCTGACTGGCTGATGGAAAACAGGAACCGGGAAACCGGAGAGGAGAGCTATTATACAACACCTCATTATATAGAGCTTATGAAAACCATGGGAGCGGAAATTATCAGCTATAACACGGCGCCTAATGAGATTGTTCTGCATTGAGTGGGCGAAGGCTGAATTATTGCAGGTCATAAGATAATGAAAAGAATAGCAAAATATGCAATGGAATGATACAATGCATATATGAGATACGATATGAGACGGATAAATAGAAAAAACAACTATGTCATAAAAAATAAAAGCAGGCTGGCTAAGGGGCTTCTCTTTTTATTGCCCTTACTGTTGCTGTTAGTGCAAGTGGGATGCGGAAAAAAAGAAGCATTAAATACCATGCATCAGGAAGGCACAGGGGAGTTTGAGATTTTCAGCCAGGAGGTGGATGCTGTGCAGAGCCCGGTTGGAGTGGACAACAGGACTCCGGCCTTTTCCTGGAAGCTGGCTTCAGAGGAACAGGGATTTTTGCAAAAGGCATATGAAATCCGGGTTTATGAACTTCATAAGCTTACAGGTGAAAAAAGCCTTGTATGGGACAGCGGCGTGGTAAAAAGTAAAAATACCTCTGCCATTCCATATGAGGGGGAAGAGATAAAGGAACATTCTGACTATGCATGGACGGTGGAGATAACAGACAGTCATGGAAATCGGGTTTGTTCAAAAGAAGCTCTTTTCACTACAGCTTTCTGGCAGGAAAACGCATTTTCCCAAGGGAAGTTCATTGCCATGAATCCGGAGGAAAATATTTATGAGGACGGACAGGCAGTCTTTCGGAAGGAATTTGTGCTGGAAAATAAAGAAATAAGGGAAGCGGTGCTTTATGCCAGCGCCCTTGGAATTTATGACGGATATGTCAATGGCGAGAGGCTGGGAAGGGGAAACTATGATGAATTAAAGCCGGGGTGGACGGATTATGAAGACCGGCTTTTATATAATACATATGATATAACGGACTATCTTAAGAAAAATGATAAAAATGCAATGGCATTTATGGTTGGAACAGGCTGGTGGTGCGGAAGAGCCTCACAGGGAACCTATGGATACCATTTGCCGGCTTTTATCGGGGAGCTTCATATTTTGTATGAGGATGGAAGCAGTCAGGTCATTGTCACTGACGAAAGCTGGCAGTACTGTAAGGACACTGCCGTAGTGTCAGCGGATATTTATAACGGAGAGGTGTACCATTTCGGAAAGAGAACCACAAAAGCGGAATCTGTGGCAGGGGCGGAAAATGCAGAAGGAAAAGAAACGGCTAAACCGGATAGAAAGCCTGTATATATGCCAACAGGTGAAGCATTGGGATTTATAGGGGAATTTAAATCTTTTTACGGGTATCAGGTGCAGGAGCAAAAGGAATATAGCAGGGAGCCGGAAAGCATTGTAATATATGATGGAACTGTCAGTGATAATAGTACCTATGGGCATATCAATGAAATTGCAAGGATGGAAGCTATAGGGGAATTGGAAGAAAATATAAAAACGGTAAGAAAACCTGCAGTAAGTCAAAATGGTGCAGTTGAAAATAGCCATTCTGTGGAGAAAAGCCCATGGTATAATAAAAATGAAAGGTTACAGATAAAAAAAGGACAGACTGTGATATTTGACTTTGGACAAAATATGACAGGAGTGCCATATTTAAAGTATCAGGCAAAGCCGGGAACGGAAATTACCATTCATTTTGGGGAAATGCTCAACGACAGCGGAGAGGAAGAAAAGGGAAATGACGGACCAAAGGGCAGTCTGTATCAGGCAAATTACAGGACGGCTCAGTCAACGGTAAGGATTACTTCGGGAGAAGAGGAAACGGAGGAGTATCAGAGCATATTTTCCTATTTTGGTTTTCGTTATATTTCTCTGGAAGCCACAGAGGATATGGAGCTTTTGGAGCTAAAAGCAGTATTTCTTGGCAACAGTTCACCGGAATGCGGAAATATTGTAACGGACAATGAAAAAGTAAACAGGCTTATAGAAAACATTCAGTGGAGCCAGAGAAACAATTTGTTGCTGGCGGTAACAGACTGTCCCCAAAGAGATGAGCGGCTGGGATGGACAGGTGATACACAGGTATTTTTGAAAACTTCTTTGTTTAATCAGGATTTAAGAAATTTTTATAAAAAATGGCTTGGAGATTTAAGGGATAGTCAGAGACAGGACGGTTCTTATACGGATACAGTTCCTTATTCGGCAGTTACCGGAAGCGGTAATGCAGGATGGGCGGATGCGGGAATTTCCGTTCCTTATGAATTATATAAACAGTACGGGGATATTGATTATATAGAAGAAATGTATGATTCCATGAGCAGATATATGGATTATCTGGAGGGGATAAGCTGCTTTAAGGGTGAGGAGGCAAGAATAGGTCCTCTTACAGCCTTTGGAGACTGGCTTGCTTTTGAGGAGACAGATAAGGAAATGGTTTCTGCTGCCTGTTATGCCAAGGATGCCAGAATGATGATAGAAATGGCAGAGGCATTGGATAAAAGGAAGGATGCCAGAAAATATAAAAGGCTGCTAAGAAAAATTAAATCATACTTTAATAAAACATATGTTATAGATTTGCATTTAACTCAAAGGACTCAAACCGCTTGTCTTTTGGCTCTTTCCAATGAATTGCTGAATGGCAGGGCAAAAGAAAATACGGTTTCAGATTTGATATCTTCCATTGAAAGAAACGGGACCAGATTGAGCACCGGATTTCTGGGTACGCCGGAGCTTCTTCCTGTACTGATTAAGGAAGGGCAGGAAAAACTGGCATATGAACTTTTGCTGCAGGAGGAAAATCCATCATGGCTTTATAGTGTAAATCAGGGAGCCACCACTATTTGGGAAAGATGGGATTCTTATACAAAAGAATCAGGATTTCACAAGGATGGGATGAATTCCTTCAATCACTTTAACAATGGAAGTGTAGGAGCCTTTTTATATGAATCCCTGCTTGGCATTTCCATGGATGCTCCAAAAGGAAGGATTTTGCTCAGACCGGCTGTTTTGACGGATGGAAGGATGGAGATTCAAAGCTGTGAGGGCTATTATGATTCTGTTTATGGAAAAGTAGAGGTGAAATGGAGCATTTCTGAAAATATGCTTTCCTATGAGGTGACCATACCGGCAAATGGGGAGGCCGTGCTTATCCTGCCGGATGGAGACGGGGAGAGAAAGGAAGAACTGGGGGCCGGAAGCTATTGCTTTAAGCTGAAGCCCGGAGAAGGATGAAAGGGCCCCCTATTTGTATATTGCGGCTTCGTCTGCCATTGCCTGCACGGTTTCTGCCGGAAGCCTGGTTGCCTGCACAACTTTTATTACGCTGATTCCCATTTCCAGTAACTTTTCAGCGATTTCCAATTTATTTTCCAGGATTCCTTCCAACCTTCCCTCTTCTCTGATTTCATCCATAATTGCACACATTTCTTCCACTCCCTTCTTATCTTCTTTGAAATAACGTTTTCTTCTTGATGTGGCTGGAAACAAAACATCATCATAAGCATTGCTTTCTGTAAATATAGTCATAAGTTTTGAAATATTGGAGCCATCTTTATTGGAGGCATTCACATAGATTTCCTGTAAGCCGTTTTCCACAATGGTGCCGGTTTCCCGAATGATTCTGTCTATATGATAAACGGTCTTTGCTTCCCTGAAAATGTCGGATTTTGATATGTAAATAATACATAAGTCCGGTATGTCCCTGAATTGAGAGCCGGTATCGGTTATATTTGCCGTGATACAGGAAGCATGATATCGGACTCTTTTCTGATGGTCCGTATTGTCTTCTTTCTGTATCTCTACGTTTATCACTTTGTCAGTGCGGGACTTACAAAGAATATCCAAAATAACGGAACGCCCCTGCAGGTTCTTGATGGTATGCTGCGGGTGGCTTTCGAGCACAATCAATGAGTCGTCTTCTAAAATTGTCCGGATGACTTCCTGACAAAAGAGACTATCCTCCGCCATCTTTTTTAAAAAGTCATCATCAATGGGATTCAAAAGTCTGGTTTTCTCAGCATAGGTCTGGCTATTCATCTTTTGCGTGCTCCTTTTCTGTCTGAAATGTATTGGTTTGCCAAAGCAGAAAAAGAGATAACAGATAAGTCTTTCTAATCTTAGTATATGAAATGCATAAGAAATTTGCAAGACAAATATGAACGTTATTGAAAAAAGATTATGACTGTTTTAAGTTGCCCGGTTTTCTGCCAGGATGTTGAAGTGATTTAGAGAAATGCAAGTTATAGTTTGAAATGTAAAAAGACAGATATTAAAATATATTCATGGGAAATCCTCCTTTTAAGAAATGGAAAGTTGAAGTAATGACCGATACGGACTGAAAATAGACGGATAAAATAAGTCATAATATTTCATCCATTTGATATTGACATGAGTTTAGCATAAATGCTAGTGAGAAACAAGAGATATTTATAAAATTCTTGACATGCCGGGTAATCCCGTATACTATGCCAATAATCCTGTGACATCCGGCAATCATATGCAATAGAAGGCGGGAAGAGGAAATGTTTTTATGGTATGATTCCTGTGAACTGGACGTTCATTGCCTGCCTGTATCTTTTATGAAAACAAAGGCTGCAATACAAAAAGACTATATTTAAATAAAAAAAAGATGGAAAACTGTTGATTTCTCCATAAATTGATATTTATGGAGAAATATGGTACAATAACTACTAATTATGCACGATATCATCAAGCGACATCAAGCGAAACAAAAGGAGAACCAGTCACCATGCCTCTTTTTCTAAAGAAAATGTTTTCTCTGCCGGTAGAACTATGGCAGAACAGACGGCTTATATGGAAGCTGTCCAAAAACGACTTCAAAACCAGATATGCCGGCTCATACATGGGAATCATCTGGGCTTTCATTCAGCCAATTATAACTATTTTAGTATACTGGCTTGTATTTGAAAAAGGCTTTTCCCAAAAAGGAGAAATTTTTAAATCAGGTGTGGAGGTTCCTTTTGTAGTATACTTAACAAGCGGTCTGGTGCCATGGTTCTTTTTTTCCGAAGCAATCAATAATGCCACCAATGCTTTGCTGGAATACAATTATCTGGTAAAGAAGGTAGTATTCAAAATCAGCATACTTCCCTTGATTAAAATTATTGCGGCAGGTTTCATACATGTTTTCTTTATGGGGGTGTTATTGGCAATTTATTTTATTTACGGCTATCACCTTACCCCTTATACCCTGCAGATTGTATATTACAGCTTCTGCCTGTTCATTCTGGTGCTGGCATTAAGCTATACCTTCTGTTCGGTAGTTATCTTTTTCAGGGACCTGACTCAAATCGTCAACATTGCCTTACAGATTGGCATGTGGGCAACTCCCATCATGTGGTCCTTTACCCGTGCGGAAGGAACCGGATTTGAGTGGGTTTTCCGATTGAATCCGGTATTTTATATTGTAACCGGCTACAGGCAGTCATTGTTTGATGAAGTCTGGTTCTGGCAGCAGCCGGGGCAGTTTGCTTATTTCTGGCTACTGACAATAGCTTTATTCGCTCTGGGAACCTTTGTATTCAAACGGTTAAAACCCCATTTTGCAGATGTATTATAAACTGTCCCGGAAAAAGGATAGTCAGCATAAGCGTGAAGTGCAAAGCCCATAAGCTGCCAGAAGGATAGATTATAGGATGAGAAGGCTGTAGAAAGATAACACTGGAAGGATATAAAACTGTAAGGTCAGAAATACTGGCCATAGATAAATAAATCGTTTCAAAAATAGCAATTGACATGGCTGCAATAACAGCCTTCAAATAGAAAACAGGTGAATCCATGAATGCAAAAAAGAAGAACGGCTCTCAAAGCATAGTAAAGGAAAAGAAAACAAACCTCCAAAACAAAGCAGACGAAAAGAAAGCGGAACCTCCTCGGGAAATCCCTCCTGCAATTCAGGTTACGGATGTAAATAAAATATATAAACTGTACAATAAGCCTTCCGACCGCCTTAAGGAATCTTTAGGGCTTACAAGAAAGAAAAATTATAAGGAGCACTATGCCCTTCGGGGCGTTTCCTTTGATGTTGCCCAGGGAGAATCCGTAGGCATCATAGGAACCAACGGCTCCGGCAAATCCACTATTTTAAAAATTATTACCGGGGTTTTAAGCAAGACGTCAGGAGAGCTTGTGGTAAACGGAAGGATTTCCGCCCTGTTAGAGTTAGGCGCAGGCTTTAACATGGAATATACAGGAATTGAAAACATCTATCTTCAGGGGACCATGATTGGGTTTTCGGAGGAGGAAATTGATGAAAAACTTTCCGAAATTCTGGAATTTGCAGATATCGGGGATTTTGTGCATCAGCCGGTGAAGACTTACAGCTCCGGTATGTTCGTGCGCCTTGCTTTTGCAGTGGCAATCAATATCAATCCGGAAATCCTGATTGTAGATGAAGCTTTGTCTGTAGGAGATGTGTTTTTTCAGACAAAGTGCTTCCATAAATTTGAAGAGTTCAAGAAGCTGGGAAAGACTATTTTGTTTGTAAGCCACGACTTAAGCAGCATTGCTAAATACTGTGACCGGGTAATCCTTTTAAATAAAGGCGTGAAGCTGGCAGAGGGCTCCCCAAAGGACATGATTAATATGTATAAAAAGCTGCTGGTGCATCAGTTGGACGAGGAAACATTGGAGGATGTAAGCAGGAGAAGCAGTGTCATAGACGGAGAAGGCGGGGAAGACAGCTGGAGGAAGCATTTTACCGTCAATGAATCTGTTTCCGATTATGGAGAAAAACAGGCGGAAATCGTGGACTTTGCTATTATTGACCAATATGGCGCCATGAATAATCTCATTGAAAAAGGAACAAAATTTCAGGTAAAGGCAAAGCTATATTTCCATGAGCAGGTGAAGAACCCTATCTTTACCTTTACTATAAAGAATGCCCATGGCACTGATATTACCGGCACCAACACCATGTTTGAACGGGTGGAGACGGGAGTGGTGAAAAAAGGGGAAACAAGGATTGTCACCTATGAACAGCAGATGGATTTGCAGGGGGGGGATTATTTGATTTCCCTTGGCTGTACCGGATATGAGGGTGACAATTTCAAGGTATATCACAGACTCTATGATTTAGTGAGCATCAGTGTCATATCAGAAAAAAATACCGTTGGCTTTTTTGATATGAATACAAAGATTACGGTGGAAAAAGGTTAACATAAATCTGCTGTCTGAACTGTTGTGATAGAGCGAAAAATTATAAGGAATATAAGAGAACCCTATGGAAAGTACCAATATAAAAAACAACAATTTAATAAAGCTTCTGCCCATAGAAAAGGAGCAGCAGGTGCTTTGCATAGATTCTACGGAAAAAATACCGGAAACCGGCAAAGCCTATGACTGGATTTTCGTGCTTCCCTATGAAGAAAAGGAGCAGGGAGCGCCAAAGTTACAAAAGCTTCTTTCCATGCTTACAAAAAAGGGGCGTTTATACCTTGCGGCAGAAAATCCTTTCAGCCTGCACCGCATGGCGGGAGAGGCTGAGGAGGATGGAAGTATCTTTCAGGCATTTCTGCCGGGGGGCTTTGAAAAGAGCAAAGGCATGAGCCTGCCCTTTTTAACAGCACAGGCAAAAGCCGCCATAGACCATCAGGGACAGGAATATTCCCTGAAGGTATATTATCCCTATCCGGATATTCGGTTTCCCGTGGCAGTCTATACCGATGAATACCTGCCAAAAGCCGGGGAATGTGATGAAAATTTTTACAATTTCCGCCATGCCCGCTTTGGTTTCTTTGATGAAAGGCAGGCTGTGGAACAGGTGGTAAAGGCTGGAGCATATGCCCAGTTTGCCAATGGCTACCTGCTGGAGATAGCAAAGGAGCACACGAATATATTGTATTGCCGTTATTCGGTGGAAAGAGCTTCGGACAAGCAAATTTGCACCAGTATCTTAAAGGCGGAAAACGGGGAAAGAATCGTGGAAAAGACTGCCTTTGAACAGGCGGCTAACGGGCATATAAAAAGGCTCTGCCACTTAGAGGAAGCTCTTAAGCCCCAGCTTGCACAGGAAAGCTTTCTTGGCAGGGCTATGAGCGTAAATAAAATTATAAAAAGCGGGCAGGTAAATGGAAAAGAGCAGGTGGGCTTTTCCTTTGTAAAAGGAGAAAGTCTGGAAAATTTTCTGGATGATGCCTTAAAAAAAGGAGAATTTGAAAGCTGTAAGGAAACACTTCTTGCATTTTGCAGAATGGTGAAGGCCTTAAAAGGACAGCTTCCTTTTGTTATTACGAAGGAATTTACACAGGTTTTCGGGACAGAGGCATTTGTAAAGGAGTCAGAGGAAGCCATGATGTCCCTGCCTGTTACAGATATTGACATGGTATGCCAGAATATTCTTTTAGGGGAGCAGATTACTCTGATTGATTATGAATGGACCTTTGATTTCCCTGTTCCCATAGACTATCTGGTTTACCGGATTCTGTTCTGTTATCTGGAACAAAAGGACAGAAGAGCTTTGGAATGTTTTGACAATGACTTTGATTTTTATAAGGAAATGGGCATTTTTCCCGAAAGAAAAAGGATTTTTCAACAAATGGAAACCCGCTTCCAAAAATATGCCCAGGGGGACAGCAGGCTGCTTCGGGATTTGTATTTAGAGCAGGGCAAGCCGGTTGTGCCTATGTCTGCTTTAAAAAAGGAGTTGACAAAGGCGGAAAACAATAAGATAACAGTGCAATACGATAAAGGACAGGGCTTTTTAAATGAGAATGGTATTGAGCGGATTCTGAAACAGGAGGAAGACGGTTCAGGCTCCTTCGTTCTGGATTTACCAGAAGAGGCTTCCATTCAGGGAGTAAAAATCAGCTTTGGTGAAGAAAACACCATGGTCCGGATAGGACTGCTTCAGGAGGATGAAACAGGCTCGAAAGAGGCCGCTTATGAAACTAATGGAATTTCCGTGAACCCTATTCTGTATTTTTACAAGGAAAGCCCATGGATTTCCATTAATGGGCTGGAATCCGGGATAAAGCGCCTGTATGTGAGGTTTCAAATAGAAAAGCTGCCGGAGGAATTTGTAGGCGAAACAATAAGCAGTCTGTCTGATATGCGGGAAATTATAGCCAACCGGGAAGAACAGATTGCCAATTATAAAAATTCCACAAGCTGGAAGCTTACAAAGCCCCTTCGTATGCTTTTGGGAAGGAAGTCAGAAGAAAGATGAAGCAGGAAAAAATGAAAGAAGAAAAAAAGGATTTGGAAGAATATTATAAGGAGCTTTATGAAAGGGAAAAGCAAAAAAGCGAGAAGCTTGCTTACGAGCTGGCAGATGCAAAACGGGAATGCGAGGACCTTGCCATGAAGCTGAGCCGCATTAAGGATTCTCCTTTCTGGGCGATGAGCAAGCCCTTCCGTGTGGTCATCCACTTTTTTATCAGGCAGAAAAACCGGATTTTATGCCATGGGAACCCAAAAGGGATTGCCAGGAAAATCGTAAATAAATACCGGGAAAAAAGAGCCATAAAAATACACGGTACAGGCAGCTTCCCCGCTGCGGCAAGAAGAAGGGAAGAGGAGGAAACCAAATTTCCAAGGGATATTAAAATCAGCATTTTAGTTCCCCTTTATAACACCCCGGAACGGTTCCTCCGGGAAATGATAGACAGCGTGGTGGCACAGACTTACAAAAACTGGGAGCTCTGTCTTGCGGACGGTTCCGACAAAGAGCATGGACTTGTGGGGGAAATCTGCAAAAGCTACTATGAAAAGGATAAAAGAATCGTTTACAAGAAGCTTGAAAAAAATGAAGGAATATCCGGAAATACCAATGCCTGCTATGCCATGGCAACCGGAGAATACATCGGGCTTTTCGACCACGACGATTTGCTTCACCCAAGCGTCTTATATGAATATATGAAAGTAATTTGTGAACAGGATGCAGATTATATTTATTGTGATGAGGCAACCTTTAAGGGCAACAGCATCAATCATATGATTACCCTGCACTTTAAGCCGGATTTCGCACCGGATAATTTAAGGGCAAATAATTATATCTGCCATTTCAGCGTCTTTAAAAGGGAATTGTTAGAGGGCACGGAGTTGTTTCGCAGCCAGTTTGACGGAAGTCAGGACCATGATATGATTTTACGGCTTACCGGAAGGGCTAAGCGGATTGTCCATGTGCCGAAAATTCTCTATTACTGGCGCTCCCATAAGGGAAGCGTGGCTTCCGGAATCGGGGCAAAGACCTATGCCATTGCGGCGGCAAAGGGAGCCATTGCAGAGCATTTAAAAAGCAAGGGGTGTCATGATTTTTCCATCGAAAGCACAAGAGCCTTTGAAACCATATTCCGCATTAAATATGATTTGACTGCACGCCCTCTTGTGTCCATTATCATTGCAAACAAGGACCATGTGGAGGATTTAAGCCGTTGTGTGGAATCCATTATCAACAAATCCACCTATGAAAATTTTGAGATTATCATAGTGGAAAACAACAGTGAAACGGAGCAGATTCAGGAATATTACAAGGAAATCTCCAAGCACCCCAAAGTGCAGGTGGTGACTTATGAGGGCGTGTTCAACTATTCCAAAATAAATAACTATGGTGTGTCTTTTGCAAAAGGAGAATATGTGTTATTATTAAACAATGACACAGAGGTCATAACACAGGGCTGGATTGAGGAAATGCTTATGTATGGGCAGCGGCAGGATGTTGGCGTGGTAGGCGCCAAGCTGTATTACGGGGATAAGACCATCCAGCATGCGGGAATCGTCATTGGCCTTGGAGCCCACCGGACGGCAGGGCATACCCATTATAAGGTGCCGGAGGCAAATGTGGGTTATATGGGGAAATTGTGCTATGCCCAGAATGTAACGGCAGTGACCGGAGCCTGTATGCTTGTAAAGAAGTCTTTGTATGAGCAGTTAGGCGGGCTGGATGAAGAGTATGCTGTTGCGTTAAATGACGTGGATTTTTGTTTAAGAGTGAGGAAGCTTGGACTGTTAAATATTTTTACTCCCTTTGCAGAGCTGTATCATTATGAGTCCAAGTCCAGAGGCTCTGACAATAAAAGGGACGCCAATGCCATCCGCTATCAGCAGGAGTCGGACAAGTTCAAGGAGCGGTGGAAGGTGGAACTTTCCGATGGGGACCCTTATTATAACAGGAATTTTTCACTGGACCATTCGGATTTTACCGTAAACTGGAAAAGACAGCAGGTCAGATGAAGATAGCGGCGCAGCGTGAAGAAAAGTAACTAAAAGAAATAAATCAGACAGGAGCAGGTAACACATGGATAACGGATATAAACAGGCATTTCAGTTTTGGTTAGAGGATGATTATTTTGACAAAGAAACAAAGGAAGAGCTGTTAGCCATCCGCAACGATGAAAAGGAAGTGGAGGACCGGTTCTATAAGGAACTGGAGTTTGGCACCGGCGGTCTTCGGGGCGTTATCGGAGCCGGAACCAACCGGATGAACTTTTACACGGTAAGGAAAGCCACCCAGGGACTTGCCAATTATATTAAAAAGCAGGGAGGCTGCGAAAAGGGAGCTGCCATTGCCTATGACTCCAGAAGGTTTTCGCCGGAATTTGCTATGGAAGCGGCTCTTTGCCTTTGCGCCAACGGAATTAAGGCATATTTGTTTGAAAGCTTAAGGCCTACGCCGGAGTTATCCTTTGCCGTGCGAAAGCTTGGCTGTATTGCCGGAATCGTGGTTACTGCAAGCCATAATCCGCCGGAATATAACGGATATAAAGTATATTGGGAGGACGGCGCCCAGATTACGGCGCCGAAGGATAAGGAGATTATCGGAGAGGTAAAGGCGGTAACGGATTATCATACCGTAAAGACCATGACGGAGCAGGAGGCAAAAGAAAAGGGTCTTCTCACTATTATTGGAAAAGAAATTGACGATGCCTATTTGGAAGAACTGAAAAAGCAGATTATCCACCCGGATGTAATCAGGGAAATGGCAGAGGAAATCAAGATTGTATACACGCCGCTTCACGGAACAGGCAATCTTCCCGTCCGCCGGGTGCTTTCGGAGCTGGGCTTTCAAAAGGTATATGTAGTAAAGGAGCAGGAGCTTCCTGATGAAAATTTCTCAACAGTCAGCTATCCCAATCCGGAGGACCCGGCTGCTTTTACACTGGCATTAAAGCTGGCAAAGGAAGTGGAAGCGGATGTGATTCTGGCAACAGACCCGGATGCAGACCGTCTGGGCATTTATGCCCTTGACCAGACATCGGGAGAATATATTCCTTTTACGGGAAATATGTCCGGAATGCTTATTGCGGAGTATATTTTACGGGAAAAGACCAAAACAGGCACCATGCCGGAAAATCCGGCGCTTGTAAAAACAGTGGTGACTACTAATATGGCGGATGCCCTTGCCGCCCGCTATCATGTGGAATTAAAGGAAGTGCTCACAGGCTTTAAATATATCGGCGAGCAGATTAAGTGGTTTGAAGAAACTGGCTTAAACCACTACGTATTCGGCCTTGAGGAAAGCTACGGCTGTCTTGCCGGAACTCATGCAAGGGACAAGGATGCTGTGGTGGCGGTTATGTGCCTTTGCGAAGTGGCAGCTTATTGCAAAAAGCAGGGCATTACCCTTTGGGATCAGATGCTTTCCCTTTATGAAACCTATGGATATTTTAAAGAAGGACTGCACACCATTACCTTAAAGGGCGTTTCGGGACAAGAGCAGATCGGGAAAATCATGGAATATTTAAGAAGCAGCCGGATTGAGGCTTTTGGCAGCTTTCAGACAGTGGCTGTGAAGGATTTTCTTACCGGGGAGGCAGTAAATTTAAAGGACGAAGCTGTTTCCAAAGTACAGCTTCCAAAGTCGGACGTGCTTTATTTTGAACTGGAAAATGATGCGTGGTGTTGCGTAAGGCCTTCCGGAACAGAGCCTAAGATTAAATTTTATATGGGCGTGAAGGGACTTGGCTTACAGGATAGTGAAGAGAAGCTGGAGGCGTTAAAAACAGCCTTGCTTGAGAAGCTTCCGGATTTTTCAAAATAAAACAGTTAGGAACAGAATATGAAAAAATTATTAGAACAGATTGTAAAATTCGGCATTGTAGGCGTTGTTTGCTTCGGCATTGATTTTGCCGTATTTTCCTTTTTAAATTATGTGGTAAATGTCCACTATGCAGTGGCAGCCTTCTGGGGCTTTGTTATATCAGTCATTATCAATTATATACTCAGCATGAAATTTGTGTTCGTGCGCAAGGAGCAGATGGACAGGAAGGCGGAATTTGTTATTTTCGTCATACTGAGCGTAATCGGCCTTGGTCTGAATGAACTGATAATCTGGGGCTGTGTGGATGGCATTTATGTACACTGGAAATGGCTGAACGGGCTGATTTCTACCGACTTGGCGGAAATCGGCGGGAAAATTGTGGCAACAGGTATTGTTATGGTTTATAATTTCATTACAAGGAAGATGTTTTTAGAAAAGAAGGGAGAATCCAATGAGCAATAAAATGTTACTTTTTATCCCCGCATATAATTGTGAAAAGCAGATAGAGCGGGTGCTTTTACAGTTGGATAACAACGTGCTTTCCTATTTCAACAAGGTGCTGGTGGTAAATAACAGAAGCACAGACAATACAGAAGCTGTGGTGCTTGATTATATAGAAAAAAATCCGGGCAAGCCTGTTAAGCTCATGCGCAATACGGACAATTACGGTTTAGGCGGCTCCCAGAAGATGGCATTTCGCTATGCGGTGGAGCATGGCTATGATTATGTCTGTATGCTTCATGGGGACGACCAGGGGGATATTCATGATTTTATTCCCATGCTGCAAAAGGAAGTACATGAACGCTATGACTGTGTGCTTGGGGCCAGATTCATGCGGGGCTCAAAGCTTACGGGATATTCCCGTTTCCGGACTTTTGGAAACATTGTATATAATTTCATTTTTGCCTTTGTGACAAAGCAGCGGATTTTTGACCTTGGCTCCGGACTGAACCTGTATAGCACAAAAATGCTGAAGGATGGCTTTTATGAAAAGTTTCCGGACAATCTGATGTTTAATTATGTGATGATTTTAGCATCCCATTATTATAAACATAAAATCGTATTCTATCCGGTAACCTGGAGGGAAGAAGACCAGGTTTCCAATGTGAAAATGATGAATCAGGCTATTACGGTATTGAAGATGGCATTTACTTATTTGTTCCGGAAAGAGTCCATAAAGGACGAGTATCGGGAAGTTATCAGGGATGGGTATACCAGTGAGGAAATAACCAGGCTGGAAGAAAACTAGGTTTTAAAGCAGGGGGCTTAATCATTCAGGGATAACACATTAGAGAGGAGAAAACCATGTGGTGGTTCGTTCTTGCAATTGCAGTCTTTTTTCTGGCAGTACATGCCGCTAAGATGATCAGGCTGTATCTGGTGCTTATGGAGCATAAAATCGGTTTTGGCAGATTCCTTCTGCTGTACTGTAAAACAACCTTTGTAAATCTGCTCATTCCCTTTAAGCTGGGGGAAATCTACCGGATATTTGCAATTGGAAAAGATACCGGGGTCTGGCAGGTGGGCATACTCAGCGTGCTCATAGACCGTTTTTTTGACATTGCGGCGCTGCTTCTTTTGCTTTTGCCCTTAGACCTTGTGTTTTTTGGGGAAATATCCCTGATTACCTGGATTTTTCTGGGAATCATTCTTATGATAGCCTGTATTTACATTTCCATAGAGCCTACCTACCGGTATTTGAACAAGTATATTATAAAGGAAAAAAGTTCAGGCCGTTCCATGGCAGTTCTAAAAGGGTTGGATGTGGTGAATGACTGGTATGAATTTACAAAGAATCTGGTGCAGGGAAGGTTTGCGCTGATTTTTCTTGCTTCTTTTGCAGGATGGGTATTTGAAATACTTGCCTTAAAGGCAATGGCTGGATTTCTTGCAGTTCCCTTTGGAATCGGAAGCTTTTCTGAATATATAAAGAGCCTCTTTCTGGCAGGGGAAAGCAGCATTGCAAAAACCTATACACTAATGGGAGCCGGAGTGTTTCTTTTATTTTCCATTGGGGGACAGGCAGTTTATATGGTGAGGAAAAGAAAGTCATAAAAACAGCTTTCATAAAACAGGATTTTTAGAAAGGATAAGGTGCCATGAAAAGACTCTTCGTCGTTTATGATGACAGCATAAAACCAAATAAGGAAGTAGGCGCCATTACCGGGCACAATTCCTATGGAGATACGATTTTTAAAAGGATTACCTTAAAGAATCGTATGAAAGCCGAAATCCTGAAAAACAAAGCGGTAGTGCAGGTGTTATTTTATTCAGGGCCGGAGGATAAGGAGTTACTTTATAAGGCATATAAAAATCTGGAGGAACCGGTGAATCTGGTACATCTGTATTCCGATTTTGCCCTAAAGGACACAAAGGAATTTTCCGTTCTTCTTACAAAGGCCCAATATGCCAAAGAATCTTTTGGGGCACTGTGTCAGGAAAAAACGGCCATGGCAATTATAAGCGGCGGGGAAGAATATTTCAGCCGTTTTGAAGATTTGGTAAACAGAACCTTTGAAGGAGAGCCAATCATAACAGATGCTTTTATGGATATTTCCAAACGGAGCAATTTCCTGACCTTTATTACAAGCGGTTTTGATGCCAGATTTTTCAATGCTTTGCTGGGAGATGAATATACTGTAACAAAGCGTTCCAATAAAAAAGAGAAAATTAAATCTGAATATAACTTTTATTATCTTTTGCCGGACAATATGAAAATGTGGTTTGTCATGCCTTTTGATTATAAGGAAGAACCGGAATTTGCTTCTTATACCATGGAGCGGTATCATATGACGGATATTGCCATACGGTTCGTCCATGGGGCGGTTTCCACGGAAGAACTGTCTGACATATTAGAAAAGCTGTTTTATTTCATTAAACTTCGGGGCAGGAAGGAAGCTTCCGGAAAAGAGATAAAGAAGGTTGCCAGAGACCTTTATGTGGATAAGCTGAAAAGCAGAATGGAAGAACTGAAAAAATATCCTCAATATGAGCAGTTTGACCATATGCTTGCCATGGGAACAAAATATGAAAGCTTAGAGCAGGTAACGGAGGCATATTTGAAGCTTTATGAGAAAATAAAGCGTCCGGATAAGGATAACAACTGTCTGGTAATTGGTCATGGGGATTTGTGCTTTTCCAATATCCTATACAGCAGGGAAGCAAGCCTGTTAAAGCTCATTGATCCGAAAGGAGCCTTAAAGGAAGAGGAGCTGTATACGGATTTGTATTATGATCTGGCGAAGCTTTCCCATTCCATTTGCGGCTGTTATGACTTTTTTAACAGCGGCCTCTATGAGATTACCATGGACCGGGATATGAAGCTTTCTCTCACCGTCGATACGGACAGAGAGCCTTATGTGGAGGTGTTTAAAAGCTATTTAAAGGCAAACGGTTTTGATTACAGACTGGTGCGTCTTTATGAAGCAAGCCTGTTTTTGTCCATGCTGCCCTACCACATGGACCAGCCGGGCAAGGTCTTTGGATTTATATTAAATGCAATCAATATTTTAGATGAGGTAGAAACATGTATTCAGGAGTAAAGTTTTGTTTTGACATAGACGGCACGATATGTCCCATTAAGAAAAAGGAAGAAGAGTATCTGGATTTGGTGCCTTATCCGGAAATGATAGAAAAACTAAAAGAATATAAAGCAGGGGGGGCCACCATTACCCTGTTCACCTCAAGGAACATGAACAGCTATGGAGGCAATATTGGCTTAATCAATGCCAATACGGCAAAGGTGCTGTTGGAATGGCTGGATAAATGGGAGATTCCTTATGATGAAATCATTTATGGAAAGCCATGGCCGGGACATAAGGGGTTTTATGTGGACGACAGGACCGTCCGCCCGGATGAATTTTTAAAATACAGTCTGGAGGAGCTGGACGAAATCTGCAAAAAGAGCAGATTAGGCTGAAATGGAAACCGTTTAATACCATTTGCGGCCCGGGAATGTGCCAGACAGCAAATTCCGTAAGAACATGATTCAGGGGTGAGGGGCGTTTTTGCGTAGCAAAACTCTGAATATCGCCCTGAATTGTTACTATGAGAAGCTTCAGGCCGTGAATAGTAACAAGCGTTTAAAAGGGCATGGGGATTATTTGCATGAAAAAATGGATAATGGCAGGAAGCCTGGCCGCACTTCTTTTCTTTGTGGCATGGGGAATTTTTGAAAAGACCCGTCCCGCAATGGAAGTACAGGTGTTCCATCAGGAAAAACTGAATAAGCTGTTAGAGCGGTCAAAGGAGAAGGAGGAAGTACAGGCAAGGCTGACCTTTCGGGAACAGGTATTGCCATATGATCGGGAAAGCCGTACTTTTTTCCTGCCTCTTAATATGGAAGAAACAGAATTTGAAGCCGGCAGCTTTGGAACTGACACGGAAGGAGCAGAAGCAGTTTTTTTAGAGGAGTTTACAAAAAAGCAGAAGCTTTCCCTGATGGCAGGCAATGAATCCATTCCCTTTTACCTGTTGGAAAAGGATGGATACAGCCTTTGTTATCTTAAAATAACAGGTGTTTCAATTATAGATTTTGCTTTCAGCGAATACGCACTGGAGGATGGACAGCCTCTGTTTTTTTTACGGGTATATGACAATCTGGCAGCCGGTGAGGAGAAGGTCCCCACAGAAAGTACCAGAGAAGCTGGAGATTTTGTGACCTCCTGCTACACCACAAGCAGGCTTCGGGGAAATACCAGCTTAAATTATGAAAAAAAAAGCCTCAGGCTGAATTTATATGACAAAAAGAAAAAGGATGGAAGCTTTCAAAAAACAAATGAGAGCTTTCTTGGCATGAGAAAGGATAATGACTGGATTTTGAACAGCCTGTACGCAGACGGCTCAAAAATCAAGGATAAGCTTGCCAATGACCTGTGGGAGCAGGCGGGGGCAGAAGAGAATCCCTATAAGAAAACCTTTGGAACCCATATGGAATATGTGGAGGTATTTATTAACGACAGCTATCAAGGCTTATACGGCCTGATGTTTCCCATAGACAGAAAACAGCTTGGAATGGCATCCGTGTCTTCACAGGTGGGAGCGGGAGAAGAAATTATTGAAAGAATTTATAAGAAAAAGTACACGGCTGAATGGAATGCCGGGGATTTCATAGGTCCGCTTTTTGATGAAAACATGCCTGATTATCGGGGAGGCTTTTTCTTAAAAGGCGACCTGATTTTACAAAATGAAGAGGAATGGGCCCCTCTTTATGAGTTGGCCTCCTGTATAGAATCCCCTGATGAGGAATTTACACGGAACATTACCTCTATTATAAATCAGGAAAACGTCCTGCAAAACTGGCTGTTTTATCAGGCTATCGGCGGCTTTGACAATTATGCCAAAAACTATTATTACGCAGTCCGTAACAGAGACGGCAGGTCTCAGGGCTACTTCATTCCCTGGGATTTGAATATATCCTTCGGAGATGTATACACTGACAATAAGTATTATTGCAAGGCGGATTTTAGTGTAGCAAAGGAGCTTATCCGCTGGCAGCCGGGACAGAGGATGATTGATTTAAACGTGGAGGATTCCGTGCCCCTATTAAAGCAAACTTGGAAAAATTGGCGGAGCACCATATTTTCCGACAGATCTGTTATAAGTGAAATGGAACGCTTGGAGGCAGTGGTAAAAAATTCAGGCGCATATGAACGGGAAAAGAAACGATGGCCGGGAGGTCGGTATGAAGATGACTTTTCCGGGATGAAGGAGTTTACGGCGGAGAGGCTTGCTTATGTGGATGAGTATGTGGAAGGGCTGCAGGAGTGAGAGGATGGAGGCTTTGAAATAAATAGCGTTCATCCATCCCTTCAACACCTTCCTTTACACCTTTACATCCTCCCTTATCCGCCTAATCTTAAAAACATTGCCTCCCCAACAAGAAAGTGGTAATATGAATAAAACAACCCCCCAACCAGATTTAAAACAAATTTCAATCAAATACCGCCACGAACTAAAATACCTGTGCCGTTTAACAGACATTCCCCTTTTGGAAGCCAGATTACAAGGAATTGCCAAATTGGATTTCCACGTAGGCGAAAAAGGGTATTACCACATCCGGAGCCTGTATTTTGACGATTATAATAACACTTGCTACAAAATGAACGAAGCGGGAGTGGACAACCGGATGAAATACCGGATACGGATTTATAATCATTCGGAAAAGCAGATTACTCTGGAAAAGAAAATAAAGGTTCACGGCATGACAAGGAAGCTTTCCGCATCCCTGACGAAAGAGCAGTGCCACAGCCTGATGCAGGGGAAAAATCTTTCCATGAAGCAGCAGGAGTTTGAAAACTATCCAGAGCTGTTGCAGGAATTCGTTGTCTGGATGGCTTCAAGGCATGGAAAGCCTAAAATCATTGTGGCATATGACAGAATTCCCTATATATATAAACAGGGAAATGTGCGGATTACCATAGATGAAAACATACACTCTTCTAAGGATTTTGCTCATTTTTTTGATAAAGATATGCAAAAAAGCCCTATCCTTCCAAAAGGAAAGGTGCTTTTGGAAGTGAAATACGATGAGTTTCTGCCTTCTTTTTTAAAGGAAAGGCTGGAAATCGGGAAATTGCAGCAGACAACCTTTTCCAAATATTATTTGTGCCGGCGGTTTTTTACAATGCAGTCTTAAAGCATAAAGGAGAAGCGCCGGGGAAGATAGAAAACAACCGGTTTAAGGTTTGTGTTTAATGTAATGCCTGTTGTCAGCAGGATGACAGATTATTAGGAGGAAACCTGTGAATACATTTTCAGATATATTTAAAAAATCATTTTTAGAAGGGATGAATGGAAGCAGCCTGACGACGGCATCTATTTTAGTCACGCTATTTGTAACCTGTGCCCTTGCCATTTATATTTTTATTGTGTACTATCTGGCTGCAAGGAGAAGCTTTTATTCCAAAAGCTTTAATGTATCTCTGGCGTTGATTTCCGTCATTACGGCAAGCATTATTCTTGCCATGCAGTCCAATCTGGTGATATCCCTTGGTATGGTTGGCGCTCTTTCCATCGTTCGTTTCCGCACGGCAATAAAGGACCCTACGGATCTGATGTTCTTATTCTGGGCTATCAGTATCGGGATAATCTGCGGGGCAGGCATGTTTAAAATTGCCATTATCACCTCCCTGATTCTTACATTGGGCCTGTTTTTGCTGGAGCTGACGCCTATGGGAAGAGCCTCGGGCATACTGATTATAAATGCGGATAAGCCGGAAAAAGAGAAAGAAGTATTGCAGAGCGTAAAAAGCTTCAGTAAAGTAGTAAAGGTGAAGTCCAGAAATCTGTCAAAGGAAGGGCTTGATATGATTATCGAGTGCAAGCCTAAGGAGGAAGCCGCCATGGTTCAGGCTGTGGCAAAGATTGAAGGCGTTTACGGCGTTTCCCTGATGGATCAGGACGGGGAAGTCACATTATAAGGTTTGTAACAGTTTAGACAGCAAATAACATAACAAATAGTATAACAGTGCAATACAAAGCAGTATAATGGTGAAACAGTACAATAATGAAACCGCATAATGACAGAGCAGTACAATAACGAAGCAGAAAAACGCATCAGGAGGATGAAAAAAGTAAAATGACAATAGTAATTACTATGGCAGGACTTGGTTCCAGATTTAGAAAGGCAGGCTATACAGTGCCCAAATATATGATTGAGGCTCATGGAAAGACTTTATTTGAATGGTCCATGGAAAGTCTGGCAGGCTTTGAAAGCGATGAAAATGTGTACATTTTTATTGTGAGAAAGGAAGACGATGCTTCTGAATTCATAAATAACACCTGCAATAAAATGGGAATCCATCAGGTGAAGGTAGTGGAAATCGATTATCTTACAGATGGTCAGGCTACTACGGCTATGTTAGGCGCACCCTACTGGGATAAAGATTCCGGTCTTTTGATTTATAACATTGACACATATGTGGAGGCAGGCGAAATGAATGAAAGCCAGATAGAAGGAGATGGATTCATTCCCTGTTTTCATGCACCGGGCGACCATTGGAGCTTTGTAAAGCTGAATGAAGACGGAAAGGCTGTGGAGGTAAGGGAAAAGCAGCGAATTTCCGATAACTGCACGTTAGGAGCTTATTATTTTAAAAGCTGCGGGCTGTACGAAGAGTTATACAAAGAGTATTATAGTCAGAATGATAAGCTGGAAAAAGGGGAAAAATATGTAGCGCCTCTTTATAATTATCTGATTGAAAAGGGCGGCGAGGTGAGGATTTCCATTGTGGACTATAAAAAGGTTCATGTGCTTGGAACGCCGGAGGAATTAGATGTATTTTTGAACACTTATGACATATAAAGTGTAAAATCTGCATGTCATCAGGAAAAAGAGAAAGGAGCGGAAATGGGAAAACGGCTGAAACAAAAACGAAATCTAAATCTAAAACTAAATAGATATCTGGTTTTGGCTGCCTGTATTCACTTTTTTATCAGCTTTTTTACGGACAGGCTTATTTTCACCTATTCACTATGGAATTTTACGGACAGCACCGCTGCCGTAAAAACCATATTCGCATGGGGAAGTAAGGCTGTTTTTTTGTGCTTTCTTATAAGCTTGTGGCACTTTTTTTTCTGGTTTTTTAAAAAGGCGGACAGAAGCTTTGTGAAATTTACCTGTATTTATTTTGTGCTGATGTGTTTTTTACTGCTTCTTGTCTGGCCGGGAATCTGGAGGATGGATGAATTCGGCATTCTGTTTGAGGCGGGAAATGTCTTTCCGGTGTTCTGGCAGCATTATCTTACCAGTGTGTTTTATATTATGGCGCTAATGCTCCTTCCGGTTCCTTCCGGTGTGATTCTTTTGCAAAATGCCTTCATCTCCCTGATTGTGGGCTGGCTTCTTTACCGGTTTCAAAAGCTGTTTTTGGCTGATAAGGTTTTTCCGTTTATCTATTTTGGATATATTCCGTTTTTGTTCCTGCCTGTGCTGGACTCAAATTTATATCCTATGCGAATGAGCCTTTATGCCTGTCTGGAGCTTTTGCTTTTGGCTGAATTTGTATTTCATTTTAAAGAAAAAAAGATGAGTGGGACAAATGCCATAACGCTTGCCATATTATCCGCTGTAATTATTAATTGGCGCGCAGAGGCAATTTATTACCTTTTGGCATTGCCGGTTTGCTTTTTGGTGCTGTTCTGGAATATAGGGGACAAAAAAGTTAAATCCAAATTTATCATCTGGACTGTTGCTGCAAGTCTTATATTATTTGTGCCCCAAAAGCTGGGAGAAAGTCAAAAGCAGTTTTATAAAAATTCCCATGAATATGAGCTGACCAGCATGCTCCTTCCGGTTGTTCCTCTCATTGGACATATTTATATGGATGCTCTTTTTAGTTCTTATTATCCGGAGTCGGAGGAAGCGGCGCTTTCAGCCCTGGAAGATAAAAACACACATGTTATTTTTAAACAGGTCTGCAGGCTGTATTTAATGGACCGTGTTTTGGATGTGTATAAGGCGGCAAAGGCGGCAGGGGAAGGAAGAACCGGAATCAGTCTGTACTGGTCTGATGAGGAGTTTGTAAGGAATTATACGGATGAACAGTATGCCGTATTTAAAGAGATATACTGGCAGCTTGTTTTTGAAAATCCGGAAATTTTCATGAAAGAGCGGCTTCAGACTTTCCTGCAGTCAAAAGACCTGCTGGAAAACACTACAGAGCTGTTTACAAAAGAAAATGTTCCTAATTATGAAAAATTCAAAGAGCTGCCCATGACGGCCCCTGTATCCAATCAGATGCGTAACAGACTTATTTCCATACTGGAATTGCGGGATGCCGGTGACTATCAAAAGAAGCTTTTCGGGTACTCCTTTGTTTACAGCGCTTTGCCTGCCATGGTATTAGAGATTTTCATACTTCTGATTCTTTTATGGAAGAGGAAATGGGCATACTCTCTGCTGTTGGCAAGCCATATGGCAAAAATACCCCTGATTTTCCTTACAGCCCCTTCCAGACTGTTTATGTACTATTATCCGGTATATTTGACGGGCTATGTGCTGACAGTTTTTTTGCTGCTGTATTTGTATGCGGGAAAGAAAGAAATCAAAGGGGGAAACAGCTTATGAGCAATTTTTCCAAAACTATATCCTATTTGAAAAGGAATGGAATAAAAAACACATGTTATGAAGTGGCTGAGCGGCTGGATAAAACCCATCTGGAAGAAATTCAGAAAAAGGCCACAGTCTATAAGGGAAACAGGTATTTTTCTGAAGAAAAGGTACGGCTTATGTATGCCGCAGGAGATGACCACAGACATATAGCGCCGGAGAAGATTCCGGATAAACCACAGTTTCAAAAGGATTTTGTATTCAGCATACTGGTTCCGGCTTATGAAACAAATCCGGGGCATTTGAAGGAAATGCTTGACTCGGTAATGGCACAGAGTAAATTTGCAAAGGTGGAGCTGATTGTGGTGGATGCAAGCAGGTCAGCCCGGGTGGAACAGGCAGTAAAGGCGTACGGGAAGCGGTTGGAAGAAGGAAAAGAGACACTTGTCCGGCTGTTTGATGAAAAGAAAAAAGAGCAGGGCACAAAAAGGAAAGAAAGCGGACAGTACCCTGTCATCAAATATATCCGTCTAAAAGAAAACAAAGGCATTTCAGAAAATACCAATGCAGCTCTTGCTTTGGCTGCAGGGGATTATATCGGGCTTTTGGACCATGATGACGTGCTTCTTTCTGATGCCTTGTTTCATGTGCGCTGTAAGCTGGAGGAAGAGGATTATGAACTGCTCTATTCCGATGAAGATAAGGCGGACAGTGAGATGGAGCGTTTTTTCGAGCCCCATTTCAAGCCGGATTTTAACCTGGATTATTTGCTTTCCAACAATTATATCTGCCATTTCCTTGTGATGAAGGCGGAGCTTATGAAGCGGCTTGGATTCCGTAGGGAATATGACGGGGCACAGGATTATGATCTGGTGCTGCGGGCGGCGGGAGAACTGCTTTTTAAGGAGGGCGGTAAAGAGAAGATTGCCCATATACCAAGGGTGCTCTATCATTGGCGCTGCCATGAGGGCTCTACTGCCTCCAATCCAGAAAGCAAGCGTTATGCATATGAAGCCGGAAAGCGCGCAGTGGAGAATTTTTTAAGGACATACATGAAACTGGGAAAAGAGCAGGCGCAGGTAAGCCACACGGCTCATCTGGGATTTTATAAGGTCACATATGGCCCCGATATTTTTAAAGCAAGGCCGGAAGTGGCAGCTATATGCGGCAGGGTGATTCAAAAGGGGAAAGTAACGGAAGGACCTGCATGGTATATGGAAGAAGGAAAGCTTCCTCTTTTCACAGGGCTGAAGGCTTCTTATGGGGGCTATATGCACCGGGCCGAAATGATTATGCAGGTAGATGAGATGCCGAAAAAGGCTCTATGCTGGAATAAAAAATACCAAAAGGTATTTAAAAAGCTTGAGAGAGAAGGAAAAAAGCTTTCTTTTCAGGAAAAGCACAGGATTGCCAAAGAAAACGGCGATATTTTCTTATATGTACCTGATTTTTGGAAGATGGCAAAAAATTTAATGAGGATTTAACATGAAAAAGACAACGGTGGTCATACCAAATTATAACGGAATGGCATATTTGCAGGATTGTTTGGGCTCCTTAAAAAAACAGGATGGCAACTTTGATATAATTGTGGTGGACAATGGCTCCAAAGATGAAAGCTGTTCTTATATAAAGGAAAGCTTTCCAGAGGTGGTTTTGATTGCCCTGCCGGAAAATCTTGGATTCTGCCGGGCGGTCAATATCGGAATCAAAGCTGCCGGCACCCCTTATGTGCTTTTGCTGAACAATGATGTAAAGGTGAAAGAGGATTTTGTGAAAAATCTGGAACAGTCCCTGGAACAGAAAAAGGATTACTTTAGTATAGGCGCCAAGATGGTTTCCATGAAGGAGCCTGACAAAATGGATGATGCCGGTGATTTTTACTGCGCTCTTGGCTGGGCGTTTGCCAGAGGAAAGGGCAGGCCGGAAAAAGACTATCAAAAATCAGGACAGGTATTTTCCGCATGTGCAGGAGCAGCCATATACCGAAAAAAAATACTGGAGGAAATCGGTTATTTTGATGAAAATCATTTTGCTTATCTGGAAGATGTGGATATCGGTTATCGGGCAAAAATTTATGGCTATAAAAATGGATTTTGCCATAATGCAGTAGTCCTTCATGCAGGAAGCGGGTTTTCCGGTTCCCGTTACAATGAATTTAAGGTAACCCTGTCCAGCAGAAACAGTATGTATGTGATTGGGAAAAACATGCCTTTTTTCCAGATTCTTTTCAATGCGCCCCTTCTTTTGGCAGGCATACTTATAAAATGGATTTTTTTTATCAGGAAATCTATGGGAAAGATATATATACAGGGCATTATGAAAGGAATTTATGGTTATCTTACTAAGGTAAGGAAAGAAAAAAAGGTTCCGTTTCAGAGGAAACATTTAAAAAATTATTTAGAAATTCAGATAGCACTGTGGAAGAATCTGTTCATTTTCTTAAGAAATGCTTAAAGGGTTGCCCTTTTTGTAAAAATCATGTAAAATAACCAACAGTAGTAAGAAATAGGTGAGATTCTTGATTAAAGATAATCAGAAGTATTTCAACAGGCTTCATGTTATACTGGATGCCGTTGTAATTATACTGGCATATTTATCTGCCTGGTTTATTCAATTTGAGAGCCGCTTAAAGCTTGTGGCGGAAGGCGCCGGTGTGCTGGATATGAAGACGTATTTCAGCGCATTGTTTCTTATTGTGCCGGGATATCTTATTTTAAACTATGTTTTCAACTTATATAAGCCAAAGCGCATAACAAATTTGAAAAATGATGCGTTTGCGGTGATAAAGTCAAATACTACAGGGCTGATTTTATTTTTGGGCGTCTTATATGTAATCAACCAGCCGGACTTTTCCCGTTCCATGATTTTCATTTTCTATCTGTTAAGCAATGTGCTTCAGATAGCGACAAGAGTTTTAGTAAGAAAGACTCTGCGTTTTATGCGCAAAAAAGGATACAATGTTAAATATATTCTGTTAGTGGGCTATTCCAGAGCGGCAGAAGAATATATTAACCGTATTATGGCAAATCCCCAGTGGGGCTATGTGGTCAGAGGGATTTTAGACGACAGGATTCCAAGAGGCACAATGTATCGGGGCGTAAAGGTATTAGGGCGCATTGACAATCTTCTGATTATTCTGCCTGAAAATAAATTGGACGAGATTGCCATTACTCTTGCTTTGGAAAATTACGACAGGCTTGAGGAAATTGTGAATCTGTGCGAAAAATCCGGCGTGCATACCAAATTTATTCCTGATTATAACAGTGTGATTCCAAGCAAGCCATATACGGAAGATTTAAATGGGCTTCCGGTTATCAATATCCGTCATGTACCGCTTACCAATACGCTGAATTCCATTGCAAAGCGCGTGGTGGATATTTTGGGCGGATTTATGGCAATTGTTTTATTTTCACCAGTCATGCTTGTGAGCGCTGTTTTAATTAAAGCGACAAGTCCCGGACCTGTTATATTTAAGCAGGAGCGTGTGGGACTTCACAACAAGCCTTTTCGAATGTACAAGTTTCGCACAATGGAAGTGCAGAAACCAAAGAAAGAGAAAAAGGAATGGACTACCAAGGATGACCCAAGAGTTACAAAGGTAGGAAGGGTATTGAGGAAAACAAGCATTGATGAGCTGCCCCAGCTCTTTAACGTTCTTATGGGCAATATGAGTCTTGTGGGACCAAGACCGGAAAGACCGTTTTTTGTAGAAAAATTCAAAGAGGAAGTGCCCCGTTATATGATTAAGCATCAGGTGAGGCCGGGGATGACCGGATGGGCGCAGATTAACGGCTATAGAGGGGACACCTCCATACGGAAACGAATAGATTGCGATTTATATTATATTGAAAACTGGACAATGGGCCTTGATTTCAAAATATTGTTTTTAACACTATTTAAAGGCTTTATTAATAAAAATGCATATTAAACAGATGAAAATAAGGAGTTAGCTATGGCAACAACAAAAAAGACAAACACTAAGAGCAAGAAAAGAATGACGAAAAAAGAAAAAGCAAAGAAGAAACGAAATAAGATTCTTCTGATTGCTGCAGAAATTTTAGTGCTCTGCGTTATGGGCGTGGCTCTTTATCTGATTACCAAAACAGATAAGATGGAAGGCACCGAAATCAATAAGGAAGATATTGTAATCAATGAGGAAGTAGCGAATAAGACCGGCGGAGGCCAGGCGATTGAAGGATATCGGGTAATTGCACTTTTCGGCGTGGATGCCAGAAACGGCGCTCTCGGAAAAGGAACGAGAACGGATACGATTATGCTGGCTTGTATCAATGAAAACACGAAAGAGGTAAAGCTTGTTTCCGTCTTCCGTGATACCTATCTGAATCTGGGGAATGACAGCTATGGAAAAGCAAATGGCGCCTATGCAAAGGGCGGTCCAAAACAGGCAATCAGTATGCTGAACATGAATCTGGATTTACAGATTACCGATTATGTTACCGTTGGATTTGCAGGACTTGTGGATACCATAGATGCTCTGGGCGGAGTTATGGTTGATGTGGATGAGGCGGAAATCGGACATTTGAACAACTATCAGATTGGTACTTCTGAGGCTCTTGGAAGAAGCTATACCAAACTGCAGAATACAGGTTACCAGAGCTTAAATGGTATGCAGGCAACCTCTTATTGCCGTATCCGTTATACCAAAGGCGATGATTTTAAACGTGCAGAAAGACAGCGGGAAGTGATTCAGGCAATTGCAGATAAAGCAAAGGAGGCAAATATTTCCACTCTGAATGAAATTGCCAACAGCACCTTTGAACAGGTTGCTACCTCCCTTTCATTAACGGAAATCCTTGGATTATTAGGAGATATAAATGATTATAAGATTGTAGCAAGCGACGGCTTCCCATTTGAACAGTACCGGACAACGGGAAATGTAGGCAAGGCAAGCTGCGTAATTCCTACAGACCTTAAGACCAACGTATCCGAGCTTCACAAGTTTTTGTTTGGCATAGAAAACTACGAACCATCCTCCAGCGTAAACGAATACAGCCAGAGGGTAAGTCAGGATACTGGAAGGTAAAAAGAGAGAAGATAAATAGGACGGAGCTGTTTTGGCAGCGCCGTCTATTTGTGCAAAAAGGAAAGATATGAATAAAGTCGATGTTATTATACCTACCTACAAACCGGATAAAGGTTTTTTTGACATAATGGATATGCTTTTGAAACAAACTGTTCCTGTGGGCAGGGTTATATTGATGAACACAGAAGAACGGTATTTCAATCAGCTGATTTATGGAACGACTTTTAAGGAAAAATATGGTAATGTGGTGGTCTACCATCATTCCAAGCGGGAATTTGACCATGGAAATACAAGAAACAGGGGAGTCAGGCATTCGGAGGCAGATGTATTTATTATGATGACCCAGGATGCAGTTCCTGCAGATGAGTTTTTGATTGAAAAGCTGCTTGAGCCTCTGCAAAAGGAAAAAACAGCTATTTCCTATGCCAGACAGCTGCCCAGACAGGGTGCGGCAGAAATAGAAAGCTTTGTTCGTTCTTTTAATTATCCGGACGCAGATATGGAAAAGTCTGAAAAGGATTTAGAACGGCTGGGAATAAAAACATTTTTCTGTTCCAATGTTTGCGCCGCTTATAAAAGAGACGTATTCGTGGAATTAGGCGGCTTCGTCAGGCATACCATTTTTAATGAAGATATGATTTTTGCCTCAAAAGCGGTTCGGGCAGGGTATTCCATTGCATATGCGTCAGGTGCAAGAGTGTATCATTCCCATGATTACACCAATAAGCAACAGTTTAAACGAAATTTTGATTTGGGAGTCTCTCAGGCAGACCATCCGGAGGTTTTTGAAGGTATTCCCTCAGAATCGGAAGGGAAAAAGCTGGTAAGGCTTACCAGAAAACATTTTCGTAAGGAAAAGAAGCAAAAAGAATTGCTGAAGTTTTATGTAAATTGTGGATTCAGACTGCTGGGATACAAACTGGGGAAGAATTATAAAAAGCTGCCCAAGGCGTTGATTAAAAGGTTTACTGCAAACAGGGATTACTGGCGGCATTATCAGATGAAGCGGGAAGTTTCCGGCATTGATGCTACAAAGGGATACGGGAAAAATGCGGATAAAGAAGGAGAATAGAGTATGTGCGGAATCGTAGGGTATATCGGGACAAAGGAAGCAGCCCCCATTATTTTGGACGGTCTGGCAAAGCTGGAATACAGGGGATATGACTCCACAGGAATGGCAGTATTTGATGGGGGGAAAATCAATATTACGAAAGCGCCGGGAAGACTGAAGGTGCTGGAGGAGCTGACCCATGGCGGAGAGACCATGCCAGGACACATAGGTGTGGGGCATACGCGCTGGGCGACCCACGGGGTTCCCAATATGACCAATGCCCATCCGCATTTTAATGAAGAAGGGACCATTGCCGTAGTCCATAATGGAATTATTGAAAATTATCTGAAACTTCGCCATATGCTGGAGGAAAAAGAGTATCGGTTTGTTTCCGAGACGGATACGGAAGTGGTGGCACAGCTTTTGGATTACTATTACAAGGGAAACCCGTTAGAGGCTATTACGAAGGTGCTAAACCGGGTGGAGGGTTCTTATGGTTTGGGAATTATCTTTGCAGACCATCCGGACCAGCTTTTTGCAGTAAGGAAGGATAGCCCTTTGATTGTAGGACAAAACGAAACAGGATGCTTTATCGCTTCGGATGTTCCTGCCATTTTAAAATATACAAGAAAAGTATACTATGTGGAAAATCAGGAAATTGTAAGGCTCCGGCAGGACCATATGCATTTTTATACAATGGATGAGGAGGAAATCACCAAGGAGCCGGTTTATATTGAATGGGATGCCAATGCGGCGGAAAAAGCAGGCTATGAGCATTTTATGTTAAAGGAAATGTATGAACAGCCAAAGACAGTGGCGGATACGCTGCTTCCAAGGCTGAAAGGCAGCGACATTGAGATAGAAGAGCTTCATATGGGAAATGAAGAGCTGGCGGCTGTGAAAAAGATTCATATCGTGGCGTGCGGTTCCGCTTATCACACAGGGGTAACGGGAAAATATGTAATCGAAGGGCTGGCAAGAATACCCGTAGAGGTGGATCTGGCTTCTGAATTCCGCTATCGGAACCCGATTCTGGAGGAGGGAGCCATGGTTATCGTTATCAGCCAGTCCGGGGAAACGGCAGACACGCTGGCAGCCCTGCGGGAATCCAAGAAACGGGGCTTTCAGGTGCTTGGCATCGTAAACGTGGTGGGCAGCTCTATTGCCAGAGAAGCGGATAATGTGATGTATACATGGGCAGGGCCGGAAATTGCCGTGGCAACTACAAAAGCATATAGTGCACAGCTGATTGCATTATATTTGCTTGCCATGAAAATGGCTCAGGCAAAAAAGACTGTTTCGGATGAGGAGATTCAGTCTATGATAAAAGATTTAAAAAAGATTCCGGACCAGATTGAATTGCTGCTTGGCAATAAAGAAAAAATTCAGCGCTTTGCCAACCGTTATATCGGTGCAAAGGATATTTTCTTTATCGGAAGGGGAATCGATTATTCCATTTCCCTGGAAGGTTCATTAAAGTTAAAGGAAATTTCCTATATTCATTCAGAAGCCTATGCGGCAGGGGAATTAAAGCATGGAACCATTTCCCTGATTGAAGAGGGCACTTTGGTGGCGGCAGTAGCTACCCAGCCGTCCCTTTATGCCAAAACCATCAGCAATATGATAGAGGTGAAGGCAAGAGGAGCCTTTTTGCTTGCAGTAACCAATGAAGGAAACGATGAAATTGAAAAAGCGGCGGATTATGTGATTTACATTCCAAAAACCAATGACTATTTTACCAATTCCCTTGCAATTATTCCTCTACAGTTATTTGGGTATTATGTAGCGGTGGGAAAAGGCTGCGATGTGGATAAACCGAGAAATCTTGCAAAGAGCGTAACAGTGGAATGATTTTCAATTTTTGCACATTTTTTTATCACAAAAAGAACACAATTCCTACTTATACTTTGTTTATCTTATAAGAAAAAGGAACACAATGTAATTAAAGTATTTGTAGAAAAGAGGTTTTTATTATGTACGAAAATAACAATAATCAATATCCCAATTATTATGGCTCTTATTCGGAAAACAGGAATGCTTCATCGCCATATGGAGCTTCATCTCCTGCAAATCCTGTTTCACCGGAACCAAAGCAGCAAAAAAAGAAAAGCGGCTTCTTTGGAAAAATCGTAAAGATGGCTTTGGCGGGAGCTGTTTTTGGTCTTTGCGCCGGCAGTATTATGGTAATCATGCTTCATCTGGCGCCTGTGGAAACGAATCAGGAGAAAAGTGAAGTCACCTCCATTACGGAAAACACTAACCATGCAATTGCCAATCAGGATACTATGAAAGATGCGGAAGAAATTGCTGCATCAAATATATCAGGAAATACCATAGTCAGCGATGTGAGTCTGGTAGTGGAAAACACCATGCCTTCTGTGGTGTCCATTACCGGAATGTATAAAGTAGAAGAAGAGAATTATTTTGGATTCCGTAATTTTATAACAGAGTCTGAATCACCGGGCAGCGGCTCCGGTATTATTGTAGGACAGAATGATACGGAATTGCTGATTGCAACCAACAATCATGTTGTGCAAGATGCTACCTCCCTTTCAGTCCAGTTCCTTGACGATACAACCGCAGACGCAGTAGTGAAAGGAACCAATGCGGATGTGGATCTGGCGGTAATTGCCATTCCTTTAGAGGATATTTCTGAGGAGACCAGGGGAATTATTAAGGTGGCTTCCTTAGGGGATTCAGATAATCTGAAGGTGGGCGAGCCGGCCATTGCCATCGGCAATGCATTAGGTTATGGACAATCTGTTACCACCGGTGTCATCAGTGCAACCAACAGAGAATATACGATAGAAGAAAATACGGCGAACCTGATTCAGACAGATGCAGCTATCAATCCGGGAAATTCAGGCGGAGCCTTATTGAATGCCCGTGGAGAAGTGGTTGGAATCAATTCCAGCAAGATTGGCGGAAGCGTTATTGAGGGCATGGGCTATGCAATTCCCATTTCCACCGCAAAGCCTATTATTGAAGAGCTTATGACAAAAACCACAAGGACGAAGGTGGATGAAGCCAAAAAGGCGTATCTGGGCATTGTGGGAATCAGTGTTACCAATGAAGTGCAGGAATCATACGGGCTTCCGGAAGGAATTTGCGTAACACAGGTATTTTCAGGTACAGGCGCTTCCAAGGCAGGACTTGTGAAAGGCGATATCATTGTAGAATTCGACGGGGAAAAGGTCCGTACAATGGAAGAACTAAGCGCACTGCTGGAATGCTATGAAAAGGGAAGCGCCGTTGAAATAAAAATTATGCAGGGAAGTCCTTCCGGATATCAGGAAAAGACCGTAACGGTAACGTTAGGAGGCCGAGTGGATTCTTAAGCAAAAATTAAAAGGAGAATACTATGTCAAACTATTATGATGAAACAGACGAAATCTTTTTCAATGAGGAAGTGGAATCAGAGGAAGAGGATGATTTCATGGAGGAGCAGGAGATTTCGCAGAAGCTTCATAAAAAAGATGAGGAGATGGAAGAAGAAATACTGGAAATTTCGGAAGATGATTATGAAGATGATAAGGAATCAGAGGAAACGGATTCTGAATTTCGACGAGGAACGCAGTTAAATAAAGAAGAGGCAGAAGATGAGGATGACAAGGAATACGAGGATGTGTGCTTTGTATGCCGTCGTCCCGAAAGCAAGACTGGCAAACAGTTCAAGCTTCCCAATAATATCTGTGTATGCAATGATTGTATGCATAAGACTATGGATGCGGTAAGCCAGTTTGATTATCAGGGAATGCTAAATCCTAACATGATGGGACAGTTTGGGGATGTGGATTTGGATAAGATGCAGCAGCAGTTCCCAAACATCAGCTTTGTGAATATAACAGACCTTCAGGGTGAAGGAGGCATTCCAAATAAACAGAAGCTGAAGAAGAAAAAGAAAAAGGAAAAAGTGGAGCCGGCCCTGGATATTAAAAATATTCCGGCTCCCCACAAAATCAAGGCTCAGTTGGATGATTATATCGTAGGGCAGGATTATGCCAAAAAGGTAATTTCCGTAGCAGTTTACAACCACTATAAAAGGGTGGCTACGGATACTATGGATGAAATAGAAATTGAAAAGTCCAATATGCTTATGATTGGGCCTACAGGCTGCGGAAAAACATATCTTGTAAAAACACTGGCAAGGCTTTTGGATGTTCCCCTTGCCATTACGGATGCCACTTCCTTAACAGAGGCGGGCTACATTGGTGATGATATAGAAAGCGTAGTCTCTAAGCTGTTAGCAGCAGCGGAAAATGATGTGGAAAAGGCGGAAAGGGGCATTATCTTTATTGACGAAATCGATAAGATTGCCAAAAAGAAAAACACGAATTCAAGAGATGTGTCAGGGGAATCCGTACAGCAGGGAATGTTAAAACTGTTAGAAGGCGCAGACGTGGAGGTTCCGGTAGGAGCTAACAGCAAGAATGCCATGGTACCGTTAACAACTATCAATACCAGGAATATTCTATTCATCTGCGGAGGAGCATTTCCGGATTTGGATGAAATCATCAAACAAAGATTAAATAAACAGACATCCATCGGATATAATGCGGACCTAAAGGATAAATTCGACAAAGAGAAAAATATCCACAAAAACGTGGAAATCGAGGATTTAAAGAAATTTGGCATGATACCAGAGTTTGTAGGCCGCCTTCCCATTGTATTTACTTTGGATGCCCTTACGGAAGAAATGCTGATTCAGATATTAAAGGAGCCTAAAAATGCTATTTTAAAGCAATACCAGAAACTGCTTGATTTAGATGAGGTAAAGCTGGAATTTGACGAGTCTGCATTAAAGGCAATCGCCAAGAAAGCAATGGAAAAGGATACCGGGGCAAGGGCGCTTCGTGCCATTATTGAGGAATTCATGCTGGATATCATGTATGAGATTCCAAAGGACCAGAATATTGGCAGGGTGACCATTACCGGAGATTATATTAATGGAACCGGCGGACCGGTTATTGATATAAGAGGGTAGAAGCGCTCCTGTGTTTGCATACTTAAATTTATGTTAAGAAGAACTGTCAGTTTATGGGACAGTTCTTTTTTTGCAGCAGTTCAGCCCGGTTGTGTTTTATCTTAAGGCTTTACAAAAGAATATATTAGGTTGTATAATTATTACAATTATAGGCATTGTGCGCCTGTAAGAAGCTGTTAAAATACTAACGGATAAACATTATTAAGGGGGTAAATATGTTTAAAAAGAAGTTTTGGAAACGATCAATCAGCATACTTCTGGCAAGCGCCGTAGCTCTATCGGGCAGCGGCTTTAATATTCAGCTGGGGAATGTAACATTAAGTGCCGGAGAAGTATTGGCAGAGGAAACAGAAATATCTGTAATGGACGAAGGGAATACCGATGGTTCCGTTTCAGAGAATGAGGCGGAAAGCATTCAGCAGGTACAGGATGAGTTTCCCGAAGAGCAGAAGGATTTTCAGGAAGGGGATGCCCTTGAATCAGTACAGCCAAAAGAGGCTGACATTGTATCAGGAAATGTAATAGAAGTAAAAAGCGGAAGTGCCGCCAGTACAGTTATTTCAGATACGGCACTTTTAAAGGGACTTGCATTTTGTATTTTAGGAGATGAGGATGCATATTCTTCTCTGACCACAGATGATTTAATTAATTTTACAGGTGCAATTGACTTTACGGAATACGAAAAAGCAGCTGATATCGTCAGCTTGAAAGGAATTGGCACTGTTAAAAATGCAACAGCCTTTCAGCTGGAGAAATGTCAAAAGGTGCAGGATATTATGGCATATGAATTCAGAGGGTGTTCCATGCAAAGTATAACGCTTCCTGATTCGATTAGAAGCATAGGGGATCAGGCGTTTTTTGATTGTAAAAATCTTGAAAAGATTACATCAGGAACTGTTGAGGATGCCCTGCCTCCTCAACTGCTGGTAGTGGGCAGTAATGTATTTGACAAGTGCGTAAAGCTGACAAATATTATTATTCCCGATACGGTTGAGGAAAATGCAATTCAGCATGCCACTTCTCTTTTTGCAAACTGCAGCGGCCTGCAGAATGTAACAATTGGTTCCGGAATTACCAACATACCGGTTTCGGCATTTTCAAATGCAGGTGCAGCGGAAGGGATGCAGGTTACGGTTCATGGCTTAAACGCCAGATTGGAAAAGGTTGGCGACAAGGCATTTTATGGTGCGAATATTCAGACGCTTGATTTGTCAAACTGTACAGGGCTTGGAACATTTGGCGCAACAGTTTTTGCGGATTCCAAGCTTCAGAAGATTATTCTGCCTGACAGCATTTCAAATTCCGAAGATAATAAGCTTTTATTCAGCGAAGGGGCATTTTCAGGAGCTCCGATTCAGACCATGGGAAAAAAGAACGGTATTGAAGAGGGAAAGGTGTGCATACCGGAATATGTATCGGTAACAGAAGAAAAGAGCAAGGGTATATTTTCAAAGTGCATAGATATGACATGTGTGGAAATTCCAGCTTCATGGACGATAATTCCCAACAGCGCATTTAAGGATTGCAGCGGTCTGGTGGAAACAGGTATTGGCAATGGTACTCAGCTTGTTTCCATTGGAGAAGAAGCATTTTATGGAACAGGTTTGAAAAACACGGATTTCTTAAATGGCTGTACTTTGCTGAATACGATAGGAAAGTCTGCATTTGAACAATGTATTACTTTAGAAACAGTTGTTTTGCCTGTTTCTGTCATAACAGTAGGAGAAAGAGCATTTTATACGGAACAGGATTTAAAAAAGATAGCGCAGTCTTTAGATAACATTAAGGACTCTGCACTTACAAGCTTTCAATGGAATTCCAGTCCGGGTGCGGCCAAGTCAGGAAACAAGAGAATTTTGGGAAATAAGGCTTTGGAAGGTAATGCATCTCTTCAAAAGGTGGTGCTGCCGGATTATTCTGCAGCAGGCGAATCTTTTGAAATCGGCAGTGAAGCATTTGCAATATGCATTAATTTACAGGAAATAGGAGAAGGGCAGGACAATGTGCTTCCTGCTTCAGTTTCCGCAATTGGGGACAATGCGTTTAAGATGTGTCTCAAACTGCCTAAGATAAAAATTCAGTCTAATTCCAATGGTTTAACGCTGGGCTCAAGCATTTTTGAAGACTGTCTTGCACTTACTGAAGCAGAGCTGCCTGCAAATATAACAAGCATTCCCGTCAGGACATTCTGTAATGCGGGAGTAACGTCTCTGACTATGGGCAGCACGCCCAATAAGATTACCAGTTCTACCTTAAAGACAATTGGAGCACGTTCATTTTTTGGATGCCAGATAGAGAATCTGGATTTATCAGGTTGTTCGGCATTGGAGGAAATTGGCGGATGGGCATTTGCACAGACGGATACAGAGAAAGGTGTTCCTGATGATAAAAAAGTAAAAACTAATAATGTGGTTAAATTAAAATCTGTAATCTTGCCGGAAAAACTGCCGGGATTATTTATTAATTCAGGTGTATTTTGTCTGGATATGAACTTTACTACATTAGCAACAACAAATCATAATACTCCTGGAACTGCATATATTCCGGATTATGTGGAAGCTAATCAAGACGGCGTTGGCATAGGAGAAGGGGTATTTAGCGGTACGGCAATTGAGAGAGCGGTAATTCCTTCAGGATGGACGGGAGTTCTTCCAAAGGGAACTTTCGAGTTATGCTTGAATATGACCAGTCTTGATTTTCTTGTTAATACTAATTTGTCGGGTTTGGGAGAAGCATGTTTTTCTGGCTGTTTTGGTCTGAAGGATATACATTTAGCCGGCAATCGCACCATAAAAAACATTGGAAAAGAGTGTTTTGAGCTATGTATCGGTATTGAAAGCACGAAAGCAAATCCCATGACATTGCCGGCATCCTTGGAAACAATTGAAAACAGAGCCTTTTTCCAGGCAGAGTTTGACTATCTGAATCTGTCGGCAAGTTCACAATTAAAGACAATTAAAGACAGCGCTTTTGAAGAAGCAAGCTTTCAGGAAATGGATTTGTCCGGAAACGGGCAGCTTCAAACAGTGGGAAGGAATGCATTTAAAAAGAACAAAACGTTGACTGCTGTGAAATTGTCGCCGGCTATGAGTACGGTAGCGGATAGCAGCTTTGAAGAAGACAGCGCACTGGCCACAGTAGATTTCCAGTCAGTAAAGGAAATCAAACCAAATGCTTTTAAAAATTGCAGTGCCCTGAATCTGTCAGGGACGAATCTGGATTCTGTTGAGAAGATTGGAGACGGCGCTTTTCAGAATTGTAAGAGCCTGAAAAACGTAAAATTTGGTCCCAAGCTTATAAGCATAGGCGGAAATGCTTTTAACGGATGCTCTGAAATATTGGATAGTAATGGAAAAAAGACAATGTCAGATTCTGTAAAAGTATCCTTTGATTTTTCCAATGCTACTTCTCTTGCTACAATAGGCAGAGAGGCATTTGGAAAGTCGGCTGTCACCGAATTTGACATTTCCAAAACAGCAGTGAGCATCATAGAAAATAATTTGTGCAAAAGCTGTGAGCTCTTAGAAGATGTGACTTTTGGAACAAGTGTAAAATATATAAATGCAGATGCACTGGCAGGCTGTCCGAAGCTGGGCAAGGTTTCTTTGTACAGCGCTACAGTAATAGACCCTAAGGCGTTTAATGCTTTATCAGATGTGTCCAGAAATACTACAAATAAAAATTTGAGCATTACCGTAGAGCCTGTAAAAGAGGCAATTAAGGTGGGAATCAATGAAACTATGGACTTCCCGTATTATGTGCATATGGTAAATACAGATACAAAGGCTCCCCAGTTAAAGGCTTTCCGGCATATTGTGGCAGGAGATGGTCAGAATCCTGTACCGGAAGGGGACCGGGAACATATTTATATGGCGGTAAGCGGCGATGTGGATGGGTATTTTATAAATAAATACTCTGACAACACCACACTTGTGAGCGGAAAGTATGCAAATAGTGAAGGCGGCATGTCAGATAACTTCCAGCAGATGTCTCATACGAAAGAAGATGCGGAGACAAACAGGAAAAAAGTAGATGTTTTCCGGGTCACAGGCGTAAAGGAAGGAAGTTATCCGGTATATGTCTGCTGTCAGGTGCAGTTTCCGTTGAATAATTCCTATGAAATCGGAAGCTGTATAAAAACAGACTTTACAACAAAATACAAGGTGGAAGTAATAAAGGCATGGTATAAGGCAGATTTGTATCAGAAGTACGATAACAGAACCGGCCTTAGCAATAAACTTCAGCCCAATTCCGTTACAAAATTTCAGGCGGACAGCAGGAATGAAAAGCCAAAGCTTTATTATGACCTTAGATATACGGATGAGGAAATGGAGAGCAGTAATATTAAGGATTGGAATGTGACAGTAGTTTCTGATAATCCGGCTGTTATGTATCCCGGAAAGAACCCCAATGATGGAACTGCAAAGATGGGTGGGGCTACTCCGGGAATGATTACTACTACAGTAGGAGAAAATAATAAAAATAATCAGTCACAAAAGTTCTTTCATTTGATTCCGGCAGGAATGGGCACAGCCCATATAACAGTTTATCCGGCTTCGCATCCTGCCGGCTCGGCAAATGCTGAAAAATATGCCCAGACATATACTTATGTGGTTGGAGCAGACTTAAAGAGCATTCAGCTTCAGGTGCCTAACGAAAAAAGAACATTGAATCCGGGGCAGACGGTACAGGTTGAGACCAAGATTACAAATTGCCTAAACCAGACCGCAACTATAACATCTGCCGCAGAAGCAGCAAAATATACCAATAACAAGCTGGTATATGAAACAAATACACCGGCATTGCTGACTACAACGCAAAACGGTTTAGTAAAGGCTGTAACGGCAGAAATGAATCAAAAGTCAGTAGATGTCAGTGTGACGGCTACCAAATCGGATGGAAAAACAATTTCCGCAAAAACAAACATCAATGTAAGATGGCCGGAAATAAAGGAGAATCAAAGCTATAAAGATACTGTTACAGGTGCTGTTGTAACTGTTACAAAGAAAGGGAATAAAGATGGAGAAGTAACTTATAAGAAAGCAGGTTCCACAACTGCTGCTACTATTAAGATTCCTTCTACGGTTACTATTTCAGGCGTAAAATACAAGGTTACAAAGATAGCACCAAGTGCTTTTAAAAATAATAAAAAGCTTAAAACAGTTACGATTCCCTCTTCTGTTACAGAAATAGGTTCCAAGGCTTTTTATGGCTGTACGGCTTTGAAAAAGATAACCCTTGGCAGCAATGTTAAGATTATAGGTTCCAGCGCCTTTTATAATTGCAAGGCATTGACCAGTGTGACGATTGGTAAGAAAGTAACGTCCATTGGAAGCAAGGCATTTTATAATTGTAAGAAACTAAAGAAGATTACGATTAAATCAACTGTACTCAGTAAAGTAGGAAGCAAGGCTTTTAAAAATATTTATAAGAAAGCAACAATTAAAGTTCCAAGGAAGAAACTTGCTGATTACAAGAAGCTGTTAAAAGGCAAAGGGCAATCAAAGACTGTAAAAATTAAAAAGTAATAAAAAACTAAAAGATGAAATCGTTCCTGCATATGCAGGGACGATTTTTATATAAGGCAAAAAAAGGATATTTGCATATAATAAAGGGAAAACAATTAGGAAATTTAAAATCATGACCTGTAAGGAAAAAATTTTATCAAATGATTATGCAGATTTAATTACAGATTTTCTTATTCCAGAGGGTTCGTTTGGAGAGAGGCTGGATTATTGCCAGACCACATTGGAATCGGATTTGCAGATATCTTATTTTGAACGAAAAAATATAAATATTCAGGATATTAATGTGCTTCGTTATAATTTTATTCCGAAATGCTACAGCATTATGGATGAAGGGATGATTATGCCCATGCAGAGGGAGGACTTAAATAATATCACATCACAGATATTTAATCCGGACCCTCTAATTGATTCAGGAATCATTCAGGTAAATAATGCTCCTTTGAATTTAACCGGCAGGGGAGTCATTATCGGTTTTATAGATACCGGAATCCGTTATGATTTGGATGTGTTCAGACGAAGCGATGGAAGCAGCCGCATACTGGCCATCTGGGACCAGACAATACAGACAGGGACGCCGCCGGAAGGCTTTGAATATGGAAGCGAATATACAAATGATATGATTAACCAGGCCCTTTCCAGTGACAATCCAAGAGAAGTTGTTCCTTCCAATGATTTTATAGGACATGGAACAAAAATGGCAAGCGTGGCAGCAGGAAGCATATTAGGAGCCGGAACTGTTTTTCGGGGAGCTGCGCCGGATGCCCAGATTGTAATGGTAAAATGTAAAGAAGCCAAGCCGTATTTAAGAGAATATTATAAAATTCCCGAAGAGGCAGTTTGTTTTCAGGAAACTGATATTTTGTGCGGGTTAAAGTATCTGGATAATTTTGCAAGGATATTTGACAGGCCTGTTATCATTTGCCTTGGAATTGGAACCAACTCCGGCGACCATATGGGGAATTCTATTTTGTCTACTTATCTTGACCGTCTGGCAGGCAGAAGAAGCAGAGGGGTTGTTGTGTGCGGCGGTAATGAAGGCAATGCGGCAAGTCATTATGAAGGAAATATTTCAATTATGAGTGGCCGCGACTGGCAGGACGTAGAAATCCGGGTTGGAGAAAATGAAGAAGGATTTTTATTGGAACTTTGGGGGAACATTCCGGAGGTGTTTACGGTATCCATCCGGAGTCCCAGCGGGGAAGAGACGAGAGAAGCGGTATATACGGCAGGACAGTCTCTGACATTTTCATTTATTTATAGTGAAAGCAAGGTTCAGGTAGAGTATGTGCTGGTGGAACAAAGCTCGGGAGAAGAATTGGTATTTATGCGATTTATAAAGCCTATATCCGGTATTTGGACCATTCGGGTTTTTGCAAGAGGGGGAAACAGCAACAGTGTTTTTAATATCTGGCTGCCTATATGTCCGTTTTTGCGCAGCGACACTTATTTTTTGCAATCAAATCCCAATGCCACCATTACGGCGCCGGGCTATGCCGAAAATGTAATAACCGTCACCAACTATAATAGTGACAATAACAGTTTCTACTATAAAAGCGGAAGAGGCTTTGGCAGAAGAGGAAGCCTTAAGCCGGATTTGGCAGCTCCCGGAGTGAATGTATCTACCGTTCTTGGACCGGATACCGGTTCCAGTCTTTCGGCAGCAATTATGGCAGGCGCCATGGCAGATTTTTATCAGTGGGCAATTGTGGAAGAACATGACACCATTGTCAATACCCAGACTGCAAGAAATTACTTTATACGGGGCGCCATAAGAGAAAATGAACTGGAATACCCAAATGAGGAGTGGGGATTTGGGCGTTTAAGTTTATCCGGAGTTTTTGAGGCTTTGGCAAGAACATAGTTGACAATTTTGTCAGAAGAATTTAAGCTTAAGTTATACAATGAAATTGCGGCGGGCAGGGCATTTCGCAATTGTCCAATGACAATAGAGCAGAAAGGAGAAAAGTCTTGGTATACGTGATGATAATAGGAAGCCTTTTTCTTTGTGAATGGTTTATTAAAAATATGACAGAAGCATGGGGGAAAGAGAAAGAACAAAAGGATTTATGGGGTGGAAGGCTTTATCTGACTAAATATCATAATAAGGGAGCTTTTTTGAATCTGGGAGAAAAGAGAAAAGAATTGATGGCTGTCATTTCCGTGCTTTTGACTGTGTTTTGTCTGATACTATTTTTGCTTTCTTTTTTCCAAAAAGGAAATGCTCTATTAAAAGCAGGATTAAGTTTTCTGCTAGGGGGTGCTTTTAGCAATACTTACGACCGGCTGAAGCGGAAATATGTGGTGGATTATTTTGGGTTTCGAATAAAAGGCTTTCCGGGGCTTTCTAAGGTGGTTTTTAACCTGTCGGATTTTTTCATTTTGACAGGGGCCATGTTGGCAGCTTTGGGAGGGATAAAATGAAGCCATAAAACTGATGATTATATTTATAGGAGAAAGCCCTCTTCACGTTTTGCCGTGAAGAGGGCTTTCCGATATTATGCTGTAATCACAGTTCCCGTTTTTCCTCTAGCCGCATCATTGGCCTTTTTCAGTGAAGTAATACGCACAATGCCTTGGGGAACCTTTTCCAGATACGCAATAGCAGCTTCAATCTTAGGAAGCATATTGCCTTCCCCAAAATGTCCTTCCCCTATGTATTCCTTTGCCTTTGCAACAGTCATGGAAGAAATCGGCTCCATATGCTCCCTTCCGTAATTTTTGTAGACCTGTTCCACGCTGGTTAAAATAATCAGCTCATCTGCCTGTAAGTCAGAAGCCAGCTTTCCTGCAATGGAGTCCTTTTCAATAACAGCGGAAGCGCCTTTTAAGGCATGCTTTTGTTCAATAACCGGAATGCCGCCCCCGCCGCAGGCAATCACAACCTGATCTGCATCTGCAAGTGCCTTGATAGCATCAATTTCCACGATATCGATAGGCTTTGGAGCAGCTATGGCTCTTCGATAGCCTTTTCCCGGTTCTTCTATCACATAATTGCCTTTCTTCACTTCAAGGTCTGCGTCCTCTTTGCTCATATAACGTCCAATGACTTTTTTGGGTTCATAAAATGCTTCGTCATAAGGGTCCACAGTGACCTGTGTCAATATAGTGCTGACAGATTTGGAAATGCCCCGGCTGAGAAGCTCTGCCCGAAGGGAATTCTGAATATCATATCCTACGTATCCCTGACTCATGGCGGAGCAGACACACATTGGCGCTGGAGTATAGTCGATATAAATGCGTCGCAGCTCCGTCATGGCCTTGTGAATCATACTTACCTGAGGTCCGTTGGAGTGGGTGATGGTCAGCTGGTAATCTGCCTCTACCAAATCTGCAAGTGCTTTTGCTGTATTTTTAACGGCATCCAATTGTTCTAAAGTGGTATAGCCTAATGCTTCATGTCCTAAAGATACTACTACTTTTTTCTTGCTCATAATCCTGTCCTTCCTTAAAAATAAAGATAATAGAATTATAACAAATTCCTGAAAAGTTGTATACGGGAAATTTTTGTATTTTTTATTTTAAAATCCTATTGACATGGTATGAATTAGAGTGTATAATGCCGTCATAAAGTTAATTCATATAAAACAAGTATGAAAACAGGGAAAGGCGGCAGACAGCCGGATGGGAGAATAAATTATGAATGAAAAAATTACAAGAGAAAACAGAAAACTGAAATTTGAAACATTACAATTGCATGTGGGACAGGAGAAACCGGATCCGGTAACGGATGCCAGGGCGGTTCCTATTTACCAGACATCGTCTTATGTCTTTCATAACTCTGCACATGCAGCAGCCCGCTTTGATCTTACGGATGCCGGAAATATCTATGGAAGGCTTACCAATCCTACGGAGGATGTGTTTGAACAGAGAATCGCTGCTTTGGAAGGCGGGGTTGCAGCCCTGGCAGTGGCTTCCGGTGCAGCGGCAATTACCTATACCTTTCAAAATCTTGCAAAAGCAGGAGAGCATATTGTAGCAGCCAAAAATATTTACGGCGGTACATATAATTTATTGGCACATACCCTTCCGGAATATGGAATAACTACCACCTTTGTGGACCCTTTTAATTATGAAGAAGTGGAAAATGCCATTGGGGAAAACACAAAAGCAGTTTTCATTGAGACTTTGGGAAATCCGCGTTCCGAGGTAGTGGATATTGAAATCCTTGCTCAAATTGCCCACAGGCACAACATTCCTCTTGTCATTGACAATACTTTTGCAACCCCTTATCTTGTAAGACCCATTGAATATGGCGCGGATATCGTAGTGCATTCTGCCACCAAGTTTATAGGCGGACATGGCACTACCATAGGAGGCGTTATTGTTGACAGCGGAAAGTTTGACTGGGAGGCAGGCGGAAAGTTCCCTTCCCTGACAGAGCCAAACCCAAGCTACCATGGAGTAAGCTTTACAAAGGTGGTGGGTCCTGCGGCATTCGTGACAAAAATCCGCGCCATTTTATTAAGGGATACCGGAGCTACTTTATCCCCATTCCATGCATTTTTCTTTCTGCAGGGCTTAGAGACATTATCCCTCAGGGTGGAACGGCATGTGGAAAATGCCCTGAAGGTAGTGGAATATTTAAATAATCATCCGCAGGTAGAAGAAGTGCATCATCCTTCTGTTGCAAAGGATGAAAGCCAGAAGGCGTTATATCAAAAATATTTTCCAAACGGGGGAGGCTCTATTTTTACCTTTGAGATAAAAGGAGATGCCGGAAAGGCAAAAGACTTTATAGATAATCTGGAGCTGTTTTCATTGCTTGCAAATGTGGCAGATGTAAAATCCTTAGTAATCCATCCGGCTTCCACCACTCATTCACAGTTAAATGAAGAGGAGCTGGCAGAGCAGGGAATTAAGCCAAATACTATCCGTTTATCCATCGGGACGGAAAATATTGACGACATCATTCAGGATTTGGAAGAGGCATTTAAAGCAGTGGGAGAATAAACAAATTTCCTAAAAATTTCAGAGAAAGAATTTTTACAAAAAAATGCATATATAAGCAAAACCAAGTGAAAAAAGTAAGTAAAGAAAAATAAGCGAAGAAAAAGCATGTGAAGAAAAAAGTGAAAGGAAACGGGAAAAAATATGGCAAAAATAGCAAAAAAATTAACAGAATTAATCGGACACACTCCGCTTTTAGAATTGAGCAATTATGAGAAAAAGAACAATTTAGAAGCAAACATTATTGCAAAGCTTGAATATTTCAATCCCCTTGGCAGCGTAAAGGACAGAGTTGCCAATGCCATGATTGAACAGGGCATTCAGGATGGAAAGATAAATCAGGATACCGTGCTTATCGAGCCTACCAGCGGCAATACCGGAATCGGTCTTGCTTTTGTGGCAGCCTCCAGGGGCTTGAGACTGGTGCTTACTATGCCGGATACAATGAGCATTGAACGAAGAAGAATCGTATCCGCCCTGGGAGCAGAGGTAGTATTGACTCCCGGAGCAGAGGGAATGAAAGGCGCAATAGCAAAAGCACAGGCGCTGGTAGAGGAATATGGAAATGCAGTGATTTTGCAGCAATTTGAAAATAAAGCAAATCCCGCAATCCACAGCGTCACTACAGCGGAGGAAATCTGGGCGGATACTGATGGAAAGGTGGATATTTTTGTGGCAGGAGTGGGAACAGGCGGTACGATTACAGGCACAGGGGAAGCGTTAAAGGCGAAAAATCCGGGGGTGAAGATTGTGGCAGTAGAGCCTGCAGACTCTCCGGTTTTATCAGGAGGAAATCCCGGTCCCCATAAGATTCAGGGAATTGGAGCCGGTTTTGTGCCGGGTGTAATAAATTTAGATATTATAGATGAAATATTAAAGATTGAAAATGAAGATGCCTTTGCAGCTTCCAGAGCTGCAGCCAAATCAGAGGGGCTTTTAGTGGGCATATCATCCGGCGCGGCCATCCATGCAGCCACAATACTTGCGAAAAGACCGGAAAATAAAGGGAAAAACATTGTGGTAATATTACCGGATACAGGAGAAAGATACTTATCCACCTCTTTATTTGAATAGACTGAAGGATATGTTTTTCAACTTCCGAAAGCAGTCGTGATTGAAAGCCCAAAAAGAGTCTGTTATAATGTTTCATAAAAAAGCAAGAGGTGAAATTCATGTATGATGCAATCATCATTGGCGCCGGAATAATCGGCACTGCCGTTGCAAGGGAATTATCCAGATATCAGTGCAGCATTCTTGTATTGGAAAAGGGAGAGGATGTGTGCGTGGGAACCTCTAAGGCAAACAGCGCTCTGGTTCATGCAGGCTTTGATGCAAAGCCCGGAAGCATGAAAGCAAAGTATAATGTTCAGGGCAGTATGATGATGGAAGAGCTTTGCAGGAAATTAGATGTGCCTTACGAGAGAAACGGAGCTTTGGTGCTGGCATTTTCCAGGGAAGAGAAGGAAGCGTTAAAGCTCTTAAAAAAACAGGGAGAGGAAAACGGAGTAAAGGATATTGTTATTCTGGAGAAAGAGCAGCTTAGAGAGAAAGAGCCTGCCCTTTCCAAAGAAGCAGAGGCAGCATTGTATGCTCCATCAGCAGCTTTGGTCTGTCCGTTCCTTTTAACCATAGCCCTTGCTGAAAATGCCAATGTGAATGGAACCGAGTTTTTGTTTGAAAAAGAAGTAACCAATATTGAAAAGAACAAAGAAGGATATGAAGTACAAGTAAGCAGTCCCGGGAGTTTGGGTAAGCAGGAAAGCTACTTTGGTAAAAATATCATAAACTGTGCAGGGCTTTACAGCGATAAGCTCCACAACATGGTAAGCCAAAAAAGCTGTCAGATTATTCCGGTAAAGGGGGAATACTGCCTTTTGGACAAAAGCGAAGGCACTACAGTTTCTTCTACTTTATTCAGAGTGCCGGGAAAAATGGGAAAAGGAGTTTTAGTTACAAGAACGGTGCATGGAAATATTCTGTTAGGTCCAACTGCAGAGAGCATTATAGACAAAGAAGAAACAGCAACCTCCAAAGAAGGCTTAAAAAAGGTGCTGACGGATACAAAGCATACAGTTCCGGGTTTAAATACCGGAATGGTGATAACCTCCTTTGCGGGGCTTAGAGCCCATGAAAGGAACGGCGACTTTATTATAGGAGAAGCGGAAGATGCCCCTGGGTTTTTTGATGCAGTAGGAATAGAATCGCCGGGGCTTTCAGCAGCTCCGGCAATTGGTGCTGCCCTTGCCAAGCTGGCAGCAGGGAAAAACAATTACCGGAAAAAAGAAGGATTCAGGGAGGAAAGAAAGGGGCTTACAGCTTTTGCCTCCCTGTCAACAGAAGAAAAAGAAGCAATTGTAAAAGAAAAGCCGGCCTATGGCAATGTGGTCTGCCGCTGTGAGATGATTACCGAAGGAGAGGTTTTAGAGGCGATTCACAGGCCTTTGGGAGCAAAAAGCCTTGACGGTCTGAAACGGAGAGTGCGAACGGGAATGGGCAGGTGCCAGGGTGGCTTCTGTACTCCAAAACTGGTGGAAATACTGGAAAGGGAATTGGGTATAAGCAAGCTTCAGATTACTAAAACAGGAGGAAGCTCCAGACTGCTTACAGATGAAAAATAATGGAGCAGATGATTTTAAGGAAAGTTTGCAAACGGGAATGACCGGTAATGATAGTGGATGTCAGATGAAAAAGCAGGAGGAAAACATATGCTTCAATATGATTTGGTCATAATAGGCGGAGGGCCTGCTGGATTATCGGCGGCTGACTCTGCAAGAGAAATGGGAATAAAGAGCATACTGATTCTGGAAAGGGATAATAAGCTGGGCGGAATTTTAAACCAGTGCATCCATACGGGCTTTGGACTCCATACCTTTAAAGAAGAACTTACAGGACCGGAATATGCTGCCCGTTACATTGATAAAATACAGGAAAAAGAGATAGAATATAAAGTGTCTGCAATGGTAATCAATATTACCAGGGACAAACAAGTGACAGTCATGGAAAAAGGAGCAGGGCTTATTACCATTCAGGCAAAGGCTATTATATTGGCAATGGGCTGCAGGGAACGGCCCAGAGGCGCATTGAATATTCCGGGATACCGTCCGGCAGGAATCTATTCAGCAGGAACGGCCCAGTATTTTGTAAATATAGAAGGAGTCATGCCCGGTAAGGAAATCGTCATACTGGGCTCCGGTGATATAGGTCTCATTATGGCAAGACGGCTCACTTTAGAAGGAGCAGACGTTAAATGTGTGGCGGAAATCATGCCAAAGTCGGGAGGGCTTAGAAGGAATATCGTGCAATGTCTGGAGGATTTCGACATTCCCTTAAAGCTAAGCCATACGGTTACCTATATTCACGGGAAAGAAAGAATAGAAGGGGTCACATTATCAAAGGTGGATGAAAATCTGGAACCGGTTTCCGGTACGGAGGAATTTATTCCCTGTGATACCCTTTTGTTATCCGTAGGACTGATTCCTGAAAATGAGCTGTCCAAAAAGCTCGGGCTTTCCATGGATGAAAGGACAAAGGGACCTGTTGTGACAAAAGAGATGGAGACTATGCTTTCTGGTGTATTTGCCTGCGGCAATGTAGTCCATGTGCATGACCTGGCGGACAATGTATCAAAGGAAGCAAAAAAAGCGGGAATAAGTGCAGCAAGGTATATTTTGGAGGAAAAGATATGATAGAAAGGAAAGAACTAACCTGTATAAAATGTCCAAGAGGCTGCGGAATTTTAGTGGAAACAGAGCAGGGAAGAATCGTTTCCATTTCGGGTAATCAATGTAAAAACGGAAAGGAGTATGCAAAAAAGGAAGCAACGAACCCTACCAGAGTGCTGACAACTACCGTAAAGGTGCTTTTTGGAACCGAAAAGGTGGCAGCAGTGAAATCAAAGGGAGAGATTCCAAAGGAAAAGCTCCTTCCTGCCATGGAGCAGATTAAAGAGGTTCAGGTAGAGGCTCCCGTGATTTTAGGGGAAATTATATTGGAGGATTTGTGCGGCACAGGGATTCCGCTGGTGGCGGCAGCTTGTGTGGCACGAAAAAGGCTGCCCTGAAAAGGCAGCCTTTTTATTATCAGTTGAAAAACAAATAATATAATATGAAGAAACGTGGGCAAGAGGATTCGAACCCCCGACCTTTTGGTCCGTAGCCAAACGCTCTATCCAGCTGAGCTATGCCCACAAAAGGAATGGTTGTTTTTTTGCTTATCTGAAACAACATGGATTATTTTACAACGGTTTTTGGCTCTTGTCAAGAGGGTAACGCACTCGCTCTTGTAAAAAAGCAGAATTCTGATAAAATGAAAGAATAATAAGGGGAATACGGGTGAATACACTTATGAAAAAATGGAAAAAAATATGTTATGGGTGCCTTCCTTTTTTTGTTGCTTTTGGTCTGATGTATATGCTGACTTTTTTATTTCTTATGGGAAGCGCGGCGGCATGGTGTATCTTTCATTATGAACAGATAAGGGCGGACGGCAGCGCAGTTTCTAATCTGCTTTTAGATGAAGCGTGGCTGAAGGAAATACAGGTTTTAGGTAATTGTTTTGTTTATCTGGTGTTATGCTTTGTATTTGCCTTTTGGCATCAAAGGGCGTTTCCTGCCGGAGGGGAAAAACAGTGCAGGGACAGGAAGCGGTTCTCCGTTTTCCTGCTTGGAGGAGCTGTTGTATTTGGAATATCCATCCAATGCCTTTGCAGTTATGCACTGAATATTTTACTGCCTTTGTTTCCCAAAGTTCAAAGGGATTATATGGCGCTGATGGACAGCATGGGGACAGGACAGGGCTTTTTTCCCCTTATATACATGGGAATTCTGGCTCCTGTGGCGGAAGAATTGATTTTCAGGGGACTTATTCTGGGATATGAAAAAAGAGAGCTTCCTTTTTGGTGCGCCAATTTCATACAGGCCTTTTTATTTGGAGTGTATCACCAGAATATCGTCCAATTTGTCTATGCTTTTTCCATAGGCCTTCTGCTGGGAAATTTGTGCCACAGGCTGCAATCCCTGAAAACAGTTATACTGATTCATGGAATAATTAATATAACCGGAAACCTGCTTGCATTCTTTAAGCTGGATGTGCTGATGGAGCAAAATAATTATATATTTACGGGGATTGCGGTCAACATGACGGCTGCTATTGTCTCCTGGCTGTGTTTGCAGAGACGGAAGCAATGATAGTTACAGCCTGACAAGTATTTATAACAAAGCACAAAGAGGAAACCTATATGAAAATAGAGGAAATTATAAAGAAAACTATATGGATGGCATCTATGCTTCTTTTTCTGGGGCTATTGTTTTTTGTTTTTTATCATTCCCTGTCGGATTGGAATGCGGCTCCTTTTTTTATGGAAAATTTTTCTCTGCTTCAAAGGAAGCTTCTGGCGCTTTTTGGAATACTTATTCTGTTTTTTGTCTTTTGTTTCGTAAGACAGATTGTATGGAAGAAGGATAAAACGCAGTTAAAAAAGGCTGCTCTTATTCTGTTTTCTATTTATTTTCTTTTTCAGCTTGTTTATTTGTTCACTATGCAGGTAGGGCTTAGATATGATGCTTTAAAGACTTTGGATGAGGCAGTCAGCGTATGCAGCACGGGAGCGGTATCCGATATGCATCTGGATGGTTATTTTGCCAGATATACCAACAATTATCCCATACTGTTTCTTACAATCACACTTCTAAACTTGTTTCGGATTCTGGGAATAGCAGGCGGGCACTACAAAAATGCAGTGCTGCTGCTTGGGCTGTTCAATATAGTCATGATTGATACAGGCATTTTTTTTGGATGGAAGCTGGCAGGGAAAATCAAAGGAGAGAAAGCAGCTTTTCTTTTTCTGCTGTTTTCTTTCTGCAATCCCGTTTTTCTTATCTGGACCCCCTTCTATTATACGAATACGGTTTCCATGGGGCTTATGATGGCAGGGCTTTATGGCGTCTACCGATTGTTTGCGGAAGAAAACAGACATTTAGGCAGATGGAAGGAATGGCTTGCTGCCTTTGTATATGCCATGGTTTTATGGGCAGGCTGCAGAATAAGGGCTACCGTTTTTATTACAGTGATTGCAGCGGCTGCATATTTTCTGCTGAAGGAAGGCAGGAAGAAAGAACAGGCAGTTGTAAACTCCAATAAAAAGCAGCTTCCTGTTTTCAAATTCTTCTTTCTCTTTCTGGGGGTGTTACTGGCAGTTTTTTTAGAAAAAAGAATGGAAGAAAAGTATATTCCTTTTGATACAAGGGATACTGCCTTTCCGCCGGTTCATTGGGTGGCAATGGGGGCAGGAGGTCAGGGCGTCTATAACATTGTGGATGAATATTACACAATGGGATTTGAAACGAAGGAAGAAAAGATTGCAGCAGATACAGAGCTTTTAAAAGAAAGGATAGGGCAGCTGGGTGCAAGGGGCTGCGTAAGGCTGATGTTTGATAAGCTAAGGCTTACCTGGGCAGAGGGAAGCGGAGGCTATTTATCAGAGCTGGGAGTAAGCCAGAGTTATCTGTCTGTCCATAAATATTTTTTGGGAAGCAAATCGGATTTCCTTGGAGTATACGGAGCGGTTTTTTACAGTTTTTCCCTGGCGATGACAGCAGTCAGTACCATTCTCGGCATTTGGAGGAAAAAAATAAACTATTTCTATGTGGCAAGCTTAAACCTTTTAGGGGGATTTTTGTTTCATATGCTTTGGGAAGCAGGGACAATTTACAGCGTTGGTTTTATGACGCTTTTGCCCCTTTCCATGATAGAAGGGTTTGAGTATATGGAGGAAATAACAAAAGAAAGCCTGATGAAAAAAAGGAAATACCTCTGGCTTGTTCCTGTTTCGGGAATCCTTCTGGTGTTCATAATGAAAAACCGCACCTTCTTCCGGCAGAATTACACTACTAATGAGGCGACTGTAAATCAGTTTTTATACCAGTGTGATGAAAAGGAGCTGCTTATGGAAAATCAGCTGTATATACAAACCTTTCAGGGAGATAAAAAATTCAACAGGCTGGGTGTTCAGGTGAAAAATGAACTGGGGGAACAAAATTCGGCTGTTTACCGTGTAATGCTTTTAGATGATGAAAAGAAAGTAGTAGCAGATGAGACAATCCATGGAGGAGAAATTTCGGGTTATCAATTTGTAACCCTCTCCTTTCCAACAGTGGATGGAAAAAGTGCAGAAGGCTGCTATTATGTAGCCATAGAAAAGACCGGTGGGAAAAAGGAGGATGGTCTCACATTCTTGTCTTATAATACAGGAAACTATGATGCTTATCAAAAGGGAAGCCTCCGTATATACAGTGGGATGACAGGGGAAGATTTTATCCGAGAAAAGTCAGGGACACAGGAAGAAAATACTTTTGAACTTCAGGATTTGGCATTTTGTGTTTATAAACAGGAAGAAGGGCCTTATTTTGGAAGGTGAATGTCAGGACCGGGACAGCAAAGCATCAGTTCATAAAGTCCGGAATGGCTGCCTTACCGATGGATAAATAGCCTTTCATGGACAAGCCCCTCCCTAAAAGAATGAAAAATAAAAATTCTGTAAAATAAATATGCCATAAATACACAAAAATTTCTATAAATTTCATAAATTTTTTGAGAAAACTATGGAGAATTTTGGAAAAAGTGTATATTATGTTTAAATAGAGATTTAAAACAAAGAAAGATTATGTAAGGAAAGATTATGAGCACAGAAGCATTTCGTGAAAATGTCAAGCAAAAAGGGAAAAGGGCCAAAGAAAAGGGGATAGTGATTTTATTTCGGTTATTGTTTGGAAGGACTATGATAACCGTTCTTTTGTTGCTGCTGCAGATTGCTACAATAGTCACTATGTTCCAGCTGGTAGGAAAGTTTTCAGATTGGCTTTATTACTTTATGACAGTATTATCGGTGGCTTTTATCATTTCCATTGTAAACAGTAAGGAAAATCCTGCCTTTAAGCTGGCATGGATGATGCCGCTTTGTGCCTTTCCGGTTTTCGGCGCCTCCCTGTTCCTGTTCGTGTGGCTGAATCCCGGAAGCATCGGGCTTCAGCAAAAATTGAAAAAGCGGATTGATGAGACGGCTGGCCTTTTAAAGACGAATGTAAGGATTCGGGAAAAGGTAAAAAAGGAATTGCCGGAGCTTCAGGGAATATCCCATTATATTGAGACCATGAACGGCTTTCCCACTTTTGATTGCACGGAAGCGGTTTATTTTCCGTTAGGGGAAAAGAAATATGAAGACCTTTTAATTCAATTGGAAAAGGCGGAAAAGTTTATATTTTTAGAGTACTTTATTATTGGACGAGGTATTATGTGGGACTCCATTCTGGATATTTTAAAAAGAAAGGCGAAGGAAGGAGTGGAGGTGCGCGTTATGTACGACGGTATGTGTTCCCTGGTGAACCTGCCCTACCATTATCCCAGAATGCTTCAGCAATACGGGATTAAGGCGAAAGCTTTTTCACCCATAAAACCTCTGTTATCCACAAGGCAGAATAACAGGGATCATAGAAAGATTCTGATTATTGACGGAAAGACTGCTTATACGGGCGGCATTAATCTGGCGGATGAATATATTAATGAAAAAGTGCTTCATGGACACTGGAAGGATTCTTCCATCCGTCTGAAGGGCAGCGCCGTAAGGAGCTTTACCGTGATGTTTTTGCAGATGTGGAATCTGGATGAAACGGGAAGTGAAGATTACAAAAAATATGTTTTTGCTAACTGTGATCCAAAGGAGGAAGAGGGGAACGGATATGTTATTCCCTATAATGACGACCCTACCAATAGGCTGGACATTGCGGAAAATGTCTATCTGGATATTTTAAATAAGGCAGAAAAGTATGTTTTTATTATGACTCCTTATCTGATTTTGGATAATGAGACGGTGGTTGCGCTGTCATTTGCGGCCCAGAGAGGGGTGGATGTAAAAATCATGATGCCCCATATTCCGGATAAGCGGGTGGTTTTTTATATTGCCAGGACATATTATACTCAGCTTTTGGAAGCAGGGGTAAAAATATATGAATATACACCTGGTTTTCTTCATTCCAAAGTATGGGTATCAGATGATAATAAAGCAGTGGTAGGAAGCATTAATCTGGACTATAGAAGCCTTTACGAGCATTTTGAATGCGCCGCTTTTCTATATAAGAACAAGGAGATTGAAAATATTAAGAAAGATTTTCTGGAAACCCTTGAAAAATGTCAGGAAATTTCCGTAGGAGACTATAAAAGGTTCCCGTTTTTCACAAGGGCAATAGGAAGGGTTTGCAGGATATTCGGCCCCCTGATGTGACGGGTTCATAAAAAATTTATGGAAAGTTTATTGAATATAGCGGGTATGCTATGTAAGATAAGCATAATGATGATATAGAGTTTATGCAAAAGAAGGTGCGAAAAGGCAATGAATAAATATGAATTTATTAAAAATCTCAGAAAGGCTCTCACAGGAAAAATAGATGGAGCGGAGTTAGAGGATACCATACGGTATTATGAAGATTATATTGACGGGGAAATCAAAAAGGGGAAGCCGCAAGAGCAGGTATTACAGGAATTAGGAGACCCGCGGCTGATTGCAAAAAATATTGTCTCTGTGAAAGGCAGCGGAAGTGCTGGCAGCTATTATGAAGAAGAAACCGGACAGAGCATATGGCAGGATGGAGAGTCTGGCGGTGCGGCAAAGCGGAGAATTCCGGGATGGCTGATTGCGTTTTTAATCCTTTTGGCGGTAATTGTTATTTTTGGCATTGCTTTTTCTGTTATCTGGTCATTACTGCCAATTATCATACCTGTATTTATAGCAGTGTCCCTCTTTCGATTTTTTACCGGGCGGCGGTGAGAGGCACAATGGTTGAGGCTGGATAAAAGGTAGAAGAGCCATCCGGGGAGATGGCTCTTCATGAGGGGAGTATAAATAATTATATAAGGGTTTCTAACAAGAAATGAATTCTTGTTGATATTTATTATAGTATAAAAGTTAAAATTTGGCAAGATAAATTTGAAAAAAATTGGTACTTTTGAACTATATAATTGTATTTGCTATCTGTGAAGTTATATAAGGAGCAGAAAAAATTTTTAAATGCGTATGTATAAACAAAAATTTTCTTCACATACTATTGATGTATTAAAAAGCAACTGCCTTTTAATAACATTATTTAGTATAGGAGAAATTGAGACATGGCAAAAAATGATTACAACGACAGCACACAAAACAAGACATCTAACAGTACACAGCAGAAGAACAGCCAGAACACTAACAACGAAAATTGTTCCGACAGCAACAACAAGAACAATAACAACAACAATAATAACAATAACAACAACAAATAGTGTGCGGCAAAGTCAGAGAGGAGACAATGGTGTCTCCTCTTTTTCATGTGTAAAGGTGATGGCAATCCATTTTCAGCCAACGGCTTTCTCCCCGTCCATGGAAACCGGCTTCAAACAGAAAATGTTTCTGCGCTGCCACGCTCCCGCTCTGATAAAAACGCAGCAGTGCTAAGCTCGAAAGGACCACGCTAAGCGCTGGCGTTTTTATAAGGGCAGACTTTAGAAATCATTTTCTGTCTGCAGCTGGTTTCCATGAACGGGGAGAAAGCCGTTGCTGAAAATGGATTCCTGTCTGTAAAAACAGGAAATACTTGCGTGCCTACCCATTTCTTGCTAAGATAGGAATATGAGAAAATTTGAATTGATAGCCCCGTGCCATTTTGGCTTAGAGGCAGTATTAAAAAGAGAAATACTTGATTTGGGATATGACATTTTGCAGGTGGAAGATGGTCGCATTACCTTTTTGGGAGATGAAGAAGGGATTTGCAGAGCCAATATTTTTTTGCGCACTGCGGAAAGGATTTTGTTAAAGATAGGGTGCTTTCATGCAGAAACCTTTGAAGAACTGTTCCAGGGCACGAAAAATCTGCCCTGGGAGGACTATATACCCAGAGATGGAAGGTTCTGGGTCACAAAGGCGGCCAGCATAAAAAGTAAACTTTTCAGCCCTTCTGACATACAGTCCATTATGAAAAAGGCAATGGTAGAGCGCATGAAGCAGAAATATCAGGTATCATGGTTTGAAGAAAGCGGTGAGGCATTTCCTGTTCGAGTGTTTTTAAAAAAGGATGAAGTGACGGCGGCTCTGGACACTACCGGAGAATCCCTTCATAAGAGAGGTTATCGGAAGCTGACGGCAAAGGCGCCGATTGCGGAGAATCTGGCGGCAGCCATGATTATGTTAAGTCCCTGGAACCGGGAACGGATTCTCATCGACCCTTTTTGCGGAAGCGGCACTATTCCCATTGAAGCGGCTCTTATGGCGGCCAATGCGGCACCGGGAATGAACAGAAGCTTTTTAAGCGATACATGGAGCCATCTCATTCCAAAGAAAATCTGGTATGAAACCATGGATGAAGCAAATGAACTGGCAGACTTTTCTGTGAAGACGGATATACAAGGCTATGATTTATCGGAAGATATGGTGAAAATTGCAAGAGTAAATGCAAGGCTTGCCGGGGTGGAACAGATGATACATTTTCAAAAGAGGGACGTGGCAGACCTGAGCCATTCCAGAAAATATGGATTTGTCATTACCAATCCTCCTTATGGGGAAAGGCTGGAGGAAAAAGAAATGCTTCCGGCTCTGTATGCAACTATTGGAGAGCGTTTCAGGGCTTTGGATGACTGGTCCATGTATCTGATTACTTCCTATCAAGATGCGGAAAGGCATATAGGAAGAAAAGCGGATAAAAACAGAAAAATTTATAACGGCATGATGAAAACTTATTTATATCAGTTTATGGGTCCAAAGCCGCCCAGAAAATAAGAAGCAGGGATAGTATGACAAAAAAATTAAATAAAATGCTCTTTTTATACAGCAGTATACTGGGAATTCTGGCGATGACGGTGATGGTTGCCTATTGTATGCAAAGAGGCGGGCGGAAGGTGGAACAGCTTCAGGAATCTCAGGGAGCAGAGGAAGAACAGGAACTTGTAGGGGCATTAACGGAAATTTATGAAAAAAACGGCACAGAAAGCCAATATTTATGCATTCCTTTGGATGAGGCAATAAAGAAAGAGCAGGTATCCATTGAAAATAATTTAATGACCCAGAGGCTGACTATTACTATTTCCAAACTGGAAAAGGATTATTTCTATGAGCATAAGCTGTCTGGAAATATAGAGCATGTAAGTGAAATTGCCTATGAAAACAATGTGGGCGTCAGCAGGCTTGTGATTGCCTATCAGGATATATTGGAATTTGAAAATACGTTTGATGAGAATCATCTGTATATCAGTTTTGTGCCCCCCAGAGAAAAATATGATAAAATCATAGTAATCGACCCGGCTCATGGTGGAGATGAAAACGGCATCTGTGTGGAAAAACTGATAGAAAAAGAAGTGACTCTTGATATAGCCTTGCGATTAAAAGAGCTTTTGGATAAGACCGATATAAAAGTATATTATACGAGACTTTCTGATGAGAAGAAGTCTATGGAACAAATCATCAAACTGGCAAACGGAACAAAAGCAGATATGTTTTTAAGCATTCATGGGTCGTTGGAGGAAACGGATACAAGCATATACGGCATTGCCACCTATTATAATGAAAACTTTTTTATACCTAATTTCAGCAGTGCGGACTTCGCCTATCTGGTAGAAGATAAAGTAACGAAAAGCGCTTCTGCCAAGGCGCTTGGATTAATAGCAGGAGATGAAAGCATGTATCTTGTGCAAAAGGCCGAGGTTCCTGTGGCACTGGTGGAAGTTGGTTATTTCAGCAACAGGCAGGAAAGGATTCTGTTGTCAAAAGAGGATTATAAGGATAGAATAGCAAAAGGACTTTATGAAGCAATTATTGCTTCCTACGAACAGTTGGGAATGGAAGTGGAAAAATAGTATGAGAAAAATAATATTTGCAACAGGAAATGAAGGAAAGGTAAGGGAAGTACAGGCAATTATGGCAGATATGGAGGTGGAGGTGCTTTCCTTGAAACAGGCGGGTATTTCGGCAGAGATAGAAGAAAACGGAAAAAGCTTTGAGGAAAATGCGGTTATAAAAGCAAAAGAAATCGCAAAGCTGACAGACGGGGTTGTTCTTGCGGACGATTCCGGATTGGAAATCGACTATCTGAATAAAGAGCCGGGTATTTATTCCGCCCGTTATCTTGGGGAGGATACTCCTTATACAGAAAAGAACCGGATTATTCTTGAACGTATGGAAAAAGCGGAGGAAGAAGAGCGCACTGCCCGGTTTATCTGTGCCATGGCGGCAGTTTTGGAGGATGGGACTGTCATTACTACCTGGGGGGAAATGGAAGGAAGGATTGGATATGAAAGCAAAGGGGACAATGGCTTTGGCTATGATCCCATCTTTTATCTGCCGGAATACGGAATGACTTCCGCTCAGCTTGGCCCGGAGGAAAAGAATCGTATCAGCCATAGGGGAAAGGCTTTAAAAAAGATGAAAGCAGAGCTTTTAAAAGTATGGAAATGAAAAAAACGGAGCAGGATACATATGAGAGTGCTGGTTGTTAGCGATACCCATAAGCGGAATGAAAATTATCTCCGTGTGCTGGAAAGGGAGCGTCCGGTAGATATGGTCATTCATTGCGGTGATTCAGAAGGAAGCGAATACTTAATCTGTGAAAGTGCAGGTTGTCCTGTGCATATTGTTTCAGGCAACAATGATTTTTTTTCAGAGCTTCCCCGGGAAATTGAAATTGAAATTGGTGAATACAGGGTCCTGGTTACTCATGGACATAATTATTATGTTTCCATGGGAAGCGAGACATTGAAAAAATATGCAATGTCAAAGGATAAAAATATAGTTTTTTATGGTCATACCCACAGACCTGTGGTTGATATAGAAAGGGAGATTATTGCAGTAAACCCCGGAAGCCTTTCTTATCCAAGGCAGGATGGGAAGAAACCTTCTTATGTGATGATGGAGCTTGACAGGCAGGGAAAGGCTCGCTTTGAGGTGAAATTTTTATGAAAAAAAGGGGCTTGTGAAAAAAATAGTAAAATTTTAAAAAAGTTGTGAAAAAAATGTTGACAAGTCCCAATCCCTATTATATAATATGTCTTGCGTCACGGCGAAAAGCTGAACGACGGGGTGTGGCTCAGCTTGGCTAGAGCGCCTGGTTTGGGACCAGGAGGTCGCAGGTTCGAATCCTGTCACCCCGAGTGGTGACAAGAAAAATTCATATTTATCATGCGGGTGTAGTTCAATGGTAGAACACTAGCCTTCCAAGCTAGATACGTGGGT
>CANCYR010000002.1 GCA_947382355.1 uncultured Lachnospiraceae bacterium
TATGTCCCTGCAGCTTCCATGCCCCCAATCAATCCACCGCCCCCTCCAAGACTGGTGATTACAGCGGAGTTTTATATGGCAAATGGAAATCAAAGCGAAAAGGTAGAAAATCTTTTGAATTTAAGCCTTTCTGCAACGGAAGCGGAACTGGAAAAGTCCCCTATTTTAAGAGATGGAATTATAGAAAGAGAGGCAGAGCCCATTTGGGAGGTGATTGTAAAATATCATGGGGATATATCAGGGCTGAACAGCGAGCAGGTAAAGGTGGAGGAATTGATTGCCGGATATGGGATTATTACCCTGCCGGAATCTTTTATTGAGCCTCTGGCGGCCATGGAAGAAATAGAATTTGTAGAAAAGCCCAAAAGCATCTATCCCAGTGATTATGAAGGGAATATTGCCTCCTGCATAACTCCTGTTACAGTAGGAGCGCCAAATCTGACGGGAAGAGGGGTGCTGATAGGGGTTATTGATTCCGGTATTGATATTTATAACAGCAGCTTTCGGAATGGGGACGGCTCTACCAGAATCCTGTATTTATTTGACCAGTCACTGGACCGGGAATTTACGGCGGAAGAAATCAACCGGGCATTAAATGCCCCCACAAGGCAGGCGGGAAATGAGATTGTGCCAAGCAGGGATATTACAGGACATGGTACGGCAGTTGCCTCTATTGCGGCAGGAAAGGTTTATCCGGATGCAGAGGGAGTGGCAGAGGATGAAAATGATATTTTGATTCAGGGAGTGGCAACGGAAAGCCAGCTTATTATTGTAAAGCTCAATACAAAAGGGCAAAACAGCTTTCCCATGACTACCAATCTGATGCGGGCATTTTATTATGTAATCATGAAGGCAATGTCTTTAAAAAAGCCCATAGCAATTAATTTAAGCTTTGGAAATACCTATGGCTCCCATGACGGCACTTCCTTAGTGGAGCGGTTTTTAGACAATGTTTCGGAAATCGGAAGGACGGTCATATGTGTGGGAAGCGGAAATGAAGGGGCGGCTTCCGGTCATGTATCGGGCAGGTTTTCGGGAAGTACGGAAAATCAGGAAATTGAATTTTCCATAGGGGAATATGAAAGGAGCTTTAATCTGCAGATATGGAAAAATTGTGTGGATGATTTTCTCATTGAGCTTACGGCTCCTTCTCTGGAATCCATTACAATCAATCTGAATGAAACAGGCACCCAGAGGAGGAGTCTGGCTGAAACGGAGCTGCTTCTTTTTATAGGCGTTCCAAAGCCATATGGGGTAAATCAGGAAATCTTTCTGGATTTCCTTCCAAGGGACAGCTATATTCCAAACGGGATATGGAAGCTTACATTTATTCCCAGAAAAATCGTGGTGGGAGAATACAAGCTTTATATGCCAAGCTCTACCGTAAGGGGTACTGCGACCAGATTTCTTACGCCAAGCACCCTGCGAACGCTGACGATTCCTTCCACTGCCGGAAAAATAATAACAGTTGGAGCTTATGACGCCAGATACCGGGCGTATGCGGATTTTTCCGGCAGGGGCTACGTGGAACAGGCAGCGGGCCTGATTGGAAGCACAAAACCGGATCTGGTGGCGCCGGGAGTGGGGATTTTAGCAGCTTCTCCAACCGGCACGAAGGCGGTTACGGGCACTTCCTTTGCAGCGCCCTTTGTGACGGGAGGAGCGGCGCTTCTTATGGAGTGGGGGATTGTCCGGGGGAATGATCCGTATTTGTATGGGGAGAAGATGAAGGCTGTGTTAAGGAGAGGGGCTTCGCCGTTGTTTGAGAATGTGAGTTATCCGAATGAAAGGGTTGGGTATGGGGCGATTTGTGTTGAAAATAGCTTACTGATGTAGAACTTAGAAGTTTTTTAGTTAATAGACACTTTATTCATAACTTATGTGATGAATAAAGTGTCTATTAAGTGTTTGATAAAAATGGACAAGGCATTATAAAAAGAATAGATTCTAATAAAAATTAAAAATGGGCAATTTCTATTAAGATTTTTTAGAATATATATGTTATATTAAGTTTCGGAAAGGAGTGTTGTCTAATATGAATACAGTTGTAAAAAAAGTAGTGGAATATATTGAAACACATCTTGATGAGGATTTGTCACTTGATAAAATAGCCGATGAATTGAATTATTCAAAATTCTATGTTGCCAGAGCTTTTAACATGGAAACAGGTGGTACAGTTTATAAATATATACAGGGACGCAGGCTGACTTTAGCAGCCAGAAAGCTTGTGGAAACCAGACAGCCCATTGTTGAAATAGCCTGTGAGGCTCATTATGATTCACAGCAGGCTTTTACAACAGCTTTCAAACAGTTGTATAAATGTACACCTAAAATCTATAGGAAAAATGGCGTATTCTATCCGATGCAGACGAAAATACACATGATGAGCTCTCTTAGCGGGCATTCATTGCTATACTCTTTGGCGGGAGGCAGATTGGCAGTATGAGTACAATTCCTTATGTGATTGAACAAACAAGCCGGGGAGAGCGAAGTTATGATATTTTTTCAAGGCTGCTATCTGACCGGATTATTTTTTTGGGAGAAGAAGTAAGTGATGTTTCGGCAGGTCTGATTATTGCCCAAATGCTATTTTTGGAAGCACAAGACACAGGGAAAGATATTCAATTATATATAAACAGTCCGGGCGGTTCTGTGTCAGCGGGATTTGCCATATATGATACGATGCAATATATAAAATGTGATGTTTCAACAATATGCATAGGTCTTGCCGCCAGCTTCGGGGCTTTTTTGCTGGCAGGAGGTACGAAAGGAAAACGCATTGCTTTACCGAATGCAGAAATCATGATACATCAGCCAGCTATTCATGGCAATGGTATTAAGGGACAGGCAACGGATATAAAAATCACATCTGACCATATCCAGAAAAGCAAGGAGCGCTTAAATACTATTTTAGCTGAAAATACAGGTAAAAGCATTGAAGAAATTGTCTTTGCAACAGAACGTGATAATTATATGTCTGCAAGAGAAGCAATGAATTTTGGATTGATTGATAAAATAATAGAAAGCCGTTGATTATCATAATACAGGACTGGAGCAAATGAAAAAGGGGATTGTATTATTGAAATAATCTGTGGTATAATTATCCATTATACAAAGAAGATGGTATGAGTAACAGCATAGCATTTTCCCTTCTCATGCCATCCAATCGAAAAGCATTGTAAAGGAGCGAGGAATATGGCAAAACTTATCATAACGGTTGAAGGTGGAAAGATAACGCAGACACTGAACTTTCTTGACAGGAACATCAAAGACAACAGATATGTTTATGCAAACGGCAATGAATCTGGTATTATGAGCAATCCGGAAGAAATCTATGGAGATATTCCGGAATGCGAGAGGATAAGGGAAAATTACGATGAACTGTTAGAAGCGGTGAACCTGGGGAAAAGTCAGATTACCAGCGTTATGCGTCAGTTAAATGAATTGGAGAAGGTAATGGACCAGTATGAGCTTCCCAGACCGGAAAGCGAGAGGGAACATGTGATTACCCTGAACAATGATGACCTGATTACCCTTTCTGAAATCGGAGGAGAAGATTCTCTTACTACAGATAAGGAGATTGAAGACGCCATCAGAAAACTGATACATAGGAAATGAAAGTATGGATGATAATTGAAATCGGGAAGGTGATTTGTTTTGGACTGCTTTCCTGATTTTTTTATTTGGCAGCCATAATTTTATAGTTATTCATATTTGCTATAATTGCTTAAGCTTTTAGAGTACAGGAGAATATAAAAATGTAAAAACAGAGGTACGGATATGGAAGAAAATAAAAGAAGCACAGAGGTTTCCGCCAGACGCCTTGTCAGCTTCGGGCAGGAAAATACATACTTAAATGAAGCCTTTTATCACGTTTTCGGGAAACGGCTCATAAGTCAGGGCTATGTAGACGGAAGCTATATTTTAAAGGCTGTCACCCGCAGCAATTATTATTCACAGCTAAAAGCCTCCAGGCTGCAGGGACTCTTTGCAAGCAAAAGCTGTGTACCTTCGGAAAACATAGATATCATGCTCGGTTATTTGGAAAACATAGTGGGAGCTGAAGGGAAGCTGACGGAATTAGAGGAGGAAGCACTTGTATTTTGGATTTTTCTTCCCTATCTTGCCACTTCCAAACGCCAGCAGCGGAAGGAATATGTATTACAGGTTTTAGAGAGACTGCTGGCGATTTATGCAGAAGATAAGGAATGGGAGCTTGGCATTTCCGATGGAGTGATTTTTGACAGGAATGTGTGCGCCCTGATACCGATAAACTCTTTGGAAAAATATGTGGGTGAGATATTTTCACTGAAGGAAGAGTATCAGCAGGAAACATTGCTCTACCGCGGACAATCATGGCTGAATTATCTTCTGCAGCCTGGAATCAAGCGGGAAAGGCACTGGCTTGAAAAAGAAGATATGATGTATCAGGAAATTCTGGTAAGGTGTGCACAGGATTTTGTCCACTGTCAGACTCATTTGGATTATCTGGTGGAAATGCAGCATTATGGATTGCCCACCAGACTTTTAGATGTTACGGAAAACCCGCTGGTATCATTGTATTTTGCCTGTTGTACCAATCAAAGCAGGCCGGGTGAAGTGCTGGTGCTGCATACAAAGCCGGAAATGATAAAATATGCAAAAAGCGATACGGTAGCATTTCTGGCAGCGCTTCCAGCCTTAAGCCACGGTGAGCAGACAGAGCTGATTCGTTTATGCAAAAATGGCATTCAGGAGGAAAACGATACAGAATATAAAAAGCTTGCAGGCAAGCTGGCAGCAGAAGTGAAATCCCGTAATCCTGCTTTTGAACCAAGAATCCGGAAAGCAGATTTGTTGAGCCATGTGTTTGTTACGCCCCTTCGCAACAATCAGCGCATTATGAAACAGGAAGGCTCCTTTATTATATGCGGACTGGGTAAGGAAGAGGACAGGGGAAGCGGCATGGACAATATGCGCTGTCAGGACAGGGACGGTAAAAAAAGAGTATTTGTCATAAAGAACAAAGAAAAAATATTAATGGAGCTGGATATGCTCTCTATCAACAGGGCAAGCCTGTTTCCGGAAATTGATGATGTTGCGGAATATATCCGGGAGAAATATCGGTAAGAAATGATTAGATATTTGGGTTGTTTAATCAATAGTTTGCTCCCATATTGCCAATCACATTTATCTTTTTAGAAAATATGCCGATAACCTGTATAAGTATAAATGCTCTTTTTAAGCTCAATTTTACATGAATCAAGGAGGATGATGGTATGGGCATAATGGGAATTGGCAATGCAAATGCGGAAAGGTACACCTTTAAAAACCCGGACGGAACCGTGGCAGGTACCATGACGATTCGCAGACCGGAGGTGAAAAAGACAAAACGGCTGAATTATAAATTCAAGAAAATCTCCACCCAGCTTATGGCGGCAAAAACGTCAGGCGGTGCAAGGCTGGTGATGGCAAAGGCATACAGCGAGGCTGCAAATCTCCGCAGAAAGCTAAAAGGCGGAGAATATGACGACAGTGAGGTGAGCAGCGCCCTCATCCACGCAGAGCAGATGATAAGAATTGCCAAAAAGCGGGTAAAGCATCTGGAAGAGGAAGAAAGTGCAAAAAAGACAGGCGGCATTTGTCAGGCAGAGCTTGAGGAGACGGAGGAAAATAACAGTGCCGACAACATGGAAATGCAGGATGTCTTTGAACTTGACAGCAAAGAGTTAAGAGAGCTTATGAAAGAAATGGAACGGGCGCTTAAGGAGTTAGAAGGGGAAAATGAGTTTGAGGAGCTGACCCGGACAGTAAGTGAAGACATGGATCCGGCTGATTTGGAGCTTTTAAAGAAAAAGCACAGGGCCAAGGAGCTTCGTGAAATTATGGAAGCGGATATGAAATATTTAAAGTCCCTTTTCAGTAAACTGGAAAAAGAGAAGCAGGCGGCTTCAAGCGGTGTGTCTTTAGAGCTTGCAGGGACGGAAGTACCGGTAACCGTAACGGCAGCAGAAGCACCCGTAGCGGTGGAAGGCGGAAGTATTGATGAATCAGTTTGATTTTTGATAACAATTCAGCCTGCAGCATTCCTTATTCAAAATATCCAAAATATTGACATAGGTTCAAACGCTTGTTAGAATAGAATACAGGTAAGTTGATTTACAGGACGCAGGGAGGAAACAGACATATGTATCATTGCCATATTCATTTCTATTTAATAGGACTTAAGAACAGGGCATTTGAAATGATAAAGGAAATGCATCCGTTAGAGAATTTTACGCATGAATTCTCTGAAAGTGAGCAGTTTGAAGAGAAGATGGCCGTTAAGGCAGATGTGATTTTTGCTTTTTTGCAGGATGTGGATGTGAAAGAAGCTTTGCAGACGATTGGGGCAGGAAAGAAACAGGAGGCAGAGCTTATTCTGCTTGCGGATAAGGAGCAGATGCAGCTTATGTCAGGACTTTTATCAGAAGTGAAGGATATTTGGACCTTGCCCATGACTGATGAAGAAATAAGCTTCCGCATTTTGAGATGGCAGCAGGCTTGTAAATCACAAAAGGATTCATGGCAGACCAGCCAGTATCTGGAGGCTGTTATCAACAACACTCCTAATATGGTCTGGTATAAGGGTAAGGACGGCATACATGAGAAGGTAAATGACAGCTTTTGCAAAACAGTCAATAAGACCAAAAAGCAGGTGGAAGGAAGAGGCCATGCATATATATGGGATGTGGAAAAGGATGATCCTGCCTGCATCGAATCAGAGCTTGAGGTCATGACCAAGAAAAAAACCTGTGTATCCGGAGAAGTGATTAAAACCGGTGAGGGGATGCGGATGCTTACTACATATAAATCCCCTTTATATGATATTGACGGAAGCGTAATGGGGACGGTAGGCGTAGCAATCGACGTGACACAGGAACGCATGTATGAGCAGGAGATTATAAAAAAGACCAATACTCTGGAAGCTATTTTTACAGGTATGGACTGTGGAGTGATGAGTCATTCCATAGATGGAACACGTCTTATCAGCATTAACAGGGCGGCTCTGAAGATTCTGGGATATGAATCCCAGGATGAAATGATGAATAAGGGCTTTGATATGGTGGCGGCTTCTGTTGTAGAGGAAGATAAATCCAAGGTACGGGAATGCATGAAGGAGCTGAAAAAAGAGGGGGACAGTGTCAGTGTGGAATACCGCATACAGCATGAGGATGGGGAGATTCTTCACATAATGGGCAATATCAAGCTCTTAAAGGAAAATGATGAGTTGTTTTACCAGCGCTTTCTTTTAGACTGCACCACTCAAAAGCTGCAGGAAAATAAAGAACGAAGGGAAAAAGAAAAACATCAAATGGAGCTGGTACAGGCACTTAGCATAGATTATAATCTTGTCTGCTTCTTTGACCTCGATACAGGCGTCGGCATGCCCCTTCGAATTGATGATGACCACAATCATATGTTTGATTCCATATTTGTTGACAATATTTCATTGGAAGAAAGCATGGAGCTTTATATACAAAGGTTTGTCTATGAGGAGGACAGGGAAATGCTTCGTCAGGCAGCTTCACAGAAGCAGCTGAAGGAAGAACTGGCAGGGAAAAAACTGTATTATGTGAATTACCGCACCTTTATAGACGGCGAAATGAAATATTATCAAATGAAGGTTGTGCGTACCGGAGTATGGGACGGCGTCAGGGAATTATTATCAAATGAAGGTTGTGCGTACCGGAGTATGGGACGGCGTCAGGGAATTGTTATGGGATTCCGCAGCGTGGATGAGGAAATCCGCAATGAAATGGAAAAGAAAAACATACTGGAAGAAGCGCTTTTCCAGGCCAATAAGGCCAATAAGGCAAAAAGTGCATTTCTTTCCAACATGTCCCATGATATCCGTACACCGATGAATGCAATCGTGGGCTTTACCTCATTGGCAATTTCACATATTGACAACAAGGAACAGGTAGAGGAATACCTTGGGAAAATAATGACATCGGGCAATCATCTGCTTAGCCTTATCAATGATGTATTAGATATGAGCCGCATTGAAAGCGGCAAGATTCAGTTAGAGGAAAAGCCATGCAGCCTTACGGATATTCTGCACGGACTGCGCAATATTTTACAGGCAGATGCTCTTGCAAAGCAGTTAGAGCTGCAAATTGAAGCGGTGAACGTTCAAAATGAAGAATTTTACTGCGATAAGCTGCGGTTGAATCAGGTGCTTTTGAATCTGCTTGGCAATTCTATTAAGTATACCGATTCCGGAGGAAGCGTCAGCTTGAAGGTGAAGGAAAAATCAGGAGTCCCTGCCGGCTATGCAAATTATGAATTTTATGTTCAGGATACCGGAAGAGGCATGAGCAAGGAATTTGTTTCCCATATTTTTGAACCCTTTGAGAGAGAAAAGAATTCTACCATCAGCGGCATTCAGGGCACGGGGCTTGGTATGGCCATCACCAAAAATATTGTGGATATGATGGACGGCTCCATTGAAGTGAAAAGTGAACAGGGCGTGGGCACGGAGGTTACTGTTTCCTTTACATTCCGCCTGCATCTGGGGGAAAAGATAAGTACAGAGCAAATAATAGAAAGGAAAGCCGGCAGAGAATCAGAAAAGCTTCTGACAGGACGTATTTTGTTAGCAGAGGATGTAGAGCTGAATCAGGAAATTGCCGTAGCAATTTTAGGAGATGCAGGTTTTGAAACGGAAGTGGCTGGAAATGGCCAGATTGCCGTGGAAATGTTAAAGAAATCCAAGCCCGGATATTATAAGCTGGTGCTCATGGATGTTCAAATGCCGGTAATGAACGGTTATGAAGCCACAAAGACAATTCGTAAGCTGGACAATAAGGAGCTGGCAGAAATACCGATTTTAGCAATGACGGCAAATGCTTTTGAAGAAGATAAGCGAGAGGCATTGAAGTGCGGAATGAACGGGCATATAGCAAAGCCGATAGATGTGGAAAAACTTCTTGCGACGTTGGAGAAGATTCTGGATTAGAAGGGCTGTCTGCTGTTTCGTTTCCCAAAGGATCAAATAGTATTTTAATACACAGTGAAAGCTGGCAGGATATTCTGCCGGCTTTCACGTCATTTGGGAACTTTTTTGACTGTTTTACGGAATGCTTAGGAGTGGCAGTGTTTTTTTCTTCTTTATGTGGTAAACTGTTGTAGAAGGCGGAAAAATTCCGCAAAATCCGTCAAAATTTTATATAAGGACTTGAGAGAAATGAGTAAAAAGAAAAATGATACATTAATCCAATATTTTGAATGGTATCTGCCGGAAGACTGTGCACATTGGAAACGGTGCAGCAATGAGGCAGGACAGTTAAAGGAGGCAGGAATTACCATGGCATGGCTGCCCCCTGCTTATAAGGGAGCCTCCGGAAAATATGATGTGGGCTACGGGGTTTATGATTTATATGATTTAGGTGAATTTCAACAAAAAGGCACCATACCCACCAAGTACGGAACAAAGGAAGAGTACATACAGGCTATAGAAAGTCTGCAGAAGGAAGGCATAGCAGTGATTGCGGACGTAGTGCTGAATCATAAGATGGGCGCGGATGAACTGGAACAGGTAAAGGCGCGTATGGAGGCATGGGACAATCGAAACCAGACTGTAAATGGAGAGGAAGAAATAGAAGCATGGACCCGGTTTACCTTTCCGGAACGAAAGGGAATTTATTCGGATTTCCAATGGGACTGGAACTGCTTTGACGGAGTGGACTGGGATGAAAAAAAGAAGCAGAAGGGCGTTTTTTTGTTTGCAGGCAAGGATTGGGACGGCGAGGTTGACGGCGAGTATGCCAATTACGATTACCTGATGGGTGCGGATATTGACATGAGCAATCAGGAGGTATTGGAGGAATTAAAACGCTGGGGGAAATGGTATCTGGATGTGACGAAAGCAGACGGTTTCCGCCTGGACGCAGTCAAGCATATCCGATTTTCCTTTTTCAATGAATGGCTTCGGGAAATGCGGGACTACGGAAAGGAAAACTTCTTTGCCGTAGGGGAATACTGGAGCCCGGATATCGGCAGGCTGAAAAATTATCTGGATAAAGCAGACAGATGCATGAAGCTCTTCGACGTGCCCCTTCATTTTAATTTCCAGAGAGCTTCCTTTGGAAACGGAAATTTCGATATGGGTTCCATTTTTAACGGTACCCTTGTAAATGAGGAAAGTGAATTTGCAGTTACCTTTGTGGACAATCACGACACCCAGCCGGGGCAGGCACTGCAGTCCTGGGTCATGGACTGGTTCAAGCCTTTGGCATATGGGCTCATACTGCTTCAGGAAAAAGGGCTGCCCTGTGTATTTTACGGGGATTATTACGGCATTCCCCATGACAATATACAGCCGGTAAAGGGACTTGACAAGCTGCTGCTTCTCCGGAAAAATTATGCTTATGGCAGGGAACACCGTTATTTTGACCATCATAACATTGTAGGGCTTACAAGGGAAGGGGAGCCGGAATGGGAGAAATCCGGTCTTGCCCTGTTGGTCAGCGACGGACCGGGAGGCTCAAAGGTGATGTATGTGGGAGAAGGAAAGAAGGGAAAGACCTTTTATGATTATATGGGCAACAGGCCGGAAAAAGTAGTGATAGGAGAAGACGGAAAGGGAGAATTCTTTGTGGAAGGCGGCTCCGTTTCCGTATGGGTAGAGGAATGAAATTATTGCATACAGCAGACTTGCATATTGGAAAGACCATGTATGAATTTCCATTGTATGAAGACCAGACATATATATTGAACCAGATACTGGACATTGCCAAAAAAGAGCAGGTGGATGTGCTTTTGCTGGCAGGGGACATTTATGACAGGAGCATTCCCTCCACAGAGGCGGTTACTGCTTTTGATGAGTTTTTAACGGCAAGTGTAAAGGCAGGAATCGTTACCATGGTCATAAGCGGCAACCATGATTCCCCTGAGAGGCTTTCTTTTGGAGGAAGGCTGTTTGAGGAAAACAGGCTTTATATTGCAGGCACATGGGAAGGACAGGTGAAGCGGGTAACCTTACAGGATGAATACGGAGAGGTGGATTTTTATCTGCTTCCCTTTGTGAGGCCGGGACAGGTGCAGGCAAGGACAGAAGGGGAAGCGGTGGAGAAAATCATGAAGGAAGTCGTTTCTTTGGAAAAAGGGAAAAGGAACGTGCTTATGACCCATTACTTTGTAGGGGGAAAGAGCTGGGAGCCTGAGCTTTCCGAATCGGAAAATACAGTGTATGTGGGAGGAATCGATATGGTGTCCCCTGCACTTTTTGAGGAATTTGACTATGTGGCGCTGGGACATCTCCACAAGGCACAGAAGGTTTCAGAGAAACACATATATTATGCAGGTTCGCCCCTTGCTTATTCCTTTTCGGAAAACAGCAACAAGACGGTACAGCTTATAGAGCTTTTACAGCCGGGGGAGATTTTTGTAAAGAAGGTGCCTTTAAAGCCCCTTAGACAAGTGCGGACCATTAAAGGGGATTTGTGGGAGCTTACGAAGGAACAGATTGCCGCCCTGGAAAACAGGGAGGATTACATTCGGGCAGTGCTTACCAATGAGGAGGCGCTTATGGAGCCCATGGCGGTGCTGCGCAGCGTTTATCCCAATGCCATGGAAATCCTATTAAAGGAAAAAGAATTAGCTGTTGCTAATCAGAAAAGACAGCAGATTACAAGAAAGAAGAAAAGCGGTATTGAGCTGTTTCAGGATTTTTATACTTATGTGGAGGAAAAGGACATGAGTGAAGGGCAGCTTATGGCGGCAGAGGAAATGATGAACAAGGCGCTGATGAAATAGAGTTTAAAGGAATAAAGAGAGGAAAGCATGAAGCCTATTGAAATAACACTTTCCGCCTGGGGGCCATACCGGGAAAAGGAAACAATCGATTTTTCCTCCTTTGAGGGGAAAGGGCTGTTTTTGATTACAGGTCCCACCGGAGGAGGAAAAACTACCATATTTGACGGAATTACCTTTGCACTATATGGGGAAACAAGCGGGGAGATGAGGGAAAGGGAAACTCTTAGAAGCGACTTTTCCGGGGAAGGGACAGAAACCTATGTGAATCTGGTGTTTTCCCATAAGGGGGAAGTTTACAGGATTGAAAGGAATCCCAAATATTTCAGGCCCAAAAAGAGAAAAAGAGGCACAGGGGAGCTGGCAGAGGAAAAGGAGCGGGCAAAGCTTTTTCTTCCGGATGACACGGTGGTGGAAGGTCCCAAAGAAGTTACCAGAAAGGTAAAAGAGCTTCTTGCGCTGGATTACAGGCAGTTTAAGCAGACTACCATGCTTGCCCAGGGAGAATTTACAAGGCTTTTGTATGCCTCGCCCCAGGACAAGACGAAAATATTCCGGGAAATCTTCGGCACCACTTTGTATGATAAATTCACGGGAGAGCTAAAAACAAGGTCAAAGGCATTATATATAGAAGGAAAGTCCTTAAAGGATAAAATGGATGAGGATATCGCCCATATTTCCATGGAAGAGGAAAGCTGGCAGGAGCTTACCGGAGGAGAAAGCTATCATTATGAGCAGATTAAAGACTATCTGGAAGAGGAAAAAAAGAAAAGGGAAACATTAAAAAAGAAGGAAGAGGAAGCAATCAAAAAGCTGGAGCTTCAATATGAAAAGATAAATAAAAAGCTGGAACAGGCAAAAAGTGCTAACGGGAAGCTGGATGAGCAGGAAAAAACAGAAAAAAGCCTGATGGAGTTAAAAGCGGACGAAGAGGAAATGAAGGCGTTAAAGGCAGCAGTGGATGCGGCACAGAAGGCGGTTTATATAGAAGCGGCCTATAGAGAATGGACGGAGCAGAAAAGGGCAGTGCTCCAAGCGGCGAAAAGGGAAGAGGATTATATTTCCAAAGAAAAGGCAAAAAAGGAAAAGCAAAAGGAACTGAAGATTTTTAAGGAAAAGGAAGCGGTATATGAGGAGCTTTTTGGCTTATCGGAGGATTTGCTTCAATTAAAAAAGAGCCTTTCCGAAAAGGAAAAACAGAGGAAAAAAGAAGAAAAGAAATTAGAAAGCAGCCAAAAGAGCTATGAAGAAAAGGAGCTTGCGGTAAATAAGAAAAAGGAATTATATGAGGAAAAGGACAGGCAGCGGAAGAGGGCTGCCATCGGTCTTGCCGCTTCTCTTCTGGAGGAAGGAAAGCCCTGTCCTGTGTGCGGCTCCCTGACACATCCCCGTATTGCAAAGCAAGAGGAAGGGATTTTAAGTGAGGAAGAATTAAAAGAGCTGAAAGAAGCATATGAAAAGGAAGAGAAAGAGCTGTTGGAGGTTCACGGAGAGGCAAGTAAAATGCACGAGAGGGTACAGGCTCTTTGCCTTCAGTCAAAAGAGCTTTCCGGGAAAGCGGCGGAAAAAAAAGAAAAGTTATGTAAATTAATAAATAATAATAAAAAACTTCCCGGCACCCTGCTGGCAGGAGGCGCGCAGGCGGAACCTGTCGGGGAAGAAGAACTGTACTCCTTAAAGTCTGTTTATGAAGAGAAGAGGCGGCAGTGGGAGGAACTGGAAAAAGAGCTGATTTCCATTTGTTCCAGGCTGCAGGCTGCAAAAGAAGAAAAGGAACAGGCAAAGGAAAGGGAGAAGGAGACGGCAGCCCGTTTTAAGGAAGCGTTAAAGGAGCAGAAGTTTTCAGGGGAAAAAGCCTTTCTGGAAAAGCGCATGGAGCCGGGGCAGCTGGAGGCAGGGCGGAAAAAGCTGGAGACTTATCAGAAAAAGCTTCATACCCTTACTGAACAGAGCAAGGCGCTTTTAAAAGAATGTAAAAAGCTTGAGAGAACAGATTTGTCACTGTTGAAGCAGGAGGCGGAGGATAGAAAGGAAAAACGTGACGAGGCATTAAAGGAAAAGGAAAAGCTTGTCATAGTCCTTGATACCATGAAAAGAGTTATAAAGGGGCTTAAAGAGAAGCTGGAGCAATGGGAAAAGGTTCAGGAGGAATATGGAATTATAAAAGGATTGGAAAATACTGCCGCCGGGAATAATAAAAAAAGGCTGGTATTTGAACAGTACGTGCTTACCGGATATTTTGATGAGATTTTAGAGGCAGCCAACCTTCGGTTTGAAAAAATGACCGGAAACCGCTTTTTGATGGAAAGGGTTTCAAAAGTGGGAGACGGCAGAACCAAGGACAATCTGGAAATTGCGGTATTTGACCACTATACAGGGAAAAGCCGTTCTGTAAAAACTCTGTCCGGTGGAGAAGCCTTTAAGGCATCCCTGTCTCTGTCCCTGGGACTTAGCGACGTGATACAGCAAAGCAGAGGCGGTATTCAGGTAGAAACCTTGTTTGTGGATGAAGGCTTTGGAGCCCTTGACGGGGAGTCATTGGACCAGGCGGTAAAGGCGCTTTATTCCCTTGTGGAACATGACCGGATGATTGGGATCATATCCCATGTGCCGGAGCTCAGGGAACGAATACCGGAAAAGATTTTTGTGGAGAAATCCGTTAAAGGAAGTAAAATCGTAATGGAGGATTATACGAAGTGAGAAAAAGAAATGGAAAAAAAGGAATATTTTTGTCCATGGTGCTATTGCTGTTTCTGGCGGCAGCAGTTACAGGCTGCCAAAAAGGAACAGAAGATAATGAACACGAGACAAAGGTAGTGCTGACTACGGGATTTGCAGCGGATGAAGTGTTCCGTATTGGGAAAAGCTCCTGTATGCTGCCGGAAATCAAGGTCTACCTTTTAAATACGAAAAACCAGTATGAAAGTATTTACGGGGCTCAGATTTGGAACACCAAGTTTGATGACGGTACCCTTGAAGAAAAAGTGAAGGACACTGTTATTGCCAGGGTTGCACAGATAAAGACCATGAATCTGTTAGCACAGGAACACCAGGTTGTACTTTCGGAGCATGAGAAAAAGCTTGTGAGCCAGGCAGCCGCAGAGTATTACCAGACGCTTTCTGCCGAGGAAATCAGTTATCTGAATGCAGATGAACAGCTTATAGAACAGCTTTACGGGGAATATGCTCTTGCGGATAAGATTTATTATTCCATTATACAGGATGTAAACCCGGAAATAAGCGATGATGAGGCAAGGACCATTACGGTAAAAGTGATTTTCTTAAAGAATTATTCTCTGGACGGGGAAAAGAACAGGATTCCCTATACAGAGGAAACAAAGGCAGCCACTAAGCAAAAGGCGAAGGAAATATTAGCTCTGTCAAAATCGGGTGAAGATTTTGATACTCTCATAACCCAGTACAGTGAAGCGGAAAACAGCACCTATTCCTTTGGAAAGGGTGAGATGGAGGCGCCTCTTGAGGAAGCTGCCTTTAACTTGAGCACGGATGCCGTCAGCGACGTGGTGGAAACGGAGTATGGCTATTATATTATTAAATGTGTCAGCACCTTTGACCGGAAGGAAACAGATGCCAATAAGGTAAAAATCGTGGAACAGAGGAAAAAGGAATCCTTTAATCAGGTTTATGATGACTTTGTGAAAAGTCAGGTACGGAACCTGAATGAAGAGCTTTGGAACAGCGTTACACTGGCCGGCGGGGAAAATATGGATACGGTGGAGTTTTTCCAAATATACGATAAGTACTTTCAGGGGATGTTTTCAGAGGGCTGACAGATTATTATATACTCTTATATTTTCAATTTAGAAAAATTTTAGAATTTAGAAAATCCAGTGTTTATGCACCTTTTTAAGAATTATTAGCACTCGTTTTTAACGAGTGCTAATTTTCTCTTGACTTTTAAATAGGAGGGGCTTAAACTATGTTTTGTGAAAAGGATTCCGGTATGAAGACAGAGGAAAACTGTTTTCAAATCGGAAGAAGAACGAAAAAAAGAAAAACGAAGGGAATGTGATTAGTATGTCAGAAAAACAAGGAAACTTATCAATTAACAGCGATAATATATTTCCTATTATTAAGAAATGGTTGTATTCAGACCATGACATTTTTTACAGGGAATTGATTTCAAACGGATGTGATGCTATTACAAAGCTGAAAAAGCTGGATATGATGGGAGAATATTCCCTTCCGGATGATTATAAGGGCAAGATGGAGGTAATTGTAAATCCGGAGAAGAAAACCCTTACTTTCATTGACAACGGCATCGGTATGACGGATGAAGAGGTGGAGGAATATATTAACCAGATTGCTTTTTCCGGCGCTACGGATTTTATTGAAAAATATAAGGACAAGACAAATGAAGATCAGATTATCGGTCATTTCGGACTTGGCTTTTATTCCGCTTTTATGGTAGCTGACGAAGTACATATCGATACGCTGTCCTATAAAGAGGGTGCAAAGCCGGTGCACTGGGAATGTGACGGCGGTACAGAGTATCGTATGGCAGAAGGGGATAAGGCAGAGGTAGGAACGAAGATTACGTTATTCTTAAATGAAGAATGTCTGGAATTCTGCAACGAATATAAGGCAAGAGAGGTCATCAAGAAATACTGCTCCTTTATGCCTACCGAAATATTCTTAAGTAAGGAAAATACCACGGAGACACAGATTATCCTGTTGGATGAGAAATTAGATACGGATGAAGTGGTAGAAAATATTACGGAAGAGGGCAAGCCCATACTGGATGAGGAGGGCAAGGAAACAGGAGAAAAAGAACCTCCGGTAGAAAAGCTGAAGATTAAAAAGCGTCCTGAATTATTAAATGATACTAATCCCCTTTGGGCAAAGCATCCAAACGAATGCACCAAGGAAGAATATCTGGACTTTTACCGCAAGGTATTTCAGGATTACAAGGAGCCGTTGTTCTGGATACATCTGAACATGGATTATCCTTTTAACTTAAAAGGGATTCTGTATTTCCCCAAAATCAATATGGAATACGAATCCATTGAAGGAACCATTAAGCTTTACAACAATCAGGTATTTATTGCGGACAATATTAAAGAAGTCATTCCGGAATTCCTGATGCTCTTAAAGGGCGTCATTGACTGTCCGGACCTGCCTCTTAACGTGTCCAGAAGCGCATTGCAGAACGATGGCTTCGTAAAGAAGATTTCTGATTATATTTCTAAAAAGGTTGCGGATAAGTTATCGGGCATGTGCAAGACCGAAAAGGAAGAGTATGAAAAATACTGGGACGATATCAGCCCGTTCATTAAATTCGGCTGCTTAAAGGATGACAAATTCTGTGAGAAGATGACGGACTATATCCTCTTTAAGAATTTAGACGGCAATTTCATGACTCTGCCGGAATGTCTGGAAGTGAAGCCAATCGACACGGAAGAAGAAAAAGCCGACGTGGTGGATGAAAACGGGGAAAAGGTAGAAGCAGAGGTTGTTACGGAGGATTCTGTTTCGGAAGAAGCTGACACAGAGGAAGAAAAGAAGGAAAAGGTTATCTACTATGTAACTGACGAAAAGCAGCAGAGCCAGTACATCAATATGTTTAAACAGGCAAAGATGGATGCGGTTATATTGACAGATAATATCGACCAGCCCTTTATCTCACAGCTTGAGTCAAAGAATGAGGGGGTTAAGTTCAGCCGCATTGATGCTGACCTGACAGATACCTTTAAGATAAAAACCTCCAAAAAGGCACAGAAGGAATTAGACGAGGCAGCAGAAGAGCTTTCCAAAGTATTTAAAAAGGCTCTGAAAAAGGAAAGTATTCAGGTAAAGGTGGATAAGCTGAAAAACAAGAAGATTTCCTCCATGATTACCGTATCGGAGGAAAGCAGACGCATGCAGGATATGATGAAGAGGTATGCAATGCCCGGCATGGACATGAATATGTTTGGCGGCCAGTCAGGAGAAACCCTTGTGCTGAATGCAAACCATCCTCTTGTACAGTATGTGATGGAAAATAAGGAAGGCGAAAATGTCTCCATGATATGCGAACAGCTTTATGATCTGGCAAGCCTTCAGAATGCACCTCTGGCACCGGAAGCCATGACGAAATTCGTGGCAAGGAGCAATGAGATTATGCTGCTTCTGGCAAAGGGGAATGAATAGGATAATAGAATGGGATGCTGTTTCGTTTGGAATAGCATCTCTGTATTTTTACATTAGCAGAGTAACAGTTCAGCCAGCGGTTTTTCCTACAGGTATCGGAACAGACTTCCCGCAGAGAATGTTTCTGCGTCGTCACGCTTCCGCTCCGATAAAAACGCAGCAGTGCTAAGCTCGAAAATACCTCGCTAAGCGCTGGCGTTTTTATAGGGACTCCTTAAGAAATCATTCTCTGCGGGAAGTCTGTTCCGATACTTGTAGGGAAAACCGCTGGCTGAACTGTCTTGGCGGAAGCTGAAAAATATGCTTTTATGAATGGGGAAAATATAGCCATGAATGATAATTATATACAAAAAATAAAAATCAAATGGGAAGAAGTTTCGGACAATTCTTATTTAAAGGACATTTCTGCCATATCCAGCTTAAAGTGTCTGGAATTTCATAACAGGATTACCTGCTTTACAGGGGAAAACGGCACCGGAAAGTCTACTTTGCTTGAAGCAATTGCAGTTGCTTATGGGTTTAATCCGGAAGGCGGCACTATTAATTATAATTTCTCTACTTATGATGATGTTTCAAAATTAAGTGACTCCATTGTTATCAGCAAGGGATACCGAAGACCAAAAGGGGGATATTTTTTTCGGGCGGAAAGCTTTTTTAATGTGGCAAGTAAATTAGAAGAATACAGGGACAACACGCCAAAAGAAGTTTTTTATGGGCGGTATGGCGGAAAGTCTCTGCATGAGCAGTCCCATGGGGAGAGCTTTCTGTCCTTTTTCCTGAACAGCCCGAAAGAAGGGTTATATATTATGGATGAACCGGAAGCAGCATTGTCACCCCAAAGGCAGTTATCACTGCTGATTCAGATTGTTAAAATGGCGGAAGCAGGTTCACAGTTTCTGATTGCAACACATTCGCCCATTCTTTTGGGAATGCCGGAAGCCTGTATCTATTCTTTTGATAATGATAAGGTTGGTGCATGTAATTATGAAGAAACAGAGTGCTATCAGGTAATGAAAGCATTTCTAAATGATAGAGAGCGGTTTTTAGACAGGCTGTTAAGCTGATACATTTTATTAAAAGGTAGAAGATAAGCTTTTTTGAGTTAATGTATAACTTATAATAAGGACTAAATTACTGCAAATCAATAAATTTGGGTTTGCACTAATTTAGTCCTTATTTTTTAAATGATTATAGCTTGCTTTTTATTACTTGCAGCATTGCAAATTTGAAAATGAAGTTGAATTTTTATATTTAAACTACGAAAAAAATTGACATAATTTCTGTCGTATGTTATTTTTTGAATAGAGGTAATATTAAAAGTTTATAAAATAAGCGAAATTTGATGATGGGATGTGATTACATGAAAAAAACAGAAAAAGTTGAAAATGCATTAAAGCGTAATGCGGTAGCTGCTTTGGGTGACGGCTGGTGTTGCTGGTGCTGGTGTACTGCATAAATTGCAAATTGGAAGTCAAAGGCCCCTCCGCAAGCAGCGGGGCATCAAACTTGAAACGCCCTAAAGGGCGGGGGATTTGATCCTCGCGGCAGTCGCAAAATGCTTACACGCAATTACTTGGTTCGGTGCTCGCGGGGATAAATTACCGCCATACATAAGTTAGGCTGTAAAAATACTTTTTATATGCCTATATTAGTGTAGAAGAAAAGAAAGTTAATCTTACCTCTTCCTATTGATAACTGAAGAAAGGATATTTGTAACATGAATATTGAGCGATACATAGTAAATCGCTTCATACGTATCATTAAAACGGGCTTCGATTCTTATTATATAAAGCATGGTATTTTAAGCAACAAATCATATGTTTTAGAATTTGAGGCTGAGACAATGAACAGGGTTCAGCTTTTGGATGATTTAGTAAAAAATCAGGGCATTAATATTGAGGAGTTAACAGAAAACGGAAAATACGGAGATGTAGCAGAATTTGTGCAATTTTTATTGGAGGAAAAAATTATAGTTCCGCAGAGCCAGGGCTTACCTCTAATGTATTATTCACTTTTGGATGATAAAGGGAAGTTTTTTGAAGCGCTTGAAGGTAAGATGTTGATTTTGGTTTCCTCTGAGGAAATAAAACGGATATTGGAGTTTCATTTGGAAAATATTGATTTTGAATATGATGTTTTAGTGGGCAAAGAATATGAAAAAGCTATACTAAATGAATATAAATACATTTCTGTCATATATGACTTTTTTGCACCTCATGTATTTCATGCATTAAATGAAAAGGCTCAACTTGGTGATATTCCTCTGCAAATTTCTTATTTGGATGGAAGCACAGTGATTATATCGCCGGTATTTATTCATAATATGACAGTTTGTTATAATGAAATGGAAATACAATTAGAATCATCACTTGTTCATAATGCTGAATATAGGGCATATCTTGCAAGCATGGCGGAAAAAGAATGGTCTGGATTTCCTTATATGCGCTATATTCCTTCCATGGCAGTTTTTTACAGCCTTCATTTATATTTTGACTTTCTGGCAACCGGAAAACTGAAAACAAAAGACAGAGCAATTATTTTTGATATAGAAAACCTTAGATATGATCTTGTGGATATATTACCGTTACCTAACTGTCCGGCATGTAAATCCCATAATAAAATGACGCATGATTTTCTGTAAATAAGGAGTATGAAATGGAAGAAAAGAAAGAATTTGAGGAAAGCTATTTGGAATTAGAGGAAACTTTAATTCCTTATCCGGATTCGATTGATTTGGCTATGGATAATAATCGTGCCTACATGCTGCGCCTGATGAGGCCGTTTCATTTTGAACAGCAAATATTGTTAAGCAGGCTTACTCCCTATGATAATGAATCCTATGAATCTGTAAAAAAGAGACTTTACGATGTTGTAGAGTGGTATCATTCCACTGTATATAATTATGAGGATTCTATTTTGGATAAGAAAAATAATCTGTTGAAGGAGCCGGAAGACTTTCTTAGCGGCAACATCTTCCAGCAGCTATATTGTAACCTGGAATCTGCAAAAGAGTATTTGTTTTTTACAGATATGTATTTAATCAGCCGGAATAGATTATATCGATATATATTATCCAGAAATAAATTTTTATTCCGGAGAAATGTAAAAAAGGAAGAGCTGTTAAATGGAGTTGTCAGCAGCGATTCCATGTCCGTTAAGGCTGAAGAATTCATAATTCTTCTGGCCCAGCCTAAAAGAGGAAGTGGTATATATGGGGAACATGCGTATCAGGAAACACTTCTATCGGCAGGAGCGCTCAGTCAATTGCTTCAATTTTTAGCTTCTGCTGTTTCGGAATTAAAAATGCGTATGCATAATGTTTTTTATGATGCCATACTTTTACAGTCATTTGGAATAGAAGATCATAATTCCGTTCCTGTTGGTATGTATGAAATTCATGCGAATCCATGTAAGGAGGAAATAAAATGAGTGAATATGAAAAAGTGATTGAATTACACCAGGAATTGGAGAAAGTCGATAATAAAAAAATACAGAATGCGAAACACCAGAAGGCACCGGCAACAGAAAAAGAGTATATTGAGGCAAAAAAAATCATAAAATTGAAACCTGAAAAAGTAAAAAACAGTATGGATATTATTCAATTGCTAAAGCGAAGGGAGTCTGTGCGTACTTATACGAAAAATGCAGTGAGCTTTTCAGCATTAAGCAATATTTTGCACTATTCCAGAGGGATAAAATCATACCGCAGCAATGCTTATAATTTACAGAATTATCCTGTTTTATATTCCCCCTCTGCCGGAGGATTACAGCCTTTGGACATTTATGTGTATGTGTCTTCTGTTGAAGGGATAGAGGCCGGACTGTATTATTATAAACCCAGTCAGGATTCTCTGGTACAGCTTTATGAAGGGCGTCCGGAACTTGATTTGGCGCAGATATATCTTTCAGATTTTCCCCAATATGCGCCGGTAAACTTAATTATAACGGGAAATATCCGGAGATTTCATTGGAAATATGATAATCGGGGCTATCGGCTTTTGAACGTGGATTGCGGAATTTTAGCAGAGAATATTTCGCTTCTTGCGGTAGCAGAGAATCTGGGAAGCTGTATGCTTGCTGCTTACATAAACGAAAAGGTGGAAGAAAAATTACAGTTAGCAGAAACGGAAATTCCTTTATTGTGTATGTCTGTTGGAGGTTTTTATGAATGAGATTTGTTTTCAAAGTGTAACAAAAATGTTTGGGAAAAAGAAGATAATTACGAATGGAAATTTCAACTTAAATGACGGAATCACATTTCTGGTGGGAAAGAATGGTGCAGGAAAGACTACCTTTATTAAAATGGCAACGGGTCTGGAAGCTGTAAATGAAGGAAAAGTAATGCTTTTTGGGCAGCCTGTCCAAAGGCTGGGAAATGCTGAAAAGCTTAAACTGGGGCTTCAACTGCAAAATGAAGCATTTCTAAGAAGCGTAAAAGTGAAAGAGTATATTGGACTTTACAGTTCCCTGTACGATAAAGGCGATGGAAGTGCAGTAAATTTAGAAAATGATATTAAGGAGATACTCTGTATTGATGAATTATTAAATCAATATGCCTATACCCTGTCGGGAGGAGAAAAAAAACGTTTATCATTATTTCTTGCAATTATAGGCCATAAAGAGCTGGTTATTTTAGATGAACCTACGGCAGGAATTGATGTAGAGGTAAAGGATAAGATTATTGCTACAATCCAATATCTTAAAAAGCAGAAAATGAATATAATTGTATCTTCCCATGATTTGGACGAATTTTATAATATTACAGACTCCTTATTGATTTTGAATAAAGGCATTCTATTTGATGGCTCAAAAGAGGAGTTTGAGGAAAAATACAACTATAAATTCAAGATATGCACGGATAAGAAAATAGAGGATAAGGATATAGTTATTGGCAATCTTTTTGAAAAACATTATTTGTATAGCACGAACGAAGAAAAATTAAAAAAGCATTTCCCAAAAGAAACAATTGAGAAGACAACTATTAAGGACCTTTATCAAATCGCACTTCTGCAATCAGAAAGGATGGATGTTTAACAATGGATGTGGCATTAAAGTGGGCAAAAATCGAAATAATGAGATTTATACGTGAACCGGTAAGCTTGTTTTTTACATTAATTTTTCCGATTCTCTTAATATATATCTTTGGAGACAGCTTTGGAGCGGAAACTTCATCGGATGGAGTGAATTACTATAATTCCCTTGTTTCCATAGATGTGAGTTTTCTGATTTCAAATTTTACCCTGATGGGAATCGGAAATGATTTGGCAAACCAGAAGGAAAATGGGATTACTGACAGTATGAGGCTGTTGCCCATACATACCTGGCTGCATACAGTGATACAATCAGTTTCCTATTTGTTATTATTGTTTATCTCTACCGGATTACTTACCGCATATGTATATATAAGGTATGATGATATCGTTTTTCAGGGAAATATTGGGGCATATGCGCTTTTTATGGTTATCAGCTATTTTTTCTTTGTAAATTTGACTAAATTTATGATATCCTTTTCCTTTAGTGCCCGTACGCTCCAGCTCATTAATTCAACTGTATTTTTTTGTTTTCTTTTTTGTTCAGGAATTGTTATCCCAAAAGAGTCCCTTCCGGAAATATTACAGAAGGTTGTGGACTATTCGCCCTTGTACGTAACATATAAAGTGTTGGAGAGCATATGGAATAATTCTTTTTCTGAATGGACGTATGTTAAGGGGAGTATATATTTGCTGATATTGGCACTGGCATTTTATGCTTTTGCTTTTCTAAAAAGACAAACAAGAAACAAAATGAAAAACAGACAAGTGCGTGAATCATGAAAGAAATTATTTATGTATACTTAGGGTGCATGTTAAACGTGTGTTTACATGAGATAACACACTATGGCATGTGTATTCTTTGCAAAAAAAAAGTAAAGGAAATTACAATTGGCAAATGTGTGCTTTTTAGGATAAGAAAGGTGAAAATCGGTTTGATACCGGTCAGCGGCGGCGTAAGCTTTGATTTTGAATGTTTAACCCGTCTGGAACGCATACTTATTTTTTTTAGCGCACCAATTGTTTCAGGCATATTTATATTTCTAAATTTAAAGTGGGAATATTCCGGGCATATGGCAGTGGCTGTCCACAGTATGATTTTGTTCTTTTTATCGCTTTTGGGCGGAGAAGAATCGGATTTACAGCAGGCATTTTTTGTCAAATGTGACGGTGATTTGGAGAAAGGCGGAAGTTCAGGGAAGGAGTAAAAACGGCTATGAGTGATTATGAAATAAAAAAAAGAAAGGCAATTAAAAATCTAAAGTTGTATCTTATATTTTGTACGGCTTTTTCTGTAATGAATTTAATTATCATTTATTTTATTGACGGCTATTCTTTTCCCCGGAATTTTTTTTCAATATGGCCGATTATAGGGTGGGGCGTTCCTACAGCGGCAAAATTTATTGAATTGGGCCGTTATAAGGAGAAGTAATATGCAATATTGCCAAAGCTGCGGAAAAATATTAAATAAAAACAACAGAGCAAAAAAAAAATGGAGCGTTATCTTCATATTGTACATTTTGTTATGAAGATGGAAGCTTCCTGCATGACATAAGCTGTGAAGAAATGCAGAATATGGTTAAGGAATCTCTGCAGAAAACAGGGATTCCTGAGTTTGTAAAAAAAGGAATTATAAATTCTATTCCGGAATTAGAAAGGTGGAAGGAACATATTGAATGTAACAGTCATAAATCATAATTCTATACGGTACAATTACAGGGACAGCTATCAAACATATAAAGCATATACGGAACTGGAGAAATATTATGGCCCCTATGAAATATTTCATAAAGTAACAACATTTTATCGCTCGTCCTATGAACTGCCAAGTTATATCGGCAAAGGAGTCTACAGTGATATTGATTTAATGATAAAAAAGATGAACCGGAATATGGGAAACGACCCGAATTTAAGTAAATCCCTGTTTGGCGGCGGAAAGGGAAATACATATAGTAAATTGTATATTTCTACATTAGGCGAAATGTTTGAACGGATTATAGGAGCATTTAGCTATTACACTTATAAAGACCAGCTCATATTTGGAAGCTATAAAGAGCTTAAAGAGAAATATCCGCTGATGTCCCCGGAAAATATACAGATATTTGCAAGGGAACAATTCACAGATGATTTTCATTTCCAGCCATTTCAGGAAGATACTAAAATCCGGTGGGTGAAAGGCGAAAGCCTTATCAGTCATAGGGAAATATATGTACCGGCTCAATTGATATTCATATATTATCCCATGGATACAAAGGATGAACAGAAAATCGGATATGCTACCAGCGGAGGATTATCCTTGCATGATAACCGGGAACTGGCATTGTTTCATGGGATTACAGAATGTATAGAACGTGATGAAATCAACTTGCGCTGGTATGATAAGATTCCTCCTGAAAAAATTGACTATGAGGATTTGAGCAATCTTTCTTTTTATGGAAGAACCATTTTAGAAAGCAAGGAAGCAATTGGAAAAGAAGTGGATTCTTTTTATCATAATATGGACATGCATGAAATTCCTGTAGTAACGGCTGTTTCCTTTGATGAAGAATTAAAGAAATTTTCTTTTTGCGCAGGAGGAGGTTCCGGTGACAGCCTGGAAGGCTCTGTGGAAAGTGCTTTTCGCGAATACGGGCAAAGCGAATTGAATCTGCGCAATTTGTTCTATTGCCCATGCTGGTATTCTTCCAAGGCTATGATTGAATTATTTGGTTTTGAAGATTTCGATTTGGACAATATGACATTATTTTATGAAATTGTTCCCTATTATGGTCTCAAAAAGAATAGATATTTGTTAGACTGGTACTTAAGGAAGAATCAAAGTAAATTCAAGCCATACATGGAAGACACTGCGGATAATGCAAATGATCAGGAACGTTACAACAAGCTGATTGAAATTTTAAAAAAGTATCATATTAATCCTGTCATATTCGATTTTACTCCGGAGGGATTTACTTATATCCGGCTTATGAAGAGCTTTATACCGGAATTAAGCTTTGCATTTTTACCCAATGCGCCATGTCTGGGAAATCATAGATTTTATGATGTGGCATATAAAAATGGCTATGCAGACCATATTTTCACCTATGAAGAATTGAATAAGGAGCCATTGCCTTTCCCATAATAGAAAAGTTGTAAGATAATTCATAACCTATATTATAATAAAGTAAAAAGAAAAGGCCGGGAGCATTTTTGGAATCCTCCCGGCCCTGCTATTAATCCCTCTTTATGGAAAGCGGCGCAAACACCGTCTTCCTCCCGATAAAGCACACAATCCGGGTAATGATTATTCCCAGAAAGGCCCCGCAGCTATCAATTATCACATCCTTTTTAGCCGGCGTCCTGCCGGAAACAAAGGACTGGTGATATTCGTCCAGACAGGCAAACCCCACACAGAAAGCTCCTGCAAACAATACCAGCCAAATCCCCCTCATACCATACACATACAGAGGAAATGCCACCGTTACTGCCAAAATGAAATATTCCGTAAAATGCGCCCCCTTCCGCACATAATAATGAATCTGGTCAATATAGTGCTCTGTTTGGGCATAAGATAAATTCATGTCAAAAGCCTCATCAGCCGCAGAAACAATCTTGCTGCTTACCTTATAGCTCAAAGCAGACGAAGCAACTCCGTTCTGACTGGAAAAAGAAAAAATCATGTACATTACGATAATGGCAGGCACAAAGGATAAAGGCTTTAACACAAACCGCAACAGATGCTTAATGAACAATAACACATATTTTATAAACTTCTTCATAAACACTCCTCATTTCAAAAATACGCATGGATAATGTATAACCATCAACAAATTATACACAAAAAATAAGTATTTTCCATGAAATTCATAAAAAATTAAGACATAAGAAAAATCTAACAAATCTATCTTCACCTCAGGCAGCCTTCCAATACCCAGTAGGAGCAGGCATATCCGTACCTGAGGGCAGGGCAGCTTTCTTTTCTGAAAATATTTGGGGCCTTATGAAATCGCCGGTCCTTACGCACCGTATTTTGGTGCGTTAGTACCGCTGCGTTTTCATAGAGTGCGAACGTGCCCATAATATTTTCAGAAAAGAAAGCTGCCCTGCCCTCAGGTACGGATATGCCTGCTCCTACGTCCTGTTTCCAAACAACCATCACATATTCAGAAAAGCCTGCTGAGCCTGTAAATCCTTTGGTATCTCAATACCGGAATTTTCCAGCCTCTTTAAAATATTGGAAAGCCGATGGTTTTCCTGAGCCCTTTTAATCTGCCATTTCTCCATAATTTCTCCGTATAGAGGATTGCTTTTCAACTGTTCCCTGACAGCCTGGGGGAAAGGACAGTAAGTAAATAAGATTTTCCTTGCCACCTTATTCATACGGGGGGAGCCTTTTCCTTCATAGACCACCCAGATAATATAGTCGTTTACAAACATTTCCTTAAAGCTGTTGCGTGCCTTTGTAAGGGCGGTTTTGATTTTTTCCTTGGCATCCGGAGACAATTCGCTGTTTTTCCGGTAAAACTGTACATAATCGAAATACTCGCTGGTAAGGGAAGGGTCTGACAAATCGTTCCATCTTGCGCCCTGGGTACGGCGGCAGATTTCCCACCTGTATTCTCCGGTAATGCGAAGAAGAAGCAGCAGCAATTCTTCCTGACAAAAAGTAGGAAGGATATAGCAGGCAGGAGTGCTTCTGGATTTGCCTTCTAATTCCTGCCACATAACGCCCCTGTTTCCGATGTTCGGCATTAAAATAACGTCTGGAAGGATTTTTCTTTTGATGTTTTCCTTAGGAATTGGAAGGGAAGCATCATAAAACAGGGCATCCCGATAAAAGGCAGAATAGTCGAATTTCTGTATCTGTATAAGGGAAGCAGCTATTTTTTCGGGAGTTGCTAAAATGGATTCTAGGGAAGAAAGCACAGTATGCTCGGAAAAGACCGGTGTAAAGGTGGCAATTCTTCCTGAGGTCATCTTATTGGCAAGTGTAAACATATTATTTATTTCAAATAAAACTTTTTCATTTGTATCAGCTAACAGTTCTTTTTCCTTGTTAGCATCAATTTTACCGGAGGTTTTCATTTCATGGACATAGCCGGCATAATCCACATCAAATTCATTTCGGCGAGGCTCTTTGTTGCCCTGTTTAATTTCATTGAGCCAGTCAAATATAGTGTATACATGATATTTCTTGTTTCCTGTATAAGAATCTGCAATGGAATACAGATAAGCGGCATTTTCAGCGCCAGCCAGTTCTTCATCCACATATCCGAATTTGAAAAACATCTTCAATATGGTAGGAATGTTCTTATCATTGGTGCTTGCCTGAAATGCCATAGTGTATATTTCATAAAACAGAGAAGTGATTTCCCGTCGCAATGTCCGCAGTTCATCGGTACTTGCACTTTTATCCACATGCTTTTTATAGGCGGAAATAGCCCGCTTAAAGGAAAGGCTGGTTTCATCGCTGCATTTGGCATACGTTAAAATCGTATCCAGAGAATTTTCAAGGGAAGAACCATTTGAGGAGGCAGAGGAGGTAATGCCGGATGCCAGTTCTTCTTCAATGCCGGCAAGGGTTTCTTTATATTCCTGTATCCGTTTCTGGTAAAGTTCCTTATTAAAGGAAGGAATGCTTTCAATATGAATCAGGATTGTAGAAATGGCAGCGGATAAGGAAATCGTATCGATGCCGTCACGCATAATCCGGAATAAGAGATTTGTATACAAATCAAATAAATCCATTCCGTTTTTATTCATTAAAAGAAATGCCAGTTCTGAACGGTATTCTACCATTTCACTGCAGGCCTTTAATACTTTGTGGAAATCCTCACAAAAACGCAGGAGATATCCGGTATTCAAATTAGGATATTGAAAAAAGGCATTGGCGGCAGGACCGGCAAGCATATCTGTGGATTCTTCATAATAAACCCCAAGCCAGTCAGGGATATCATCCTCCGCATGGAAAGCTTCCACTTCTAAAAGTCCGGGAAGAGCCTTTACGGGCACAGCATATTTATTACAAAGCTTCTTGTATTCTTCATAGCTTTCGGATAAATAGGAATACATATTATTGCATTCATATTGGAAAAAGACTTCTTCATCCAAAACAGAACAGATTTGCTTTACAGCACTTCTTAAAAGTGCGGTGGTAAGCTCTTCATTTTCTGCTAAAAAAACAGGAAGCTCCATTTGGGATTTGAAAATGTGAGTGGAAAGAACCGTGTCTTCCGTTGCAATATAAGTGCAGCTATGTGTCATTACATGTAAATCCACGGCACCCAGCACGTCGTCCTTTTCCAAGACGATTTCTCCGCATGCACATATCATTTTTACCGTGCCGCTGACAATACGGCTTATGGTAGTGACTGCTGCTCCTTCTTTGTAAATAATAGTACCTTTTTTAATTGAAATATTTGCCATAATCATTCCTCTATTCCTTGTAGGTTTTGTTCTTTGGCACGTTCGTATGGAAAGAACAAATACAGTATATCATACTCCGAAAAAAAAATCTCAAAAATATTGAGTATAATATTGGTTTTTGCTGTACTTTTTATAATTTTATGCTAAAATAGGTAGAAAGTGATTGTAGTGTCAGTTTTATGATATGATATTTCTTTTTAAAAAGGCTTTGGGAGGGAATGACATGAATAACATAAAGGAAAGCAGAGAAGAGATTATTGATAAATTTAAGCCCACTATCGAATATCTGAACCACTATATTCCGTGGCTTGAAAAGCAGACAGGACAAACCGTAGCTCATTCTTATAAAGGAGAAGGGCAGGAAAAACAGAGTTTTTCCATTCCGGTATATGACAGTACGCTGCTGTCTTTTGTCAATGATGTCTCCATGACGAATTACATAGATAAAAATTATCCGTACATATATACAAGGAACCAGTTAAGGACCTTTGAGGATGAGTGGAAGGCCATTGAAAAGGCTGATATCATGCACATGGAGGTTTTGTGCGGGATTATGTCCAGATATGTGCTTGGAGGCATGACCAAATCTGTTTATTGGAGAAATGGTGTAGAGTATGAGATATTCATCAGGATATTGAAGAAAACAAAGGAAATCATTGAATTCTGGGATAAACCGATTGAAGCAGCGGAATAAGAGGGCAGGAAAATGGGCAATAAATCAATACAAAAAAGGCAATACATATTGGACAAGGCAAAGGGTGTCTTTGCCGGTAAGGGATTTAAGAATGTTACCATGCAGGATATAATCGATGCCTGCCAAATCAGCCGGGGAGGCCTGTATTTATATTTTGAAAGCACGAAAGAAATTTTTCTTGAGGTTTTAAGGCTGGAAGGAGAGGAAGCAGATGATACCTTTTCTGAAGCCATGACGGAGGAAAGCACAGGAGCAGACATTCTGGCGTTGTTCTTAAAGGAGCAGAAAAAGGAAATTCTGAATCAGGGAGAAAATCTGACAGTTGCCATTTATGAATTCTTTTTTGCCAATAAAGTGCCTAAAAAAGAAAATCCGGTGCGGATTCAATTTAACAGTGCGGTAAGGATTATACAGCAGCTGATTATGGATGGGGTGGATACCGGAGAATTTATTTGTGATGATCCGTTAGGCGCCGCAAGAAATATGATGTATGTGCTGGAAGGATTAAAAGTCTGTGCCCGGACAATGGGCATTACGGAGGAAACAGTAAACAAGGAAATACTTTATATGATGAAAGGATTGGTTAACGAATGCTAACCAATCCTTTTTATGAACTGCTTTGTCATATCCCGGAATGTAAGAACCTGGTTTCTGGAAATGCCTTCTTTTGAAAAACAGCCTTTTTCCAAAAGAGCCGAATACTCCTTTGGAGAAGGTGTGGCAGCCGTATCCGTTTCAGGGAACAGAGAGAGTAAAAGTTCCTTTAACTGCTCCGGTGTAGGCTCACATTCCTTAAGGTGCTTTTTCTTTTTCAGCCGGATGACAAGCTTTCTGTAACAGCAGGAAAGCATGGGAACATAAGAGCCTTTATGAAAAGCAATCTGTATTTTTAAGTATTCAAACAGGTTTTTAAATATCCAGACCAGTATTGGAACAAGGAGCATGGAGCCTGCCAGTATGAAAATGGGACCGGCAATTAAATCCGTACTGCTTAAAAAGGAATCCCATCTGTTCGGTGCAGTTTCCGTGACTGTACTGTCTGAAGTGATATTCGGGGCGCCTGATATGGAAAACAATCCTGAGAACACATCCCAGAAATCAGAGTAGGTGCTGTTAGCTTCAGAAGAGGGCGGGGTTACCTCCACAGGAATCCAGCCAAATTCCTCTTTATAAACCTCTACCCACGCATGTGCGTTTCCATCTGTAATATCCGCCTCAATGACACCTGTTCTGCCAAGGGGATTTTCTCCCTGAAGATAATCTTCGTATGTTTCATCAACTGCCTGGGCATTTGCCATATCCTGGAAGTTGACCACATAGCCCTCCACATATCTGGCAGGATATCCATAGGAACGAAAGAGCATTGTGGCAGCCGAAGCGAAATGGGCACAATAGCCCTGCTTCTGATGCGTTAAGAAGTAATCTATAAAATCTTCGTTTCTGGGCGTGGTGCCGGGATTCATGGAATAAGTATAATTATCTTTAAAGTAATCCTGAATCAATATTATTTGCTCTTCCAAAAGCTTCCCCGTTCCGATTTCTTCTTTCAGTTTTTCTAAAGAGGGTTCTAAAGCAGGAGGAATGCTTTTATAATAAATCCGGCTGTTCATATCATAAGTTTTTAAGTAGGATTCTTCCTTTTCACCTGCATCCAGAGGAAAGGAGTAGGCTAATCCGAAAGTTGAATTTTTATTAAGGCTTCCGGTTGAAATCCCGGCATTGACAGGAGGATAATAGGAAACCTCCAGGGTGCTGCCTACAGGCAGGGAGCCGGAAAAAATCCCCTGCTCCGTCTGATACTGGCCGGACATGTTGTCCGTGTAATAGGGCAGATACAAATAATCCTCATCGGCATCTAAATTTTCTATTTTCATTTTTCCCTTTAGATTATTGCCGGAATGCTCAAATAAATATGCCAGCCTTTTTCCTTCAACACCGGCGCTGTATTCTAAAAATTCGGGATAGTCGTCTCCAAGCATTTCACGGACAGAGCTTTCCGCATGGGAAGGGGGAAGCCATTCGCTTCCCGTATAGTCGGCTCCGGTAAAGGCCTTTAAGTAAATTGTATCATAGCCGTAGGGAGCAAAGGTAACCTTTAAATCAGGCTGATAATCCGGGCGGACAGCGCTGACCCCTCCCAGCTTGCCGCCGCTGATACCCCCTTTGGCGGAATAGCGGTCAAAAAAACCGGATATGCCCGACTGGACAAATATTTTAATGTATTCATCGGTTTTTGCTTTCAAGCCGTTGGAAACAGTCTGCTGTGCATCGTGGTTGGTTAACAGGGAATAGGAGGCTGCTATGAATATAGAGCATAAAAGTCCGAGACGGCTGGCAGTTTCTAAGAGGATAGTGCCATTTGCCTTATAATTGTGCAGAGTGTAGGCACAATTTTTTCCTTTCTTTTTCGTAACCTTAAAAAAGATTCTTTTTTTCTTTTTTAAGGGAAGGTCGAAGTGCCGGCTGCGTCCCAGTATGCCTACTATTACATAAGAAGACAATATAAAGAAAAGAAAGGGAATGTCCGGATACTTTTCTATGTATATGGCAAGCTGCAAAAAAGGGAATGTGAGCGCCAGCGTAAGGAACAGGCTCATATAGGTGGAAATGGCAATGTTCAAAAGCAGGGCAAGAAAGAAGCCTACAAATATAGAGGCTACAGATACGGCAAGATATTGATTCCCAAAGCCTACCGTAACTTCCCTGCTTAAGGATAAGTTGAAATAAGAGCTGTATTCTTCAAATAAAACAGTAATAAAGGACTGAAAGCCACTGTTGGCAATTACACGGCATTGGATGATCGAATATGTAAAAATCACAAAAAGAACAGGGTATACCGTATTGAATACCACTGCATTATAGTGTAAAAATGCTAAAATAAAGGAAAGCAGTAAAAGTACCGTCATCACAAGGGCGGAATTATACTGAACGGAAAAGGCTGAAAGAAGCCCTCCTATAGTTCCCCAGACAGCACAAAAGACAAGCAGCGCCTTTACCGTACAAAGCACAGCCATATTTGGAGTAAAGGAAGCGGGCTCTGCCGGAAAGGAGAAGCCGTATAAGGTTTCATCGGATATAGTGTTTTTCCTTGTTTTATGAAAGAACATCTTCGACTCCTTTGTGGGTAATATGTAATAAGGTTCCATGTTTTAACTGAGATTTCTCATAAATGCTTCTGCCGAGATTTTCCACCTGATAGGTGCTTTCATAAAAAAGCTGGGAAAAGGCAAGCAGAAACTCATCCTTATTTCTGACGAAAAAGGTGGAAAAGTCATTTCTTTTTATGGAGTAGCAGCTTAGAAAAAAGCTTTCTCCGGCCTTAAGCAGTTCATTTCCAAGCATAAACGCATAATCAATAGTCTTATCCAACAAATCAGCATCCTTCTGTTCATGGAATGAAAGCGGGTCAGGAGAATAAAGCTCCGTAAGCAGGAAAAAACGATTGGATGTAGTGGCTTCATTTTCCTTTACCATAAGGCTGTCCGATTTGGCGGAAAGCTTCCAATGGATTTTCTGCAGTCTGTCGCCGGGCCGGTATTCCCGTACATCCGTTACGTTAGAGGATACATTCCCTTTTAAGGAAGTTTCTTCATATTCGTCAAAGCCTTCACCGTAAATTCTGTTGTGATAAGAAACTTCACCGGTGGCAGCAGGCATTATTTGAACCTCCGTCTGGGCACTGCATGGCCTGTAGTAGCGGAACAGCTGCAGAAAGTCATAGGCGGCAACGTCCACCAGCTTTGTCTGATAGCAGCCGGATTTTTTGTAGGCAATGGGAAAGGAGTTGACGGAATGCTTTCTGGCATAGGCAGGAAGCACCAGCTTTTCCTGCTGCTGTTTTGGATAAAAGCAGCAAAAACTGTGAAGTGTCACCTCAAAATGGGTAAAGGGAATGCGGGATTCATTTTCAATGGTAACAAAAAGGGGGAGAGTGGCAGGTTTATCCGCCATATATGCTTTAGAAGCAAGGGAAACGTTTATATGTTTAAAACCATAGCTGCATGCAAAATAAGAAATGACAGGAAGGAAGCAGAGCAGTAAAAACAGCACAAGAAAAAAAGATTGTCTGTAGTATACGGTGAAAAGCAATGTGACAACCGTCAGTATCATATAGGAAATCCAGTTTTGTATCAGTCTTCTCATAGAATCACCTAAAATCACTTATCTGGAAAGCTTGGGAACAGGCACCTGTCCCAAAAGACTTTCTATTACATCATAATCGGTCAGTCCTTCCGCCTTTGCCTTGGTGCTTAACACAAGGCGGTGGTTGGCAACGCTGTAGAAAACGGATAAAATGTCGTCAGGCGCCAGAAAATCCCGGTTGTTGTAAAAGGCATAGGCTTTTGCCAGCTTTAAGATGGCAATGCTTCCTCTGGGGCTGATGCCCTGAGACAGATAGTCGGTATTTCTTGTTTTCTCCACAAGGTCCACGATATAGGTATAAAGGCTGCCGTCCACGAATACCTGCTCGGTCTGTTTCTGCATGGTGAGCAGTTCATCAATAGTAAGGACAGAATTTACGGCGTTTAACTGCTCTGATGATTTCCCCATCAGTATTTCAGCCGCACTTGCCCGGTCAGGATAGCCGATGCTTAAGCGCACGAAGAAACGGTCAAGCTGGGAATCCGGAAGCTTCTGGGTGCCGGAAGCGCCGATGGGATTCTGGGTGGCAATTACAAAGAAGGGATTGGGAAGGTCAGAGGTTTTTCCGTCCACGGTCACCTTTCTTTCTTCCATAACCTCTAACAGCGCGGACTGGGTTTTGGGAGAGGTACGGTTGATTTCATCTGCCAGAAACAGGTTGCAGAAAATAGCTCCTGCCATAAAATGAAATTCACCGCTGTTCTTATCATACATCTGAAAGCCCAGAATGTCGCTGGGCAGTACATCCGGCGTAAACTGCATTCTTTTGTAATCCATGGAAAGTGTTTTAGACAGGGCAACTGCAAGAGTGGTCTTTCCAACCCCTGGAATATCCTCTAATAAAATGTGTCCTTTTGCTAAAAGGGTGCAGAGCACCATGTCGATTACAGTGTCTTTTCCTCTTAGTACTTTTTTGATTTCTTCTTTTACGGCTTCTAGTGAACGGTTCAAAGAGCTGACCTCCTTAAAGTATGTTTTTTATTTTAACATTCTAAAGGCGTGGTGTAAAATGCCTGTATGGAATGGGTGGGTATGCTTGGCTGGTATAAGGAAATAACGTATGTGGATATTATACTATTTGGGGTGGGGGGATGTAAATAATTATTTTTCTGTTGGGGCGTCCTATAGCGCCGTCCATGGCGCGATAGGACTAAAATTGCCATCCGTGGCAATTTTTCCCTGGGTGGAGAGCAGGCTGTTAAGGAAAAGTCCCATTCAAAACAATGCATGGAATCCGCCCTCATCCCTCTTTTGCTGTTTTGTTTCAGGCTGTACAGTTTGATGAGGGAGTTACTGTGTTGTGAGAAGGTTTGGACGGAGGGGGAGAAGGATTTGAACTGTCAGGATATTAAGTTATTTTGTGGCAGTTTCTTGGTATGGCAGCGTTTTTGTAAAGAGGGAGCATGACTATAGGATGGTTATATGTATTTCGTTTTCAGGTACCGAATAAACTAACGATATAAAATATTTGCCGATTCATTGTACAAAAAACTTCAACTTTGGTCAAAAGCGTTGTGAATTGTTACGAATTGCTGTGAAAAAAAGATGAAATTTTTTATAACCTGTGATATACTCTATCCATGGAAAATAAGTCCAGAAAACCAATACATATGCTGTATCAGGTTTGGTATGACTGCAGGATAGGTATTGGCAGAAATCTGCAGACAGAAAAAGGAGGAAATCATGCAAAAAGAAAATTTATCCGCAGCAGAAGCATTGGAAAAGCTTAAGGAAGGAAATCAGCGTTATTTATCCGCAGATACCAGTTCAGGGGATATTTCTCCCCGGATTAGAAAGATGACTTGTGAGGAAGGACAGAGCCCTTATGCCATTGTCATTACCTGTTCCGATTCCAGAGTGATACCGGAGAGTATTTTTATGGCGGGCATTGGCGAATTGTTCGTAATCCGTGTGGCAGGCAATGTCATGGATAAGCATCAGTTAGGAAGCGTTGAATATGCGGCAGACCATTTGGGATGTAAGCTGGTGGTGGTACTGGGACATGAGCATTGCGGCGCAGTAGGCGCAGCCATTACCAGTCAGCCCTCCGGGTATGTGAAGTACATAACAGATGAAATTTTAAAGGCTGTCGGAGAGGAAAAAGATGAATACAAGGCATGCTGCTTAAATGTGGAAAGAAGCGTAGCCTGCATTAAAGACAGCCTTGGCATAAAAGAAGGGGATGAGGACGGCTTGAAGGTATGCGGAGCTTATTACCATATCGGAAGCGGTCAGGTTGAGTTTTTGAATTAAAAATTGATATTTATATGCTCCTCCTAAGGCAGACACATCCGGCAGGAAGCCGGATGTGTCGGGGAGGGGCATTTTTATGGAGAAAGATGCTGGAAGAAATGGATAATGCCCATTATGCAGGGATGCGATTCATCTATATGGAGGGGACGGGAAAATGTTTCATAAGAAAGCCAAACGAAAGGAATATGATGAGAAAAATCAAAAGCCGGTTATCCATTGCAGTATCTGTACAGGAGAGCAGGTGGCAGGCTTTAAGAACATCCATACCGGAAAATTTGAAGAAGTCATGCTGATAAAAGGAGAAAAGGATTTGGAGGCCTTTTTGGCAATGTATGGATTGGATGAGGTTACCAAAGAATACTGAAGCACTGAGAAAAGCAGGAACAGGCGGAAAACGGAAAAACTTCTGTGAAATAAAAAATTACTACAAGGAAAAGGCAGGATAAGGAAAATGATATTGGAAAAAGGCAGGCCTCTGACAGAGGAGGGTAGGCAGGAAAGGGAAATGCGCACATATGATTTTTTGGACCAGACCGGGGTGGAATATTTCCGGGTGGACCATGAGGCGGCCTTTACCATGGAGGTATGCGGGGAAATTGACAAGGCGATGGGAGCTTCCATGTGTAAGAATCTGTTTTTGTGCAACAGGCAGAAGACGGAATTTTATCTGTTGCTTATGCCGGGAGATAAGACTTTTAAGACAAAGGAATTATCAAACCAGACTGGCAGTGCAAGGCTGTCCTTTGCAGCAGCAGAAGATATGGAGAAATATCTGGATATTTCGCCGGGCTCCGTGAGCATTCTGGGACTTATGAATGATAAAGAAAATGCAGTGAGGCTTTTGGTGGATGAGGATATTTTAAAAGAAGAATACCTTGGCTGTCATCCGTGCGTGAACACTTCCAGTCTGCGGATTCGGACAAAGGACGTATTTGACGTGGTTTTAAAGGCGCTTCGCCATGAGATGACTGTGGTAAAATTAACGGGCCGGTAGAAATGCATAAAAAACGGTGCGTAAGGAGCGGAAAACCACATATCAGGGGCATACCGGGAGACACTATACAAAAAGACCTTTTTGGAGGAAATGTATATGTCAAACAGATTAAAAAATGAAAAATCCCCTTATTTATTACAGCATGGGGACAATCCGGTAGACTGGTATCCCTGGTGTGAGGAAGCATTTGAAAGAGCGAAAAGGGAGGAGAGGCCGGTATTTTTAAGCATTGGTTATTCCACCTGCCACTGGTGCCATGTGATGGCTCATGAATCCTTTGAGGATGAAGAGGTTGCAAAGCTTCTTAATCAGGAGTTCGTCTGTGTGAAGGTTGACAGGGAGGAACGTCCGGATATTGATGCGGTCTATATGTCTGTCTGTCAGGCGGTGACAGGATCCGGCGGATGGCCCCTTACCATTATTATGACGCCGGAGCAGAAGCCCTTCTTTGCAGGAACCTATTTTCCAAAACAGCATAGATACGGTCAGCCGGGGCTTTTGGATATTTTAAAAAGTGTCTCGGATTTATGGAAGAAGGAAAAAGAGGAGCTGCGGGTTACAGGAGCCGAAATCGCGGCGGCAGTCTGTGAAAGAAGGATTACAGCAAAAAAAGAACCGGAGAAGGCTTTGTTGAAAAAAGCATATGACCAGTTCAGGCGCCGGTATGATGGAAAATGGGGCGGTTTTGGCGGTGCGCCCAAATTCCCTACCCCTCACAATCTGTTATTTCTCATGGAATATTCTGTCTTGGAAAATGTGCCAAAGGCGGCAGAAATGGCGGAGGAAACTTTAGAGGCAATGGCACGTGGCGGAATCCATGACCATATCGGCGGCGGCTTTTCCAGATACTCCACCGATGAAAAATGGCTGATTCCCCATTTTGAGAAAATGCTCTATGATAATGCGCTTTTGATTCTTGCCTATCTAAAAGCCTTTGAGATTACCGGAAAGGAAGCTTATAAGCAGGTTGTCTGTTCTACAGCAGATTATATACTAAGAGAGCTGACGGAGGAAAAGGGCGGCTTTTACTGCGGGCAGGATGCGGACAGTGAAGGGGTGGAAGGGAAATATTACAGCTTTAAGAAAAAAGAAGTGCTGTCTGTTTTGGGACAAGAGGATGGACAGGAATTCTGCCGCCTTTATGGAATTACGGAAAGAGGAAACTTTCAGGGGGAAAGTATTCCAAACCGGATTGGGCAGACGAAAGAAGGCTGGCAGCAGGATGATTTGCGGCTTGAAAAGTTGTATGAGTACCGCAGGAACCGGGTCAGGCTTCACAAGGACAAAAAATGTCTGCTTTCCTGGAATGCATGGACCATTCTGGCCCTTGCCCGGGCAGGGTGGATTCTTTCTGAGGAAAGGTATTTAAACGGGGCGTGTCTGGCAGAAGAATTTATAGAAGCCTATATGAGGGATGAAAAAGGGCGTCTGTATCTGCGCTTTTGTGACGGAGAAGCCGCCCATCTGGCACAGCTGGAGGATTATGGGGTGTATGCCCTGGCAATGACGGAGCTTTACCGCATTACCTTTCAGGCGGAATATCTGGAAAAGGCGGTGAAGGCTGCGGAATGTATCACAGAGCTTTTTCAGGATGAAAAGGGCGGATATTATATGACCCCGAAGGATGCCGGGAAGCTGATTCTGCGTCCAAAGGAAACCTATGACGGCGCAGTTCCCTCCGGCAATTCCGTGGCGGCAATGGTTTTTTCGGAGCTTGCAGCATTGACAGGGAATACAAAGTGGCAGGAGGCTGCAGAAGGGCAGCTTGCCTTTTTGGCAGGGGAAGCAGAGGAATATCCCACAGGACACAGCTTTGCCCTTCTTTCCATGATAAAAGCCTTTTCCCAAAAAAGGGAGCTGATATGTGCGGTAAAGGACAAGGTGCCGGCGGAGCTGACGGAATATTTGAGGAAAAATCCCCAAAATGAACTGTATGTGCTTGTAAAAACTGCCGAAAATGCCAAAGCACTTTCGGAATGTGCGCCTTTTACGGAGCATTATCCCCTTCCGGAAAGGGGAACTGTTTATTATCTTTGCGAAAACGGAGCCTGCAGGCAGCCGGTAACGGATTTTAAGGAGCTGGTCAGTATACTGGGTACTTAAGAGTCCATTTTTAAAGCCGCAACCCAAATTCTTTTTATTTTTTATAGGGAGAAGAAACAATGCAAAAGGATTTAACAAGAGGAAATGTGATAAAGACCATGCTGTTTTTTGCGGCTCCCATGATTTTGGGAAACCTGTTGCAGCAATGCTATAACATAGCGGACAGTCTGATTGTGGGACGGTTTCTGGGACCGGATGCGCTGGCAGCAGTAGGCTCCGCCTATACATTGATGACATTTCTGACATCTGTGCTGATTGGGCTGTGTATGGGAAGCGGTTCTCTGTTTTCTTTTTATTTTGGAAAAAATCAGGAAGAAAGCTTTCAGAAGGCAAATACATCCGCTTTTCTTTTTATCTGTCTGATTACGGTGCTTTTAAACGGAGCGGCATTTGTGGGAATTGATGTGATTTTAAAGCTGTTAAAGGTTCCCCAATCGGTTTATGGTATGATGCGGGAGTATGTGTGGCTTGTCTTTTGGGGGATTTTCTTTGTTTTTTTATATAATTATTTTGCCTATCTGTTAAGGGCAGTGGGAGATTCTCTTACGCCGTTATATTTTCTGGCGGCGGCAGCAGTTCTGAATATTGTGCTGGATTTGCTGTTCGTTGCGGTTTTTTCATGGGGCATAAAGGGAGCCGCCATTGCAACTGTGCTGGCGCAGATATTCTCCGGTTTGGGAATCGGACTTTATACGGTGCTGTTTCATCCAAAGCTGAGACCGGCAGGCAGGAGGGCGGTTCTTAGCAGAAATTCCCTGTGGGAAGTAGTACGGTTTTCGTTAGCAGCCTGCATCCAGCAGTCTGTTATGAACTTTGGAATTCTGATGATACAAGGGTTGGTAAACAGCTTTGGAAATGCAGTTATGGCGGCTTTTGCAGCGGCAGTGAAAATCGATACGCTGGCTTACATGCCTGCCCAGGAATTTGCAAATGGCTATTCTCTGTTTATTTCGCAAAATTACGGCGCTGGTAAAGCAGAAAGGCTGAAGCAGGGAACAAAATGGGCAATTGGCGTATCGTGCCTGTTTTGCCTGTTTGTATCCATTTTTGTTTACATAACATCCCCGTGGCTGATGGGTGCCTTTCTGCCAAAAGGGGAACTGGAAATCATAGTTATAGGAACCGGATATTTGCGCATTGAAGGAGCCTGTTATTTTGGGATTGGTTTACTGTTTTTGTTGTATGGCTATTTCCGGGGGATGGGAAGACCGGAAATGTCCATTGTACTCACGGTAATTTCTCTGGGCACAAGGGTGCTGCTTGCCTATGTACTGGCCCCTGTTGCGCAAATCGGAGTGTATGGAATCTGGTGGGCAATTCCTGTTGGATGGATGTTGGCGGATGTGGTGGGCTGTGCGGCGATGAAAAAAAGCATGAGAGGAAAGAAATAAAAAAGCGGAAAAGGGATTATTTCCCTTCTCCGCCCGGACCGTCCTTTCTGGGAACCTCATCAGGAATCACGTTCTTTCCCGGAAGGTCTTCTTTGGGGATGTTTCCGTCATCGTAAGAATTTGAGGGGGTCTTGTAATCGGTAGTTTTGGTTGTGTTTTTAGAATCCATAGGGCACCGTCCTTTCATGGGTAGTATGTGTGGATGATGGGGGAGTTATACGCAAAGATTCTGATTTTGTGAAAATTTTTTAAATTATTTATAATCAACGTATCATGTGTACGTCAAACAGTATTTGGATTCTAAAATAATTATTTTAACTTTCCGTACTGAAAATTCGTACTGGAAATCCGGAAGTTTCATTGACAGAACCTTCATCCTATGCTATATTAAGAATCGTATGGAAACAGATTTTGTTCATTGGTTTCCTTATTGATTGAGTTAAAAGCTCAAATTTTATAAGTTGGTTACTTCATAACCCGTGTACAAACAGTGCACAAAACTTGTGAAACGGTCAATAAGAGTAGTAAAAGTAATATATTTGCTATATAGACTCTGGTCATAATCTGTTTTTACTTCAATACTATATACGGAATCAATGGAAATACCATATTTCCGTATGAATTTTGAAAAATTGTCAGATGAAGCGTTACGCAGGTAAAGGTTGTGAAGGCCATTTATCTGCGTTTTTTATTGCCGCAGGGTCTTTGACCTTGTGCAGAATGCCGGAAAGGAAGACTACCATGGAAGGTAAATTAAAATTATATGGTTTCAATAATCTGACCAAGTCCTTAAGCTTTAATATATACGATGTATGTTATGCAAAGACTTTTGCCGAACAGATGGATTACATTTCTTATATCGACCAGGAATACAATTCGGAACGTCTTACGAAAATACTGGTTGACGTAGTGGAAATGATAGGGGCAAAGATTTTAAATATTTCCAGACAGGACTATGACCCTCAGGGGGCAAGCGTGACCATTCTCATTGCAGAGGATTCCATGGTGCCCATGGGAGATACCATAGTAGCCCATCTGGATAAAAGCCATGTAACGGTCCATACATATCCGGAATATCATCCGGAAAATTGTCTTGCCACCTTCCGGGTGGATATTGATGTGGAGACATGCGGGAAGATTACTCCGCTTTCCACGCTGGATTACCTGATTCGCTCCTTTGATTCGGACATCATTACCATGGATTACCGGGTGAGGGGATTTACAAGAGATGTATCCGGCAAAAAGCTGTTTATGGACCACAAAATATCCTCTATCCGGAATTTCATTGATGAAGAAATACTGCGCAAATATGAGATTGTGGATATTAATCTGGAAAAGGCCAATATTTTCCATACGAAAATGCTGTTAAAGGAGCGGAAGCTGCAGGATTATCTGTTTAAAACCGACGTGGATCAGCTTCCGCCGGAAACAAAAAGGGAAATCGAAGAGAGCCTGCAAAAAGAAATGATGGAGATTTTTACCGGAGAACAACGGCAGGAAGGAGACAGGTAGCATGGGACAATATTCTCAGAAGGATGCCCCGATTTTTGAGGCATTGGAACGGTTTCGCAAAATGCGGGTAGTGCCTTTTGACGTGCCCGGGCACAAAAGAGGAAGAGGGAATCCGGAGCTGGTACGGCTTTTGGGAGAACAATGTGTAGGTCTTGATGTAAATTCCATGAAGCCTTTAGACAATCTCTGCCATCCTGTTTCGGTTATCCGGGAAGCGGAAAAGCTGGCAGCGGAAGCTTTTGGAGCGGCGGAAGCTTTTCTTATGGTGGGAGGAACCACTTCTTCCGTTCAAAGCATGGTATTGACGGTATGCAAGCGGGGAGATAAGATTATCCTTCCCAGAAATGTCCATAGAAGCGTTATCAATGCTCTTGTGTTATGCGGTGCAAAACCAGTTTATGTAAACCCGCAGGTGAATCAGCGACTTGGGATTTCCCTTGGGATGGAAACTGCCCAGGTAGAGCATGCCATTTTAGAAAATCCGGATGCAGTGGCGGTTCTTGTGAATAATCCCACCTATTACGGAATCTGTTCCGATTTGTCCGCCATTGTAAAGCTTGCCCACAGCCATGGCATGAAGGTGCTTGCAGACGAGGCACACGGGACCCATTTGTATTTTGGGGAAAACCTGCCCGTTTGTGCCATGAAGGCAGGTGCGGATATGGCGGCAGTGAGCATGCATAAGTCGGGAGGAAGCCTGACCCAGAGCTCCTTTTTACTGGCAGGACCGGATATCAATGCAGGCTATGCAAGACAGATTATCAACCTGACCCAGACTACAAGCGGCTCCTATCTGTTATTATCCAGTCTGGACATTTCCAGAAGAAACCTTGCCCTCAGGGGAAAAGAAGAATATGCAAGGGTGGTGGAGCTTGCGGAATACGCCAGAACGGAAATCAACCAGATTGGGGATTATTATGCTTATTCCAGAGAACTGATAAACGGCAGCAGTATTTATGATTTTGACGTGACCAAGCTTTCTGTCAATACGCTGGACATAGGGCTTGCAGGAATTGAGGTTTATGATATTTTAAGAGATGAGTATGACATCCAGATTGAATTTGGAGATTTCGGCAATATTCTTGCCTATATTTCCGTGGGAGACAGAAAACAGGATGTGGAACGGCTTGTAAGCGCACTGGCAGAGGTAAAGCGCCGCTACAAAAGAGATAAGGCAGGGCTTTTGACACAGGAATATATTGAACCTATAGTGGAGGTAACCCCTCAGGAGGCATTTTATGCAGAAAAAGAATCTGTAGCCCTGCAGGATGCGGCAGGAAGAATCTGCAGCGAGTTTGTTATGTGTTATCCCCCCGGCATTCCCATTATTGCTCCCGGCGAGCGGATTACGGAGCAGATTATCCAATATATACAGTATGCCAGAAAAAAAGGCTGCTCCATGACGGGACCGGAGGATGCCAGTATAGAAAGACTGAATGTGTTGAAGGGAGTGTAAGGAAATGGAATTATGGTTTACGGAGCGTCATACCCCGAATGTGAAGTTTTCCATCCGGGTGGACAGGCAGCTGTACAGCGGACACAGTGATTTCCAGCGTATTGATGTGTTTGAGTCCAAGGAGTTTGGCCGGTTTCTCACATTGGACGGTTATATGATGTTAACGGAAAAGGATGAATTTATCTATCATGAGATGATTACCCATGTGCCCATGGCAGTCCATCCCGCAGTGGAAAAGGTGCTTGTCATAGGGGCAGGGGACGGCGGAGTAGTCAGGGAGCTGACACGTTATGCTTCCATCAAGGAAATTGATATGGTGGAAATCGATCCCCTTGTGGTGGAGGTATGTAAAAAGTACCTGCCTCAGACTGCATGCCGCTTTGATGATAAAAGGCTTCATATTTATTATGAAGACGGGCTTCGGTTCATCCGCTCCAGGGAAAATGTATATGATTTGATTATTGTGGATTCCACAGACCCCTTTGGACCGGGAGAAGGGCTGTTTACAAAGGAGTTTTACGGTAACTGTTATAAGGCATTGAAAGAGGATGGAATTATGGTAAACCAGCATGAAAGCCCCTTTTATCCGGAGGATGCCATTGCCTGCCAGCGTGCCCACAAGCGGATTGTGGAGAGCTTTCCGATCAGCCGGGTGTATCAGGTACATATTCCTACGTACCCGTCCGGGCACTGGCTTTTTGGCTTTGCTTCCAAAAAGTATCACCCCCTGCATGATTTTGACGCTACCAAATGGAATATGCTTGGAATCAGTACCAGATACTATACACCAAGACTTCACGGCGGATGCTTTGCCCTGCCGGCTTATGTGGAGGAAATGCTAAGAGATGTTGAATAAAAATATAGAGACCTTTATCGGATGTGATTGTGAATATAAAGATGCTGACGTGGTGCTGTTTGGAGCGCCCTTTGACTCCACCACCTCCAACCGTCCGGGCACCCGGTTTGGAAGCCGGGCAATCCGGGGAGAATCCTATGGGCTGGAAACCTACAGCCCCTATCTGGATAAGGATTTAACGGATTATTCCTTTTTTGACAGCGGAGACTTAGAGCTTTGTTTTGGAGACAGCAGACTTGCCCTGCAAGCCATTCAGGAAAGGACGGACATTATCCTTAAGGATGGAAAGCTCCCTTTTATGATTGGCGGGGAACATCTTGTGACTTTAGGGGCGGTAAAGGCGGCGGCGGAAAAATATCCGGATTTGCATATCATTCATTTTGATGCCCATGCAGATTTAAGGGATGAATATCTGGGCACAGGGTTGTCCCACGCCTGTGTTCTCAGAAGATGTCACGAGCTTTTGGGGGATGGAAGGATTTTCCAGTTTGGTATTCGTTCCGGAGACAGGGAAGAATTTCAGTGGGGCAGTAAGCATGTGTTTACAAGGAAGTTTGGCTTTGAAGGTTTAGAACAGGCGGTGGAAGAGTTAAAGGGAAAGCCTGTTTATTTCACCATTGATTTGGATGTGCTGGACCCTTCTGTCTTTCCGGGAACAGGAACGCCGGAAGCCGGAGGAGTGTCTTTTCTGGAGCTGATTCATGCCATTTTTACGGTGTGCGGGAAAAGCAGGGTGGTTGCCTGTGATGTGAATGAGTTAAGCCCGGCTTACGACCCCAGCGGGATTTCAACTGCTACGGCATGTAAAGTGGTGAGGGAATTGTTGTTGAGCCTTGTGTGATTTGAGGAAAGCGGAAATTGAAAATGACAGAATTTTGTAATGGAACATTGGATACTATGATTGAACGGTTATGCAACGCTGTATCTGGCTTTGACAAAGAATGGATAAAAGAATGCATACCTGCAACTGAAGAACAAGTTCAAAATTTAGAAAATATTTGTAAACAATATCATTTTGTGCTTCCCAGAGCATATTTGGAATATTTGAGAGTGATGGGACAAAATGATGGAGGGCTGCTTAAAAAGGAATGGGATGGTTTTGCAGAACCAAGTATTAACTGTATACTGGAATCGTTCGAGGATGAAGATATAGGTGTAAAAGAAGATTTAGAAAAGGGACTTCTTTTGCTTTCGTATCATTGGACAGAGGCAAATATCTATTTAAGGTTAGCTGACGGAGAGGATAATCCTGTAGTTACGGATAGAAATAATAAGTATTTTGCAGGCAGCTTTGAAAAATATTTATTTCAGAAAGCATTTAAAAGGTATCAGGAGAAATATGCATATAAGGTTAGGATTGGAACATCCGTGAGTTCTTCTGACACAATTCTAAAAAAGTATTGTTATTCCTGTTCCACGTACGGAGGCACGATAGAAGAGCGAATGAATTTTGTCAGAAGCCTTATAGAGCAGTATCATATGGAAAAAGAATGGTTTAGTGATAATCTGCACTGTTTCTGCCATAATGAGCGGTGTGCTTTGGGAATTGATATTCGGGGCAGCTTTTCTCTTGTTTTTTCGTGCAATGACCCGGTGCTTAAGAAAAAGGCAGATTTTGTATTAAACAATATATTTGGTGTATGAAATATATTTCATACAGTTTTACCATTTCATTTATAACTGAGATTTGAAGGCATAATTTTCTAATATTGGATGGGTAAAATTTTAATTAGATATTTAAATTTTACAAATAAGAGAAATATTTCAGGAGGAAAAAAATATGGGAAAAGCACTTATTATAGGCTGCGGCGGCGTTGCCAGCGTGGCAATCCACAAATGCTGTCAGAACAGCGATGTATTTGAAGAAATCTGCATTGCCAGCAGAACAAAACAAAAATGTGATGATTTGAAGGCAAAGCTGGAAGGAACCACTAAAACAAAAATTACAACCGCAAAAGTGGATGCGGATAACGTAGAAGAGCTGACTGCCCTGATAGAAAAGGAAAAGCCGGATATAGTGGTGAATCTGGCGCTTCCTTATCAGGACCTTACTATTATGGATGCCTGTCTTGCCACGAAAACCCACTATATGGACACTGCCAATTATGAGCCTGAGGATACGGCAAAGTTTGAATATAAATGGCAGTGGGCATACAGGGAGCGGTTTGAAGAAGCGGGAATTACCGCCCTGCTTGGCAGCGGCTTTGATCCGGGGGTTACCAGCGTGTTTTCCGCTTATGCCTTAAAGCATTACTTTGATGAAATCAATTATATTGATATTTTAGACTGCAATGCAGGGGACCACGGCTATCCCTTTGCCACCAACTTCAATCCGGAAATCAATATCCGGGAGGTGTCTGCAAAAGGCTCCTATTGGGAGGACGGGCACTGGGTGGAAACCGAGCCTATGGAAATTAAGAGAGTGTATAACTTTCCGGAAATCGGGGAAAAAGATATGTATTTATTGCACCATGAGGAAATCGAGTCTCTGGCGTTAAATATTCCGGGCATTAAAAGAATCCGTTTCTTTATGACCTTCGGGCAGAGCTACCTGACCCATTTGAAATGCCTGGAAAATGTAGGAATGACTTCCATTGAACCTATAATGTATGAAGGAAAGGAAATCGTGCCACTGCAGTTTTTAAAGGCAGTGCTGCCGGACCCATCCTCATTAGGTCCCCGTACAAAGGGAAAGACCAATATTGGATGTATTTTTGTGGGAAAAAAGGACGGGGTGGAAAAGAAGCTTTATATTTACAATACCTGTGACCATGAAGAATGTTACAAAGAGGTTGGTTCCCAGGCAGTGGCTTATACTACGGGAGTGCCCGCCATGATTGGAGCCATGATGCTTATGACAGGAACATGGAAAAAAGCAGGCGTTTATAATATAGAGGAATTTGACCCTGACCCGTTTATGGAGGCGTTAAATAAGTGGGGGCTTCCATGGAAGATTTCAGAGACACCTGAATTAGTGGATTAGCATGAATGTAAAAAGCATGAACGCAAAAAGGAGGCGGATGGGATGGAGCTGGAGAAATTGCCAACACCATGTTATCTCATAGAGGAAGGGCAGTTAATAAAAAATCTGGAAATTTTAAAAGGCGTCATGGACAGGACCAGATGTAAGATTCTTCTTGCCCAGAAGGCATTTTCCATGTTTTCTATGTATCCTCTTATTGGAAGCTATTTAAGCGGCGCCACTGCCAGCGGTCTTTACGAGGCAAGGCTTGCAGGGGAATATATGGGGAAAGAAAATCATATTTTTTCCCCGGCCTATAAGGAATCGGAAATGGACCAGATTGCTTCCCTGTGCGGCCATGTGGTATTTAATTCCTTTTCCCAGCTTCAACGGTTTGGAAAACGGGTAAGGGAAAAGGGCGCAAGCATCGGGCTTCGTATCAATCCGGAGCATTCCACTCAGGAAGGCCATGAGATTTATGACCCCTGTGCCAAAGGCTCAAGGCTGGGAATCCCCCTTTCGGAGTTTAAGCCGGAGTTGTTGGAAGGTGTGGAAGGGCTGCATTTTCATACGCTGTGTGAGCAAAATGCGGATGCGCTTTTAGAAACCCTTCAGGCAGTGGAAGAAAAGTTTGGTCCCTGGATGAAACAGATGAAATGGATTAATTTTGGCGGCGGCCATCATATTACAAGAAAGGATTATGATATTTCCCTGTTAGAGGATTGTATCAGGCATATTCAGGAGACCTATCAGGTTCAGGTATATTTAGAGCCGGGCGAGGCGGTGGCATTAAATGCAGGATATTTAATAACAACTGTATTGGAAATAGTGGAAAATCAGATTCACATTGCTATACTGGACACCTCTGCCGCCTGCCACATGCCGGACGTGCTGGAAATGCCTTACCGCCCTCCGCTTTTGGATTCCGCAGAGCCCGGTGAAAAGCCTTATACCTATCGTCTGGCAGGTCCTACCTGTCTGGCGGGGGATATTATTGGAGACTATTCTTTTGATGAACCGCTGCAGATTGGAAAAAAGCTGTTTTTTGAGGATATGGCTATTTATTCCATGGTAAAAAATAATACCTTTAATGGAATGCCCCTTCCGGCTATTGCAGTCAGGAAGATGGATGGCACTTGTGAGATTGTGAAAGAGTTCGGGTATGAGGATTTTAAGATGAGGCTGTCTTAGATATGTGGAAAGCAGGTTTATATTGAAATCAGGAAGCTGAAAGGTATATGCAGTAAAATTTTCAGCAAGCCAGGTATATACACGTATTACATTATATTATTATATTTAATAAGAAATATTTTCGCCAAAAGCCATTTACGAATCTTAACAGGGATGTTATGATTAAACATGCACGGCCCCTAAAAAGGCTGGAAAAGGCAAAGAATAACATCATAAAGACCGAGGATGCAGCAAATGGAAAGAAATGAGAAATTGGTTATCGTCATTAACGGAAGAGGCGGTGTCGGAAAAGATACCTTATGTGAGAGCATTACTTCCGAATACAAAATATTAAATGTATCTGCGATTACCCCTATTAAGGAAATTGCCCAAATATACGGCTGGAAGGGGGAAAAGGATGAAAAGGCCAGACGATTTTTATCGGAATTAAAAAGAGCCTTTACCAATTACAATGACCTTCCCACCAGATACTTGTTAAAGCAGTATCAGGCTTTTTTGAAAAGTGATGATGTGATTATGTTTGTACATATCAGGGAAGGGGAGGAAATACGGAAATTTGCAGAGGCAGTAGACGGAAAGTGCGTAACCCTTTTGATTTATAGCAATATGGTTAAGCAGCAGGTTTACGGAAACGAATCTGACGATTGTGTGGAGCAATATGAGTATGATTACAAATTTGATAATTCTGCACCATTAAAACAGTCAAAGGAAGCATTCTTACAATACATTGGAGAAATATGGAAAAAGGAAAGGACCCGGCTTATATGAGCAGGTCCTTTTTTGATACAGAGAATAGTTCTATTCATAATTTTTCATAAATTTCCTCTTTTTATTTTAAATTTCCACATTATGATAATAAATGAAAAGAAAAAAGAAAAAGACAGAAGTGCTGTCAGGAGAGGAACATATGATGTGGTTTAAGAAAATAAGAAAGAAAAAGGTACAAAGTATATTTATAGTGGTGATTTTAATGGTGTGCTCTATGCTGATGACCAGCTCTTTCGTCATAATGACGGCAGGAAATGCGCCATATGAGGCACTGACGGAGGAATGCCGCTCGCCTGTACTGAAAATCTATCCTTTTAGGAGTGATGAATCAGAAATTGCAGGGCAGATAAAAGAAAAAATGGAGAAGCTTTCCATGGTGGAACAGGTGGAAGTCATTCCTTACTATTACATTATTGACAGAATCAGGATAAATGGAAAGAAAAGCATAGAAGGCTTTTTTGATTTGATGACTTTAAATGACAGGAGCCATGGCAGTATTCGTATGCTGGAAGGAAGCAGGGAATTAAAAGATGGGCAATGCCTGATTCCAGCAGTTCTTTCCAATTCGGAAGAAATTAAGGTGGGTGATTTTCTTGAAATAGGAAAGGGAATTTCCTATCAGGTAGCTGGCATTTATACCGACCCCTATAATATGAATCTCTCGTTTGATTCGGAAATTATTGTAAAAGAAAATATGCAATCAGAAGACTTAAAATATCAGGTTCATGTTTTTGCAAAAGGGGAAAAAATCGGGGATGAAGTATTGGATATCTATAGAGAGCAGAACGGTACAATTTTGGAAGGAAGGGCAATTACCCTGGAAGCAAGAATCGAGAATAACCAGATGACGGAACTGATTCTTGGAGGAATTCTGTTAGGAATCAGTGTGGTCATTTTGTGTATTAGCGGCATTATGATTCGCTATATGATAAAAAGCACCTTGATTTCAGAAAAGAAAACAATTGCTATTTATAAAACTCTGGGATATAAAAACGGCAAAATTATTTCCATATACCTGAAATTTTATGGATTCTTGATAGTGGCGGGAACGATTCTTGGAAGCAGTCTTTCCAAGCTGATTTCCGATTCCTTTACAAAAATTACCTTTCAAAATCTTGGAGTGACATCCAGCAGCAATATCATATTTGATGGGATATTTTGCAGCAGCATTATCATTGCCTATGGAATGCTCTGTGTATATCTGCTATTAAGAAACGTGGGGAAAATCCGTCCTATGGAGGTTTTTAGAAACGAAGCAGCACATACCGGAAAAAAGCAAAAAAATGTTACAAATGCGCTGGGCTTTTCTCCGTTGCACATGGCAATGCGGATGATTTTCCGGGATAAAAAATACACCTGCATGCTTGTGATTACCTGTATCATGGCTGCCTATTGCGTTAATTTTGCGGCCACGGCAATGGTGCTGTTAGATGATTTTTCGGAGAAGAATTATTATTGGATTGGTTTTGACAAGCATGATGTTTCTTTCACTTCTACTGATTTAAAAACCTATGAAAAGACCATAGAAAAATTGCAAAAGGAGAAAGAAGTGGAAAAGGTAATCAAAACCACCACACAGGTTGCAGTATCGGTTCCCTGGGAAAAAGGGATGGGAGATACCATACTAAGCACCATGGTTTATGATACCTATGAAAATCTGGATATGCCTGTAATCCTGGGAAGGAATCCTGTTTATTCTGATGAAATCGCCATGGGAAGCCTAATGGCGGAAAAGATGAACAAGCAGGTGGGAGATTATGTGGATATTTATTTTAACGGGAGCCAGAAAGCGACTTTTTTGTTATGCGGCATTTATCAAAGCTTTTATGATATGGGGAAAAGCTGCCGGCTGCTGGGCAGGACTCTGGAAGAACAAAACATATCATTTCTGTATGAAGGTGCTTCCATCTATTTAAAGGAGGGATTTGAGCAGGAGGAGTTTTTAAAAGACCATGGAAAAGAATATGAGTCAGACGGAAAGCTTATCGACAGAAAAGAAAAATATGAAAATATTTTAAATATGATAACCGGTCCGCAAATGCTGGCAATCAGGCCGTTTATGGTTATGGCGCTTTTGCTTGGCGGTTTGAATATCATTGCAGTTGTCTATTTGAAAAATATGGACAACCGGAAAATACAGGGGATATATAAAGCAATCGGATACTCATCCGCACATTTGTTAAAAACAAATATAACGTATGTTTTTATTATCTCTTTGTTTTCCTTGTGCATTACCATACCAATTTTTATAGTGGCATTTCCTAAGACAATGGTACTTTCCTTAGCTGTAATGGGATTTCTGGAATATCCGGTTTCTTTTAATGTAACGGTTGTTATAATGAGCAATCTGGGAACTTTGGCAGTTTATCTTTTCAGTGCGCTGGCAGCGTCTAAATCGCTGTATGACAATCCGATTTCGGAACTGACAAGCGAATAGACAATGAATCAAACAGATAATTGCGGCTGCAGGTGTTTTGCAATGGTTTATATAGAAAGATAAAAAGTAAGGAGAATGAAAATGAAAACATGTGTTATGAAAACGGAAAAGGTATGTAAAAGTTTTGTAAGTGATGGAGAAGTGAATAATGTGATAAAAAATCTGGACGTAAAGCTGTATCAGGGGGATTTTACCGTTATCATGGGCAGTTCCGGTTCCGGAAAATCCACGTTGCTGTATTTGCTAAGCGGTATGGACAAAGTAACAAGCGGTAAGGTATATTTAAAGGAACGGGATATTACAGGACTGAAGGAAAGCGCCATGGCGGATATCAGAAAAGATTCCATAGGATTTGTGTTCCAGAACATGAACTTAATTCCTGATTTAACTTTGCTCGAAAACGTGTTAAGCCCCTCTTTCCAGTCAAAAATAAGAAAAGAGGACAAGAAAAAAAGAGCGGAAACTTTAATAGAAAAAATGGAATTGTATCCTCACAAGAATAAGTTTCCCAATCAGTTATCAGGCGGGCAGAAGCAAAGGACCGCTATCTGCAGGGCATTGATGAATAAACCGGAGATACTGTTTGCCGATGAGCCAACAGGGGCGTTGAATTCCAATGCAGGAAAAGGGGTGTTAGATACCTTTACCAGACTTCATGAAGAGGGTCAGAGCATTGTAATGGTTACCCATGATTTAAAGGCTGCGGTACGGGGCAGCCGGGTCATTTTCTTAAGAGACGGAAGAATTGACGGGGAATTGGAGCAGGGGCCTTATAGGCAAAAGGAAGAAGAAGCAAGAGAAAGAATGCTTTATGAATTTTTGAAAGAACGGAATTGGTAAAATGGCAGAGAAAATTTTGATAGTTGAGGATGAAAAAGAACTGGCAGAAATTTTAGGGGAATATTTAAAGGTGGAAGGATATGAAGTCATTCTGGCTGAAGACGGGAGAGAGGGGATTGCCCTTCTTTCCCGGTACAGGCCGGATTTGGTGATTTTGGATATTATGCTTCCCAAAATGGATGGAATGGAGGTGTGCCGGAAAATCCGGGCGTCCCATGAGCTTCCGATTATCATGCTGTCTGCCAAAAGCGGGGAAATGGATAAGGTAATCTGCCTGGGAATCGGGGCGGATGATTATGTAACTAAGCCATTCAGCCCGTTGGAGCTGGTTGCCAGAGTAAAGGCTCATTTAAGGAGGGCTGTTAAAAGCACAAAAGAAGCAGAAAAAGAACGTCTGGTGTTAAAGAAGGAAAGCTATACCGCTTATGCGGATGGGCAGGTGCTGGAGCTGACCACCAAAGAATTTGATATGTTATATTTTTTGAAAAGTCATGAAAATCAGGTGTTTTCTAAGGAACAGCTTTATGAAAGCATTTGGGGTGTGAATGAATTCGGGGATATTAGCAGCGTTGCGGTTTATATAAGGCGATTGCGGGAAAAGCTCCGGGGGCATTCCATGGACTATATTAAAACAGTCTGGGGAGCAGGCTACAAATTTTTTACAGAGGAATCTTAGATTATGAGAGAAAAATCCTTATTGAGTATACAGGCTTTTATTTACTTTTCTGTTTTTGTCATATTGACAGCAGGAATTTTTTTGGGCATGAGTAGGATGAAGGAGTGCAGGGACAGGGAAGGGATTTATTATAACCGGGCAAGGGAACTGACGGCAGATGAAGTAAAACTTTTAGAACAGGGAATGAACTTTGGAAGCTGGAGAGGCATAAAATGGGAATTTCCAGTTGTAGTGGTGGATTTGGAAGGGAAAGTGCTCTTTAGCATAAAAGAAGAATATAGACCCGGAGAAGTGGTTAATATAAATGAAATAATTCAGCAGGACCAAAGCTTTTTTCAGAAGGAGAAGCATACAGTAAAAATTGCTTTTTCTTTAAAAGAAGAGAAAAAAGTATGGGGTTTTGCTGTTTTTTGGCTGGATAAGTCCTTTTTAGGGAAAGATAGTGAACAAAAGGAATTGTTTTCTGTGATTTTGCCAGTTTTTATAAGCATGGGAGCAGTATTTTTGTTATTGGTTTTCTTTCTTGTATATACAAAGAAGAGAGTCTCTGACCCGGTAAAAGAAATGGTAAGTTCGACAAAGGCAATTACGGAAGGAGATTATCAGGTACAGGTGCTTAAGGCGGCGGGAGGGAATCTTTCCGGCAACGATATTGAAAAGCTGTCATATTATTTTGAACTGATGCGGGACGAGCTAAAGGCAAGAGCAGAGCGGGAGGAGGAGCTGAAACGAAGCCAGAAGGAGCTTATGACCTGTATTTCCCATGATTTTAAGACTCCTATTGCCATTATTAAGGCATATGGAGAAGGAATTCGGGATGGAATTGATGGCGGGGATAGTGAAAAGGGAAAGAAGTTTGCTTCTATCATTGTAGCAAAGACGGAAAATCTTACAAAGATGTTGGGAGATTTATTGGAGCATTTTCAGGCAGAGCTGAACCGGATGACTGTTCACAGGGAGGAACAGTATATCAGGGAATTTTTTGACGGATTGGCATTTGAATTTAAGCAGCTTGTAGAAAATCATCAGATGGGTTTTGCCTATGTAAACCAAGTTCCTGACTTAGTGCTTTCTTATGATGAAAGAAGACTTTCCCAGGCATTTTCCAATCTGATAGACAACAGTATAAAATATGGAAGAAAACAGGGAGGCAGTATTTTGTTTTCGGTAGAGTTTCTGCAGGAAAGGAATTGTCTTTCCGTTAAGGTTGCTGATAATGGAAAGGGAATAGACAGGGCGGATATTCCTTTTGTATTTGAGAAGTTTTACCGGGGGGAGAAATCCAGGAATACAAAGATATCGGGGGCAGGACTGGGGCTTTCTATTTGTAAATATATTGTGGAGAAGCATGGCGGGGAGATTTTTTTGGAAAGCGGGGAGGAAAGAGGGACGACGGTTTCTGTTTTGCTGCCTGTGTAGAGGGGTGGGAAAGAGAGTGTATGCTATGGTGTTTGCATGTCTGTGATTCAAATTTCTGAACTCTTGAAAAACCTTTTTGTATATAGTAAAATTTATCCAATGCGGAGACGGGGCAAGGGTTTTTTTAGGCAGAAAAGAAAGTAAAGGATATTTTTTAATATATTTGGGGAAATGCAGGGTAGAAAATGAAACGATTGACAATTGGAATTCTGGCACATGTGGATGCAGGGAAAACAACTTTATCAGAAGCTTTGCTGTATGAAAGTGGCAGCATACAAACCATGGGCAGGGTGGATAAGAAGGATGCCTTTTTAGATACCCATGCTTTGGAAAAGGAAAGGGGAATTACGATTTTTTCAAAGCAGGCAGTGTTTTCTTTTAAGGATATGCAGCTCACTCTGTTGGACACGCCCGGACATGTGGATTTTTCTGCAGAAATGGAGAGGACTCTTGGCGTGCTTGATTATGCCATGCTGGTAATAAACGGTGCAAACGGCATACAGGCCCATACGAAAACCTTATGGAAGCTTTTGGAGAGATACCGGATTCCGGTATTTCTTTTTATCAATAAGATGGACCAGAGGGGGACGGACAGGGAGCTTTTGCTTAAGCAGTTAAGGGAAAAGCTGGATGAAGGCTGTGTGGATTTTGGAAGAAAAACAGAACCGTCCTTTTATGAAAATATTGCCATGTGCGATGAAGAGGCTCTTGAACAGTTTCTGGAGACAGAAGAGCTAAAAGCAGAAACCATTAAAGGACTGATTTTAGAAAGAAAGGTATTTCCCTGCTTTTTTGGTTCTGCGTTAAAGCTTCAGGGAGTCTGGGAGCTGCTTGAGGGGATAGGAGCTTATACCTGTATGCCGGCTTATCATGAGGAATTTGGTGCAAAGGTCTTTAAGATTGCAAGAGATGACAGGGGAAACCGGCTTACTTTTATGAAAATTACGGGAGGAAGCCTGAAGGTAAGAAGCATACCTGCAGAAAATCAGGAAAAGGTAACGCAAATCCGTATTTATTCCGGAGAAAAATATACGGTAATAGATGAGGCGGAGGCAGGAACGGTCTGCGCAGTAACCGGGCTTTCCTGCACGAAACCGGGAAGAGGGCTTGGAAGGGAAAAAGAGGTTTTTGTTCCCCTTCTTGAGCCGGTGCTTACTTATCAGATGAAGCTGCCGCCGGAATGTGATGCAATGGTTATGCTTTCTAAGCTGGAGCAGTTAGAGCAAGAGCAGCCGGAGCTTCATATCCTGTGGGATGAGCAGTTAAAGGAGATACAGGTACGGCTTATGGGGGAAGTGCAGACTGAAATATTAAAGAGCCTGATTTTAGAGCGGTTTGATGTAGCGGTGGAATTTGGAAAAGGGAACATTGTTTATAAGGAGACCATATCCGGTCCGGCAGAGGGTGTGGGACATTATGAACCTCTGCGGCATTATGCGGAAGTCCATCTTTTGCTGGAGCCCGGTGAGCCGGGAAGCGGACTGCAGTTTACCTCCCGGTGCAAAGAGGAGCTGCTTGGGGGAAACTGGCAGAGGCTTGTTCTGACCCATTTGGAGGAAAAAGAGCATAAGGGAGTGCTTACCGGTTCTCCTGTTACGGATATAAAGATTACCCTGATGGGAGGCAGAGCCCATCAAAAGCATACAGAAGGCGGGGATTTCAGACAGGCGGCTTATCGGGCGGTAAGACAGGGGCTTTTGGAGGCAGAGTCTGTATTGTTGGAGCCCTATTATGAATTCAGACTGGAAGTACCGGAAAAAAGCATTGGCAGGGCAATGTCGGATATTGAAAGAATGCATGGAAGCTTTCTGCCCTTTCAAATGGAAGGGGATATGGCCGTCTTAACCGGTTTTGCCCCGGCAGTTTCCATGAATGGTTATCAAAAAGAAGTAAATACTTATACAAAAGGGCTTGGAAGGTTATCCTGCAGCTTAAAGGGATATGAACCATGCCACAATCAGGAAGAAATCATAGAAGCAATTAGCTATGACTGGGAAAGAGATATAGAAAATCCTGCCGATTCCATATTTTGTGCCCATGGTGCAGGCGTTCTGGTAAAATGGGACAAGGTAAAGGATTACAGGCATGTAGAATGCCAGCTTGAAAGGGAAACAAAAGCAGAAGGTAAGAATATTGCAAAAATGCAAAAGAAAGAGTCCCATGAAGAAAAATGGATTGGAACGGAAGAAATAGATGCGATTCTGGAACGGACCTACCATGCCAACAAAAAGGAAAAAGGAAAACCGGCAAAAAGGACGGAAGCGGTTGTTTTAAAAAGCAGTTTTCCCAAAAAACAGAAACCGGAAGAAGAATACCTGCTCATAGACGGTTACAATGTTATTTTTGCATGGGAAGAGCTGAAGGAGCTTGCCAAAGTAAGTATTGACGGGGCAAGAGGAAGGCTTTTGGATATTTTGTGCAATTATCAGGCAATTAAAAAGTGTACCCTGATTGCAGTATTTGATGCATACCGGGTACAGGGGCATTCAACGGAAATCGTGGATTATCACAATATCCATGTGGTATATACAAAAGAAGCTGAAACTGCAGACCAGTATATAGAGAAATTTGCCCACGAAAATGGTAAAAAGTTCCGGATTACAGTGGCAACCTCTGACGGGCTCGAGCAGATTATCATCAGAGGACAGGGCTGCAGCCTGATTTCCGCAAGAGAGCTTAAGGAGGAAATCAGGCTGGCAAATGAAAGCTTATGCAGGGAATATGAAGAGAACCAGCCGAAGGCTAAAAGTTATCTGCTGGATTCCTTTCAAAAAGAGTAGCAAGTTTTGCTTACAGGTTTTTGGACGGGAGTACGTGTGGGCTGGAAGACTGTTCCATGTTCTGCCGGCTTACACTGTGTATTTAAATGACATTGTGGGTGTATTATGATTTCAGTGTGGGAAGGTTAAGGGCTGAACTGTTACAATAATATGAAGAAGAGGAAAGAAAATATTGGCAATAAGGAAAGGAAGTAATCGTATGGAAGAACAATTATATCAGGAATTTAAAGAGGATTTAGAGCAGTTTAAAAAAGTGACAACCGGATTTTATAAAGGGGAGGTAACCACTGCGGAATATAAAGGGATTTCCGGAGGCTTTGGCAGCTATGCCCAGAGAGGAGGAAAAAACAGTATGCTAAGGCTCAGGCTGGCAGGCGGCAGAATCAATAAAGAGCAGCTTGAATTCATTGCGGATGCAGTAAAAGAATTTCAGATAGATAAGATACATTTTACTACCTGTCAGACCATACAGCTCCACAATCTGAATGAAGAAGCAGTGTGCCGGATTATGGAACAGGCATTTGAGGTGGGAATCATTACAAGGGGAGGAGGCGGAGATTTCCCGAGAAATGTCATGGTATCGCCATTGTCCGGTGTGGAGGAAGGGGAGGCATTTGACGTGCTCCCTTATGCAAAAAAAGCGGCGGATTATCTTTTGTCCCTTATTAAGACGGTAAAGCTGCCGAGAAAGCTGAAGGTGGCATTTTCCAATTCAAAAGATAATCTGGTACATGCAACGTTCCGGGATTTAGGCTTTGTTGCAAAAAAAAACCACACCTTTGACGTGTACAGCGCAGGAGGCCTTGGAAATAATTACAAGATGGGGGTTCTTGTGGCACAGGATGTAGAGCCGGAAAAGGTATTGTATTATATAAAAGCTATGGTGGATACCTTTACAGAATATGGGAATTATCAGCAGCGCAATAAGGCAAGGAGCCGCTATATGCAGGATACACTTGGAGGACCGGAGCAATATAAAAAGGCGTATGAAGAAAAGCTGCAAACAGTCCTTGAAACGGAAAATCTGGATATTGCAGCACAAGAGAGAGTCATAACAAAAACTGGAAAAGAAGATACTATACCGGAGAGTAAAACAGCACGTATCATAAGACAAAAGCAGGCAGGACTGTGTGCCGTACATTACCATCCGATAGGAGGGTGCATTGCGCCGGAAACCCTGCAGGCATTGTATCAGGCAGTGAAAGCCATGGAACAGGTGGAGCTGGCCCTTTCGCCGGATGAAAGCATATATATCCTGAACCTGAGCGGAGAAGAGGCAGAAACTATTCTGGACATTACAAAGGACAGTGCACAAAACAGGCTGGAATCCTCTATTGCATGTATCGGCAGCAGCATATGCCAGATTGGGCTGCAGGATTCCCAGGGGCTTTTAAAGGCAATCGTGGAAGCAGTAAGAAAAGAAGGGTTTGCAGACGGGGTGCTGCCAAAGCTTCATATATCGGGCTGTGTATCTTCCTGCGGCACTCATCAGGTAGGAAGCATGGGATTCCACGGTTTTGTGAAGCGGGTAGATGACAAGCCCCAGCCTGCATTTAACCTGTTCGTGGGAGGAAGTGCGGCAAGAAAAGAGGAACGGTTTGGAGAAAGCTTAGGCTCCATGCTGGCTGTGGATATACCGGAATTTCTTGTGGAGCTTGGAAAAGCCATTGCAGCCTCTGATACTCCTGTTTATGAGCAGTGGTATGAAAAGCATTGGGATGAGCTTCGGGAAATTGCCGGGAGATATATTAATAAGTAGGCATGAAGTAACAGTTTAACCAGCTTTTTATGTAAAAATCCCATTGTGGCTTTTAGGATTAGTTGGTATAATGAAACAAAAACAATTAAGTTTCTGTTTCATGCAGGTGAATGGGAAGGAGAAAGTATGGGATTTTTAGTAGTGGTTATGGGGGCCGTAATAATCGGAATGGGGGTGGTCATCTGGAAACTGAGGACTGGCTTGCAACCGGGAGCAGTGCCTTTGCCGGACCATGGGGAAGAATATGATTCAGTAAAAGTGGTGACCACGGGCATCCTGAATAAGGATATAGGAGCTATTCTGATTGTTTCCAATGAAAACAAGGTGTTGTTTTACAACCATGAGTTTACTCAGTTGTTTCCAAATATTGTGAATATACAATCTATTTCAGAGTTTCCGGAAATAAAAAAGCTGTTTCATGAAGAGGAATATGTTTCAGAGGAATTGTCCAAAATATACGAAATACGTTCTGAGACATTAGAGGAGCAGGATAATGTCAGGGGAAGATTCGTTTGGCTGGTTGATATTACAGGCCATTATAAAACCAATAAGAAGCTGAAAGAATTAAAGGAAATGGCAGATGCCGCTAATAGGGCCAAAACAGATTTTCTTGCCAATATGAGCCATGAAATCCGGACTCCCATCAATACAGTGCTTGGAATGGATGAAATCATCTTAAGGGAAACAACGGAGATATCGGTAAAAGGTTATGCAGAAAATATCCGGGAAGCCGCTACTACCCTGTTGTCCCTTGTGAATGATCTGCTTGATTTTTCCAAAATCGAATGCGGCAAAATGGAAATTCTGCCGGCGGAATATGAAGTCGCCAATTTACTGACGGAAGTTATCAATATGGTGGAAATAAAAGCAGCCAATAAAAATCTGGAGTTTATTCCGGTTATATCCGAGAATATTCCATACCTGCTTTTTGGTGATGAAATCCGCATAAAGCAGGTCATCATCAACCTTTTGACAAATGCGGTGAAGTATACCAATGAAGGAAGCGTTGTATTAAAGGTTGACTGGAAGGAAGCCGGGGATTCTCACATTATGCTGATTATTTCGGTAACGGATACAGGTATTGGAATTAAAGAAGAAGATATCAACCGTCTCTTTGTTTCCTTTGAAAGAATCGAAGAGGAGCGTAATAGGAACATAGAAGGAAATGGTTTGGGACTCAGCATTACCAAGCAGCTGCTTGAGCTGATGGACAGCAGTTTAAAGGTACGCAGCGAGTACGGTGTAGGCTCTACCTTCTCCTTCACTTTAAAGCAGGGAATCAAAGATAGAAAGCCTATTGGAAAATTCAGGGAGAAATATTCCTACAGCAAGGAGAAAGACAAGAAATACAGAACCATGTTCGTTGCGCCGGACGTAAGGATTCTGGTAGTAGATGATAATGCCATGAATTTATCCGTAGCGGAAGGACTGTTAAAGAACACGGAAATCAAAGTGGACAAAGCGGCTGATGGTGAAAAGGCTTTAGAGCTTTGCATGGACATTAAATATGACGTCATTTTGATGGACCATATGATGCCCCGCATGGATGGTATTGAGACTATGAAGCGGCTGAAGGAGATGAGCGGTTCTCCAAATGCAGAGACGCCGGTTATCGTTTTAACTGCAAATGCCATTTCAGGCGTAAAGGAAATGTACCTGAAAGAAGGTTTTGTGGATTATATGTCAAAGCCTATTCAGGGAAAGCGTCTGGAAGAAAAAATATTGAAATATCTGCCTTCCAATAAGTATGTAATGGTAGAATATGATGAAATCGAAAAGTCTGTTTTCCGTTCTCTGTGGCAGGAAACAGCTGACAGAATCAAGGAGAAATATCCTTTTGAATGTTTGGATATCGTTACTGCAATCGAGTCGGCTGAAGGAGATGTGGAATGCTTTAAGTTCCTTTTGGAATCCTTCAGGGACACTTCGGATAAAAATAAAGCGGACATACAGGGCTCTTTTGAGGAGAAGGACTTTGCCAACTATACCATTTTTGTGCATGCCTTAAAGAGCACCTCAAAAATGATAGGTGCGGAAAAGCTGTCAGAACAGGCAAGGCTTTTGGAAATGGCAGGTAAAAAAGGAGATATCCACTATATTGTGGAAAACCATCAAAAGGTTATGGAATTATATGAAGAAGCCCTTGAAGAAATCAGGGATTACTTAGGCGGCGGAACAGGCACAAAAGAGGAAGTGACGAATTAGTGGGAAAAAAAGTATTGCTCACAGGAATTATTTTTCTGTTGATTCTGGTGAATATTCCTGTAAAGGTTCAGGCAGAAGAAAAACCTCAATATGTATGCCGGATGAATGACATCTTATGAATTTTAACAGAGCGATAACACAACTGGAGGAAATAAATGAAAGCAACAAAAAAATGGCTTTTGGCCATGCTAGTGATTTTAACGGCATTTTCTTGTGCCGGCTGCGGAAAGAAAGGAACGGAAAATATTGAAGCCGGCATGGCGGCAATTGAAGGTCTGGAATACAGCCAGGCGCTTTCCTGTTTTGAAAAGGCAATTGTAAACGGAGAGAATCTGGAACTGGCATACAGAGGGCAGGGAATTGCCTACATGGGGCTGACACAATATGAAGAAGCCATAGCCTCCTTTGAAAAAGCATTAAAAAGCAGCGGCATGTTTCCGGGAGAACTGGAATATGATATCAATTTCTATCTTGCAACAGCCAAGTATAAAATGGGTGATAATAATGGCGCTATCGGTGTTTTTGACGGTATACTGGCACTTCAGAAAAAGAACCGGGATGCCTATTTCCTAAGAGGCAGCGCTAAAATTGCTGTAAAAGATTTAGAAGGCGGCACGGCGGATTTGGAAAAGGCAATGGAGCTTTCCGGTAATTCCACTGAGCTGCTTATTGACTCCTACAAGGTGTTTGCAGATAATGGAATGGAACAGGAAGGAAGCGCATATCTTAAAAAGGCACTGGAAAAGGGAGCCGCCGTGACAGATTATGAAAAGGGCACTATTTCCTATTATTTAAAGGATTATGAAAATGCCAGAAATTATCTGGAAACGGCAAGGACGGATAATAAAAATAAAGAAAGAAATGAAGGAAATATTGTATATATGCTCGGGCAGACTTATGAACAGCTGGGGGATAATAACTATGCAGCTGTTTTATATGAGGGCTATCTGTCAGAACATCCAAATGATGTGGAAATTTGCAATCAGTTAGGATTATGTAAACTTGAAGCAAAGGATTATCAGGGAGCTTTAAAGGCATTTCAGGCGGCTATGCAGATAGAGTCTGACACTCTGACACAAAATTTGAAATACAATGAAATCGTAGCATATGAATATTTGGGGGATTTTACGAAAGCAAAGGTACTGATGGAGGCTTATTTAAAGGCTTATCCGGATGATGGAGCAGCTATAAGGGAATATGAATTTTTAAAGACAAGATAGGATAAAGGCAAGAGGCACTATATATTGTGTTTACATAAAGTGTTAACATAATATGTAGTGTTTTTTGTTGACTTTTTAATAGGGCAATGATAAAATAAAATCATGCGTCAGTTGTGCTATGAAGCAAAATGAAATAGCAAAGGTTCGCAGGGGAAAATGAGAAGATAAAGGGGTGTTTAGGTGTTACAGGTTATTAAAAGAAACGGAGAAGTGGCTGCTTTTGCTCTGACAAGGATTAATGACGTCATTATGAAGGCATTTCGGGCAACCGATGTGGAATATACCAATGATATCGTTGATTTACTGGCATTGCGTGTAACTGCTGATTTCCAGAAAAAGGTAAAAGAAGGACAGGTTCATATTGAGGATGTTCAGGACAGCGTGGAAAAAGTGCTGGAACAGTCAGGTTATACGGAAGCTGCAAAGGCATATATCCTGTACCGGAAACAGCGGGAAAAAATGCGCACCATGACCTCTACTATTTTAGATTACAAAGATGTGGTAAACAGCTATGTGAAGATAGAGGACTGGAGGGTAAAGGAAAATTCCACGGTAACCTACTCTGTTGGCGGCCTGATTTTAAGCAATTCCGGAGCAGTGACGGCTAATTACTGGCTTTCCGAAATTTACGACGAAGAAATTTCCGAGGCTCACAGGAATGCGGATATCCACATCCATGATTTGTCCATGCTCACAGGATATTGTGCAGGCTGGAGCTTAAAGCAGCTCATTCAGGAAGGGCTGGGAGGCATTACCGGGAAAATAACTTCCGCGCCTGCAGCTCATTTATCCGTACTTTGCAACCAGATGGTGAATTTCCTTGGAATCATGCAGAATGAATGGGCAGGCGCACAGGCATTTTCCTCTTTTGATACGTATCTGGCTCCCTTTGTAAAGGTGGATGCTCTGTCTTATAAAGAAGTGAAAAAATGCATTGAAGCATTTATTTATGGCGTGAATACACCAAGCCGCTGGGGGACTCAGGCGCCCTTTTCCAATATTACCTTAGACTGGACCGTGCCTGATGATCTGGCAGCCCTTCCTGCTATTGTAGCAGGAAAGGAAATGGATTTTACCTATGGCGACTGCAAAAAAGAAATGGACATGATCAATAAGGCGTTTATCGAGACCATGATTGAAGGGGATGCCAATGGCAGAGGATTCCAGTACCCTATACCCACCTATTCCATTACAAGGGATTTTGACTGGTCTGATACGGAAAATAACAGGCTGTTGTTTGAAATGACCTCTAAATACGGCACTCCGTATTTTTCTAATTATATCAATTCTGATATGGAGCCGGGAGATGTGCGCAGCATGTGCTGCAGGCTCAGGCTGGATTTAAGGGAGCTGCGCAAGAAGACAGGCGGCTTCTTTGGTTCCGGGGAAAGTACCGGAAGCGTAGGGGTAGTGACCATCAATATGCCAAGGATTGCTTATTTATCAAGCAGTAAGGACGATTTCTTCAAACGGTTAAACCGTATGATGGATATTGCGGCCCGTTCCCTGAAAATTAAGAGAGGGGTTATTTCAAAGCTGTTGGATGAAGGCTTATATCCCTATACAAAGCGTTATCTGGGAAGTTTTGACAATCACTTTTCCACCATAGGTCTTATTGGCATGAATGAGGTTGGATTAAATGCCAACTGGCTGCGGGCTGATATGACAGAGAAAAAGACGCAGGACTTTACAAAAGAAGTGTTGAACCATATGAGGAACCGCCTGTCTGATTATCAGGAGCAGTATGGGGATTTATATAATCTGGAAGCAACTCCTGCAGAAAGCACTACTTACAGGCTCGCAAAGCATGATAAAAGAAAATGGCCTGCCATTAAGACTGCGGGCAAAATGGGAGATACGCCTTACTATACCAATTCCTCCCATCTTCCGGTGGATTACACCACGGATATCTTTGATGCGCTGGATATTCAGGATGAATTACAGACATTATATACGTCAGGAACCGTATTTCATGCCTTTTTGGGAGAGAAGCTTCCGGATTGGAAGGCGGCGGCTAATTTGGTACGGACCATTGCGGAAAACTACAGGCTGCCATATTACACCCTGTCTCCCACTTATTCCATTTGCAAGCAGCATGGATATCTGCCGGGAGAAGAAAAGAAATGCCCTCACTGCGGTTCTGTAACAGAAATATACAGCCGTATTACAGGATATTACCGTCCGGTCCAGAACTGGAATGACGGCAAGCTGCAGGAATATGAAAATAGAACCGAGTATGACGTGGCAGCTTCCTGCCTGAAAAAGCCTGTCAGCAGCATTGTAACCCTGTCAGGTTCCAAGGGGGCGCCGGTGGTTTCTGTAGCAGCTTTGGATAAGGTAAAGTATCTTTTTGTAACAAAGACCTGTCCTAATTGCAAGCTGGCAAAGTCATATCTGAAGGATGAAAAGTATGTAGTAATCGATGCGGAAGAGAATATGGAGCTGGCAAGCCGTTATGGAGTGATGCAGGCGCCTACTCTGGTGGAGATAAACGGAGATGCCTTTCAAAAATATGTGAATGCATCCAATATTAAGAAATATGCTGATTCTCACAGTAAAATGGTTGTATAGGAGGCTGGCTTATGTCGGATATTTATTTGAAAGTAAAAGGAATTATTAAGAAAAATGATCGTTATCTGGTGTTGAAAAGATGGATGGATGACCGGATTCCGGATCCTTTTGTCTGGGAATTTATAGATGGACAGGCGGAACATGGAGAGGCACCGGATGAAGCCATGCTTCGAAATATCAGGGAGCAGCTTGGAGTAGAAGGGACCATAGAGAAAATAGAATATACCTGGTCTACCATGTTAGGGGATACTCAGTGTGTAGGAATCACCTATCTTTGTTCTACAGAAGCCGAGGACCATTGTTATGAAATATCTGAAGAATACGGCGGTTTTGAATGGATAAAAAGAGAGGAATTTCCTTTTTACATTGAAAACAGCTTTGTTTTAAATGATTTAAAGAAAGCAAATTTATAGAGGGAGCAGAAAGGAACAGGACAGAATGATAAACAAACTGGTGGAGAAAATAAAACAGACCAATGCGCCTATTGTAGTGGGCTTAGACCCAATGATGGGTTTTATTCCGGAGCATATTACAAAGATGGCATTTGAAGAACATGGCGAGACACTGGAAGGGGCTGGGGAGGCTATCTGGCTGTTTAATAAAGCAATCGTGGACAGCACCTGTGACCTGATTCCGGCAGTAAAGCCCCAGATTGCCATGTATGAACAGTTTGGAATTCCCGGTATGACAGCTTTTAAAAGAACTGTGGATTATTGTAAGGAAAAGGGGCTGATAGTCATCGGGGACATAAAAAGAGGCGATATTGGTTCAACCTCCTCTGCTTATGCGGTGGGGCACCTTGGAAAAGTGACGGTGGGCAGCAAAAGTTATTATGGCTTTGACGAGGATTTTGTAACGGTAAACCCATATCTGGGTTCAGATGGGGTAAACCCCTTTCTGGAAGTGTGCAGGGAAGAAAAAAAGGGAATCTTTGTTTTAGTCAAGACCTCTAACCCCAGCAGCGGCGAATTTCAGGACCGCTTAATCGATGGAAAGCCTCTTTATGAGCTGGTAGGGGAAAAGGTTGCCGCATGGGGAGAAGAATGTATGGGAACCGATTACAGCTATGTAGGAGCTGTGGTGGGGGCTACCTATCCGGAAATGGGAAAGGTCCTTCGTAAAGTAATGCCAAAGTCTTTTATTCTGGTGCCGGGCTATGGGGCACAGGGCGGAAAAGGAAAGGATTTGGTCCACTTCTTCAATGAGGATGGTTTGGGAGCTATTGTGAATTCTTCCAGAGGAATTATTGCGGCATACAAAAATGACCAGTATAAAGAGCGGTTTGCACCGGAGAATTTTGCAGATGCTTCCCGTCAGGCAGTGCTTGATATGATTGATGATATTGCAGGAGCCCTTGGGACAAAGTAAAAGATACACTTGATATATATGAAGGAGGACTTAGCAGGATGGAACAGTATAAAAAAGAATTTATTGAATTCATGGTTGACAGCAACGTGCTGAAGTTTGGAGAATTTACCTTAAAAAGCGGAAGGAAATCCCCTTTTTTCATGAATGCAGGCGCCTATGTGACAGGAAGCCAGTTAAAGAAATTAGGTGAATATTACGCAAAGGCCATTCATGACAAATATGGTGAGGACTTTGATATTCTCTTTGGACCGGCCTATAAAGGGATTCCCCTTACCGTAGCCGCCACCATTGCCTTTAGTGAACTGTATGGAAAGGAAATCAAATACTGTTCTAACCGGAAAGAAATAAAAGACCACGGCGATACAGGGATTTTGCTTGGAAGTGCGATTCAGGACGGTGACAGGGTAGTCATCATAGAAGATGTTACCACATCCGGCAAGTCCATTGAAGAGACTTTCCCGATTTTAAAGGCTCAGGCTGATGTGGAAATAGCAGGGCTCATGGTGTCTTTAAACCGTATGGAAAGAGGAAAAGGCGAAAAGAGTGCATTGGAAGAAATCAAAGACCTTTACGGCTTTGAAACCGGCGCCATCGTTACTATGGCAGAGGTGACAGAATACTTATATAATAAGCCTTATAAGGGAACAATATATATAGATGAGCCAATCAAGACGGCTTTGGATTCATATTATGCACAGTATGGCGCTGTAAACTAAATGCGGAATGTGCAGGCTTTTATAAAGGATGGTCAAAATAAGAAAGCTTTAAATAGCAGGAATATAAACGTCATGCACAAAATAAGCCTGGGAAAGGAATTGCTATGGAAGAAAAAACATACAAATTAATGTCACGGACAGGAGCAATGAACATTACCTTTGGGGTAATCTGTATTGTAACGGGAATCACTGCAGGAGTCATGCTGATTATCGGCGGGGCGAAGCTTCTGGCAGAAAAGTCGAAGATTTTGTTTTAAGAAAGGACCTTGGTATGAGAAAACCAAGCTATATGTTTACCAATAAAAGCCATCCAAGGCGTGGAATCATAGCCACCCTTCTTGGAGGAATTGATATGGCTTCCCTTTGCCTTGCCGTCTGGCTGTGCTTTCAAAACCGGGGAGCCAGCAATGCAAGGCTTGGAACGGCTGTATTGTTTGCCCTTCTTTTTTCCATTGCGGGGCTGGTCCTTGGAATTTTGTCCCGTCTGGAAAAGGATAAATTTTATATATTTCCAACCATAGGCATTACGTTGAATTTTCTTGTTATTGCCTTTACGGTATTTATCATATTTGCGGGAGTCTATTATGTATGATGGAAGAAAGATATGAGCTTTTAAAAAACAGAATAGAGGAAATCACAAAGGAAAATCTGATAGCAGAGCCGTACTGTTCATATTTTAAACAGGTGGCTCTCTTTCTTATGGAAATCTTCCAGTGCTTTGAAAACATTTCCGGCTTTAACGGTTATGGACATCAGGGAAATCTTCCGGCTGAAAAACAGAATATAGGTAATGGCTTCGGGAAAGAACGGGACTTACAGGAGCTTCTTGAGTACAACCATAAGCTTTATCAGGATATTCTGCCTGAAAATTATAATAACAGCTACGGGAATCCTGCTTATGCAGTTAAGCTGCTTGGAGAACAATACGGGCAGGTTTTGTGCGCATTGTATGCGGAGCTGTATGCCCTTATTCCCATAGCCTGCGAAGGCTTTCACAGGAAAGAAGAATCCCTGTTTGAAATACTTATCCGCGGTGAGCTTTTTGTGGAAGTATATTGCAGCTTTTGTCAGGGGACAGAAGAAGGTGACAGCCTTCCGGATATAGAAAGTCTGAAGGAAATACTGTACTGGTTTGTCAGCGACTATTCGGAAGAGGAATGGGAAAAGCGCACAAGGCAAAAGCTTGACCCGGCGGAGGATTTTGCTTATAGCATTATCAAAAACGGCAATCTGGATAATCCCTCTTATTTATTTTCTTACGGAGAATATATTTCAGAAAACCAGATAAAAACAGCGGAGTATCTGGCAGGACTGGATGAGGACACCTTAAAGCTTATGGCGGATACTTATACAGAAGGATACCGGATTGGATTTATAAAAGGAAACAAAGACATCTCCAAAAAGAAAGTAGTGAATATCGTATATCCCATAGGCTTTGAAAAAATGATTAGATTAGCGATTTCTAACTTTGAAGCCATGGGTCTCAAGCCTTCTATTATGCGAACTGCCCACAGTATATTTTATAAAAGCGGCATGGGAATTAGCGGTTTTTATTCTGACAGCCCCAATAAGCAGTTTGACTTTGACCACAAAGAGGATTTGGCGCTTATTCTGGATAAAAAACTGATTAATAGAAAGCTGGAGACGGTGGAAAAGGCACATGAGACATACAGTGAGCTGGCAAAGGTTCAGGGGGGACCTGCCTGGGTGGAGGTATTTGGAGAAAAGCCCTTTGTGCCCAAAGTAAAAAAGGAAGCCCCTGCCTTTGATGAAAAGCAGCAGAAGTTAGAAGCAGCGTACCGTGTAAAGAGCAGCCGGCTTATCAATCAATATATTCCGGGAGAGGAAAGAAGCTTTACCATCATTGCCTTTCCGGCTCCGGAAATTGGCAGTCATTATGAAGCAATCATGCAGGAAACCATTGCCCTGAACACATTGGATTATAAAACCTATGAAAGCATCCAGCAAACGATTATAGACACACTGGACAAAGGTATATACGTGGTTGTTAAGGGGATGGGAGACAACAGGACCAATCTGAAGGTGGCGCTCTATCCCTTAAAAAACCCGGAAAAGGAAACAGTTTTTGAAAACTGTGTGGCAGATGTAAATATTCCTGTGGGAGAGGTGTTCACCTCCCCTGTGCTAAAGGGGACGGAAGGCATTCTTCATGTGACAAAGGTATACTTGTCAGAACTGGAATACAAGGATTTATCCATTACCTTTACAGACGGCATGGTCACCGATTATTCCTGCAGCAATTTTTCCACCGGGGAGGAAAACAAAAAGTATATAAAAGATAATATCCTGTTTCATCATGAAAGCCTTCCCATGGGCGAATTTGCCATTGGAACAAATACTGCAGCATATGTGATGGCAAGAAAATATCACATTCAGGATAAGCTGCCCATTTTAATCGGCGAAAAAACAGGGCCCCATTTTGCAGTAGGGGACACCTGTTATTCCCATGGAGAAGACGTACCGGTTTACAATCCCGACGGAAAAGAAATCGTGGCAAGGGACAATGAAATATCCCTTCTTAGAAAGACGGATATGGAAAAGGCTTATTTTGGATGCCATACGGACATTACCATTCCTTATGACGAGCTGGGGGAGGTGTCCGTAGTAACGAAAGAAGGGGAAGTAATTCCAGTTATTTTAAAGGGCAGGTTTGTTTTGAAGGGGACGGAAGGATTGAATGAGGCATTGGATAAAGAAGAGTGAATTTGACAGAAAAACTAAAATCTAGTAAACTAGAATTGCTTATAAGGTTTAAAAATAACAGCTTTTCCAAGAAAAGCTGAAAAAACAAATATTCCAAGACAACAGTCGGGGAAAGGTGAGGAAAAGAAGCATGGATTACAAAAAAGCAGGCGTGGATATCGAAGCAGGATACAAATCAGTGGAGCTGATGAAAAAGCATGTACAGGAGACGATGAGAAAGGAAGTGTTGGGCGGGATTGGAGGCTTTTCAGGCGCCTTTTCCATGGAGGCATTCAAGACTATGGAAAAACCAACGCTGGTATCCGGTACAGATGGAGTAGGCACCAAGCTGAAGCTTGCTTTCTTAATGGATAAGCACGATACCATTGGCATCGACTGTGTGGCAATGTGCGTCAATGACATCGCATGTGCAGGAGGAGAGCCTTTGTTCTTTTTAGACTATATTGCATGTGGTAAAAACGTGCCGGAAAAAATTGCTACCATCGTTTCCGGAGTGGCAGAGGGCTGCAAGCAGTCGGGGGCAGCGCTGATTGGCGGAGAAACAGCGGAAATGCCGGGCTTTTATCCGGAGGATGAATACGATTTGGCAGGCTTTGCAGTGGGAATCGTGGATGAAAAGGATTTGATAAACGGAAAGGATTTAAAGCCGGGGGACGTGCTCGTTGGCATTGCAAGCTCCGGGGTACATAGCAACGGTTTTTCCTTAGTGCGGAAAGTATTTGAAATGACGAAGGAAAGATTATCAACCTACCATGAAGAACTGGGAACCACATTGGGAGAGGCGCTTTTAGCACCTACGAAAATATATGTAAAGGCATTGAAATCCATAAAAGAAGCAGGAGTTTCCATAAAGGCATGCAGTCATATTACCGGAGGCGGCTTTTATGAGAACATTCCAAGAATGCTGCCGGAAGGCGTCAGGGCAGTGGTGAAAAAAGACAGCTATGAAGTGCCGGCTATTTTTAAGATGCTTCAAAGAGAAGGCAATATAGCGGAAGAGATGATGTACAACACCTATAACATGGGAATCGGCATGATAGTGGCAGTGGATAAGGAGCAGGTGGAAAAGACCATGGAGGCCATAAAAGCAGCGGGAGAGACCTGTTATGTGGTAGGCGAAACAGAAGCCGGAGAAAAAGGAGTCAGCTTATGCTAAAAATTGTAGTATGCGTATCCGGCGGCGGCACCAATTTACAGGCGATTATTGACAGTATCAGGGAAAAGAAAATTGAAAATACAGAAATTATCGGAGTCATCAGCAACAATAAAAATGCCTATGCCTTAGAACGGGCAAGGCAGGCGGGTGTGGAAGGAATTTGTATTTCCCCAAAGGATTATGAAGACAGGGAGCAATTCCATCAGGCATTTCTTGCCAAAATGGACCAATGGAGTCCGGACCTGATTGTGCTGGCAGGCTTTCTGGTGGCGATTCCGGAAGCCATGATTGAAAAATATGAAAACCGCATTATTAATATCCATCCTTCCTTAATCCCATCCTTTTGCGGAGTGGGTTATTATGGCCTTAAGGTACATGAAGGAGCTCTGGAAAGAGGAGTCAGGATTACAGGGGCCACCGTGCACTTTGTGGATAAAGGGACGGATACCGGGCCTATTATTCTGCAAAAGGCGGTGGAAGTAAGGCCGGAGGATACACCTAAGGAGCTTCAAAAAAGGGTTATGGAAGAAGCGGAATGGGTAATACTGCCACAGGCAATCAACCTGATTGCGGCAGGAAAAGTTACCGTAAAAGAAAAACGGGTGCATATTTCGATTCATTAATCAAATGTCTGGCAGAAGTCTGAAGGTTCCATATTATTCAGATACGGATATATAATAGGAGGAGAAACATGAAAGTTTTAATAGTAGGCAGCGGAGGAAGAGAACATGCCATTGCGGCAAGCGTTGCAAAAAGCCAAAAGGTGGAGCAGATTTATTGTGCGCCGGGCAATGCAGGAATCGGACAGATTGCAGAATGTGTCCCTATAGGAGCCATGGAATTTGACAGGATTGTTGCCTTTGCAAAGGAAAAGCAAGTGGATTTGACTATTGTAGGTATGGATGATCCTTTAGTGGGAGGCCTGATTGATGAATTGGAGGCCGCAGGGCTTCGTGCATTTGGTCCAAGGAAAAATGCTGCCATTCTGGAAGGAAGCAAGGCATTTTCCAAGGATTTGATGAAAAAGTATCATATTCCCACAGCTGCTTATGAAAACTTTGATGATTATGAAGAGGCGCTGGCATATTTGGAAAAAGCACAGTTTCCCATTGTATTAAAGGCAGACGGTCTTGCACTTGGAAAAGGAGTGCTTATCTGCAATACTCTTGAGGAAGCAAAGAACGGAGTAAAATCCATTATGCTTGATAAGCAGTTTGGAAGTGCGGGAAACCGCATGGTAATTGAAGAATTTATGACAGGAAGAGAGGTTTCTGTTCTTTCCTTTGTGGACGGTAAGACGATTAAGACCATGACCTCTGCCCAGGACCATAAACGTGCAAAGGATGGCGACCGGGGATTGAATACCGGAGGCATGGGAACCTTTTCCCCAAGCCCCTTTTATACAAAGGAAGTGGATGAGTTTTGTAAAAAATACATTTATCAGGCAACAGTGGACGCCATGGCGGCAGAAGGCAGAGAGTTTAAAGGAATTATTTTCTTTGGATTGATGCTTACTGATAAAGGGCCAAGGGTATTGGAATATAATGCCAGGTTTGGCGACCCGGAGGCACAGGTAGTGCTTCCAAGAATGAAAAATGACTTGATTGAAGTGGTGGAAGCATGCATTGACGGCAGGCTGGACCAGATAGACTTACAGTTTGAAGATAATGCGGCTGTCTGCGTGGTGTTAGCATCAGACGGGTATCCGGTTTCCTATGAAAAGGGATTTTTGATTGAAGGTCTGGAGGCGTTTCAGGATAAAGAAGGCTATTACGTATTCCATGCGGGAACGAAGCAGACGGAAGCAGGCATTGTTACAAATGGTGGCAGGGTTCTTGGCGTAACCGCAAAGGGAGCGGATTTGAAGGAAGCAAGAGATAATGCCTATAAGGCAACGGAATGGATTTCTTTTGAAAATAAGTATATGCGAAACGATATTGGAAAAGCGATTGACGAGGCGAGGGAAAATTGAGAAAGTTATTAGAACAAGGATATTATAACAGACCCTACATATGCAACGACTGCGGAGGCAATTTGATATTTAAAGGGGTAGGAGAATACCACTGTGAATTGTGCAAGGCAGTAGAATATGATGATTATGGAAAAGTAAGAATCTATCTGGAGAAGCACCGTGGTGCCAACATATCACAAATTGAAGTGGCTACGGGCGTGAGCAGAAAAGCAATTCAACAGATGGTAAAGGAAGAGCGGTTTGATGTAACTCAGGATTCCAAAATTGCTTTATATTGTGAGCGATGTCACAAGAAGATACAATCCGGCAGGTTCTGCAGCAAATGTGAACTGGAATTTAATAAGGAGCTGGAAGAAAGAAACCGTTCTGCCCGGAACCTCAAGATGGAAGGAATTGGAATGGGAGCGGAAACAAAGAACAACAAGGGTGCAAAGCGTTTTGAAAGACAATAAGACAGTCTTCAGAAGAAAGGCCAGAGTGGAAAAGAGATTTTTCACTCTGGTTCTTTTTACAATATATTGTAAAATAAGAATGAAAAATTTCTTAATGATACTATATATGGGTTGACGAAAAAAAAGGCGGATAGTATGATAAGTGAGTAAAAAAGGGAAAAGTAACCAATACTAAATATGGTAATCTGTTAAATTTTCAACAAATGAACATGGAAAGGAACTAATATGCGTAAATTTATAAATAAGAACTTTAAAGTATTTTTTCTGGCAGCTGCTTTCAGTCTGGCAGCATGCCTTTCAATAAATGTAGAGGCGGTTTCTTTTACGGCAGGCGAGGCTTCAGCAGAAGAACAGGACGGTATGGAAGTGCCGGCAGAAAATGGAGAAGTAAGCGGACAGGAAGAGGAAAGTAAACAGGGAGTGGGAAACGGGCAGAATGAAGAAAACGGGAATCCTTCAAACCTGTCTTCCGATGCAGATTTAAAGCTTCTAAACCTTTATCCGGGTAATCTGTCCCCTTCTTTTTCGCCGGATGTAACAGAGTATTCTTTTGTGCTGGAAGATAATAATATGGCTTCTGTAGGACTGGATGTAAAAGCAGAAGATAAAAAAGCAAAGATAATTGCCATGTCTGGATTTTCCAATCTAAAGGTAGGGGAAAACCCGGCGGTTCTGACAGTAAAGGCAGAAGATGGCACCACCAAATCCTATCGGATTAGAATTATAAGGAATCAGGGAGAGGTTGAGGCTGAACAGGTGGAAGCCCCGGAAGCTGTCACGGCAGAAGGTTATATTGCAACGGGACAGGAGAATTTTGTGGTTCATAGCACTTTCCCAGAAGAAGCCCTTCCGGATGGATGCACAAAGGTTGAATATATTTATAAGGGAAATTATATAGATGCTGCTTATTTTGATGAAGGGGAGCTTATGCTTCTTTATGCATCAGCAGCAGACGGAAGTAATGGGGATTTTTATGTTTTTTATTCCGGAAGCAATGAATTTTTTGGATTCGTTCCCATAAAAAGCAGTAACGGCCTTGTAGTATTTCCGGTACAGTATCCTACTGGAATTCCCATTCCCAATTATTTCGTGGAGGCTTCCGTAGAGCTTTCCGGAAAGGCGGTTGCCGGTTATCTTGTTTCTGAATCTGCTTTTGAAGAAGAGCAGGAATATACGGATATGGAAATAGAAAATGAAGAATCTGCCTATACACTTCCGGAATTTCAGGAATACTTTCTGTTTTTCGGCATCAGCAGCAACGGAAATAAAGGATGGTATCTGTATGATACTGTTGAGCAGACATGCCAGAGATATCTGGATTTGACGACCAGTACGGACCAGAATGTTTTTGATGAAGAAAACTATGTGGTATATAAGAAAAAGTCCCAGCAGAGGATGGTTGTCATCTGTGTGATGGCATTTTTGCTGATTGTGGCTTTTGTAGTGCTTCTGAATCAATTTTTGAAAATAAGGGAATTAAAAAATGAATATGATGAAGATGAAGAAGAGGAGGAAGAGGAGGAAAAGGAAAGACCCGGGCAAAAAGTAAGAACCGAAAAAAAGGCACCCGAAGAACCAGAGGAGCCCGAAAAAAAGAAACGCCCGTCAGAAAAGAAGCCCTCATCCAAGCCGGCACAGCAGCCGGAAGAAAAAAAGCCAAAGTCCAGACTGCTGCAGCAGCCGGAAGGAAAGAAATCCCGGCCAAAGCCGGTACAAGAACCGGAACAGGCGCTTTCTCTGGAGCTGGATGATGATTTCGAATTTGAATTCATTGATGTAAACAGATAGTGGGAAGCAATTCTTGACAGTGTTCTCCTGCTGTTATAGAATTAATATAACAGGAGTGATAAAATGTTAATAGAAATAGACTTTAACAGTGATGAAGCATTTTATGTGCAGCTTAGAAATCAAATTGTAATCGGCATTGCCACATCTGCTTTAAAAGAAGGGGATGTGCTTCCAAGCGTCAGGCAGTTAGCAGAGGTGATAGGCATCAATATGCATACGGTAAACAAGGCATACAGCCTTTTGCGTCAGGAGGGCTTTGTACAGGTTGACAGGAGGAGAGGTGCGGTCATTGCCCTTGATATAGATAAAATACGGGCTATGGAGGAAATTCGGGATGAATTAAAGGTACTTCTTGCAAAAGCCAGCTGTAAAAGCATTTCAAAAGATGAGATTCATGAAATGATTGACGAAATATATAGAGACTATGGAGGACGGTAAAAGTGGATTTTACAAAAAAGGCGAGGTCTGCTATTTCCAGGGCGGAAAAGGCGGCAAAGAAGCTTCATCAGAATTATGTGGGAACGGAGCATCTTTTACTTGGTTTATTAAAGGAAGAAACAGGAGCGGCATCTAAGCTGCTTTGTGAAAAGGGGCTTAAAGAAGAAAGGCTTTTAGAGCTGATAAAAGAATATATTGTGCCGAAAGGGAATATTTCTATTTTGGAGAGGGACGGTTTTTCGCCCAAGGCAACGGAAATTCTGGAAGAAAGCGAAAAACAGGCGGGCAGGTTTGGACTGAAGGAAGTGGGAACGGAACATATTTTGCTGGCCATTATAAAGGATGGGGACAATACGGCGGCAAGGATTCTCCATACGGCAGGATTAAATCTGCAAAAGCTCTACAGTGAGCTTTTGTCGGCTATGGGTCAGGACCCTGCCATTACAAAGGAGGATTTGGGCAGAGGCAGGAAAAAGGGAACCACAAAGACATTAGACCAGTACAGCAGAGATTTAACAGCATTGGCAAGAGAAGGAAAGCTGGACCCTGTTATCGGAAGAGAAGAAGAAATTGCCAGAGTGATTCAGATTATCAGCCGAAGGACGAAAAACAATCCCTGTCTCATCGGTGAGCCGGGAGTTGGAAAGACTGCCATAGCGGAAGGGTTGGCAGCAAGAATCGTGGCGGGAGAAGTGCCGGATACCATACAGAAAAAGAGAGTAGTCACGCTGGATTTATCCGGTATGGTTGCAGGGAGCAAGTACCGGGGAGAATTTGAAGAACGGATTAAGAAGGTGGTAAAGGAAGTGATTGCCGATGGCAATATACTGTTATTCTTAGACGAGATTCATACATTGATTGGAGCGGGAGGGGCAGAAGGAGCCATTGATGCATCCAATATATTGAAGCCTTCCCTTTCCAGAGGTGAAATACAGTTAATCGGCGCTACCACAATAGAAGAGTACCGCAAATATGTAGAGAGGGATGCTGCCCTTGAGAGAAGGTTCCAGCCCGTAAACGTGGGAGAGCCTACGGAAGGGGAAGCAGTATTGATTTTGCAGGGAATCAAGCATAAATATGAAGAGCATCATCAGGTGACCATTACGGATGAGGCGGTAGAGGCAGCGGTAAAGCTGTCAAAGCGCTATATCAATGACAGGAATCTGCCGGATAAGGCAATTGATTTAATTGATGAAGCTGCATCCGCTTTGAAGCTTAACGGCATGAATATGCCAAAGAAGCTTAAGGAAATGGAAAAAGAAATCAAGCATATGGATTTGCAGATTGAGCGCGCCTTTAAGTTTGCCGCTTACGGTCAGGCTCATGAAATAAAAATCAAGCAGGAGGAGCTTTCTAAAAAGTATCTTCGTGCAAAGAAGAGCCACCGGAAAAAGCTGGAGGACAGAAGTCTTAGGGTAACGGAAAATGAAATTGCAGATGTGGTTTCCATGTGGACCAAGATTCCTGTATCCAAGCTGGCGGAAAAGGAAAGTGAGAAGCTATTAAAACTGGAATCCATTCTTCACAAGCGGGTAGTAGGGCAGAAGGAAGCGGTAAATGCCGTATCCAGGGCTATGCGAAGAGGAAGGGTCGGCTTAAAGGACCCCAACAGGCCCATTGGTTCATTCTTGTTTTTAGGACCGACAGGTGTAGGAAAAACAGAGCTGAGCAAGGCGCTGGCAGAAGCCATGTTCGGCAGTGAATCCGCACTGATAAGAGTGGATATGTCAGAGTATATGGAATCTCATTCCGTGTCCAAAATGATAGGTTCTCCTCCGGGTTATGTAGGGCATGACGACGGCGGGCAGCTTAGCGAGAAAATCCGGAGAAATCCCTATTCCGTAGTGCTTTTTGACGAAATAGAAAAGGCACATCCGGATGTGTTCAATATTTTGCTTCAGGTACTGGACGACGGGCATATTACGGATTCAAAAGGGAGAAAAGTCAGCTTTAAAAATACGATTCTGATTATGACCTCCAATGCAGGGGCACAAAAAATCGTGGCCCCTAAAAATCTGGGCTTTAATATGGCAACTACAAAAGAGCAGGATTATGAGAAGATGAAAAACGGTGTTATGGATGAGGTGAAAAGGCTGTTTAAGCCGGAATTCATTAACCGTATTGATGAAATGATAGTGTTCCACCAGCTTACGAAAGAGGACATGGAAGAGATTATTACATTGCTTGCCAAAGTTCTTTCTGACCGCTGCATGGAGCAGATGGACATAAAGCTGGTAATCGGCAAATCCGCCAAAGAAGCGCTGATTGAAAAGTATATGGACTTAAAAATGGGGGCAAGGCCATTAAAACGTGCCATACAGACGGAGATTGAAGATAAGCTGTCGGAGGAGATTCTGGCAGGAAGGGTAAAGGCGGGCCAGGAGGTACATGTAGCTGTCTACAATAAAGAATTTACATTTAAGGTAAAGGAATCTTTTTAATTTTATTTTTACATTCTTTTACTGGATTTATGGAAAAAAGTATATTATAATGAAAGCACACGGAGAGATTATGGCAGATATGCCGTATTTAGGAGGACATAGGAAATGGCAGTTGTAGCAGAATTACTACGGGCAGAAGATGATAATACCATCAGCTTTGGCAATCATCAACTGGAGAAGAAAGAAAAACTGGAGGATTTTTCTTTTGAAGGGGACTTGTATAAGGTAAAAACTTACAAAACCATGACAAAGCTGGAGAAAAACGGAATGTTCTTATATGAATCAGTTCCGGGCACCAGCGTATTTCATCTGAAAGAGACAGGAGAAGGTGTTTCTTTTCAGGTAGAGGGAAAGGAAGACGCCCAGATTACAGTTGGACTTAAGGATGATGCAGAATACGAAGTATTTGTATCCGGAGACAGCGCAGGGAAAATGCGCACCAACCTTGGCGGCAAATTAAATTTAAGCGTGGAGCTTGCGGATATGGGGCAGGTTTCTGTTAAGGTGGTGGAAGCGTAGATGGCAAAGGGCAAAAGAACCATGATGTACTTTTGTCAAAGCTGCGGCCATGAATCTGCCAAATGGATGGGGCAATGCCCGTCCTGCAGGGAATGGAATACCTTTGTGGAGGAAGAGGCTTCCATAGAGTCAAAAGGAATGGGCGGAGCCAAAACGGTAAAGGCGAAAGCAAAGAAGCCGGTTCCTGTCAGCTTTTCACAGGTTTCCCTTTCCAGAGAGGATAAAGTGAAGACAGATATTGAGGAATTGGACCAGGTACTGGGCGGAGGCATAGTACCCGGTTCTTTGACTTTAGTAGGGGGTGATCCGGGAATCGGAAAATCCACCCTTCTGCTTCAGGTGTGCAGACAGCTTTCCGGGAAAGGACAGAAGGTATTATATATTTCGGGAGAAGAATCATTAAAGCAGATTAAAATAAGGGCGCTTCGGATTGGAAGCTTTTCTGATGAACTGCAGCTTTTGTGTGAAACAAATCTGGAAAGTATAAGGGAAGTGTTGATGGAGCTAAAGCCTCAGGCAGCGGTTATCGATTCCATTCAGACCATGTATTCCGAGGAGATTTCAGCAGGTCCCGGAAGCGTATCACAGGTCAGAGAGGCTACGGGGATTTTTTTGCAGCTTGCAAAGACCTACGGTATTTCCATATTTATCGTAGGCCATGTGACGAAAGAAGGAACCGTGGCGGGACCAAGGGTTTTAGAGCATATGGTAGATACGGTGCTCTATTTTGAAGGAGACAAGGATGCGGTTTATCGGATACTCCGAAGTGTAAAAAACCGTTTTGGCTCTACCAATGAAATCGGTGTGTTTGAAATGGCAAAGGAAGGGCTTTTGGAAGTGAAAAATCCCTCTGCCTTTTTATTGGAGGGCAGGCCAAAGCAGTCAAGCGGTTCTGTAGTAGTCTGCTCCATGGAAGGAACCAGGCCCATCCTCATTGAAATACAGGCACTGGTATGTGATTCCAGCTTTAACCTTCCAAGAAGACAGGCAAACGGCATGGATTATAACCGGGTGCATCTTTTGATGGCGGTCATAGAAAAGCGAATGTGCCTGCATATTTCCCATAGTGACGCCTATGTGAATGTGGCAGGAGGCATGAAAGTTTCAGAGCCTGCTATTGATTTGGGAGTGGTCATGGCTATTATTTCCAGCTTTAAGAACCGTCCCGTAAAGGACGGGATGGTAGTGTTTGGAGAAATTGGCTTAAGCGGCGAGGTCCGGGCAGTTTCCATGGCAGAAAAGCGAGTGCTGGAAGCTAAAAAACTGGGATTTACCACTTGCGTGCTGCCCAAAAGTAATATGGCAGCATTAAAAGAAATAACAGGAATTGAGCTGATTGGCGTGGAAAATGTGCAGGAAGTGGCTGATTTGGTCTGAATCCTGTAAGAATTTTGAAGAAAGAATAGAATAAAGCAATATAGTGTTATTCATTAGCAATATAATTGTAGAAAAGAATAAGAAAAGGAAATATAATATAAGTGTGTCTAGCACAACTAGACATTGCTAATTAGCAATTCCGGAAGAATTCCCCTTTTACACAAACAGGAGTCTCAAGGCAGCTGCCTTGGGACTTTTGTTTGTATAAAAGAGTTATAAAACGAAACAATAAGGAAAAGAGAGATAGAGAGGTATTCGGTGAAAAAGATAGGAAGAATAGTAGTTTTTCTGTTATTGTCTGGAATCCTGATAGAAGTGATGAATCAGGTTTTTACTCCAAAGTGGGAAACGGATGGACGGTGGGAGCCGGCAACGCAAATTATAGATGGATTTTATGCGGAGAAAAAGGATACAATAGATGTTCTATATTTAGGAAGCAGCAACAGCTTTTATGATATCAATCCATTAATTGTTTATGAAGAGCAGGGAATTACCGGCTATGTGCTTGGAAGCGGCGAACAAAGGCTTTTTACATCCTATTACTATTTGCAGGAAGCATTAAGGAAACAGAAGCCAAAGGTGGTGGTATTGGATGCATTGGGTCTGTTTTATCAGGGCAGTGGAGAAGAGGAACAAAGCCGGAAGGCATATGATTATATGAAATTTTCTGGCAATAAAATACAATCCCTGAAAATGGCGGCAGGTGAAGAGGGAGATATTTTTTCCTATGTATTTCCTTTTTCCAGATATCATGCAAGATGGACTTCCTTAAATGAACGGGATTTTCTTTATCCTGTTTCTGATAAGCATTATCCTTTAAAGGGCTATGCTTATTCCGAAACAGTGGCAGAGGAGCTTCCTGACTTTAATATGGAAAGCATTATTCATGAAGGGATGAGCATTAGCAGGGAAAATGAATTTTATTTTAACGAAATTCATAAGCTGTGCAGAGAAAATAATATTACTTTGGTTTTGATAAAAACGCCCAATATAGAATGGGGAATGATAGAGCATTCCCAGACGGAGAAGCTGTCACAAGAAAATAATCTGGATTTTTATGATTACAATACATTTATGGGACAGATTGGAATCAGTGAAAAGGATTGCTTTTTGGACGGCGCCCATTTAAATTATAAGGGTGCGGAAAAGCTAAGCGCTCATTTAGGGGAAATCGTAGCGGAATATGTTCCGGCAGAACAGGAAAAGGATGAAGATGTGAAAAAGCAGTGGGAGGAGGATTTTGAATACTATTTAGAACAGAGGCGGCAATATTGATGCCCCGCTGCTTGCGGGGGGTTTTTGACTGGAACGTATGGGCAGTTCATCTTTCAATTGCCTAAAAACAAAAAGTCCTAAAAACCGTTTAAAAGGTTTTCAGAACTTACTTAAGCAGGGGAAGAGGGAATCGAACCCCCGTTAACGGTTTTGGAGACCGCCGCACTACCGCTGTACTATTCCCCTATAATTAGTGCTTATTTTGTCACCGAAATGTATTATAGCATAACCCGTACTGTTTTAGCAAGTAGTTTTTTCCACTTTTTTCGCAATGGAAAAGTTTATAAAATTTTTATGGCAATCCCAGGCAAAATGAAATAAAATAAACATAATTGCGAGATTCTATTTGAAAGGAAAAAAAGATGAAAAGGATAAACAGGAAAGGCTTTTTGCTGGCAGCTGCTATAGCAGCAGTGGGATTAGGGCTGGCAGGCTGTGGAAAAGAAGAAAGCGAAACAGTTAGAAAAGAGCTTGTGGTGGAAGCAAAGCTTCCGGAAGAAGGCACCTTGACTTTGCAAAATGAATTTATGGGAAGCATTACTCCGCAGGAAGAGGTATTTGTAGTGCCTCTTGTGAATGCAGAAGTAATCGCTTCCCATGTGTCAGTGGGAGATGCGGTACAGGAGGGTGACCTTCTTTGTGAACTGGATGATACAGCAGCCCAGCTTCAGGTAAAAAGTGCAGGTGCAGCCCTTTCCAGCGCAAAGGCAAGCAGGGATCTGGCTACAGGCGGACAGACAGCTGCTTCCAATATTCAGACAGAAGCCAATATTCAGACCATTAAGGATAATCAGGCCAGCTTACAGAACAAGTATAATGCTCTGATGGATGGAAAAGAAGAGCTGAGAAAAAAGATGGATGAATTAAAGGATGCCAAAAAGAGCGCAAAGGCGGATTATGAAAACGCAAAACAGAGAGCAGCCGCTGCACAGGAGTATGCAGCAGCTACTATGGAGCCAGAGGCACAGCAGGCTTTGATGGAAGCAATGGCGGAGCAGGAGAAAACAAAAGCAGTTTATGAAGCTACAGCAGCTGCTTATGATCAGAACTATCCGGCGTTGAAAAGTCAGATGGATACTATGGAACAGAATGAAAAGGAGCTTGAAAGTTCAGCAAGTGCCCTTGGACACAGTCTGAAATATGCCCAGGACGGCTATGCTCTTTCCAAAGGAGAGATTGCAAATGAAACGGCAGCCGTGTACCAGTCACAGGTGAACTCTGCAGCGGTAGGGGTGGAATCGGCAAAATACCAGCAGGAGCTGTATCGGCTGAAGGCACCTATAAGCGGCGTGGTGGAAGCGGTAAATATAACGGAAAACAGCTTTGCCTCATCCGGTTCTGCTGCATATGTGATTTCCAATAAGGATTCCATGACGGTTACCTTCCGGGTAAGCGAGGACATCCGGAATACCCTGAAGACAGGTGAGAAAATCAGGGTGGACAGGAACGGCACGGTTTTCGAGGCATCCATTACGGAAATAGGTCAGATGGTGGATGCCCAGAGCGGTTTGTTTGTCATAAAAGGAAATGTAAAGGCAAGAGGGGATGAACTGCTTACAGGCACAAGCGTGAAGATTACGGCGGATACCTACCGGTCAGGGGAAGGCCTGCTTATTCCTTATGATGCAGTTTATTATGACGACGGACAGGCTTATGTTTATGTGGCAAAGGAAGGAAAAGCGGTAAAAACGCTGATTGAGATAGGCCTGTTTGATGATACAAATGCATCCGTTTCTTCGGGCATTACAAAAGAGGACAAGGTAATCACCACCTGGTCGCCGCTTCTTTCCGATGGAGCGGAAATTGTCATAAAAGAAACAGAACCGGAAGAAAACAGCGGGAAAGAGGAAGACACCAATGAATAGTTTGACGAAATTATCCCTGAAAAGACCGGCTTCTACCGCTTTGGTAGTGCTTGCGCTGATAGTATTCGGAATCAGTTCTATTTTTGGATTTAAGCTGGAGCTGCAGCCGGATATGGAAATGCCCATGCTGTTAGTGGTGACCACTTATCCGGGAGCGGACAGGGCCAGTGTGGAAGAGCTGGTAACAAAGGAAATAGAAGGGGCGGGAGCCACGCTGAACGGTGTGGAAACATATACTTCCAGAGTAAGCGATAATTATACCATTACCATGTTTTCTTATGATTACGATATTGATATTGATGATGCTTATTTTGATTTAAGGGCAGCTTTGGACGGTTTGACGGCATCTCTGCCGGAGGATGCAGGGGAGCCTTATATTATGGAGCTTGCCATGGATGCTAGCGATACGATAACCTTGTCGGCAACTGCCTCGGGAGATGTGGATTTATTAAGTTATGTAAACGACAGTATCGTTCCGGAGCTGGAAACCATATTAAGCGTGGCACAGGTCAATGTATACGGCGGGGAAGAGACTTATATCCGGGTCCGGTTAAAGGAAGAGGCATTGAACCAGTATGGCCTTACCATGTCAACAGTGGCGCAGTACATAGCTGCAGTTGATTTCAGCATTCCGGCAGGAAGCGTGAAGCAGGGCAGTCAGAATATATCCGTAAGCTCCAGCGCGGAAACCAAAACGGTGAGCCAGCTAAAGCAGATTCCCATTATGACTCAGGCAGGAAGCCTGATTACTTTGGGAGATATAGCGGACATTACGGAAAGCAACAAGGCGGCAGACAGTATCAGCAGCTATAACGGCAATGAAAATATCAGTGTCGGCATACAGAAAAAGCAAAGCGAAGGTACTGTAAATGCAGCAAATGATATAAAGAAGGCAGTGAAAAGGCTCCAGGCTGAAAATGAAGCGGTGGATTTAAAAATTATATATGATGCCAGCGGCATGATTGTAAGCTCTTTAAAGAGCATAGGAGAAACGCTTGCCCTTGGTATTGTGTTTTCCATGATTGTGCTTTTTTTGTTTTTCGGAGATTTAAAAGGAAGCCTCATTGTAGGAAGCTCCATGCCGGTTTCTTTGTTTGCCACATTGATTTTAATGAATGGGGCAGGATTTTCTTTAAATATCGTTACAATGGGAGCGCTGGTAATTGCTATCGGCATGATGGTGGATAACTCCATTGTAGTGCTGGAAAGCTGTTTCCGTCTGAAGGAACAGCATGGGGACTTTAAGGTGGCGGCAATGGAAGGAACCAGAATCGTAACGGCTTCCATTGTGGCTTCCACGCTAACAACTATTGTGGTATATGTGCCTTTAAGCGTTATGAACGGTTTGTCCGGACAGATGTTTGCACAGCTTGGCATGACAATTGTATTTGCCATGACAGCTTCACTGATTTCAGCTCTTACGCTTGTTCCATTGTGCTTTTCCAAGTATAAACCCAAGGAAAAAAAGACTCTGCCCATCAATAAGGTGCTGGATGTGGTGAAAAGATGGTATGACAGGAATCTCCGCAGGATATTGAGACACAGGGTTTTAGCAGTGCTTGCTTCCATATTGCTTTTGATTCTTTCTTTTGTGATGGTATATAACACCAATATGGAGCTGATGCCCACTGTAGATGAAGGGACGATAGCCATTGCAGCCGAATTTCGTTCCGGCTCAAGGCTGGATTTTATAGATGAATCCATGAAGCCGTTGGAAGAGCTGGTGAAAAATGATGAGAATGTGGAAAGTTACAGCATGACCATTGAGGGAAATACGGCTACCATTACCGGCTATCTGAAAAAGGACAGAAAGCTTGGCACCGGGCAGGTCATCGAAAAGTGGAATGAAGAGCTGGCAGATGTGACGAATATGGATCTTACCATTCAGTCTACCGGAACGAATATGACCAGTATGATGAGCATGGATGCAGAGGTGGATCTGACAGGTTCTGATTTGAGTGACTTGAAGGAAGCATCGAAACAGGTGGAGGACGCCATCAGGGACGTGCCCGGCGTCATTAAAGTAAAAAGTGATTTATCTGCTTCCACTACCCGGGCAGAAATTGTGATTGATCCTTTAAAAGCAATGGCGGTTGGCTACACCCCTGTGCAGGTGGCAATGAATGTGAATAATGTATTAAGCGGCATGGAAACTGCCACAATTAAAAATCAGGGAGAGGAATATTCGGTTATATTGGAATATCCGGAGGGAAGCTATGATGATTTGAATTCCCTTATGAATCTTTCTCTTGTAACGCCTATGAATACTCAAATTATTCTTTCAGATATAGCAAAGCTGACCTATACGGATTCCCCCCAGTCACTTACAAGGGTGGACGGACAGTATCAGGTTGCAGTTTCCGCCATGACCACGGAAGCTGCAAAGTTCAGCGCAGCGGATAAGATTGACGGAATTGTGGAAGGATTGAATTTTCCGGAAGGCGTGGCTCTTTCTGAAAATATGATGACGGAAATGATGAATGAAGAATTTGCCGCCATTTATTCTGCCATTGCAGCGGCTGTATTTTTAGTATTTCTCGTAATGGCAATGCAGTTTGAGTCTCCGGTCTTTTCGGGAATGGTAATGTTAAGCATTCCTTTCAGCCTGATTGGTTCTTTTTCATTGCTGTATTTGTGTGGAGCCACCTTGAGCATGGTTTCGCTGATGGGGCTTTTAATGCTGGCGGGCATTGTAGTAAATAATGGTATCCTGTATGTGGATACTGCCAACATGCTCAGGAAGGAAATGCCCATAGAGGATGCTCTTGTAAGCAGCGGGCAGATTCGACTCCGCCCCATTCTCATGACTACCCTCACTACCATTTTATCCATGGTTCCCATGGCTCTGGGCATTGGCGAGGGAACGGTGCTCATGCAGGGAATGGCACTTGTAATCATTGGCGGGCTTGTGGCTTCTACCATATTGATACTGATTTTGCTTCCCAGCTTTTATCTGCTTATTTACGAGGGGAAGAAAAAAAGAAGATTTAAAAGAAAGAAGGTAGTGGTGGATTCAGAAGCAGGGGAAGAAAAAAAGAAAAAAGAAGAAAACAGGAAAGAGAAAAAGAGAAAAGAAAAAAACAGTAAAGTAGAAAAAACGGAAGATAAACAGGATAAGAAATAGTAAATAAATAGGATAATAACATAAAAGCAGGCTGTTGTATGCAAAGTATTCTGGCAGGACAACAGCTTGTTTTTTTATGTTTGTTAAAATTGATTTGTTTAAATTCAGTTTATATACCCGTAATATAATCACTTAGGAGGCTTGTATGAGTAATTATCGGAATGAATTTAAATTTATATGTACAGAAAAAGAGCTTGCTCTGATTGAAGGAAGAATCCGCATGATAATGGAAAAGGATTCCCATATAGGAGATGGGGAGCCGTATACGGTGCGAAGCGTTTATTTTGATGATTATGAAAATTCCTGTATGTATGAGAATCAGGACGGAATTGCAAGAAGAACTAAATTTCGGATTCGCACTTACAATCATGATATTTCCTGTATCCGGCTGGAGATTAAGTCGAAACAGTATGAGTTTGGGAAAAAAAACAGCTGTTTTTTATCTGCGGAGGAGTGTAAACAGTATTTACATACCATGCCGGAGGTTATTACAAAAGAACTGCCACATGCAAGAAGAAGGCTGAGTCTGGAAATAGGAATCAGAAAGCTGCATCCGGTTATTATAGTGGAATATGAAAGGATGGCATATGTATATTCCCATGGAAATGTACGGATTACTTTTGACAGGAATATATCCATGTGTGCAAAGCCGGAGCAATTTTTGAAAACATATATTCCGCTGACACCTATCATGCCAAAGGGCATTCATATATTAGAAGTAAAATTTGATGAATTTTTGCCGGATGTGATTGCAGCATTATTGGAAACAGGTGCTTTGGAAAGGACCTCTTTTTCAAAATACTGTTTATCGAGGCAGATGGAAGAACAATGGGAAAGGAGAAATATTTTTTAGTATGAGCATAAGAGATACTATTAAAAAATCCGTACTGGAAGGGTTAGGTCAGGGTGATATTTCAATAGGGCAGATTGCCGGAGCAATGTTTATTACTATGTTACTGGCCCTTTTTATATTTCATATTTACAAGCTGGTAAAAAAGAGCGGATTCTATTCTCATACATTTAATGTTTCCATGGCAGTAATTTCTTTGATTACTGCCGGAATCATTTTGTCCATGCAGTCTAACATCGTTATTTCTCTTGGTATGGTAGGTGCCCTCTCCATTGTTAGGTTCAGGACGGCAGTAAAGGACCCTATGGACCTGTTATTCTTGTTTTGGTCCATAGGTACCGGAATCATATGCGGAGCCGGACTTTATAAGATAGCAATTCTTCTGGCGTTGTTCGTAACTATCAGCATATTCCTGTTTGAAATGCTTCCAAAGGCAAAGGCTCCCTGCCTGCTTGTTGTGAATCTGGAGGGGAAAGAGGGAGAAGCGGAAATGGAGGCGCTTTTGGGAAGATATAGCAAGTATTATAAAGTAAAGTCCAGAAATGTTACAAAGCGGGGGCTTGATATTATTTATGAAGTGAGCACCGGAAGGGGAAACGTTTTAATAGATGAAATCATAATGCTGAATCAGGTAAGCAATGCAGCCCTGCTGTCCCATGACGGAGAAGTGAGGGCATAAAAATGAAGAATACAAAAAAGCGGGTAAAGAAGATTGTCTTTATAGGCTGCGTGATGGTTCTGCCTTTTTTTGTTTTTTGGATGAAAAAGCAGGAGGATAACCGGTTTCTGGGGCTGAAAGAAATTACCGTACAGGAAAAGAACGAGATTATGGAGAAGCGCCGGATAGAAAGGAGCGGTCTTTTGGACGTCCTGTATTTTAATCAGGAGGAAATCATAAGTGATAAAGACAATATTTATTATCTTCCTTTATCGGATAAGGAGGAATGGGAAAAAGGAAAGTTGACGGGAAAAGAGGAAGGAATCAATATTTGTATAGTAACAGAGGGAAAAAGAAAGAAAAAACAGGAATATCAGTCAAAGGGAGAAGTATTGGAGCTTCTTATATATGATGAAGTAAGCTGTCTGGAGGCTTCTCTTCTTTTAACGGTATTTCCTGTGGCGGCCATAGATTTTCTGGATTGTCCGGAGGAAATAGCCCTGAAGGAAGAAGAGGTTTATTCACGGGTCTGTTTCTATGTTCCAAAGCAGGAACGGAAAAAAAGGGTTCAGGTCATCCATTCCTACGGTCTGGTCCATAAAAGAGGAGGAAGCAGCCGGGAATTTGAGAAATGCGGATTGAAGCTTGAACTGATAGAAGAAAACGGGAAAAAAAGAAAGGAGGATATATGCGGGCTGCGTAAAGATGATGACTGGATTCTGATTCCTATGTATACAGAGGAAAGCAAGCTTCGGGATAAGTTTTGCATAGATTTATGGAGAGAGATAGCCGGAGGGGAAAAAGAGGATAACAGGGGCACGCAGATGGAGTATGTGGAGCTTATTTTAAATGGCACCTATTATGGACTTTACGGTCTGGCAGTTCCTTTGGATAAAAAACAACTGAGATTAAAGGAACAGGGGGAAGAAAGCGACATTCTTTTTCGGATAGACACCACACAGGGGATAGAGCTGTCCGCTTTGGAGCAGGCAGGAATGAAAAAAAACGCTGGAAATATTACTGTGAAATTTCCTAAAAACATGAATCAGCAAAAGTGGAATGCAGTCAGAGAGTTTTTATGGCTTGTTTATTTTGAAGAAGATCAGGTTTTTAACAAAGAAATAGAAAATTGGGTGGAAATGGAAAATATGGCGGACTTCTACCTGTTTCTAAATGTAATATACGGAAAAGATAATATATGGAAGAATATGTACTATTGTATGCGGATTCAGGAGGATGGCACCTATCGGGTATCACTTCTTCCATGGGATATGGATTTGAGTCTTGGAACATTATATGATGCTGAAAATCAAAACGGGCTTTACTGGAAATATGAAACAAGGGAGAATTTGGAAACGAAGGAATGTGCCTGCTATCTGACAAAGAGGCTGAGAAAGTTAAATGTGGGGGGATTTGAAGGTATTTTAAGAGAAAGATACAGAGAACTCAGTCAGGATGTTTTGCAGGAGGAAAGACTTTCTAAGCGGATTGAGAGACTATCAGAACGGATTATTAGTTCCGGAGCATTTTACAGGGATAAACAGGCATGGCAGGAAAGCGGTCACAGTACCGATTATTCTATAATGAGGGAGGCAATTAGAAGACGTCTGGCGTATTTAAGTGACTTGGAAGGATAAAAGATGTTTCATGTACTTGTAGTGAAAGAGGATGAATATGGACAGAAAACAACAGGGAAGCTGCTAAAAGATAACGGATTCATACCCTTTTATGCAAGGGATGGGCTGCTGGCTCTTGATATGATTGACAGGGTACATATTGATTTGATTATTTTAGATGCGATGCTGCCTAATATGGATGGCTTTGAGCTGACCAGGATACTAAGGGAAGCTGACAGTGTACTGCCGATTTTAATGGTTTGTGAATCGGAGGAAAAAGAATACAAAAAAAGAGGTTTTTTAGCGGGTACAGATGATTATATGGTAAGGCCTGTAGATGAGGAAGAATTGATTTTAAGAATTCATGCCCTGTTAAGGCGGGCAAGGATGACAAATGAGCATCATTTGCAGGTAGGGGACATAAGTCTGGATTACGATGCCTTTTCTGTTACGATGGGAGGAGTGATACAAAACCTTCCTAAAAAAGAATTTCTTCTTCTTTATAAGCTTTTATCCTATCAGAATAAAATATTTACAAGAAGACAGCTTATGGATGAAATATGGAACATGGACAGCAACACGGATGAAAGGACAGTGGATGTACATATTAACCGGCTTAGGAAAAAGTTCCGGAAGGAAAAGGCATTTCAGATTATTACGGTGCGGGGAATGGGGTATAAAGCGGTTGTCATAACATAAGATTTAATAGTTGAACTCTATTGATATTTTTATGAAAACGCATTATACTTTATCTGTATGTTGCTTTCTGTGTTTTTTTGGAGATTCTAAAGATTTTCCCAAAAGGAAAAGAAGAGGAAAGCAGAAAAATAGAAAGGAAACGGTAAAACCGTATAAGGCTATGCAGATTATAATTGTAGGCTGTGGCAATGTAGGCGGAACTATCATTGAACAGCTTAGTAAGGAAGGACACAACATTTCCGTAATTGACATGAATGCCGCAAAGGTACAGCAGACAGCGGACCAGTTTGATGTGTTAGGAATTGTAGGAAACGGCGCCAGCTTTACCAAACAGATGGAGGCCGGAATTGAAAAAGCGGATTTACTTATTGCGGTAACGGGAAAAGATGAGTTAAATCTTCTATGCTGTGTCATTGCAAAAAAAGCAGGAAATAACTGTAATACTATTGCGCGGGTGAGAAATCCAGTGTACAGTCAGAAAATCGACTATATCAGAAACGAGATGGGACTTTCCATGATTATCAATCCGGAGCTTGCAGCAGCAATGGAGGTTGGAAGGCTGGTGAAATTTCCATCTGCCATTGAAATTGATTCCTTTGCCAAAGGGAAGGTGGAAATTTTAAGCTTCCGGGTGGCAGAAGGAAATATTTTATGTAACGGTCCATTGAAGGATATTGCTACAAAATATAATCGGGATGTGCTTGTGTGCATGGTGGAAAGAGGAGATGAGGTCATTATTCCGGACGGTAATTTTGTGATTCAGGAAAATGACATTGTATCTGTGGTTGCCTCTTCCAAAAATGCCATGGCGTTTTTCCGTAAAATCGGTATTTTTACGGGAAAGGCAAAAAGCGTAATGATTATTGGCGGCGGGGAGACCGCTTATTATCTGGCAGCGTATCTTTCCACTATGGGAATCCGCGTGAAGATTGTGGAAAAGGATAAAGAGCGATGTGAAGAGCTTACGGAGCTTCTGCCAAAGGCAATGGTTATCTGCGGGGATGGAACGGACAGGACCCTGCTTATGGAGGAAGGACTGAAAAGTACAGAAGCCTTTATTGCATGGACCAATTTTGATGAAGAGAATATCATGCTTTCCCTGTTTGCAAAAAAGGTTTCCGGTGCAAAGCTGATTACCAAGGTGCACCGGATTTCCTATGATGAAATTATTGCGGAGCTGAATTTGGGCAGCATCATGTATCCAAAGCATATTACGGCAGAGAGCATCGTGCGTTATGTAAGAGCCATGCAGAATTCCATTGGAAGCAATGTGGAGACTTTGTACCGGCTTTGCGATAACCGGGTGGAGGCATTGGAATTTAAGGTAAATGAGCAGTCTAAGGTGGTAGGCGTGCCTTTGCAGGAGCTTCAGCTAAAAAGCAACCTGTTAATCTGTTCTATTAAGCATAGGGGAAAAATCATTACACCGGGCGGGCAGGACCGGATTTCAGTGGGGGACACCGTGGTAGTAGTCACCACGAATACCGGACTGGATGATATTCGGGATATATTGAAATAATGGCAGGCGCTTTTTCAGTATAAAGCCTGCTGGAATAAAATAAGAGGCAGATATGAATCGTTCAATTATTCGTTATATATTGGCAAGTGTATTGGAATTTGAGGCATTATTTTTATCGCTGCCCTGTCTAATCGCGATTATTTATAAAGAAAAGAGCTTTTACTCCTTTTTTGGAGTAATGCTCCTTTGTTTTGTTCTGGGGCGGCTTGGAAAAGTGAAAAAGCCCAAAATGGACCAGTTTTATGCAAGGGAAGGCTTCGTAACGGTTTCTTTAAGCTGGATTATATTAAGTATTATGGGCGCCCTGCCTTTTTATATAAGCGGGGAAATTCCTTCTTATGTAGACGCCCTGTTTGAAACCATTTCCGGTTTTACAACTACAGGCTCCAGCATCCTTTCCAATGTGGAAGGCCTGTCCCATTGCTCCTTGTTTTGGAGAAGCTTTACCCACTGGATAGGAGGCATGGGAGTGTTAGTGTTTATTCTTTCCGTGCTTCCGTTAGTAGGAGGGTACAATATGTATCTGATGCGGGCAGAGTCTACCGGCGCCAATGTAAGTAAATTTGTACCAAGGGTCAAAGAATCTGCAAGGATTTTATATAAGATTTATTTTGCCATTACCATTACCGTAGTGGCCTGTCTGTGTATTGCAAAGGTGCCTTTCTTTGATGCATTATTATTGGGATTTGGAACAGTAGGAACAGGGGGATTTGGCGTTTTAAATGACAGTGTGGCGTCCTATTCCGTTCCGGTACAGGCAATCCTTACTGTTTTCATGATTTTATGCGGCGTTAATTTTAATGTATATTATCTACTGCAGCAGAAGAAACCGAAAGAAGCGCTGAAATGTGAAGAGATGAGATGGTACCTTATTATTATCGGCATATCTGCCGGCATTATTGCTTTCCAGATAAGGGACAGCTTTGCCACAGGCTTTCAGGCAGTGCATCATTCACTTTTTCAGGTAGCCTCTATTATTACCACCACTGGGTTTGGCTCTGTAGATTTTGATACATGGCCCGCCTTGTCCAAATCCATTCTGGTGCTTTTGATGTTTATCGGCGCCTGTGCGGGAAGCACGGGAGGTGGAATTAAAGTATCCAGAATCGTCGTGTTATGTAAAAATATAAAGAAAGAGCTTTCGTATATTATTCATCCAAGAATTGTGAAAGGGATTCATTTCGAAGGCCATGTGCTGCCAAAGGAAACACTAAAATCCATTCAGGTATACCTGACTACCATTACCGTGGTCTTTACAGTATCCCTGCTGCTTGTTTCCATAGAAAACCATGATATGATAACGAATTTCACTGCGGTAGCGGCCACCCTGAATAATATAGGACCAGGTCTGGGACTGGTGGGGCCTACGCAGAACTTTGGGTTCTTTTCCGATTTTTCTAAAATTGTCCTGATGGTTGATATGTTAATCGGAAGGCTGGAGCTGTTCCCGATGCTTGTTCTTCTGTCCCCTTCCACCTGGAGGAAAAATGGATAAATTTAAAAATGTATAAAAAATTCCAGCTTAAAAACCTGAACATTTCATACGGTTCAGGTTTTTTCTTGAATTAATTGGGGTCATCGTTCAGGCATCCGATTCCTGTGGGGGAACTGATGTCTGAACGATCAATAAATAAATGGGGAAAATTTTACAAGGATTTTACCATATCGGGATTACAAATTTGAAAATCCTGCTGTATGATAAGGAAAAGAAATATATTTATTTTAAAGGAAAGAAGTGACGTTGGATGATTTTTTGCGTGGAAGATGATAACAGTATTCGTGATTTAATGATATATACTTTAAATTCTGCCGGATTTGAGGCAAAGGGATTTCCTGATGGCATGGATTTTTTTTGTGCATTAGAGGAAGAAATGCCGGAGCTTATTATGCTTGACATTATGCTGCCCGGTGAAGATGGCATTACGATATTGAAAAGGCTGCGTGCCAATGCTTCTTTGGCGGAGATTCCGGTAATTCTGGCCACAGCAAAGGGAACGGAATATGATAAAGTAATGGGGCTTGATCTGGGAGCTGATGATTATCTTGTAAAACCCTTTGGAATGATGGAAATGATATCGCGTGTAAAAGCAGTGCTTCGCCGCAGCAGGCCCAAGGAAGATATAAAGATTTTAAAAAGCGGCTGTCTGGAATTAAATTTGAGAGAGCATACTGTATTTGTAAATGGTGACAGGATTGTGCTTACATTAAAGGAGTATGAAATGCTTCGGCTGTTTATGGACAATCCCGGAAGAGTATTTACCAGAGAACAGCTTTTGCAGAGTATATGGAGTTCCTGTTATATAGGCGAAACCCGCACTGTGGATGTTCATATCGGCACTTTGCGTTCAAAGCTGGGCATCTGCGGCGGTTATATTGAAACTGTCCGGGGTGTGGGTTATCGGATGGAGATGAAGCCATGACAAAACGCATCTTTCAATCAATTTTTATAGTAGCGCTTAGTGTTTTTTTTGCATCAATTGCATTGTTCATGGGTGTGCTTTACGATTATTTTTCAGGCGTTCAGTACAGTCAGCTGAGAATGCAGACCAATCTTGCGGCTCAGGGAGCAGAAAATGAGGGAATTTCATATTTTGAAGGATTGGATGCCCGGGATTACCGCATTACCTGGATAGATATGGACGGTACTGTACTTTATGACAGTATATCGGATTCGGCAAAAATGGAGAATCATCTGGAACGGGATGAAATCAGCCGTGCCATATCTGAAGGCGCAGGGGAAAGCTCCCGTTATTCTGTTACCCTGATGGAACGTTCTCTTTACTGTGCAAAGCGTTTGTCTGATGGCACCATATTAAGGATTTCTGTGGCGCAAAACACATTATTTACTCTGCTTCTTGGCATGTTCCAGCCTATTTGCATTATTTTTGCGGCAGCAGTGATTTTGTCACTGGTATTGGCGTTTCGTCTGTCCAGGGGAATTGTAAAGCCGCTCAATGATTTGAATCTGGATGAACCTTTAAATAATCAGGGTTATGATGAGCTTATTCCATTGCTTCGCCGTCTTGATGCGCAGCAGCGTCAGATTAGAAAGCAGGGGGAGAAATTACGGCAAAAGCAGAGCGAGTTTGAGACGGTGACGACAGGCATGGCGGAAGGGATTGTCCTGCTGAATATGAAAAGGATTATTTTAGCCATCAACCCGGCGGCAGTAAAACTTTTTCAGACGGATAATTCCTGCGTGGGAAAGTATATTCTTTCAGTGGAACGCAGTCAAAAGCTACAGGAGCTTCTTCAAAAGGCAGGGGATGGAAAACATGCAGAAATGATTATGGAATTAGGAAACGGCAAATATCAGCTTGCTGCAAGCCCTGTTTTTTCAGATGAACTGGTATCGGGCATTGTTCTTTTGATGCTGGATGTAACTGAAAAGGAGAAGGCGGAACAGATGCGCCGTGAGTTTACGGCAAACGTGTCCCACGAACTGAAGACGCCCCTTCATACCATTTCCGGATGTGCTGAACTGCTGGCAAACGGCATGGTGAAGCAAATGGATGTTATGGACTTTTCCAGACAGATTTATATGGAGGCACAGCGAATGATTCAGCTTGTTGAGGATATTATCAGGCTTTCTCATTTGGATGAGGGAGCAGATGAGCAAAAGCGTGAGGAGGTTGATTTATCTGCCATGGCAGGCGAAGTGCTGGAAAGTCTCCAAAGACAGGCTGCAGAAGCTCACATTAAAATCAGGCTTGATGGGGAAAGGGCTGTGGTTTATGGAGTTCCCCGGCTGCTTCAGGGTATTATTTACAATCTTTGTGACAATGCAATAAAATATAACCGCAGAGAGGGCTCTGTTTTAGTAACCGTAAAAAATGAAGAGCATATAGTCTGCCTTTCTGTTACAGATACCGGTATCGGCATTCCAAAAGAACATCAGGAACGCATTTTTGAACGCTTTTACCGGGTGGATAAAAGCCACTCAAGGGAAATAGGAGGAACGGGACTGGGGCTTTCCATTGTGAAACATGCTGCAAGGCTGCATGATGCAGAAGTAGAACTGGAGAGTGATGTTGAGTGCGGGACAACCGTTAAGGTTTACTTTCCAAAAGCTTATAAATAGCGGGGAAATGTATAGAACACCATATTATTTTACAAGAATTTTACAAGATTCCGGTAATGAATTTGATGTACATGTGAGAAAATATTACCATAGAAAGAGGATAGGAAGGATGAAATAACTCATATGGATATTTTTGATGTACTCACATTGCTGGGAGGATTGAGTCTGTTTTTATTTGGCATGGACATTATGGGACAGTCTCTGGAACGCAGGGCAGGAGGAAAACTCCGGTTGCTCTTGGGAAGGCTTACTGCAAATAAGGCTATGGGCTTTTTGACGGGAATGGGCATTACTGCGGTTATCCAAAGCTCTTCCGCCACAACCGTTATGGTAGTGGGATTTGTAAATTCCGGCCTTATGACATTGAAGCAGGCAATCAATGTGATTATGGGAGCCAATATTGGAACTACCGTTACAGCATGGATATTGAGCCTGGCAGGAATTGACAGCAGTAATTTGCTGATTCGTTTCTTTAAGCCTTCTTCCTTTATGCCTGTTTTGGCTTTCATCGGAATTATATTTTATATGTTTTGTAAAAAGGCGGGAAAAAAGGATACAGGTACGATATTGTTGGGCTTTGCAACGCTGATGTTCGGAATGGATACAATGTCTGGGGCCGTTTCCGGTCTTGGCAGTGTACCGGAGTTTCAAAGTCTTTTTACCATGTTCAGGAATCCGGTTCTTGGAGTTTTGGCAGGAGCGGTTTTAACGGCAGTCATCCAGTCCAGTTCAGCTTCCGTGGGGATTTTACAGGCATTGGCTGTTACGGGAAAGGTTTCTTATGGTGCCGCCATACCGATTGTTATGGGGCAGAATATCGGTACTTGTATTACAGCAGTGATTTCTTCCATAGGAGCTAATAAGAATGCAAAACGGGCGGCTATGGTACATTTGCTTTTTAACGTAATTGGAACAACTGTGGGGATTTTCATATTTTGTGCTTTGAAAGTGGTTTTCAGTCCGGTGTTCCTGGATGAATCCGCTTCTTTAGCGGGCATTGCTGCAGCCCACACTGTTTTCAATGTTTTATGCGTGTTCCTGATGTTTCCCATGTCAGGTATTCTCGAGAAACTGGTAAACCGGCTTGTGCCTGATGCAAAACAGCCTGAAGTGCATTCAGAACTGGATGAACGTTTGCTTGCAGCTCCGCCCATAGCTTTGGAGCGCTGCGGGAAGCTGACTGTCCATATGGCAAAAATAGCTGTAAATTCCATGAAAGAAGGCATAAGCTCCTTAAATGATTATTCTGAACTGCTTGCAGCGTCTATTCGTGACAAGGAAGAAAAAACCGACCATTATGAAGATATATTGGGCACATATCTTGTTAAGCTCAGCACGAAACAGGTTAGTGAAAGCGACAGCGCAGAAGCAACAAAGCTTCTTAAACTTATCGGGGATTTTGAGCGCATTTCCGACCATGCAGTAAATATTTTGGAGTCCGCAGAAGAACTGAGAGGAAAAGGACTGGTATTTACCAATACTGCGGCAGATGAACTGAAAATTATTTTTCAGGCTGTAGATGAGATTCTGGATTTATCCTTAACTGCCTTTTTAACGGATGACCTGGAATCCGCATATATGGTGGAACCATTGGAACAGGTCATTGACCGTCTAAAAGAGCAGATGCGTACACGCCACATTCTTCGCTTGCAGCAGGGTACCTGTTCCATAGATGCAGGTTTCATATGGTCTGACCTGCTGACCAATCTGGAACGGACTGCTGATCACTGTTCTAATATTGCAGGGTGCGTCATAGATATGGCTCATCACAATATGAACCATCATGAATCACTCCGCAATTTCAGGAACAACAGCGAGGACTTTCAACAAAGATTTAAAGCATACGCCAAAAAGTATTCTTTACAGTACCTTGGCTAAAAATTCCTGAAGCCTTGGGCTTTTGGGACTTTCAAACAGTTCCTTGGGGGTATTTTCTTCCACGATTCTGCCATCATCAATAAAAAGGACTCTGGAAGCCACTTCCTTTGCAAAGCCCATTTCATGGGTGACAATCAGCATGGTCATTCCCTGCTTTGCCAAATCGCCGATTACTTCCAGTACTTCCCCTACCATTTCAGGGTCTAAGGCGGAAGTAGGCTCGTCAAACAGCAGTACCTCCGGATTCATGCAGAGGGCACGGACAATGGCAATACGCTGTTTCTGACCGCCGGAAAGCTGGCTTGGATAGGCATTTGCTTTTTCCAAAAGACCTACCCGCTCCAAATATTTCATTGCCATTTCATTTGCTTCCTGTTCGGACATATGCAAAAGTTTTATTGGAGCCAGCGTCATATTCCGCAATATAGTCAAATTGGGAAATAAATTGAAATGCTGGAACACCATACCGATTTTCTGCCGGTACTTGTCAATGTTCACATGCTTATCCGTAATGTTCTGTCCTTCAAATAAAATAGTGCCGCCTGTGGGCATTTCCAATAAATTCAGGGAACGGAGGAAGGTGGACTTGCCGGAGCCGGAAGGCCCTATGATGGCAATGACTTCCCCTTTTTTGACAGAAGTGGAAATATGGTCTAAAACCAGATTATCCCCAAAGGATTTTTCTAAATTGTCTATTTGAAACAGTGTAGTATTATCTGTCACTGGTCCGAAGCCTCCTTTCCAGTCTGCCTACCAGTCCGGTGAGCAGCATAACGATTATCAGATAAATGAGCCCGGCTGCAATCAGCGGCATAAAAGCTTCATAAGTACGGCTCCTGATAATATCGCTTCCCCAGGTCAGGTCCATAATGCCGATATAGCCGCAGACCGAGGTTTCCTTTAACAGTACGATAAATTCGTTTGCCAGCGCCGGAAGGACATTTTTAAATGCCTGCGGAAGTATGATATACAGCATGGTCTGCCGGTAGCTAAAGCCCAGGCTCCGTCCTGCCTCAAACTGTCCGTTATCAATGGACATAATGCCGGAACGGACGATTTCCGCCACATAGGCTCCGGAGTTGATGCCAAAAGCAATCATGGCTACCACTACCTTTGGAAAAGGAGTGGCAACCAGAATTACATAAAACCAAATCAGAAGCTGCAGCATGGCGGGAGTTCCCCGGATAACTGCCAGATAAAGCTTGCAGAGGGCATTTAAGAATTTCATCCTGCCGGTCTTGTCATGGGTAGAGCGGATGACGGCAATGAGAAAACCAAGCAATACTCCCAGGATTACCGCAAAAAAGGTAATGAGAAGAGTATTGCCCAGCCCTTCTACCAGATACATATAACGTTTGTCTTTTATAAAATTCAGTTCAAAGCTTTGGATAAAGTTATTCATTATGTATCATCCTATTTCTTTCTGACAATCATGACCTGGGTAGCGGTAGTATAGCTGTCGGTAAAGTCAATGCTTTGTAAACGGTCTTCCGTAACAGTCATGCCTGCCACGCCCATATCCGCCTTGCCGGACTGCACTGCGTTGATAATAGCGTCAAATTCAATATCATCCACCTTCAGTTCATAACCAAGCTTGTCGCATACTGCTCTTGCCATATCCACATCGATTCCGATGACTTCATTGCCTTCGTAATATTCATATGGTTCAAAAGCGGCATTGGTAGCCATGACAAGAGTGCCTTTGGAATGGTCTGCGTCAGCGGGAGATTCATAAGGAGACTGTCCCTTTGTATCATCCCCGATGTAATTGGCGATAATGGAATCCAAAGTGCCGTCTTCTTTTAATTCGGCAAGGGCTCCGTTGATGGCAGCAGTTAAATCTGCCTTGTCCTTGGAGATGCAGATAGCATATTCCTCAATTGCAAATTCTTCATCTAAAATCATCAGGTCATCATTTTTCTCAACAAATGCCTTTGCCGGCTGTTCGTCGATGATGACACAGTCAACCTTGCCCTGCTTTAAAGCCTGTACAGCATCGTTGCCTTTATTGAAACGCTCTACTGTTGAAGCTTCTCCGTCATATCCTTCGGGGAATACGCCGCTTTCTAAATCTTCATAATCAGAAGCATAAATATCTCCGGTAGTTCCAAGCTGAACGCCGATTTTCTTACCACATAAATCGTCTATGGTAAACACTGTATTTTCCGGTACGCTGCTGCATCCTGTAAGAGACAGGGTCATAGCTGCCGCCAAAGACAGGGCAGCAAATTTTTTCATGATTTTCATAATAAATCCTCCATATTTTTATACTGAAATCTATTATAGCAAAGGAATTTCAAGCTTACAACCGAAAAATTGATAGGAAAAGCGGAAAAATAAAGGGATATTTTTGAAATTGTTAAAATATTATAGGAAAAAGGACAGGAATATAGTAAAATATAAAGAAAATTGTTATATTCCTTTTAAAAGAGAGAAAATAAAAATAGCAGAAGGAGCTTGATAAATGATATTTCAATGCGAAAATTGCGGTGGAAATGTAATCTTCGACCCGGAAAAAGGGACAATGTACTGTCCTTACTGTAATAGCAGCAACAGTGAAGCGGATACACCGGGCGCCGGACTGATATGTGCCGGCTGCGGCGGAGAATTGCCGGCCGGGGATTTTATGAGTGCATGTAAATGCAATTATTGTGGAAGTTATAATGTTATAGAAGAAAGAGTGAGGGGGGAATATGCCCCCCATCTGGTGCTGCCCTTCCGGTTCGGGAAAAAAGCGGCAAAAGAAAAAATCATTGCCCAGTTTAAAAAGAAGCGGTTCCTTCCATCTACCTTTTTAAACGACGCTTATCTGGAAAAGATGGAAGGCAATTATGTTCCGTTTTTCTTATATGACTATTTGTGCAGATATCACTTTAAAGGAACCGGGAAAAAGGTGCGGGTCTGGACTTCAGGAGATACGGAATATACAGAAACATCCCTGTTTAATCTGGAAAGAAATATGGACATTGACTTTTCCAAAATTCCTGTGGACGCTTCCATTAAAATGGAGGATGGCATGATGGATTTACTGGAGCCTTATGATTATAAAGCTTTAGAGGAGTTTCGGGAAAAATATCTTTCAGGCTTCCTTGCGGAACGCTTTAACATGGATTCTGATGAACTGTCGATAAGGGCAAAGGAAAAAGCTAAAAGTGATGCAAAGCAAATGGCAAGAAGTACCATGAGCGGCTATCAGAGCATACATACGGATTACGAGCAGGCGGATTTTGATTTAAAGGATACCAAATATTCCCTTCTTCCGGTCTGGTCCTATAAGTATGATTACGGCGGAAAGAAATACCGCTTTCATTTAAACGGCCAGACAGGAAAGCTGGTAGGCGATGCGCCCGTTTCCTACAAAAAGGCTGCTGCCTATTCCGGAACAGTGTTTGCCGGGCTGTTTGTTATTTTTTATCTCATAAGCATGATTCTGGAGGTATTCTAAATGAGGGAAATAAAAGATTTCTTTAAACAGTTTAAATGGATGTTTCTTGCAATAGCGGTTTTATTTTGTGTGTGGCTGTTTCTGACTGTATTTCAAAGGGGCAGTGAGGAAGCGGTTTATGAAAGGACCAATGAAGAGTGTGATACTGAGGAACGGGTTTTTGATTATGCCGGAAAGCTTACCATGCATGAGGAGGAAGAGTTAAGGAAGCTGATTGCCCAGAGGGAAAAAGCAATTGGATGTGATATCGTGCTGGTTACCTTGAACGAAGATTTATCCAAGGATATCATGGACTATGCAGATGACTTTTATGATGAGCATATGTTTGGCTACAATAAGCCATGGGGTGACGGAGTCGTTTATGTGGATAACTGGTATGATGGATATACATGGTTTTCCACCTCCGGAAAAGCGGAGGATAAGTATTCCGAAAATATGATAAATGAGCTTGTAGATGATGTGACGGAAATAACCAATGAAAATCCATACAAGGCTTACAAGCGTTATGTTAATGATGTGTACAGGCAAATGTCCGGGAAATCCGTAAGTTCCTTGTCCCTGCCTTTACCGGCAGTAATTGTGCTGTCCCTGTTATTTACCATTGTTTATACTGCAACAGGTCTTTCCGGTGAAAAAACAAAAAGAACCACCGGGATTACCGCATACGTGCCGGAGGGAAAACCAGATATGGGATTTTGCAATGATGCCTTTATCAGTACCCATACTACAAGGAGGCATATTGACAGAAGCAGTGGAGGGGGCAGCAGCGGAGGCGGCGGCCATCATATGTCAAGCGGCGGTCATTCCCATGGTGGGGGAGGCGGACGGCATTAGCCGGAAGAAAAAAGGAGTGGACAAATGCAAACAAATATATTGCGGGCAGAAGGAAACTGTCCATATTGCGGGGCTAAGATACTATTTTATTACGATAATGAGTGGCGGTATGGAAGCCCTGTCAGAAACTGCAAAAAGTGCGGTAAAAAATATGTGGATGAAAGATATCATGAAATTGTGGTGGAGGGAATTGAGCCCGGTGCCCTTTCTATAAAGTACAATGGCGTTAAAATATTGATAATGTTCGGAATTTTTCTGGTTTCTTTTTTGGTATATTATTATCAGGTGAGCCATGGAAAAAATGGCTTATCCTTTTGTGTTCTTATGGCTGTTGCATTGCTTGGCATACTGATTTTCCTGGCTGACTCCATTCGGATACTGGCGGGAGCAAAGGGGAAAAAACTGGAAAAGCTTCGAAAGGAATCCGTGAAAAGGTTACAAAACTGGAGCTATGCAAAAGAGCTTGAGTCTCTTGGATATCCGGTTCCGGAGGAATACTTATAGCCGGTGGATGCCCGGACATAACGGTCCGGTTTGGGGGGAACGATTACTGCAGCTTACAGATGTGCTGTATCAGGAATCAACACATATCAAAAGCCATATTCAATGCCTCTGATACCGTATAGCTTAGCCGTTTTATCACTTCGTCAATATCTTTGCTTGTAACATACATATTATGAAGCTCGCTGTTTACCATCTTGCCCTGAAAGGAATTGTCAGAGTCACCTTCTTCCATGTATGAAAGAGCATCTCTTACAATCGTTTCCGCATCTACTACAGTAGGAATACCGATGGCGATAACAGGGATGCCCAGGCTTTCCTTTGTAAGTCCGTCCCGGTGGTTCCCTACGCCGGAGCCGGGATGGATGCCGGTATCGGTAATCTGAATGGTCTTATTCAGCCGTTTAATGCTTCTGGCGGCAAGGGCATCTATGACAATCATAAGGTCCGGCTTTGTCTGTTCCACCACCCCTTTGATGATTTCTGCCGTTTCCATGCCGTTTTTTGCCATGACTCCGGGAGCAAGGGAGCTGATTAAGTGCATCCGGCTTTTATTGTAAGCTGCTTTTCCATAGGCTTTTACGATATGTCTGGTAATACACAGATTATCTATCACATCAGGTCCTAATGCATCAGCAGTTACCTCTCTGTTTCCAAGGCCTACCACCAGAATGGACTGTTCCTTTTCAAAGTCAGGAATAATTTCCTTTAGCTGTGCGGCAAGCTCCTTTGATATTTCCCTGTGATAGCCTTCGTCCGGCTCTATCATATTTGGCGTTTCCAGTGTAATATAGGTGCCCATGGGTTTACATAATGCCTTTGCACCGTTTTTGGTTGTTACCAATACTTTTGTGATGCGGGTTTCCGTATTTTCGTGATAGATTTCGTCCACAGTGATGCCGTGAGTATTTTCCGAAACCACCTCCATATTCTCGTGTGCCTCTAATGCAAGGTCGGTGCGGACTGATTGAACAGACATAATGTTTTCCTCCATTTAATGAATCTGAAAATATTTATCCATAGTCGTTACAGTTCAGACATCAGTTTCCCTATAAGAATCGGAATACGGATTTGACAGAACATGATTTCTTAAGGAGTCCTTATAAAATCGCCAGTGCTTAGCGAGGTATTTTCGAGCTTAGCACTGCTGCGTTTTTATCAGAGCGGGAGCGTGACGACGTAGAAACATGTTCTGTCAAATCCGTATTCTGATTCCTATGGGGAAACTGATGTCTGAACTGTTACCCATAGTCTGTGCAGTTTTTACAAAAATATAAAATATTGTTGCAAAATTCGGTTTTCTATATTATAGTCAATTTATCAATGATTCATAGTGCAGCGTTCAGACTGCATATCAAAATGCCCCAGGCAGTTCGAAGCCTGTTCGGCAATATTCCCAAAAAGTTATTATTCTCAGGAGAAAAGGAGTTGTGGATGAAGGACACAAAAGAAATACAGATGCCTCACGACAAAGGCTACAAAAGGGATTTATCAAATCCGGAAGAATTTTTACACTTTTTGCAGAAATACATAGGAGCGGACTGGACAAAAGAAATAAATTCGTCGCAGTTGCAGCTTTGTGACAAAGAGTTTGTGGAAAAGGATTATGAAGGAAGGGAAGCGGATTTGATATACCGGATTGCAAAAGAAAACGGAAGGCAGATAGTCGTCTTTGTTTTGCAGGAACTGCAGTCAACAATTGATTATACAATGATATTCCGGATACTGGTATATGTGGTAAATATATTAGTGCGCTTTTTCATGGCAGCAGCTAAAGAGGAAAGAGAAAAAAAGGATTTCCGCCTTCCGGCAGTGATTCCCATCGTATTCTATAATGGCACGAGTAAATGGAATGCAGTAGAAAATTTAAGGGAATATCAAATAAATGGTAGCATGTTTGGCGAATATGTGTTAAACTTACAGTATTATCTGATAGACTTAAGTCAGGTGGAGGAAGAGTATATTTTATCCACTAATTCAGTAATTGACAATATCATGTATTGTGATAAATTCCGTAAAAATGCGGAACTGCCTCAGGTAGTCTACAAGGCGCTTGAAAGAGCGGCTTCTTTAAAAAAGCAGGAAGCAGAGGAATTTGTAAACTGGGTCAGGAACATTCTGCTTGCCATTTGCGGAAATAAGAAAGAAATGGTTCAGGAAATTCTATCCGAAATGGAGAAAGGAGGAGAGGATGATATGGCATTTAAGTATAATATTATCAGAGCATTTGAAGAGGAGAGAGAAGAAGGGAAAATGGAGGGAAAGATAGAGGGGAAAAAAGAGGATGTGTTTGATCTTTTAGAGGAAATGGGAAAAGTACCGGATAGTGTGAGAAGAAAGATTGAGGAAGCAAGTGATTATGAAGTTTTAAGATTTTTTCTGAAAATGGCAGCTAAGGTAAATTCTATAGATGAATTTGAAGGGCTCGTAGCAGGGGTTAAACAGAGGTAACAGTTTCGATTCCTGCGGGGGAAAGCTGAGGGCCGAACTGTTACAAATTATATCAGAAATTTATCAGAAATTTCCAAAATCATATTGACAGAATAAATTCCAGCCAATATAATAATATGCGTGTGTTTACATCAGACTGTCCGTGTCCAGACTTAGATGTAAATGAAAGCATTTTGAATGAACAACAGTACAAATATAGGAGGTGTAAGTCTTGGCTAACATCAAATCTGCAAAGAAGAGGATTCTGGTAAATCGTACAAAGGCAGCTAGAAACAAATCCATTAAATCTAGCGTAAAAACCGCTATTAAGAAGGTTTATACAGCAATTGAAGCAAAAGATGCAGAAGCAGCAAAGGAAGCTTTAAAGAATGCCACAGTAGCAATCGATAAGGCAACCACAAAAGGTATCTATCATAAGAACAATGCTGCAAGAAAGGTTTCCCGTTTAGCAAAAGCGGTAAACAAAATTGCTTAATGTAACATAGACATCATATATGAAAAGTGTCAGGAACCGTCATTCCTGACACTTTTTTTATTGGAAATCTGTAAAGTTCTAAAATTTTCTCCGGTTACATATAATTTCTTAGTCTTGTTTATATCAAGGCAAATATCTGAAACTATAATGAGGGGCTGCGGTCTGGCAGCAGGCCTCTGTTTTAGTTATAACCTTGCAACACCATTGGAATTTGCTTCATTGCTTCCTGGCATAAAAGTTACAGGATGCGGAAAGCCCCTGCCGGGCGGCAAAAGATTAGGAGAGATACGTAGCATGGAGAAAAACAGAATACAGAATATGGTGCTTGGCATTCTGTGTCTATTGGGATGCTTTTGTATTATAAGGGCGGCGCTTCTCTTTGGATTTTTCGGAAGGGGGAATGTTTCGCATTTTCTCGCATGGGGGGACAGACAAATTCTATCCATCCATTGTCCGTCTTTCCTTTATATGGAAGAAACCAATGTGGCAGTACATGTGGAGGAAATTGGAAAAGAGATCGCAGCAAGCTATTTACCTATTTATGACTATATGAGGGAAAACCCTCAATATACGGTGGAAAGGGAAAATCAGGAAATAATTGAAAAAATCATATTAAAAGAAGGGCAGGATGAAAATCATGTGCCCGTTGTGACGGAGACAGAACCTGACAGTAAACAGGATGAGCTTGCAGCAATGGAAGAGGAAAACAGACAGGCTGTAGAAGAGGAAATAAGGAAGGAAAATGCCGGGATTGATTTTGTAATGGCGGAGGAAAAAGCAGTTACATATGATTTGGATAAATTTCGGGATTTTGAAACTCTGTTAGGGGAGTTTTATGTGCTGGACAACATTACTACTATCGATGGGAATCAGTTGAATCTTGAGGCTTTGCTGGGAAGGGATATGACTATGAAGACGGCAAACGATAAGCCTCAGATTCTTATTTACCATACCCATTCACAGGAAGGTTTTGCAGATTCTGTGCCCGGGGATGAGGCGACTACCATTGTTGGAGCCGGAGAAAAGCTTACGGCTCTTCTTAGAGGGTACGGTTTTAATGTCATTCATCATACCGGCAAATATGATGTGGAAAACAGGGATTATGCATATTCAAATGCGGCGCCTGCAATCGAGCAGATATTGGCGGAAAATCCATCCATAGAAGTTATCATTGACCTGCACAGGGATGGGGTGGCAGAAGGAACAAGGCTTGTGACCAATTTGAATGGAAGACCTACTGCACAGTTTATGTTTTTTAACGGGCTGAGCCGCACGAAAAAAAGAGGGGATATTGAATATCTTAAAAATGATAATATCGGAGAAAATCTGGCATTTTCTTTTCAGGCACAGTTAAACTGTAAGGAATATTATCCGGGGCTTGCAAGGAAAATATATTTGAAAGGTTATCGTTATAATATGCATTATCGGGGAAAAAGTTTGTTGATTGAGGTGGGAGCCCAGACTAATACAGTGGAGGAAATTATGAATGCCATGGATCCTATTGCGCATGTGCTTTATCTGACTTTGTCGGGGGATGGAAATTGATGGAGGGGTGGACGCAGCAGAGGGGGGACGCGGTAGAAGGGGGACGCAGCAGAGGGATGAGAGTGGATTCCATGCGGTGTTTTTAGCAGCGGTTTTCCTAAACAGCCTGATGTCAGGTGTTGGTACCGTTCGGGGCGGAATATAGCGGCGTCCATGCCGCAATATTCCTAAAATTGCCATCCGTGGCAATTTTACCCTGGGTGTGTGGCAGGCTGTTAAGGAAAACCGCTGCTAAAAACAATGCATGGAATCCACTCTCATCCCTCTGCTGCTGTTTTGTTTCGGGCGGTATGCTGTGTAGAGGGGATGTGTGGCGGGGAAGGAGTATTTTCTGTTTGTTGCTGGTTCTGATTTTGGTGTGGGAAAGCTACGGGGAATGTTACGATTTCTGTAGCAATCTTTGTAATAATTTAGCGTAATAATTTAGCTTGCGGTTTTGTAAGGGAGGGTTTAAGAAATTAAGGGGCAGACATTGCGTCGGGAGAAAAATTTTGTTATACTGACAAGCAGTGAAGAAAAACGGAAAATGAGTTGTCCGGAAGATAGATGCGATAGAAGAACAGGATAAGGAACAGGAGAGGGAAAATGGCAGGTATCGACCAGAGTAAAATAAGGAATTTTTGTATTGTAGCTCATATTGATCATGGGAAGTCAACGCTGGCAGACAGGATTATTGAAAAGACCGGGTTACTTACAAGCAGGGAAATGCAGGCACAGGTTTTGGATAATATGGAGCTGGAAAGGGAAAGGGGTATTACCATAAAGGCACAGACTGTCCGCATTGTATACAAGGCAAAGGATGGTGAGGAGTACGTTTTTAATCTGATTGACACTCCGGGACATGTGGATTTTAATTATGAGGTAAGCAGAAGCCTTGCAGCCTGTGACGGGGCTATTTTAGTGGTGGATGCGGCACAGGGAATTGAAGCTCAGACTCTGGCAAACGTATATCTTGCGTTGGACCACGATTTGGATGTTTTTCCCGTTATCAATAAAATCGACCTGCCAAGCGCAGAGCCGGAGAGGGTAAAGGAAGAAATTGAAGATGTAATCGGGATTGAAGCCCATGATGCGCCCTTGATTTCAGCGAAAAACGGAATCGGGATTGAAGAAGTGTTAGAACAGATTGTCGCCAAAATCCCGGCACCTGAAGGGGACCCAAATGCTCCTTTGCAGGCGCTTATTTTTGATTCCCTTTATGATTCTTATAAAGGAGTTATAATTTTTTGCCGCATTAAAGAAGGAACTGTAAAAAAGGGAACGCCTATTTTAATGATGGCAACAGGAGCAAAAGCGGAAGTAGTAGAAGTAGGATATTTTGGAGCAGGGCAGTTTTTAGAATGTGAAGAGCTTTCTGCCGGAATGGTAGGCTATATTACCGCTTCCATTAAAAACGTAAAGGATACGGCAGTGGGTGATACGGTTACCAATGCCATGGAGCCCTGCAAAGAGCCTCTTCCCGGCTATAAAAAGGTCCAGTCCATGGTATATTGCGGCATGTATCCGGCAGACGGGGCTAAATATCCGGATTTAAGGGATGCTTTGGAAAAGCTTCAGTTAAACGATGCTTCTTTAAACTATGAGCCGGAAACCTCCATTGCTTTAGGTTTTGGATTCCGCTGCGGCTTTTTGGGGCTTCTTCATCTGGAAATCATACAGGAACGTCTGGAAAGAGAATATAATCTGGATCTGGTCACTACGGCTCCGGGAGTTATTTACAAGGTGCATAAAAGCAATGGAGAGGTCATTGAGCTGACGAATCCAAGCAATCTGCCGGACCCTTCGGAAATCGAATATATGGAGGAGCCTATTGTCAGTGCGGAAATCATGGTAACCTCTGAATTTATCGGAGCTATCATGGAGCTTTGCCAGGAGCGGCGGGGCGTCTATCTTGGAATGGAATATATGGAAGAAAAAAGGGCGCTTCTTCGCTATGAGCTTCCGTTAAATGAGATTATTTATGACTTTTTTGATGCCTTAAAATCCCGCTCAAGAGGCTATGCCTCTTTTGATTATGAATTAAAGGGCTATGAGCAGTCCGAGCTGGTGAAGCTGGATATGCTCATCAATAAAGAAGAGGTGGATGCTTTATCCTTTATTGTCCATAAGGACAGCGCCTATGACAGGGGAAGGAGAATGTGCGAGAAATTAAAAGAAGAGATTCCAAGACATCTGTTTGAAATACCCATTCAGGCAGCAGTGGGGGGCAAGGTCATTGCAAGAGAAACTGTGAAGGCAATGCGCAAGGATGTGCTGGCAAAATGTTACGGCGGGGATATTACCCGTAAGAAAAAGCTTTTGGAAAAGCAAAAGGAAGGCAAGAAGCGCATGCGTCAGGTAGGCAATGTGGAAATTCCCCAGCAGGCATTTATGAGTGTGTTGAAGCTGGATGATAAATAAGTGATGAGCAATCCGTTAAGCCTCTACATTCACATCCCGTTTTGTATAAAAAAATGCCATTACTGCGATTTCTTATCGGCGCCTGCCGGCGAAGAGACCCAAAGGGAATATGTCCGTGCCCTGCTCCATGAAATAGAATATTGGGGGAAACTGCTTTCCGGGGCGCCTATAAAATCTGTCTATATTGGCGGTGGGACTCCATCTGTTTTGCCGGAAGAGCTAATGGTTGAAATATTATGTAAATTGAAAAAGTCTTTTCCCTATATAACAAAAATAGAAAATACAGCAGGAAAGAAAAAAAAGTCTCATGTCAGTGAAGCAGAGCCAAAGGGAAAAGTGCCCAAAGTAGCGGAACCGGAAATTTCCATGGAAATCAATCCCGGCACTGTAACGGAAAAAAAGCTGAAGGCTTATAGTCAGGCAGGAATCAACCGCTTAAGCATAGGGCTTCAGTCTGTGGATGAGGATGAGTTAAAGCTGTTAGGCAGAATCCATACATATGAGGATTTTATGGAAACGTATCACATGGCAAGGGCACAGGGCTTTTCCAATCTGAATATCGATTTAATCAGCGCCCTGCCCGGGCAAAAGCTGGAAAGCTGGCAGGACACTCTGGAAAAGGTTCTGGCTTTAAAGCCGGAGCATATATCTGCATATAGCCTTATCATTGAAGAAGGAACTCCCTTTTATGAAACTTATTTCGGGCATGAAGAGCTTTTGCCGGATGAAGAGACGGACCGTGTCATGTATGCACTTACAAAGCATATGCTCCGGGAAGCAGGATATGAGCGTTATGAAATATCCAACTATAGCAGGAAAGGAAAAGAATGTCTGCACAATCTGGTGTACTGGCAGAGAGGGAACTATCTTGGCCTGGGGCTTGGAAGTTCTTCCATGATAGACAATATCCGGTTTCGGAATACGGATTCCATGAAAGATTATGTAAACTATTGGAGCGCAGGGAACATAAAAGATAGTAGCGTAATAGGTATTCATGGAAAAACGCTGTTAGCATTGTCAGACTTTGAAGAGCATACGGCAAAGGAGCAGGAAAGGTACGGGAATTTTCAGAAGGCTCATGTAATTCCAAATATTTGCGTGGATATTAAGAGCCTCAGCCAAAAGGAGCAGATGGAGGAGTTTATGTTTCTTGGGCTGCGCATGATGAAAGGTATATCTGCAAAAGAATTTGAGGAAGCTTTCGGGAAGAGCATATTTGATGTTTATGGGCATCAAATAGACAAATATAAAGAGCAGAATGTGCTTACTGTGGATGAGCGCATAGCTTTTACGGACAGAGGGGTGGATGTGAGCAATATGATTTTGGCGGATTTTTTGCTTGAATAAAGGCATTAGCGGGAGAATCAGGAAGAGAATAAAATTAGAACAGGATTCCGCTTTTTTCCACCCCCTATTACTGGACTTTTCCTGTAAATAAGAATATAATATACGTTATAAGTGAAAGAGAGCAGTCAGAGGAGAGTATAACATGAAAAAGATGCTCATGCTTGGAGGAAGCCATGCAGAAATCCCTATGATTAAGGCAGCGCAGAAAATGGGATATTATGTGATTACGACAGGGAATCAGACAGAGGGAATGGGGCACAAATACGCAGATGAGTATATTTGTTGTGACTTTAGTGATAAGGAAGCGATTCTGATTTTGGCTGAAAGGGAGCAGGTGGAGGCTGTCTGCTCCGGCTGTAATGATTTTGCCTGTTTGTCGGCGGCATATGCTTGTGAAAAGCTGGGACTTAAAGGACATGATCCATATGAAATCGCCCGTTGCATTCATCATAAGGACAAGTATAGAGAACTGGTGGAAAAGCTGAATATTTTGTCGCCGAAGGCACGAAAATGCAGGACAGTGGAGGAAATGAAGAAAGCCTGTATGGAAATGCAGTTCCCCATTATCGTAAAGCCTGTTGATTTAACCGGCGGCAAGGGTATGATGCGCTGTGATAATGAAGTACAGGCAGAGAAAGCATTTTGGCAGGCAATGGCGGCAACAAGAGAAAGCCATATCATTGTGGAAGAGTTTATAACAGGAACAAACCATGGATTTTCAGCATATTTACAGGATGGCAGGATAACATTTTACTTTGTGGATAACGAGCAATACTATCATAATCCATATCTTGTTTCCGGAGCCAGCGCACCGGGAGATGTGCCGAAGCAGGCAATAGAACAGTTATGCAGTGACAGCGAAAAGCTGGCAGGAGCCCTTAAGCTGGTGGATGGAATTTTTCATGTTCAATTTATACTAAAGGAGGACAATACCCCTGTTATTATAGAGGTATGCAGAAGGGCGCCGGGAGACCTGTATATCCATCTTGTGGAGGTTTCCTGCGGTATGGATTATCCGGCGTATATTGTTGCGGCTGAAGCCGGTATAAAGCAGCCTGTGCCCGAAGTCAGACAAATAGATGGCTTTTTTGTGAGGCATTGTATTATGGCGGATGAAGCAGGAAGCATGGAAGGAATACAAATTGCAGATGAAATAAAACCCTATATTATGGAACAGCTTCTTTGGGGGCGAAAAGGGGATAAGATTGAAGATATCATGAAATATAAAGCGGGAATTGTTTTTTTGCATTTTATAACGGAAGAGGAATATCGCGGTTATATAAAAAGGCTTACGGAGTTGATAAAGGTCAGCGTACAAAAAAATGAATAGAGGAGGACGGTATGTATCGTATAGGGTTTATTGGAGGAGGAATAAATTCCGCAATTGGGAGAAGTCATGTGATTGCTTCCCAGATGGATGGAAAATTTAAGCTGGAGGCAGGCGCCTTTACCCGCAGCCCGGAAATCAACCGAAAAACGGGAGCTGAATTTCAGATAGATGAAAGCAGGGTCTATGAGGATTACCGCCAAATGCTGCAAAAGGAAAAGGAAAGGCTGGATGTCATAGCAGTATTGACGCCTACGGATACACATGAAGGGATGGTGGAGGAGTGCTTAAGGGCAGGTTTTCCGGTGATTTGCGAAAAGTCTCTGTGCACTTCCTGTGCTTCAGCCAGCAGGATAAAAGGCTGTCTGGAAGAAACAAGAGGATTTTTATGTGTAACTTACAATTATACCGGATATCCTATGGTTAGAGTACTGAGAGAAAAAATTCTTTCCGGAGAATTTGGGAAGATTACGAATATTATTGCGGAAATGCCTCAGGAGGGATTTACCAGATATACATTGGAGCATAAAGAGCCAAAGCCACAGAGCTGGCGCATGACAGATTATGAAATTCCAACGATTTCTCTGGATTTGGGAACCCATTTACATAATATGATAGCATTTCTGACAGGCGAGCATCCAAAAGAAATTGTGGCAAGAGAAAGTAGTTTTGGATTTTTTCCTCAGGTCATTGATGATGTGCTGTGCATGGTCAATTATACAAATGATATTGCGGCACAGATGTGGTTCAGCAAAGCGGCGCTTGGCAACCGGAACGGGTTAAGGATTCGGGTGTTTGGAACACAGGCAAGCGGAGAGTGGTTTCAGGCAGAGCCGGAGATTCTGAAGATTCATGACAAAAACGGGCAGAGCTTTTTCTTAGATAGAAGCAATGACAAGGCGGAAGGAGAAAAAGCACGCTATAACCGTTTTAAAGTAGGACATCCCAGCGGATTTATTGAGGCATATGCCAATTATTATTGGGATATTTCCGATGCCCTGACGGAGTATCTTTCAAAGGGAGAAGAGGCTTCTCATTATTTAATGAATATAGATACATCTATTGAGGGACTGCAGCTCTTTGAGGCAGCTCACCGGTCAGCAGGTTGCCATCAGTGGATAAAGCTTTAAAATGAAAAGGGGAAATGACGGATGAATTTGCAAAAAGGGCTGATTAGCTTTGTAATCCCATGCTACTGCTCAGAAAATACAATTGAAGCGGTTGTGAAAGAGGTTATAGAAAAAGTAGAAGAACAGTCCCATTATACTTATGAAATCATATTGACAAATGATTGTTCAAAGGATAAAACCATGGAAGTGATAAGAAAGCTTGCCATGGAGAACCATCGTATTGTGGCAGTTGATTTTTCCAGAAATTTTGGGCAACATTCCGCTCTGATGGCAGGCTTTCAAAAGGCTCGGGGCGAATATATAGTGTGTCTGGATGATGATGGACAGATGCCAATAGAATCTGTATTTGATTTAATAAAGGAATTGGAAAACGGTGCGGACGTAGCCTTTGGACAGTATGAAGAAGTGCAGCAGAACTGGGCAAGGAATATGGGAAGCAAAGTGAATGCTTGGATGACAGAGCTTTTGCTGGAAAAACCCAAGCGGCTTTTTATGTCCAGCTTTTGGGCGGGAAAGCGTTTTGTAATTGATGAAGTGTTGCGGTACGATGCGGCATATCCATATATTGGCGGATTGCTTTTGCGGATTACACGCAATATGGTAAGTGTACCGGTAAAGCATAGAAAACGGGTAGCAGGAAATTCCGGATATACGTTCTTTAAGCTGTTGAATTTATGGATGAATGGTTTTACGGCATTTTCGGTAAAGCCGCTTCGGTTTGCGTCCTTGTGCGGTGCAATCAGCGCGGCAGCGGGATTTATTTATGGTATTATCATAATTATCCGAAAACTTTTGAATCCGGATATTTTATTGGGTTATGCTTCTATGATAACGGTTATTTTGTTTATTGGTGGTATGATTATGGTTCTTTTGGGACTTTTAGGAGAATATGTGGGACGGATTTATATTTGTATTAATAAGGCGCCCCAGTATGTAATAAGAGAAGTAGTGGATTATAGAGAAGAATGAAAGGATATAAGAAATGAATAAAAGCTACCTTGCGCTCCATCTTATTTTGGTGTTTTATGCCATAGGGGGGATTTTTAGTAAAAGAGCTTCCATGTTTTCTTTTCCCTCTGTGGAATATTTGGAAAATTATATGATTGTATTGGCGATTTTAGCAGTATATGCGTTTTTTTGGCAAAAAATATTAAAGAAGCTTCCATTAACTGTGGCAATGGCAAACAAATCAGTTACCGTAATATGGGGCATTATCTTTGGCTATTTATTCTTTAACGAGAAAATAAATATATGGAATGTGATAGGGGCTGGTATTATTATTTTAGGAATATGTCTTGTAGTCAAAGCGGATAAGGAGCAGGAAACATGTACATAGGAATTTTTTTATGCTCTGTTTTCATAGCCTCTGTCTCTCAGGTATTGTTAAAAAAGAGTGCTATGAAGCAGTATGATTATAAATTCGGGGACTATTTGAACCCTTACGTGATTTGCGGCTATGGCCTGCTTTTTTTATCCATGTTTCTGACAATTCTTGCCTATCGGGGAGTGGATTTAAAAACGGGACCGGTTATAGAAGCTACCAGCTATGTTTTTGTGGCGGTATTAAGTACAGTTTTTTTAAAAGAAAAAGTGACGAACAAAAAGAAAATTGGATTATTGATAATTGTTATCGGGGTTTTGGTATCCAATTTGTGAAAGGATAAAATATGGTAGGGTTTAATGTTGCGCCTTTTGTGGGGCGGGAATTAGAATATATGAAGCAGGCAGTAGATAATCATAAGATTTGCGGAGATGGAGAATTTACGCAAAAGTGCCGCATGTGGCTGGAAAAAAAGACAAAGACCAGTGCAGCATTACTTACTACCTCCTGTACTCATGCTACGGAAATGGCGGCATTGCTCTGCGATATCCAGCCGGGAGATGAAGTCATTATGCCCTCTTATACCTTTGTGTCTACGGCAGATGCATTTGTACTAAGAGGGGCAAAGATTGTTTTTGTGGATATCAGGCCGGATACCATGAATATAAACGAAAAGCTAATTGAGGAAGCTATTACAGAGAAAACAAAAGTTATTGTTCCGGTGCATTATGCAGGTGTTTCCTGTGAAATGGATGAGATTTTAGAGCTTGCCAGACTGCATAATCTTTATGTGGTGGAAGATGCAGCACAGGGAGTTATGGCTACCTACAAGGGAAGAGCGCTGGGCTCTATGGGTGAATTTGGCTGTTTTAGCTTTCATGAGACGAAGAATTTTTCCATGGGAGAAGGGGGCGCCCTGTTGATTCGGGAGCAGCAGTTTATTGAGAGAGCAGAAATTGTAAGGGAGAAGGGAACGAATCGCAGTAAGTTCTACCGGGGAGAAGTAGATAAGTATTCATGGTGCGATATGGGCTCATCCTATCTTCCCAGTGATTTGAATGCCGCATATCTTTGGGCCCAGCTTGAAGTTGCAGATGAGATTACGACAGACCGTATGCGGATATGGAATCGTTATGACGAGTCATTTAGGAACTGTGGGTATTTTCAGGTTCCAATAATTCCAGAAGGCTGTGAGCACAACGGTCATATGTATTATATTAAGGTGAAGGATTTGGAAGAACGACAAAAACTGATTAAATATCTGGCAGGCCGGGGAGTACATGCAGTGTTTCATTACGTTCCCCTGCACTCATCGCAGGCAGGAAGGAAGTACGGGCGTTTCTGTGGGGAAGACGTGTATACCACGAAGGAAAGCGAACGGCTTTTAAGGTTGCCGCTTTATTATGGAATGAAGGAAGAAGAACAGGAGTATGTAATTACATGCCTGAGGAAATATTACGAATAATAGGTCTGGATTTAGATAAAATCATAGTGAATATGGAAAGGAAATGGCATGAAAGCGGAAAAAAAACAGATGAAAAAACACAGAAAGGCAGTGGTGCTGGTTGCTTCGGCGCTTCATATATTGGCAGCAGTGGTTTATCGCTTATTTTTTTATAAATTTGGAGAGGAATATAAAGGATGGTTTATTTCTGGAAAACAGGCTTTTCCTTCTGTGATTAGTGACAGAATAGAGCGGATAATGTGTACTTTGTTGTCCTTTGCAATTGGAGCCCTTCTTATTTTTGCCATATGGTATATTTTGTGTCGGGCATGGAAGGAAAAGAGAAAAGTGGTGTTCATAATTATAGGAATTTCCCTTATTGCCGCATGCATGATGTATCCGCATTGTCTTATTAATTATGAGAGCGACGATGTTCTTTTGTACTACATGGCGTCAAGGGATGTAATCGATTATTGGAATGGCTGCTATATGACTTGTATTTATAATGCCTGTCTTATGGTGTTTCCATCCCCTTTCATATTTCCTATGCTTCAATGCAGTGCCCTGCTTGGAACTTTATACTATATTTCCTGCCGTTTCCGCAGACTGTTTTCAGTGAAGGTTTCTTTCATTCCATGGGTGCTCTTATTGTTTCCGGAAATGCAAAGGCTTGCTTTTGACCCATATCGTAACTGCATCAACACAGTGATGTGTCTCGCCCTTTTTGCTGTTATATTTTGTGATGCGGTGGAAGGAAAAAAGAGAACGAGAAGGGAGCTTGTCTTTTTTTGCATTTGTGTTGGTTTTCTGACAGTATTTAGAAGTGAACAGATTTTCTATATATTTCTTTTACTGCTTGCCATCTGGTGTGTGTATCAGTGCGGTACAAGAAAGAGTCTTTTTTATTTGGGGATCATGGCGCTTTCCTGTGGAGTGTTTATGCTGCCTCAGAAGTTGGGAGAACAAAAATATTATGGAAAAGATTATTCCATGATAAATAATATGAATACGCTTTCCATCATATTGTCAGATGAATCGGTCAATTTATCCTATGAGGGCTCTAAAGAGGATTTAGCTGCAATTGAGGCAATTGTGCCCATTTCTAAAATAAGGGATTATGGATTGTCAGGATACAGAGGGCACGTTTTTGCAAAAAACAGGTCGGTGAATCAATCTTTTGCTGAAGAAGAAGTGCAGGAAGCATTTGTTCGGGGCGGAAACAGCTTGATTTTTCACAATCCTGATATATATCTAAAAGCACGGATTAAAATGTTTATGGATGCCTGCGGACGTGGTGACAGCACGGGACAGAAAGAACAGAAAGAAGTTTCGGAAGAGGAATACGAAACCATTTTTGAAATCATGAATATGTCTCAGGCATATAGTGATGCTGTTAATTTTTGTGCAATGAAAGTGGGAGAAGATACGCTGTTTTCAGGACTGTTTTATCAGGCAGGCAAGCTTCAGGCGGCTGAGGGGATTGTATCATATTTCTTTAAAGCCACAGAGTGGCTTGGACGAAATGGTGTGATTTTAGTTGCCAGAATAATAGTATTCCTGGTGTTTCCTATTATTCTCATTTATTCATGGAAGGAAGGGGTTCTGGATAAAAAGAAAGCTGTATTCTGGTTTGGCTCTGCATTTCTGTTGTACGGGCAGATTGCGGGAATATTTCTCATGAGTCCGGAAGGACGGCCAGTATACTACTATCCGGTATTCTTTACCATGCTTTTGGGGAATATGGTTCTTTTTTTACAATATATGTATAAAAAGCAAGCCGCCGTCTAATGAGACGGCGGCGGAAAAAACAAAAAATTTCTAGAAATTTTTCTTTTTGCTTTTCTCTGCAAATAGCAGTATCAACGTAAGCAGGATAAATCCAAGGGAAATCAGCTTGCTTTCTTTCATTCCGTAAGGGATATATTTCAATTCCAAAGTATGTTTGCCGGCAGGGGTTTTTATAAGCATGAAAGCACCGTACGGGTCTTCAATTTCCACTTCTTTTCCATCGATGTAAGCATGCCAGCTGCGGTCACAGGCAAGGCTCAGCATGGTGTAGCCGTCCTTTTCATAATTAGTTATTCCGGTAATAGTGTCATTTTCTATCCTGATGTCTTCTAACTGGTTCTTGCGTGCCTTTGAAATAAATTCGTTAAAGACATCCTCGTTCATGGTAAGCACATCGTAAGTTTCCTCAAATTGATTGAACTTATTCACAAAAGGAATTTCTTTTGTGGAAGTAACACCGGCTTCTGAGTTTCCAAGTGGAATAAACTCATCTGCATACAAATAGGCTGTTCCGTTTAAAAGCGGCTTATGTTCCAAATGTATCCAAAAATTAGAGGGAACCAAATCTTCCATGAGGGCATAGGTGGATTCTGCCTCTTCATGAGAAATCTTTTTACCATCTAATGTAAAATAAAAGGTGTTGGAGGAATTGCTTTCATTTTCAGCATATTGCAATGTTTGCGGAATGAACAGAGAAGCATCCGAATCCGTATAAAGAGCAGCCAGCTCATTATAAAATTGCCACAAATAAGCATAGTTTATGTTATCTGTCTCTGGAGGGGCATAAATTCCCAGTGAAAGGCAGTTTGGATTTTCAAAAATGTAATAATTCGGGATATATCCCACATATTTGTAGCGTTCCAAATCATCAGCCACATTTACAGCCGTGACCGGCAAAAACAGATAGCGGTGTCCGCTTAGTGAAAGACCGAAGGGAGTTCCCTGATAATTTGCGCTAATGAAATTGCTCAGTGTGGAGGAAAAACCATAAAATCCACTGAGTGCACACTGATGCTTGGAAACATAGGAATTAAACAAGCTGTTTGAACCGGTATTATATACCTGACCTATGTTAAAATAAAATCTGGAAGGGTAGCAAATCCGGTAATAGCCGGTTTCAGCCTTTAATTCTTCTTTAATGTTAGAAGCTATCATAGGATAGTCAAATAGCTGCGAAATAAGGACCGTATTGTAACTGTTAGAAATGTACAGCATGTTGACGCTAAGCTCGACTGTCAGAAATAAAACCAGCAGTTTCGGGTAAAAGCTTTGTTTCTTAAAGTGCACTATAAGAAGATGAGATATCAGGTATACAATGCACAGGACAAGGGTGGAGACCCATGAAAGGGCAGTATTCCCCTGACTTAAGAACTGGCATACTAAGAAAAATGCAGCAAGACCTCCAGCTAACAGGCTGTACTTCAGGGCAGAAACTTTCCGAATCAACCTGATGCCATCATAGGAAAGCTCTGCCAGAAGAAAGAGCAGTAAAAATGCAAACCGATTCGGAACCTTGCTCTGATAATGGAGTCCGCCCCAAAGATAGGAAAGAACCTGTTCGTTAAAGCTTACATAGAGAAGCAGGATGGGAAGAAGCTTTCTTAATTTTTCCTTTACAGAAACTTTTTTTGCAAAAAAGTATACGAAAATCAAAAGCAGAGTAAGGATTCCGCAATAAATATTTAAGAGCCCGTTATCCGAAGATACAGAAGGGGCAGGAGAAAAAATCATATGCTTTTTCCACTGTTCTAAAAAGCTGGTATGCAGTCCGAAGGATGGAAAGACAGAATCTCCTTCCTGATAGATGGAATCGTAGGTGGACAGCAATGCGTTGGAAAGGATAAAAAAACAGTTTCCGGCGGCAAGCAGGGACGAAAGAGCAAACCGTACTCCTTTTTTCCAAAAATCCTTTATGCCCTGAAAACGGCAGGTAAAGAAATAAATTACCAAAAAGATGCAGATGTAAAGTCCCAGATAAAAGTCGGTGGCAATGCAAAAGGAAAGAAGCAGCACATAAGGAATACATTTCTTTTTATATATCAGGTAGTCCATTGCAGTAAGCAACAATGGCAAAGCTAATAAGACCATATACCATGTGGTATAGTTGTGCATGGACAGCATGTAAGAATTCAATGCATAAATCAAGGCAGGCATAAGCAGACGATAGTCTTCCTTTCTTGTGTGGACACCATGGAGTCTGTGTGTCATGTAAAATGCCATGGCGACACCACAAAGCCCAAGGCAGAAAGCTTCCTTAAATAGAAGAAATGGAGCAATCTGATTTGGTGAGAGGAATTGGTAATAGAAAGACAACTGTGCCAAAGGGTTACGGGCATAGAGGCTGATGCCATAGCCGCCGTTCATGCTAAGATAGCGATTCCCGTCCTTCATGCTGTAATAAGTATCCAGGGCGGAGGGCAGAGTAAGAGAATATCCGTCCTCGTCAAACAGGGAAGTATTTCCAAAAGGAACGCAGTCTGTCATTACCATGCTGGCAACAAAGAGCAGAAAGGGAATGAAAAATGACAGATAATAAATCCGGTTTCTTTTTATATGGTTATTGATGAAACTGGGAAGCTTCCAGCGTTCAAGTGAATTCTTAATGAAAAAAAGCATTTTGTAGACTTTTTTCTTATCAGAATTCATATATAAAGCCAGCATAATGAAAATGCCAATACAGCTTGCAGCCAATCCAGTATAGGTAAACCGTTGGAGCATGGAATTGTCAGTAGCTCCTGCAAGATAAGCATCTACCAATTCAGGAGCCTGCTTTGCCAATGATTCGTCCAAGGTATAGGTGGATAACTGGAAATTTAAATGAGCATCTTTTGAATTAGGAAAACACAAATAACCAGACAAGGACTCGGTTTGGTTCGCTTTAGTCAACTGTAGAAAGTCTCCGGTAAGGTTGTTGTATAGATACAGGCTGGAAGGTAAGGGAGTATCTGTCTGACAGGAAAAGGGAACATAATAGGAATCCTTTTCCATGGATGAATCCTTAAGGGAAAAGTGATAGATGTCGTTGGAAATCCTGCCAGCTCGATATTCATCAGAATCTGTAAGGCAAAAGACAACCGGATAGGGAGAGAATAAATCACCACTGCCCCCCGCTTTCTTAAAAGAGCCGTTTATAAGCTGAAACTGGTCAGGAAAAGCAGTTCCACAGTAAGCTTTTTTCTCTGAAGCTTCCAATGGAACAGAAGTCAAAAGATTCAGTACCAATTCTGACATTTTCTTGTTTTCGTGGGAAAAAATGAACTCGTTATATAATTTTTCCTCTTCGGAAGTGGAGATTGCTTTTTCTTGTGAAGCCTTTTCGTTTTGTAAAGCTTCCTCATCTTTAGCCCATAAGAAAGCTGTTTCTTTACTTCTGGACGCAGAAAGAAAATTTAAATTTGTGGTCATAAAAGTATTACAGCCAAATTCTGCCAGAATCAGGAAAAACAGCAGATATTTTTGTTTCTTAAAAAGAAGAAAGGCTGCATAAATCAAGAAAAAGCATAAGGTAACAGGAAGCATATGCGCATTAAAATTGTGGGCGCTGCCAATAGAACAAAGAAGCAACAGACAGGCGCCGGACAGGAGGCTGAATATTATGTGAGAACCGGGAATTTCTTTTAGGTTATGGATGCCTTCCACGGCAAGTTTAAGCTCCCAAAATATCAGAAAGAAGCTGTATGGTACAGAAAAGCCGTCTGTTGCCACAAAAAGATTGCATAAAAACCTTATAGGAGAAAGCCATAAGGAGGCAATAAGGAACAGGGTAAAACAACCATAAAAAATTCGTTTCCTTACGGAAATCTTTTGAGAAAAGAAAAATAGCAGAAAAGAAATCAGGAAAAACAAACCGAAGTACAAATCGATGCCGTTAGGAGCAAAAAAAGAGATGGAAGGAGCTCCACCGGGCAGAAAGCGGGATAGCAGCACGAAAGGAGAACAGCTTGTGCTAAAGCCCTTATAAGAATACGAACCGTTATAAACAGATTCAAAATAAGGAAATACCCGAAATGCCGCCAACATAAAAGAAAGGGCGAAGCATCCTAAATAATGAAAGGCATTTCCAAAGTTCAGCCTGCCTTTCAGCCCTGACTCCATAAAAGTCAGAACAAGCAGAAAAAGAAAGACAGGAATGCCAATAGAAGGGTTTAAAATAAGTATAAGAGCCCCTGATAAAAGAAAAGGAAGATAATATAATCCGTCTATCATTTTCTCGAAAGAAAGAAAAATAACAGGAAAAATTGCATAAAGGCACAATGCAGAAATAGAGCCCTCCTGCAGGATACCATAAGAGCAAAGTCCATATGCAAAAGAAAAAACAAGCTGCCAGCCCCTATCGGCTATACGGATCGCATCTGTATGACGTATGTAAAACAAAAAGCAGGCACCGGCAAGACCATTAAAGAATATCTGCCGGGGGGACAATATATTCATAATCGGATTGCAAAAACCGCCGTTATAAACCAAATGCAGCACAAACAGCATAAGAAATGGAATCAGAAAAGCGGTGATGTATAAATAAGCGCTTTTCCGATTGATTTTGGGTAATTTGAAAGATTGATTGATAGGTTTCATTTTTCATGCTCCTTTGAATATTTTAATGTTCAGTGAAACTTGCCTAATTATATCATTTTCTTATAAGCCTATCAAGGAAAATTTCACGTTTGCCCTTGCCTTTTGCCGTACAAATTAGTATAATAAAAACAGAGTGTACCGTGAGCCAAACCCTTCGCATATACTATAGTAAAATGTTTTTTGGGGGCTTTTCTTGCAAACCTTTCAAAAACCTCTGTCAGAGACAGAAGAAGCTTACTATATAAGGATGCTTGGAGAAGGCGATGAGGCACAGGCAAAAGAAGCGCGCAGGATATTGATTGAGCGGAATTTAAGGCTGGTTGCCCATATTGCAAAAAAGTACCAAAACGTAGAAGAAGAGCCGGAGGATCTCATATCAATCGGCACGATTGGACTTATTAAAGCGGTAAGCACCTTTGACGAGACAAAGGGAAGCCGGCTGGCAACCTATGCGGCAAGGTGCATTGACAACGAGCTGCTCATGCTGCTTAGAGCCAAAAAGAAAACATCCAAAGAAGTTTCCCTGTACGAACCTCTCGGAACGGACAAAGAAGGAAACGAAATAAATTTACTGGATATCACTGTTTCGGAGCAGCTTGATGTGATAGAGCAGATGACCACAAGAGAAGACATTGCAAAGCTTATGTCACTGGTGGATAAAGTGTTAAAGGGAAGAGAAAAAGATATTATCCTGATGCGTTACGGGTTATTAACAGATCGGGAAATCACCCAGAGGGAAATCGGCAAGATGCTTGGTATATCCAGAAGCTATGTGTCGCGGATTGAGAAAAAGGCGCTTCACAAGCTTCGGCAGGCCTTTGAGCAGATGGGTTAATTCAAAAGTACAGGGGGAAGAACCATGAAGTTTGTAAAAACAGAAGCTCTGAAGGTAGGGATGCGGCTGGCAAGACCTATATATAACCGGGACGGCGTGTTGCTTTATGAAAGGGACTCCAAACTCACATCTCAGGGAATCCAGAGCATTAGAAATTTCTCGTTAATCGGCTTGTTCATATTGGAGCCGGCAGAACCGGTACCGCCCATGACGGAGGAGGATATTGCCTTTGAGCGCTATCAGACCATGGCAGTCTTTGCCGTCAAAGAAGAACTGGCAATGATTTTACAAACAAAGAAAGCACCAAAGATACAAGTCATTGCTTCTAATGTCATCCGCAATTACGGGAATTTGGGTCACAAAATCAATTTTATCCAAAATCTCAGGAGCAAAGAGGATTTCATATACAAGCATTCCGTGAATGTTGCCATACTCTGTGCCATGATCGCACGGAAGCTGAATGCAAAGCCGGAGGAACAGCTGGAAACGGTTCTCGCTGCCCTTGTTCATGATATTGGAAAGCTGGCAGTTTCTGACGGTCTTCTGGAAAAGGAAGAACTAACAGAACAGGAAAAGGTGATTCTGCAGGCGGCAGAAACAAAAGGACATGAAGTTGTGGAACAGGTTTTTTCCGCCAATCCCAATATAAAACGTATCTGTACACAGAGCCAGAAGGTGTTGTCTGATTTCCGTGAAGGTGTTTATAGCGGAACAAAGCTTGTAAAAGGAGCCAAAATCCTTATGGTTGCGGAAATGTTTGATTCCATGACTGCCATGAGCATAACCGGAGTTCCGGAATCAGAAGTGGCGGCTATCCGGCTTTTGACAGAGCGGAAGGATGCATTTGATGAAAAGGTGGTGACAGCTTTAATACGTTCCATCAATCTGCTCAGGCCGGGGTTGACGGTTGAATTGAACACAGGCGAAAAGGGAATAGTTATCACTGCTAACGACGAGGACATCCTGTATCCGGTAGTGCTGAGCTTTTCAGACAATCAGGTTCTCGACTTAAGTGACCGGAATACATATGGTGATTTGGAAATTAAAGATATTATGAAGACCTTGGACAACCGCCATGTTATGGATGTGGAGTTCTTAAGAGAAAACGGTTATGGCTATATGATAAAGGAACCGGAATATGTGGAGCCCCTTTTGGAGGAAGAGGAAGAATATGTTCCGGGAATGGATTTATGAATAAAAATATTATCCGTACAGGCTGTTAATGGATAAAATAATAAAAGAATAGAAAGAGGATAGAAAATATGTTGCCAACAATGCCAGAAATTTTACAGGTAGCCCATGATGCCAATGCATCTGATGTTCACATTACCGTAGGGTTACCCCCTATCATGCGTGTATATGGAAGACTGCAAAAGATGAATTTTCCGGTTCTTACTACAGACGATACCAGAGAGCTTGCCCAGCAGGTCATGACGCCGGGGCAGAGGGAAAGGTTTGAAGAGGATGGAGAATATGATATGTCCGTGGCGGTGCAGGGGCTGGGCCGTTACCGTTTGAATGTATTCAAGCAAAGGGGAGCTGTGGCTATGGCTCTTCGTACTATCAGTATTGATATTCCAACCTCGGAAAGTCTGGGAGTTCCTCCTGCCGTGATAGAGCTTCAGCACAAAAAGAGAGGACTGGTGCTTGTAACAGGGCCTACCGGCAGCGGTAAGTCTACCACGCTTGCTTCCATACTGGACAAGATTAATATGAACAGGGATGCCCATATCATCACTTTGGAAGACCCTATCGAGTATATGCACCAACACAAGAAGTCGATGGTGAACCAAAGAGAAGTGGGAATGGATACCGGAAGCTTTGCCAATGCATTAAGGGCAGCGCTTCGTGAAGACCCGGATGTTATTCTGGTTGGTGAGATGCGTGATTTCGAGACCATTGGAATTGCCATTACCGCAGCTGAAACGGGGCACCTTGTTTTTTCCACCTTACATACCGTAGATGCAGCAAGTACCATTGACCGTGTTATAGACGTATTCCCGCCACACCAGCAGCAGCAGATTCGGGTGCAGCTTTCAAATGTACTTGAGGCTGTTATAGCCCAGACATTGATTCCTAACATTAACGGAGATGGCCGTGTGGCAGCTTTTGAGGTGTTAATTGCCAATCATGCAGTGCGAAATCTGGTCCGGGAAGGAAAGACCCATCAGATTGCTTCTATTTTGCAGACCAATAAACAGTTGGGCATGCAGACCATGGATGATGCTTTGCTGGCACTTTATATGAGCAGGAAGATTTCCAAGGATGACTGTATTAAATATGCGCATGATTCCAATGCCATGAGAGCAAAAATTTATTAAATTTTCTTATTTATCTTGATAATATCAGAGAAATTTCCTTCCCTGTCAGCGAAGACAGGGAAGGAATCATATATTTGTCATTTCAGACAATATTTCCAATTGAAATATAAAATATAATAAAAAATTTTACGGCAAAGGAGAAAACTATGTTTTGCAAAGTCATGTCAGGTGCCTTGCAGGGGATAGAATGCTATCTTGTTACTGTAGAGGTGGATATTTCTACAGGACTTCCCTGCATGGAGTTAGTGGGCTTTTTAAGCTCGGAAGTAAGAGAGGCAAAGGAACGGGTGAGGGTAGCCATGCATAACTGTAATGCTCCGGTTCCTGCCGGCAGGGTTACAGTCAATCTTTCTCCTGCCAATGTGCGAAAGGCAGGCAGTTCTTTTGACCTGCCCATTGCGGCGGGAATATTAGGGGCAATGAAAAGGGTGGAAGAAATTTGGCTTAGACAGACTCTTTTTGCAGGTGAGCTGGGACTCGACGGGAGCGTCAGAGGAGTAAAAGGTATTCTTCCCATGGTACTGGAGGCAAAGAGAAGAGGGTTTAAGGCCTGCATCATACCAAAAGAAAATGTACGGGAAGGAAAGCTGGTCAGGGGTATTTCTATATTTGGAGTGAGCCATCTGGAAGAGATGATAAAACTGATTGCCCAAAGAGAAGTACCCGTACCGGAAGAAGAGGATGAAAAAGGGAGGGATAAGCCGGAAGAAAAACCGGATTTTTCAGAGGTGGTTGGGCAGGAAACGGCAAAAAGGGCAGCCCTTGCCGTTGCAGCAGGATTTCATCATTTTCTTATGCTGGGACCGCCCGGTGTGGGAAAGACCATGATAGCCAAAAGAATATCAGGAATCCTGCCCTGCCTGTCTGAAGAGGACTGTCTGGAAGTTTCCAAAATTTACAGCATATCGGGATTACTAAAGGAAGGAAAACTTATGGATGAACCACCTTATGTGGCGCCCCATCATTCTGTTACATTACAGGCATTGACAGGAGGAGGGCGGGTACCTGTTCCGGGAGCCTTGAGCCTTGCACATAAAGGAGTGCTGTTTTTGGATGAAATGGCGGAATTTAAAAGGAACGCTCTGGACAGCATGCGCCAGCCTTTGGAAGAAAAGAAAATAGAAATCATGAGAAATGCAGGGGCTTTTTCCTATCCGGCGGATTTCATGCTGGTGGGCGCCATGAACATCGTAACCATGAAATTGATACAATGCGGAACTGGCAAAATGCGTGAAAATAAGGCTTTCCGCCTATTTCATGAGATGGGCGACGGATTTTTCAGGATAGTAATGGCGGCATAGAACCGAGATGGTTTTGAGATTTGCACCTCTTTTTAACGATAGCCTTGTAACCGTTAAATTGTTATAATGGGGGATAGTCCGATATAAAGTGCTTTTGCGCTTATATTTTTACATAGGAGCGAGTTATGATAACGAAAGAAGAATTAAGAGAAGTAGCCGGGGGCTATTTCGAAGTATTGCAGACAGGAGCTTTTGCGGTAACCTTGCAATCAAAAAATACAGGTCATTACTGGCATCTGCTGGAGAGGGAATATCCAACATTCCGGCATTTTGCGATATACCATAAACACAATGTCTCTGATGAATATCATGCCCAGGGGACGGCTCGTAACCTGGCGGCAGCAGTATCCGAAATTAGGTCGCATGACAAATTCCAGTTGAATGGGCGCAAGAAAGCCCGGAAAGGAAAGGGGATAATATGAATCAGGAAGTCTATTTTAAGGTGGTCAATGTGCGGAAGTACCTACGGATAAATAAGGACACGGGGAAAAGCGAGATTGTGCCAGTCACAAATAGGAATGCCTTGTCAGTAGAGAGACATATAGAGCTGCTAAACTTGAATGACGAGAAGCATATTTACCTGGAGTGTGTAGAGGATAATTTTGAAAAGAGTTGACGGAACCGTTTTGAGTCCGTTTTTTGGGACACATATTATGGTATCCTTATCCTATCAGAAAAAGCAAGCAGGAGAAAGGAGCAGGTTGGGTATGAGAATAATGAGCAGAGAATCATCAAACATGGTGTATCACAGGCCGAAATGCAGATATGCAGGAAGAATCCGAAAGAAGAACCGGGTACTGATGAAGTGGGAAGATGCGGAATGGAAGGGGTACAGACCCTGTAAATGCTGTGATGGTATCGATTTCCTTTACAAGATGGAAAAAGAGAAGATCGAGAGGTATGCGGAGCAGTTCAATCTGGATGTGGATTTTATGGACAGAAAGATTTATGTCCGGACGGATGTGGGATGTTGGAAAATTATTTACAAGATCAGGGATCAGAGATTCATCCTGCTCCATAGGAATTATGCATATGGCAGGATCAATCTGGAAGATGCTGAGAAAGCACCATTCCACCGCCAAGGGGATATGCCGGAAGCCGGGAGTATCATGAAGTATTTAAAATACATAAAAGAGCATGATGAATTCAAACGGGACACGCCAAAGGATTACCGCAAGATGCCGCAGGATACAAAGCAGCAGAAAGCCTATTACAGGGCGGCAAAGAAAAAGGCTGAGAGAAGCAGTGCAAAGAGGCTGGACAGCCTGTTCCTTTTGCTTGAAAAGCAGGAGGGCATAAAACAATTGTCCTGTTGTTGACCTGCAGGACTTATTTCATGATATACTTATAAACAGATCGTTACTATGGAGGCGGAGATGCAGGAACAGGATAAACGGGCCGTGGAATCTATGTGCAGATGCGGGCTTGATCTAAAAAGCGTTATCAGCGTTTTCCCCAAATTTCCGGGAGAGGAAATCGCAGCAATATATCATTCTGTGAACGGCAGGGATATAAAGACCGGCGGGGAGCATGGCATAAGCATCAATTGTTCGTAGAGGGCTGTACGGAAATTATATGCGGAGAGGTGTGGTGCAATGAGCCGGAAACAGAAAAAGTATGGAATTTGCAGAATATGTGGAGAGTATAAGGAACTGACCTTTGAACACGTTCCGCCGGAAACTGTATTCAATAAGGGGGCGGTGAGGAATGTAAGTCTTGATGCCGTCATTAATGATACGGTGAAAAAGAATAAACTTCCGTGGGAAATAAATTATAAGAATGGCAAAATACAGCAGCGTGGAAGAGGTGATTTCTATTTGTGCAGTGACTGCAATTCCTGTACTGGCCAATGGTACGTCCCTGCATACAGCAGATTTGTCCATGCAATCCAGGGGGCAATGCAGCAGGCTGGGGAGCAGGAGTATGAGTCGCTTGGATTAAAGATAAAAAAGATAAGGCCGCTGCCGATTTTTAAGCAGATAATGACTATGTTCTGTGACATTAACAATGGGCTTATGGGTGATGATTCCTTAAAAGAATACCTTCTTGAAAAGACAAGCCGGTCTTTTAACAGAGACCGGTATCATCTGTATGCGCATATCCATGCTGGCGCACTTGAAAGAATGAATGGGATCATGGTTCAGGCGGCAAATTATGGAATCATAACGCTTTCTGAGATTTCCACATATCCGATGGGTTTTACGCTGTACATAGATAAGCCGCAAGGCTACAAGCCGGACGGGGTTGATATTACACCCTTTTCAGATTGGAATTATGAGGATGAGGAAGATACGCAGATAATCATTCCAAAACTTGAATGCAATACAATGCTTTCTGGCGATTACCGAACCAAGATAGAAATTGCAGGAAGTAAAGATTAATACACAGAATAAACAAGCAGATTGGCGGAGGCAGTGTTATGGCAGAATTATTTGCGTATAACGAGCATATTGATACAATTTTTGATCTTATTGGTGAAAGTGAGAATGATATAACAAAAAGCATAGCATGGGCATTTGTTAAATGTCCGCATTTATTGGAAACAGTTATAGATTTTCTTATTCACATAAATGTGGACGCAGAGGATATTGTGATTCGGTATCAGGAATTTGAAAAGGATAAAGGAATTACAGATTTGGAGATAACCGATAACCAAAAGTTCTATATTATCATTGAGGCAAAGCGCGGGTGGAGCCTTCCGGGAAAAGAACAGTTAAAGCTGTATTCGGAAAGGACGGCTTTTATCAGTAATCCGGCGAAAGCAAAGGCAATCGTGTCTATGTCAGAATGTACGGAAGAATATGCTAAAAAGAGGCTGCCTACGATACCGGGGATTCTGATTTTGCATCTCCCGTGGATGGAGATATGTGATATTTCAAGAAAGCTACGGATGAAAACGGCGGGCAAGCAGAACTATATTCTTGGAGAATTAGAGAGGTACATAAAGAGAATTATGACTACGCAGAATAAAGATACAAATTGGGTATATGTCGTATCACTTGGGTTAGGCGAAGCAGAGATTACGACTTCGGAAGGGAAAAAGCAAAAGGCGGATATAGCATATGTGGATATCGTGAGAAAATACCATAAGTATTGCTGCCCTGTTGGCGGCGGCAAAGGCGGCTGGCCCAAAGAGCCTTTGACGTATATTGCATTTAGATATAACGGCAAATTACAGGCCATCCATCATATTGAAAGTTATACTGTCACAGACAATTTGCATCCGTTTGTTCCGGAGATCCCAGATGCCGAACTTTCCGAGGCGCATTTTGTATATGAACTGGGGCCGGAAATCATACCGCCAAGGGAAGTACGCACAGGGAAAAGGATTGTAATGTCAAACCGTGTGTGGGTGCAGATTGATACTCTGTTCACATCTGAAACGCTTACCGAGGCATTGGAGATATCGAAAGCCCGAATGAATAAATAGGGAAAGATATTCCTTAAACAGTTTGAGATACCCCCTATACCTACCTCAAGGGTAAAAGATGTCAGACGGCAAAATAGATATCAATAAATATCAATCAGTATCTATAAATCGCTTGAAAGATGTATGAAGAAGTGCTAAAATACAAAAGAAATTTTATGTCTTTTGGAAAATTTGGGAGATTATTAATGAGCGAAAGAATAGAAGATAGCTATATCAGCCTTGAAGATGCGGCAGAATATTTAAATATTAAGCCCGTGACACTTCGAAAGTGGGTAAGGCAAAAAGCGGATATTCCAGCCCATCAGATAGGGAGACTGTGGAAGTTTAAAAGGTCTGAACTTGATGAATGGGTAAACAGTGGAAAGAGTGCGGTACAATAATAACAGAGGAGCTGACCATGCAGGTCAATATGAAAATGAAGATATTGTCATTATTTAGTGGTGCCGGGGGACTTGACCTTGGATTAATCCAGGCAGGGAATACTGTAGTCTGGGCGAATGATATAGATGCAAATGCCGTGGAAACATATAAGAGAAATATAGGAGGCCATATTGTTCTTGGAGACATCAAGGATATAGATATTAAAGAATTGCCAAGGGCAGAGGTTGTGGTTGGAGGATTTCCATGCCAGGGGTTCAGCCAGGCGAACAGATTCAGAATGCTTGATGATGAAAGGAATGCACTTTATAAGTTCTTTTATGAGGTCATCCGTGAAACGCAGCCGAAATTTTTTATTGCAGAGAATGTAAAGGGTATCCTGTCATTGGGAAAAGGGGAGGCAATTAAGCAGATTATTTCTGATTTTGAGAAGGCTGGGTATTATACAGATTTACATCTTGTCAATATGGCTGATTATGGAGTGCCAGAGACGAGGCAGAGAGTGATTATAATAGGGCAGCGCCAGGACTTAGGAGAAAAAAGACTATTCAATTTTCCGGCACCTACACATGAGAAAGACGGAAGGGGCGGCCTGGCTAAATGGAAAAGCATTTCGGAAGCCATATCCAGATTTCCTGATCCGGATAAGCCAAATAATATACTTAACCATGAGTATTCAAAATATAAAGTGGAATACCGTGATTATACGGCTCATCGGCAGACTGACCCGGATAAACCATCACCTACGATACTTGCGAGGGGAAATGGTGGAGGCGGTGTGTGTGCCATCCCACATTATAATGGTAAAAGGCGTTTAACTGTCCGGGAGAGCGCTGCGGTGCAGACATTCCCGGATGATTTTGAATTTTGTGGAGTCAGAGGTTCATGTTATAGGCAGATAGGGAACGCAGTTCCAGTCATGTTTGCAAAGTTACTCGGCGAAGAACTGATGCGGATTGAGAAGGAAGAAAATCTATGAAGGTAGTTTCGTTATTTAGTGGTGCCGGAGGATTGGATTTAGGATTCAAAATGGCCGGCCATGATATTGTATGGGCAAACGATTTGTATGAAGATGCTGTACATACATATCAAAAGAATATAGGGGATCACATCGTGTTGGAGGATGTGCGGAATATTCCGACAGATGCGATTCCTGATTGTGACATTGTTATTGGCGGTTTTCCCTGCCAGGGGTTTTCTGTAGCTAATACAAAAAGGCACGTTACAGATGCAAGGAATGAATTATATAAACAATTAATCCGAGTGATAGAGGATAAAAAGCCTAAGTTTTTTCTGGCAGAAAATGTGAAAGGGCTGACGAACCTTGGAAAAGGGGAAGTATTTAAAATGATACTTTCCGATTTTGAACAGTTAGGATACAGAGTCCGATATAAGATATTAAATGCTGCTGATTATGGCGTGCCTCAGACACGCCTGAGAGTTATCATAGTTGGTGTCCGGAATGATATAGGGTGGGAGTATGAGTTCCCCAGGGAGACACACAGCCAGGATGGCCAAGACGGTCTTCCAGAATGGGTAAGTGTTTCAGAAGCATTAAAAGAGCTTCCCGATCCTGATAGTGAAAATGATGTACCGAATCACACATATTCAAAATATAAACTGAATATCAATGGTTATTTGGGGCATCGACTCCTTGATCCGGATAAGCCAGCCCCCACGGTTACTGCCAGAGGTGATAATCGTGGAGGGGTAGTAATCCATCCGCATCCTAATGGACAGCGGCGGATGTCATGCAGGGAACTTGCATCAGTACAGAGTTTCCCGATTGACTATGAATTTTCGGGAAATAATTCGTCTATTTACAGACAAATAGGCAATGCTGTGCCTCCGCTTTTGGCATATGCCGTGGCTAGGCAGTTTAATCAATACAGTGATAAAGAGGAGGTGTAACAGTGCTGCAAAAGAATTTTATACCTACCAAGCCATTTCCTGATTTTAAGTGGAAATGGGCAAGCCTACAGTGTACGGAAAGATTGAATGACCCGGTAGTCCTGTTGGGTGTATTGTTTCGTATGAGAAAGCTGGAGCTGCTAAATCGGGATCTGAAATATAGTTCGCCGGAATTTGCACAGGAGATGCTTGATCTTTCAACCGATTTGTCGGATTCAATAAAGGTCAATCTTGGCGGCCGTGTCGGAGAGAGAAATATCATCAGGAACAGTAGCCAGTATTGGAGAGCGGTTGGCTTGATCCCAAATGACCGATCCGGGAAAATAAAATTGACAGACTTTGGACAGAAAGTTGCTGACCGTGATATTTCACAGACGGAGTTTGCGGCAATCACGATTCAGACATTCTGTCTGCCGAATCCCCGGATTCAGAGCCAGGAGGAGTGCCAGAAGTGGTATGCTGCAGGAATTCTTCTGCATCCATTGAAACTGTTGCTGGAAATAACGTGCGAACTTACGAAATTGGATCAGCTGCAGGGATATATTACCCCAGAGGAGCTTGTCCGGATAATCATTCCATTGTCGGGCGCAAAAGCGGAATTGAGGGATTATGTTGATTTTATCCTGCGATACCGCGCTGGGGAGATTACCCTTATAGGGTGGCCGGACTGTACCGAAGGGGCAAATGACTTTAGGATTGCGAGAGAGTATCTTTTGTTTCTGAGCAATTACGGATATCTTTGTAAATCCGATGCCAGGAAACGGGAAGAGGAAGAGTATCACATCAACATAAACATTTTCGCTGAAATCGAGGAAATCATCAATGAGCAGCCAAAAGAAGAGTCATTGTTGAAAGCACTGGATCAGATTCGTGCAAGTGAAGTAATTTCGGAAGTTGAAAGGAAAAGGATTCAGACGAGGGCTGCGAGACCGAACCAGGCAGTTTTTCGGAAGGATGTCCTTAAGGCTTGTGAGAGGTGCGTGATCACAAATGTTATGATGCCGGAAATACTGGAAGCGGCACATATAAAACCCTTCAAATATAACGGAGAGGATACTATCGCTAATGGCTTTGCCATGCGTGTTGATATCCATACTTTGTTTGATGCGGGACATCTGAGAATATCTCCAGAGGGTGATATAGAGCTGTCTAACCGTGCGAGACTGGATTATGGTGCGAGTATTCCGCCGCGTATTGTTATACCTCCGTTCACGAACAGGGAGTTTTTACGTTGGAGATGGGAGAACTATAACGGTCTTTGATGCTTGGACGATAAAAGATTTAGCTTATATAAATGGTGGTGGAGGGTTTAGCTTTATGAGGAAACGTGATAAGCATCAGAGGGGTAAGAAGGTAGCATGGCTGTCAGTCTTTTTTGTAGTGATGGCCGTGCTGTTTTACATAATTGTCTATAGCTGTTTTTTGGGTGATGGTTTCCTGTCGCCAGGAAGAGAATTGGAGAAACGGGATTGGCTTGGTTTTTTTGGAGCATATTTATCGTTTATAGGTACGGTTGCAGTCAGCCTTATTGCAATATTGCAGAGCAGTTATTTTAATAAACGGGAAAATGAACGGAGATATAATGAGAGACTGGAAGTAATACAGCCTATTTTTTCTGTTTCCATTTCAGAACAAAATAGCCATGTAGGGAATTATGCAGTTCCTTTTAATCCGAGTGACCCATCCACATATCCCAAATATGATAATTTTACAATCAAGATTGAAAACATCGGTGAGTATCCAGCTATGCACATATGTGTTTTTGAGAAGTACATGTTTCCGGCAATAAAACAAGGGGAATCTAAAATGATACAGGCGGCATTTAGTGATTCTGAGGATGTCTGGAAATATCCAAAAGGATTAAAGGCTGTGCTGGATAGCACTGAGCCAAAAGACGAAAAGGAAAGACTGCCTTTGGAGTTTAATATATGCTATGACGATATAGATGGAAATTCTTTGTATCAGACATTTAGGCTGATGGATTTTGACGGTGTGAAATATTACGCACTTAAACATAAGGAAGTCACTTCCACGGCAGGGAACGAGGAGGGATAGTTATGGATGATAATAGTCGAAAGGATAAAGTTAATCTGACAGAGATTTCCAATGAGTTATATAGAAGGCAGCAAAGGCGGGAGGGAATACACAGGGAGATAGAAAAAAGCAAATTATCAAATTTTATGTCCAAAAACAGCAGATACCTTTCAGAGATTATTAAAACATTACAGCTTTCAGAATATGTCAAATATATTAAGCCTGGGTTTGATATAAATGAAAACGGTTATGAATTTTCGGTAAAGAACAAGGAATTCCTGATTGAACTGTTAGATAAGTATACGGAGCCCAATATGCTTGAATTGCGGAGAGGGCATTGGAATGAAGTATCCGATCGGTATATTGTATGGATTGTGGAAGGAATGTACAAAGTTTTTGAGAATAATGGCATTCCAGGGAATGATCTGGCACAAATTGGAATAATCATGTCAAATCTGACGAATTATCCTGTGAGGAAATGCTATGGAAAGATTCTGAAGATGACTTTTGATTTGGAGCAGTTAGCTGGAATGACATATTGGCCCAAATGGAAAAGTGGTCTCGGAAGGGAGGAAAATTATGTATGGCTTGATGCAATGGCAGAGGATTTTAAGCATTTTCTTGATAAGTGGAGGTTCATTTATAATAATATGGGTGAAATTCGCCAGATGGAAATAAATGATATTGCTGAAAGGTGTGCTGCGGATTTAACCGCCGATCAAGTATTGCGTGCGGAAGTAGAATTTGCATTTGCCGAACAAATCAATGAAGCTGTAAACTCTGATGAGAAGTTACAGAAAAAAATGGAAGAGCTGCGAAAAGAAATATATGAAAAAAAGACAGGTTCATATATAAAACGGCAGGAGGATTATGAGTATCTGCGGAAAATAGTTTTTAAACGCAGGATAGAGGTAGAACAAGAAGTTTTTGAAAAATGCTGTCCGGGTATAGAAGTGCCGCCAGAGGAGGAGATTGTAGGGGAAGAGGATTTTTCTAATATGAAACCTGCAGAGGAGATACTTCTCGAATCCATAGATGATTATAAAGAGAGCCTTGTGCCATTTCCTAAAGTGGAATTGCCTGATATAGATATTGACGCTGTAATCGAACAGTACAGAGTAGAGCATGGGCTACAAGGAGATGGAAACGGTGTCAAACAGGAGTAGTTCTTTGACACCCCGATGACAGGATGGGCAGTCATATGATATGCTACAAATGCAGAAGCGGAAGGGCCCACGACCTGCAGGAAGGGTGATATTGATGTCAAAGGCATCAAAAAATGCAGAAATTGAGAAACAGGTGAAAAGGCGGATTAAGAAGTTGGGATATGGAAATAGGTTAGTGATGGACCCCATACCCAACACATTTAAGCGCCGGAATCATTTCACGAGAACGGCTAATGGGACATGCGTTTTTACAGCATTTATGTGGCAGCTCAACTCCCTTGAAGGGAAAGAGTTAAAGAAGGAGATTGACCGCAGAATTCTTGAAGCTGCAAATTACTTTGGTCTTCAGAAAGAATAGAATGCTGATAATGGGATTCATGTTCAATGTAATGTATCTTTGATGCATTGGAAAAAGCGGTAAAGAGGTAAAGAAAATAACAGAACTCTTGACAATAAGAACATATGTTTGTATAATTGCGTTATCGTTGCATAACGAACCCCCGTTGTTTACAGTGCGGGTTCAGAAAGGGAAGACTCGCTTCACTTGGTATTAGTGTAGTACCCAGTGGAGTAGTGGGGAATTGAGCTCTGAGAGATTAACAGGAGACGATGCGCATGAAATATGAAATCGGTTCAACAGCTTACATTGTTGAAAGCAATCGAATTGTGAAGGAAGTAACTGTGGTTAGGCAGAGTGGTGATTTTTACACAGTTCGGTTTGATACAAACGGCGGCATTCAAGTCAGGAGCAGCAGGTTATTTGCAAGCCGGGAAGATGCAGAAGCGAGTTTGACAGAGAAGAAGAAAGACCAGAAAAGATTCAATTCTCCATATGATTATCCGCATTAGAGGGAGAAGATAAAACTTTTTCAAAAAAGTAATTGACATTTTCTCCCTTTTTTCGTATATTGATATTAGCAAGTTAGCGAACAAGCAAGCGTGCTAAGTTATTAACACCTATAAAATGAGAATACGAAGAGAAAACAAAAAGAGAAAACGAAGAAGAGAGAAGAAAAGGTGAAGAATATGATGTATGCGAATTTTGGAGAATTTATAAGCCGGAAGAGAGTTGAGAAGCAGATCACTTTAAGGAAGATGGCAGATATGCTTGGTGTGTCCGCACCGTTTCTGACGGATGTGGAAAAGGACAGGCGTAACCCGTTTGACATGGAGAAACTTACCCAGCTCGCAAGGATATTAAATCTGTCAAAAGAAGAAAACGCGCTCATGCTTGATCTGGCTGGTAAGAAGAGGAATGCAGTGGCACCCGATCTCCCCGAATACATCATGGAGAGGGACTATGTCAGTGCCGCTCTGAGAACCGCCAGGGACTTGGATGCAGGAGAAGAAGAATGGAACCAGTTTGTGGAAGAACTGAGAAAGCGAAAGGGGTAAGAGCCTGTATATGTATAGACCAGTTATTACAAGAAAAAAATCGGGGGCGCCGGTACTGAGCAGGAAAGAAATCGATGTGATCGGTGAAAATCTTGTGGGGGATTTTATGCCGGATGCCCTGAAAGCCCCACAGGAGATTGATATTGATTCATTTGCACAGAATTATCTTGGGATGGATCAGGACTTTCAATATTTATCGCATTGCGGTGTTTATCTTGGGATGACGGTTTTCAATGACACGGATAAGGTTCCGGTATATGATCCGCACCATGGACGTGCAGAGTATATCAGTGCAAAGGCACATACCGTGATCATTGATAAAACACTTTTGGCAGAGAATCAGGAACACCGGTACCGTTTCACCATGGGGCATGAGGCTGGCCATGAATACCTGCATAGGGAGTATTTTTCCTATGATCCAAACCAGTTGACGATATTTGATTTCATGGAGGGACCGCCGCCGTTGGTTCAGTGCCGGATAGATACGAAGAAGATGGAGGCGAAGAGTCCGGACATATGGACGGACAGGGAGTGGATGGAGTGGCAGGCGAATGCTCTTTCCTCTGCGATCCTTATGCCGGTGTCGATGGTAAAGCAGGTTGTTGAAAATGTAAAGAATACTAAGCCAGTGTTCAGAAATTATGCTGCTGCAGCCAAAGTTTCGAATGTATTCAATGTCTCTTTTGAAGCGGCATCATACCGGCTGAAGCAGCTTGGCTATATACCACAGGAAGTACATATGAGCAGTGACGTGCTGAATATGATTGCCATGCAGCTCTGTGTATGATTTACGGCAGAAAATATGCGGATGTTCCAGATCCGTATATTTTTTGATTTTGATGTTAGCAAGTTAGCGAACAAAATAACAGATACCATATTGAAGATTGAGAAAAGCGTTTCAAAATAATGTATATGAAAAAATTTCCAAAATATGAAAATAATTGCAGTGGACGTGCATATAATAGAGCAAAGAAAAATGTCGAAAGCGGAGGTGGGTACAACATGACGCAGGGTGTAGTACATAGATGCACCAGGACATGCCCTTGGCATAAGAAATGCTTTGTGTGTAAGACAGAAAAAGAAGTCGAGGAAGATGTCGTAGTGCTTCATAAATGTGCAGTCACAAAAGAGGACATACCTATCCATTTGGGGAAACAAAAAAATAAAAAGGAATAATTTGTTGATAATTGACTGACTTGTAAAAACAGCCACCAGGATGTGCTGATATCACAGTAGTCTACTAAAACAGGAATATTAGTAGGATGCTGTGCAGATCGCAGCATTCTGGTGGCTGTTTTATTATTCCATATACATCCACCTAACTGTGAAACAGGGATGGGAAATGTTTACATTGCCATTTTAATTTTTTATCCAAACCGGATATTAAAATATAGAGCATTTTATTTCGGATGTTTCCACGCTGGAACGTATAAGGAAGATAGGGAGAAAAATCTATCATCATTGATGTTCCTATAGTTGATGATATTCGGCCTATGATGGATTTATGCGTACAGATATAAATTTTCTTACAGCCGGGACAGCCAGGGTAGAAAGGATGAGGCAAATACCAGATATTTTGAAATGCATGGTATGACACTGTCATTTATGGCTGATGAGATAATGCACATCTGATGCATTTGGCTGCGTAAAAGCATATTGGAGAATAGAACAGCAGGGGAGCTGAGAAATACCTGCAGCAAACTTGCCATCTAAATAAAAAATCAAGAAATTACTACAGCCGAGGGAAGTACAACCTGGGCGAGGGATACATACAGGGATTTGAGAAAGCGAACCTTTTTCAGAGCCCAATAGGGTAGCCTTTGCTTTGTGTACTCTTTTGGACGCAGAAATACCCATATGGATTCCCTTGCCTTCCGGCTTTGAGAAAGGCAGGGGATTTTTTATGCGGTTACATAAAAGCAGCAGGCGCAGCAGGTTCCGTTGTACCTGTGCGGTATGTCCAGGGAGCCGCGGACCTCCTTTCCGGTCTTGAAATCTATTTAAACAATTTCGAGACTGGAGGAAATTTAAATGAAAATTAAATATGAATTTGCAGACGGGACGGTGTCGGAAGTCGAGGTGGAGGAGTCCATCGGTGCCGTCATCATTGAGGACAGGCGTCAGGAGGACAACCTTGCCCGGAAAGAACGCTACCACTGCTATTCCCTGGACGCGGCGCAGTTCGAGGGTACGGAGTATTCCGATGGGGAAACGCCGGAAACGAGGATGGAACGTGAAATGGATGCGGAGCGTATTGCCCATGCATTGGACGGGCTGTCAGAAGTCCAGCGCAGCCGGCTGCTGAAGTTTGCCGGGGGAAAATCCATGCGGGAGATTGCACGGGAAGAAAAGGTACAGCACCGGGCTGTCGTAAAGTCCATAGAAGGTGCAAAAAAACTTTTTATGAAGAATTTCTAATTTCCACTCTCTGATGGGTATCCAAAAGGCCTCCCAAATCTCCGTATAGTGAAGGGCAGCAGTTTAGCGGCCTTTCAGGAAGGGAGGCCATAGGCATGGAACACACATTGAGGATCAGTGTTGCAAAAGAGCCGGCATCCGGCGGGATCGTGAGCTGCCGCCATATCTCCGTGAGGGAGCGTTTCTTACGCTTCCTCCTTGGGGAGAAGCGGAGGCTGACCATCATCGTTCCGGGCGATTCCGTCCGGGAGCTGGCAGTGAGTGAAGTCATGGAAGGAGGAAACGTACATGGGAAAAGTGAAGTTACTGCTTGACGTCATCGGGGATTTACGCTCCCTTGCCGACAGCCTGCAGGCAGTCGCGGATGCGGTGGCGGACAGCGGGGCAGCAGAGGCAGAGCTGACGACCACAAAGGAGCCGGAGAAAGCGGGAAAGGCCGGGAAGGCTGCCGCAAGGAATACGGCGAAAAAGGATGCGAAGCCTGCGGCAAAGCAGGAGCCGGAGGAGAAGCCGCTGACGCTGGAGGAAGTCCGTGCGGTGCTGGCGGAGAAGTCCCGCTCCGGACACACGGAGGAAGTGAGGGGGCTGCTTGCAAAGCATGGCGCGGATAAGCTCTCAGAGATCGACCCGGCGGAGTATGCGGCGCTGCTTGCGGAAGCGGAGGTGCTGTGATGGGGAGACACGCTTTACTGTCCGCATCCTCCAGCCACCGGTGGCTTGCCTGCCCGCCGTCGGCAAGGCTCTGCGAGAACTATGAGGACACGGGCAGCGAATACGCGCAGCAGGGCACCGACGCCCACAGCCTGTGCGAACACAAGCTGAAGCTGTCCCTTGGCATGGATACGTCAGACCCAACGGATGGGCTTTCCTTCTACGATGAGGAAATGGAGGAATGTGCCTGCGGGTATGCGGAGTATGTCCTTTCTTTGGTGGAAGAGGCAAAGAAGGAATGCAAAGACCCGGTGGTGCTGATCGAGCAGAGGCTTGATTTTTCCCGGTTCGTGGAGGAGGGATTCGGCACAGGGGACTGTGTCATTATCGCTGACGGGACGCTGTATATCATCGACTACAAGCACGGCAAGGGCGTGGAGGTTTCCGCAGAGGGGAACCCGCAGATGATGCTGTATGCCCTGGGCGCTTTGGAGCTGTTTGACGGCATCTATGACATTGACGCCGTCCGCATGGTGATCTACCAGCCGCGCCGGGAGAATGTCAGTGTGTCCGTTATGGCAAAGGCTGACCTGCTCCAGTGGGCGGAAGGCGAGCTTCGGGAAAAGGCAGAGCTGGCTTATGCCGGGGAAGGCGAGTTCTGCGCCGGGGAACACTGCCGGTTCTGCAAGGCGAAGGCGGTCTGCAGAAAACGGGCGGAGTACAACCTGGAACTTGCAAAATATGACTTTGAGATGCCCGCTACGCTGGAGGATGACGAAATCGCTGCAATCCTCGTGAAAGCGGATGAGCTGGCGGCATGGGCGGCAGACGTGAAGGAGTTCGCATTGCAGCAGGCTTTAAGCGGTGTGAAATATGCGGGCTTCAAGATTGTGGAGGGCCGTTCCAACCGGAAGTATGTGGATGAGGATGCCGTGGCTGATCAAGTGAAAAAGGCGGGTTTCGACCCGTATGAGCCGAAGCTTTTAGGCATCACTGCCATGGAGAAGCTGCTCGGAAAGAAGAAGTTCGCAGAGGTTTTGAAGGACCTTGTGGAAAAGCCGCAGGGCAAGCCGGCGCTTGTGCCTGAAAGCGACAGGAGACCGCCGATGAATACGGCACAGGAAGATTTCAAGGAAAATTAGGAGGAAAATCATATGGCAAACAATGTAAATAATCCGACAAAGGTGATTACCGGGCCGGACACCCGGTGGAGCTATGCGAATGTATGGAATCCAAAAGCGATTAACGGGGGTGAGCCGAAATATTCTGTTTCGCTCATCATCCCCAAGTCTGATAAGAAGACCATCGCCAGGATAGAGGCGGCGATTGAGGCTGCCTACCGTGAGGGTGAGGCGAAGCTGAAGGGGAACGGCAGGAGCGTCCCGGCGCTTTCCGTGCTGAAGACACCGCTGCGTGACGGGGATACAGAGCGCCCGGATGATGAAGCCTATGCGGATTCTTATTTTGTAAACGCAAACAGTACCACGGCTCCGGGAATCGTGGATGCGGACAGACAGCCGATTATCGACACATCGGAAGTGTACAGCGGCGTGTACGGCAGGGCGAGTATCAATTTCTATGCCTTTAATTCCAATGGAAATAAGGGTATTGCCTGCGGTCTGAACAATTTACAGAAAATCCGTGACGGGGAGCCTTTGGGCGGGAAGTCCCGTGCGGAGGATGACTTTGCGGATGAGGACGAGGAGGATTTCCTGTCGTAAGCAAAAGCGGGAATATACTGCCGGGTGGTGGGGAACGGGCATCTGCCTTATCCCTGCCGCCCTTAAGGCAGTGAAAGGAGCTGGTGGATATGAGAAATCTGTCAATTGACTTAGAGACATTTTCCGATGTGGATTTATCCAAATGCGGCGTTTATAAATATTCCTCTTCGCCAAATTTTGAAATCCTGCTGTTCGGCTACAGCGTGGATGGCGGTGATGTGAAAGTGGTGGATGTTGCCTGTGGGGAGGAAATCCCTGCGGATATTATGGTGGCGCTCTCGGATGATTCCGTCATCAAGTGGGCATTTAACGCCATGTTCGAGAGGGTGTGCCTGTCAAATTACCTTGGGGAATGGCTGGAGCCGGAATCGTGGAAATGCTCCATGGTCTGGTCTGCCACCCTTGGCCTTCCGCTGTCTTTGGAGAATGTTGGCACAGTGCTTGGGCTGGAAAAGCAGAAATTGTCAGAAGGAAAAGACCTGATCCGTTATTTCTGCGTCCCCTGCAAGCCGACCAAGGCGAACGGCGGCCGGACGCGGAACCTGCCGGAGCATGACAGGGAAAAGTGGGAGCGGTTCAAGGCATACAACCTCCGCGACGTGGAGGCGGAGATGCAGATACAGCAGAGGCTTTCAAAGTTCCCCGTGCCGGATTTTGTGTGGGAGGAATACCGGCAGGACCAGGAAATCAATGACCGGGGCATTGGTGTGGACATGGAGATGGTCACACAGGCGATTGCCATGGACGGCCGCTCCAAGGCGGAGCTGTCAGCCGCCATGCAGGAACTGACGGAACTGGAGAACCCGAATTCCGTGCAGCAGATGAAACAGTGGCTTTCGGAGAATGGGGTGGAGACGGATTCCCTTGATAAAAAGGCGGTGGCGGAACTGTTAAAGACTGCGCCGGAGCCTTTGGGGGAGGCACTTTCCCTGCGGCAGCAGCTTGCCAGGTCATCCGTGAAGAAATACCAGGCAATGGAGAATGCGGTGTGTGCAGACGGCCGGGCGCATGGGATGTTTCAATTTTATGGAGCTAACAGGACCGGCAGATACAGCGGCCGGATCATCCAGTTGCAGAACCTCCCTCAGAACCATATCCCCGATCTGGCACAGGCACGGGAACTTGTAAAAGCAGGGGATTTTGATGCCCTTGCCATGCTCTATGAGGATATCCCGGATACGCTCTCACAGCTCATCCGCACGGCCTTTGTGCCGCAGGGCGGCAGGAAATTTATTGTGGCAGATTTTTCCGCAATCGAGGCCAGGGTGATCGCATGGATCGCCGGGGAGCGGTGGAGGCTGAAGGTATTCGAGGGCGGCGGTGACATTTACTGCGCCTCGGCAAGCCAGATGTTCCATGTGCCTGTTGAGAAACATGGCGTGAACGGGCATCTGCGTCAGAAAGGGAAGATAGCGGAGCTTGCACTCGGCTACGGCGGATCAGTCGGTGCTTTGAAATCCATGGGCGCACTGGAGATGGGGCTTGCAGAGGAAGAACTGCAGCCACTTGTTTCGGCATGGCGGGATTCCAATCCAAGCATTACGGAGTTCTGGTGGGCGGTTGACCGTGCCGTGAAGGAATGCATCAAGAAGAGGGTTTCAACGGAAACACATGGCATCCGCTTTGATTACCAGAGCGGGATGCTGTTCATCACGCTTTTTTCCGGCAGGAGGCTTGCCTATGTGAAGCCGAGGATCGGGGAGAACCAGTTTGGTGGGGAGTCCGTCACCTACATGGGAGTGGGCGGCACGAAGAAATGGGAGCGGCTGGAGAGCTACGGTCCCAAGTTTGTGGAGAACATCGTGCAGGCGACCGCCCGCGATATCCTGTGCTATGCCATGCAGACATTAAAGAACTGTGCGATCGTGGCGCACGTCCATGATGAGATCATCATCGAGGCAGACAGGAGGATGTCGCTTTCCGCTGTCTGTGAACAGATGGGCAGGACGCCGCCCTGGGCAGAAGGGCTGCTGCTCCGCGCGGATGGATATGAATGTGATTTTTACCAGAAAGACTGAGGTGTGTGATGGAACGGCTGCGGATTGAATATGGGACAGGGTACATGGAGCTGGATATTGAAGCATTCTTCCCCTGCAAGATGCAGGTGATGCGGAAGGCCGCAAGGCTCATCAATTTATACTGTTCCGATGAAACGAGGGCAGGGCTGCTTTCGGAACTGCGGGAGATGGCGGACGGGTATAGGGCGCTGTGTGATATGTACAGAGGGATGGCGGAGGGGCTGCCTGCGGATTCTCCGGAACGGAGGCACTGGAGGGCGCAGTTTAACAGGACGGAAACCCTGCGCAAAAGGATGGAAAATAATATGAAACTGATTTCAGGAGGGAAAAGAAATGGCTGACAGAATGCCGGAATGCAGAATGCACAAAGATTGTTTTGGAAACCAGGGCGGGCGGTGTGTCTGCCTGAAAAATAATGTTTTTGGAACGAGGGGCTGCCCGTTTTACAAGCCTGCGGCGGCAGTCCTGGAAGAAAAGGGCGGCAGGCGGAACGGAGGGAAGGTTTATGGGGATCAGCAGATACAACAGTGAGGGATACAGCGACCCGACAAGCCATGCGGCGCTGTCGGGCATCAGGAAGGAGGAAAAGGCGGCGAAACGGGCATACCGGCCGCTGGTCTATATCTGTTCCCCTTTTGCCGGGGATATTGAAGGGAATATAAAACGGGCGAGGCGGTACAGCAGGTTCGCGGTGAAGAACGGGGCAATCCCCCTTGCGCCGCACCTGCTCTTTCCACAGTTTTTGGATGACGGGAAACCTGCGGAACGGGCAATCGGGATGTTTGCCGGGCTGGTGCTTTTGGGGAAGTGTGAGCAGCTCTGGGTGTTCGGGAAAACGGTATCCACAGGCATGGAGGCGGAGATAGAGAAAGCGGAAAAGCGGGATATGCCGGTCCGCTATTTTACAGAAAACTGCGAGGAGGTGGTCCTGTTTTGAAGATGACATTTTATACAGCGAACAGCAGGGGGAACGCAAAGAACAGCCTGTACCCCAACAAACGGGTGGTGGATAACGAGGATGACTGCCTGGAGGTCATGGCTTTCGACCATGTGTGCGCGGAATTCAAAAACTGCCGCAGGAGCAATGATAATTTCCTCTCCTGCGATGTGGACGTGATGGACTGCGACAACGGCCATTCCGACAATCCGGAGGACTGGATTCATCCGGAAGGGCTGGAAGAGAAGATCGGGAAGGATGTGGCGTTTGCCGTGGTGGCGAGCCGCAACCACATGAAGCCGAAGGACGGGAAATCGGCAAGGCCGAGGTTCCATGTGTACTTCCCGCATGATCCGATTTCAGATGGGGAGGTATGTGCGGCTCTGAAGAAAGGCATACAGCAGAAATTTCCGTTCTTTGACGCCAAGGCGCTGGACTCCGCCCGGTTCATCTTCGGACACCCGGCAGATTCCATCCTCTGGCACGAGGGCGAGATCACCATCGACTGTATTGTAAAGCCGCAGGGCGGCAGGGAGATACCGCAGGGGCAGAGGAACGCCACCATGTCCCACTTTGCAGGGCGTGTGGTGAAGCGGTACGGCGCAACGGAAAAGGCGCATGAAATCTTCATGGAAGAGGCGGCGAAGTGCAACCCGCCCCTGGAAGATGCGGAGCTTGCCATGATCTGGCAGAGCGCCTGCAGGTTTGCGGAGAAGGTGCAGGGGCAGGAAGGGTATGTGGCCCCGGATGCCTACAATGACGAGTTCGGGCGGGAGTCCTTAAAGCCGGGGGATTATTCGGATATCGGGCAGGCGAAGGTGCTGACCAGGGAGTACGGGGTGGAGCTTCGGTATACGGCGGCCACGGACTATCTGCGTTTCTGCGGGCAGTATTGGGTGGAGTCGAAACAGCAGGCAGTGGGCGCGGCGGAGGAGTTCCTCGATTTACAGCTTGCGGATGCGAAAGATGAGATTGCCCGGACGAAACAGGCGCTCATGGATACGGGCATTTCGGAGGATGCCATCACCTCCGGCGGCAAGTCGCTGGAGAAGAAGATAAGCGGCGGGCAGATGGACGCCTACCTTGCGTATATGTCCGCCCAGGCATATAAGGCATTCGTGATGAAACGGCGGGACATGAAGTATGTGGTGTCGGCTCTGCAGGCGGCAAAGCCGATGCTGGAGATCAGCGTGTCCGACCTTGACAAAGACGGGTTCCTCCTGAACACGCCGGACGGCACCTATTACCTCCCAGACGGGCTGGAGGGTAAGCGCGACCACAGCCCGGAGGATTATATCACCAAGATAACGGCGGCGGCTCCCGGCGACAAGGGAGAGAAACTGTGGCTGGATTCCCTGGACACCATTTTCTGCAAAGACCGGGAGCTGATTGATTATGTGCAGCAGATCGTGGGCATGGCGGCAGTGGGGCGCGTCTATCTGGAATCGCTCATCATTGCCTACGGGGAAGGCAGGAACGGAAAATCCACCTTCTGGAACACCATAGCCCGTGTGCTTGGGACCTACAGCGGGAATATGTCCGCCGATACCCTGACAGTCGGGTGCAAGCGGAATGTGAAGCCGGAACTTGCCGAGGCGAAGGGCAAGCGGCTTATTATTGCTGCGGAGCTGGAGGAAGGGATGCGGCTGAACACCTCCGTGGTGAAGCAGATGTGTTCCACGGATGAGATTTTTGCAGAGAAAAAGTACAAAGACCCGTTCAGTTTTACGCCGAGCCATACCCTCGTGCTTTACACCAACCACCTGCCAAGGGTGGGAGCGAATGACCCTGGGACATGGCGGCGCTTAATCGTGATCCCGTTCCATGCCAGGATAGAGGGCGCAGGGGATATCAAGAATTATGCCGATTACCTCGTGTCGGAGGCGGCACCGTCAATCATGGCGTGGATCATTGAGGGTGCGAAAAAGGCAATCGGTCGGAACTTCCATATCCCCTGCCCTGCCTGTGTGGAGGATGCTATCAAATCCTACCGTGAGGACAATGACTGGCTTGGGCATTTTATGGATGAGTGCTGCGAGGTGGCAGCAGGCTATACGGAAAAATCGGGTGAGCTGTACCGGGCATACCGCGACTACTGTGCGCGGACGGGAGAATATACCAGAAGCACAGCGGATTTTTACAATGCCCTTGAGTCAGCCGGATTCAAGAAGCAGAAGAAAAAGGCGGGTATGTATATTATCGGGATACGGATAAGGGAAGAAGACTTCGAGAGCTGAAAACCTTGTATTTACGGGAAAGGTGCAGGTCGTTGACGGTCGCAGTATAAACCCCCTTTAGGGCAGGTTTTTTGAGAAAAAAACCTTTATAGAGGACTTTATGTAACGACCGTCAACGACCTGCACCCTAAAGTCTGGAATGCTTGAAAAATAAGGGATTGGAGGCATTTGCATGAGAGAGAAGACCATAGAGCAGAAATTCAGGGCGGCGGTCAAGGCCGCCGGGGGCTTGGCAGTAAAGTTCACATCGCCCGGTTTTGATGGGGTGCCTGACAGACTGGCACTTCTCCCGGATGGGAAAATGGCGTTCGTGGAGGTCAAGGCTCCCGGAAAGAAGCCACGCCCCCTACAGTTGGCACGGCACAGGCTGCTGCGGCAGTTAGGATTTAAGGTGTATGTGCTGGATGATGAGTCTCAGATTGGAGGGATGATTGATGAGATACGAGCCACATGATTATCAGCAGTATGCCATCCGCTATATCGAGACACACCCTGTGGCGGCGGTCCTTCTGGACATGGGGCTTGGAAAAACGAGCATAACACTGACAGCACTGAATGACCTTTTGTTCGACAGCTTTGAAATCCGCCGGGTGCTTGTGATAGCCCCCATCAGAGTAGCGTCTTTCAGTTGGCCGGCGGAAATTGAAAAATGGGATCACCTTGGAGGCTTGAGGTACAGCGTGGCAGTCGGAACGGCGGCGGAGCGGCTGGCGGCGTTAAGGAAACAGGCTGATATTTATCTGATCAACCGTGAGAATGTGCAGTGGCTGATTTCCGAAAGCGGCATCCCCTTTGAATTCGACATGGTGGTGATTGATGAGCTGTCATCTTTCAAGAACCACCAGACGAAGCGGTTCAAGGCGCTGATGAAAGTCCGGCCGAAGGTGAAGCGCATCGTGGGGCTGACCGGCACGCCTTCCAGCAACGGCCTGATGGACCTGTGGGCGGAGTTCCGGCTGCTGGACATGGGGGAGCGGCTTGGCCGGTTCATCGGGCAGTACCGCACCTCCTACTTCCGGCCGGATAAGCAGAACGGGCAGGTGGTGTTTTCCTACAAGCCGCTGCCGGGGGCGGAGAAGCAGATATACGGCAAAATCTCCGACATCACCATTTCCATGAAGTCCACCGACCACCTGCAGATGCCGGAACTGATCAATTCCAGATACACGGTGTATCTTTCTGAAAAAGAGGATTCGCATTATGCGGATTTGAAAAAGGACCTCGTCCTTCAGCTTCCGGACGGCGATATCACAGCCGCCAATGCCGCATCCCTTTCCGGGAAGCTCTGCCAGATGGCGAATGGTGCGGTCTACACGGATGCCGGGGAGGTAATCGCAATCCACGAAAGAAAACTGGACGCCCTAGAGGACATCATCGAGGCGGCGAACGGAAAGCCGGTGCTTGTGGCATACTGGTTCCGGCATGACCTGGAACGCATCATGGAGCGGCTGCAGAAGCTGAAAATCCCGTGTTCCCGTCTGGATACCGATGGCAGCATCCGGAAATGGAATGCCGGGGAAATCCCGGTGGCTTTGATTCACCCGGCATCCGCAGGGCACGGCCTGAACCTCCAGGCAGGCGGGAACACGCTGGTGTGGTTCGGCCTTACCTGGAGCCTTGAACTGTACCAGCAGACGGTGGCGAGGCTGTGGAGGCAGGGGCAGGCATCCGAGACCGTGGTGGTGCAGCACATCATCACGAAAGGTACTATAGATGAGCGGATCATGAAGGCATTATCCGAGAAGGACACCACGCAGGCCACACTGATCGATGCGGTGAAGGCAGACCTGAAGATATGAGCGGAAATGCCGTCTCCAACCAGAAGGATGGTGCAAATCTGAGACAATCAATGACAACCTTTGAAAATCCGTGGGGAATAAAAATATCTGATTGGAGGCAGTGTTTATGAGCATTATCTGGAAGTATCTTGACAAGCGGTCTGCAGCAGTGGATGCACTGAAGGATTACAGCAATATGAAATTCATCATCGGGAACACGGATGACGAGATAAAGGCGGCGTATGAAAAAATGGGCGGCGTCGGCAGTCCCCAGTCTGACGGGATGCCCCATGCACACAATCCCCATGCCGCAGAGGACAGGATGGTAAAAGGGATCGGGGAGATTGACGTCCTCCGGGAGCGTTACCGGCAGGCAGTGGAATACATGGCGTGGTTCCTTCCGGCATGGGAGGAGCTTTCAGAGGATGACCGCTATGTGCTTGAAATATTTTACAGTGAGGACAATGGGTATGGCAGTGGTTCGGCAGATGACATTGCAGACTATTTCGGCATTGAGAGGGCATCTGCATACAGGAGGAAGAACCGGGCATTGGCAAAACTGGCCACCCTGCTGTTTGGAAAATGAAAGTGTCCACTTTGTGAGATGATTTATCTGTCTGGACGTGGTATGGTAGTAGCATGAAAAAATGTCAAGAAGCCCCCAAGGGAGAAAATCCCGCGGGGCTTTTTCCATGGATGGAGGTGGGACAGATGCCAAGGAAACCGAAGAGGCCGTGTTCCTTTCCCGGATGCCCGGAGCTGACAGAGGGGCGCTTTTGTGAGGAGCATGGGAGACAGGAGAACCGCCGCTACGAAAAGTACGGCCGGGACCCGGCTGCGCGCCGCAGGTATGGTCGGGCATGGAAGAGAATCCGTGACCGATATGCCGCGGCGCACCCGTTCTGTGAGGAATGTTATAAAAAAGGGCTGATGCGGCCGATGGAGGAGGTACACCATAAGCTGCCGCTGGCAGAGGGTGGGACCCATGACGAGGGAAACCTCGTGTCACTGTGCCAGCCGTGCCATGCCAGGATTCATGCGGAGCGCGGTGACAGGTGGCACAAAAAGACCGGGGAAAATTCCCCGGCCAAAGAGGTTAATCCTTAAAATACAAAGATGCAAAATATGCACTGAGACGTTTAGCTTCATCTGCGGTAATATCAATCGGGATGCTGAACGATACATTATAGTTTGGTCTCAGAGGATAGGACACATCAATGGTATCCGTACTGGCAGGTGTAGCAACAGGGACTTCCTTATCGTGGATAAGGGCATCGATTTCTGCAAAGTGGTGTGACAAGTTTGCAGCAGTGCGATGTACTTTCAATGATAAACGAAGATCCTTTGAGAGTTCTTTGCGGGACGTGTTCTTCAGCCACTCTGCTTTTCTCTGATGAGGATAGCCGTCCTTGTCATTGTCAACAGATGGATCGAAGTAGTAATCGCTTGAAATTTTGCCAAAGTAAATATCATCTCCATTTGGCATGAGGAGCAGGTCCCCGGCCTTCATCTGATTGACAAATATGTCAATGGTGGCATAGGCATTACCGAGAGTAAGACCTTCGTAGCTGTAGGGTGGTTCTGATAATGTTTCCTTTAATTCTTCACGGGACTTTCCGTTTAAGTCACCAATGCAAGGCCAACCAACTGCGATAATTTTATTATCCAAGAATTCGGAAAGCCTAAGTTGTTTGTGGGGATAAGGGCGAATAAGCCAAGCGTTGTTCATAATTTGTTTCCTTCCTTTCTACTAGAAATCAAGTTGTTATCTACTAAAAAATAATATCATAAAAATTATTAGAAATCAAGTAGAAATCTAATAGAAATTAAAAATTTTTTTGAAAAAGTATGAAATGGAAGGGGCGGTCTAAATCTCTACAGCTAGTCAACCGGGGAACGGGCGTGGGGTCAAACGCACAAAAACCGGAAATCAAACGGGGGATTGCCCCGGTTTTCAAACATGGGATTTTCCCTTGTTTTACGGTGCTTTTTACGGCGCTGCGGCGTTTGATTTCCGCAGCGTTTTTCAAACGAAATCAAACGGACGGGGGTGGCGGCGGTGGCGAAGGACGGCAGCAGCCGCGGCGGCGCAAGGCCGGGCGCGGGGCGCAAGAAAAAGGCGCTCACGGAGAAGATCAGCGAGGGGAAAGCGGCAGCGGTCATGCTGGAGCCTGCCGAACTGGAGGGCATGGATGTGCCGCCCGTGAAGGACTTCCTCAAATCCCCGCAGAAAAGTGGGCGGGAGCTGGTGGCGGAGGAAGTGTACCAGGAAACCTATGCGTGGCTGAAAGCGAGGGGCTGTGAAAAGCTGGTCACGGTGCAGATGGTGGAGCAGTACGCCATGAGCGTGTCCCGGTGGATTCAGTGCGAGGAGATCGTATCCTCCACGGGATTCCTGGCAAAGCACCCGACCACGGGGGCGGCCATCGCTTCCCCTTATGTCACCATGAGCCAGTCCTACATGAAGCAGACCAATTATTGCTGGATGCAGATTTACCAGATTGTGAAGGAGAACTGTTCTGTGGAATTCCAGGGGAATACGCCGCAGGATGACGTGATGGAGCGGCTGCTCCGGGCAAGGAAAGGAGTGTAAGGATATTTGAAATTGCAGGCAAGCAGAATGAGTTGTTATTAAGGCTGATTTGGATAGAACATGAAAAAAAGGGGGATTGACAAAGCAGGTTCCGTCTGCCATACTGTAATGATTTAACGATGAAAAAGCGTTAAATGGAGGCATGGGCGGATAGGAGAAAAAGAATGGCATACGAATATGTGAGTGAGAAGGAAGCCAGGCCATACCGCAATGAGTGTTCGCGGATGCTTACGGAACTGCGGGATTATCTGAATGAGGAATATGATATAAATACGCAGTTTTTCCTTGTGGGCAGCGGAAGCTATGCACGGAAACTTGTCATGCGGAATGGGAATGCCCCATTTGACCTGGACTATAACCTGATGGTCATAAGGATGCCGGAGGAATACTGGCATGATCCCCGGCGACTTAAAAACAGGGTAAGGGATTCTTTGAACCTGATATTAAGGAGAAGCAGGAGTCATGTTGTAAGGGGAGGCCAGTTTTCGGATGGGAAGGATTCAACCTCTGTTATAACTGCGTTAATGTATACTCCCGGTATTCTGTCACAGGTGGCTTTCAGTTTTGACCTTGCCATATTGGCAAGGGATGGAGATGGGATTTATTACAGGCTGCTCCATGATAAGGGATCAAACAATTACCATTGGGGAGAAGCGCCATCTGTCCACCGTGTCCGGCAGAAGGCTGATGCCATCAAGGCTGAAAGGCTTTGGAGTGAAGTTCGGGAAAGATACAAAGACAAGAAAAATATGTATCTTGAACGCCAGGATAAAAGCCATCCATCTTATGTGGTTTATGTCGAAACAATAAACGAGGTATACAGAAAATATTTTAGCTGACTATTATGTGGAACCGTCCTTTGGGGCGGTTTTTTCATGCCTTTTTTTAGCCGGAGGATGTGTCTAAGCTATGCAGCCTGCTACGAAATGGAGGAATTTTTAATGAAAACAACGACTGATATGCAGCTCGTGCCGCTCTCGAAATTAGTGCCATATGTGAACAACGCAAGGACGCACTCGCCGGAGCAGCTTACAAAGCTCCGCTCGTCCCTGCGAGAATTTGGCTTCATCAACCCGGTCATCATTGACCGGGAGTTCAATGTCATCGCAGGGCATGGCAGGATTGCCGCCGCAAAGGAGGAAGGGATTACAGAGGTTCCGTGTGTGTTTGCAGACTTCTTGACGGAGGCGCAGAAGAAAGCGTACATCCTTGCGGACAACCGTATGGCATTGGATGCGGGATGGGATGAGGAGCTGCTCCGTATCGAAATCGAATCCCTGCAGGGTGCAGATTTCGATGTGTCCCTTACGGGCTTTGGAGAGGATGAGATCGCAGACCTTTTTGCCGGGGACGGGGAAAAGGATGTGAAAGACGATGATTTTGACCTTTCCGCTGCTCTGGAGAAAGCGGCGTTCGTGGAGCGGGGCGACATCTGGACGGTGGGTAGGCACAGGCTGATGTGCGGCGACGCCACCAGTGCGGAGGATGTGGCGGCGCTCATGGACGGGAAGAAGGCAAACCTCATCGTGACGGACCCGCCGTATAATGTCGCTTTCAAGAGCGGCAGCGGGCTTTCCATCCAGAATGACAGCATGGAAAACGGGGAGTTCTACACTTTTCTGTATAATTCCTTCCAGAACATGGCGGCGCATCTGGAGAAGGGCGGCGCGGCTTATGTGTTCCATGCGGACACGGAGGGGCTGAATTTCCGCAAGGCGTTTGTGGATGCAGGGTTCCACCTTGCCGGGGTGTGCATTTGGGTGAAGAATTCCCTTGTGCTTGGCCGGTCGGATTACCAGTGGCAGCATGAGCCTGTCTTGTACGGTTTTCTGAAGAACGGCAAGCATCCGTGGTATTCCGACCGGAAGCAGACCACCATCTGGAATTACGACAAGCCGAAGCGGAATAAGAACCACCCGACCTCCAAGCCGCTGGATTTACTTGGCTATCCGATCTGCAATTCTTCCCAGGAGAATGCCATTGTATTGGATACTTTCGGCGGGAGCGGCTCCATCATGATGGCGTGTGAGCAGACCAACCGTATCTGCTGCATGATGGAGCTGGATGAGAAGTATGCGTCCGTCATCCTGCGGAGGTATGTGGAGGATACCGGGGATTCGGAAAATGTGTATGTGGTGCGGAATGGGGAGAATCTCCCGTACTCCGCGCTGGTGAAGGAGGTGGGGGCAGAATGAATGCGGACGCTATAGATATCCATAGTACGGAGTCCCGCACTGGCGGCGGAAACACACCGAATACGCAGACTGCGGATTCCCGCCTGACCCTCGGCAGTCTCTTTGACGGCTCCGGGGGCTTTCCTTTGGGCGGGCTGCTTGCCGGGATCACGCCTTTGTGGGCTTCGGAGATTGAGCCGTTCCCCATCCGTGTGACCACGAAGCGGCTGTCCTTTGTGAAGCACCTGGGCGACATCTCCACGGTGAACGGTGTGGAAGTGGAGCCGGTGGACATCATCACCTTCGGCTCGCCGTGTACCGATATGTCGGTGGCGGGCAAGCGGGCGGGGCTTGGCGGGCAGCAGTCGTGCCTGTTCTACCAGGCAATAAGAATCGTAAAGGAAATGAGGTGTGCAACAGATGGAAAATACCCAAGGTTTATCGTGTGGGAGAACGTCCCCGGCGCCTTCTCCTCCAACAAAGGGGAGGACTTCAAGGCAGTCCTCGAAGCGGTCTGCTCCGTCAAAGACGAAAGTGTTTCTGTACCTGGACCTCCAAAGGGGAAATGGGCAAACGCAGGAACTGTCGTGGGGGACGGATTTTCCCTCGCATGGCGGGTGCTTGACGCGCAATTTTGGGGAATCCCCCAGCGAAGGAAACGCATCTACCTTGTCGCAGATTTTGCAGGCGGGAGTGCCGGAAAGATATTATTTGAGTCCGAAGGCGTGTCTGGGTATTCTGCGGAGGGCTTCCGTGCGTGGCAAGGAACTGCCGGAGGTGCTGCGGATCGCGCTGGAGCGGCAGGCGGCATCTGTCTGAATGATGAGGGCGGGGCTTATATTTCCGTGGATGACGGCATGGCGTGTACCTTAAGGGCGCAGGCCCACGGGCATCCGCCGTGCGTAATGGATGAAAGGCATCCCCTGGGATCAGCGGGATTCTGCACGGAGCATTCCGCCGGCAGCCGGGGCATCGGCTATGGGGAGGAATTATCACCGACCCTCCGTGCCGGGATTGTCCCGGCGGCGGTGGCCCTGGAGAACCACCCTGCGGACAGCCGTGTCAATGTGTCAGAGGATAACATGGTGCAGACGCTGACATCCCGGATGGGGACCGGCGGAGGGAATGTGCCGCTCGTGATGGATGCGGAGACACCCAAGACGCTGAAAATCCGCGCAGGGGGAGGAAACAAGGGAATTTTAGTGCAGGATGATAAATCTGCCACCCTTTCCTGCAATAATGACCAGACCCTTTTCGTTCCTTTCTGCAAGGGGACGCGCCCGCACTCTGCGGAAGAAGCACCTGCATGGAAGGAAGGGGAAACGGCAAACACATTAAACGCCTTTGATATTGGAGAAAACAGCTGCAACGAGCTGGTGGTGCAGGCATTCGGCATCTGCTCCAAGGAGAGCAACGCCATGAAATCTGATAACCCCCACAGTGGATTCTATGAGGCGGAAACCGCACGGACGCTGGATGCCAATGGAGGGAATCCCTCCTGCAACCAGGGAGGCATTGCGGTGGTGGCGGTGCAGGGCTCCATGATCGGGCGGGAGGACAAGAACGGGCCGCAGGGCAGCGGCATCAATGAAAACGTGTCCTTCACGTTGGATGCCGTGGACAGACATGCGGTGGCATACCCAACCTACTGCACGAGCAAGAATTCCCATTTCATGCGGGCGGAAAAGGAACTGGCAAACACGCTGGTGGCCACGGATTATAAGGACCCGCCTGTCATCAATGACGTGCAGAATACGGGTGGCAGCCAGGAGGAGCCTGGCGGTGGTTATCATATCGTAGAGCCGGACTATATCGTCCGCAGGCTCACACCCACGGAATGCGCGAGGCTGCAGGGCTTCCCGGACTGGTGGTGTGGCGGACTCGGCACGGATGATCCCACGGAGGAAGAGATGGCGTTCTGGCGGGAGGTGTTCGAGACCCGCCGCAGAACAGCGGGAACTTCCAGCAAGCCGAAATCTGACAGCCAGATACGGAAATGGCTGCAGAACCCCCATTCCGATTCGGCGGAGTACAAGATGTGGGGGAACGGCATTTATCTTGGGAACGCTTATTTCGTGCTTTCGGGCATTGTGTACTATGCACAGTTCCCGGATTTTTTATTGT
>CANCYR010000003.1 GCA_947382355.1 uncultured Lachnospiraceae bacterium
TTTTAAAGCCGTGCAAAGTTACAGAAGTGGGCGAAAAGCCACAGTCTGGCAGCAGTGCAAGCTATTATCCAAAATATACAGGCAGAGGCACGTTGCTTACTGCATTAAAAGCTTGTGGCTGTACAGATACGTCAAAAGCATACCGGGCTAAACTGGCAGTAAAAAACGGTATAGTAAAAAGCGAGGAAATGTACAAAGGAACATATGGGCAGAATGTTAAAATGCTGGAACTTTTAAAAGAAGGGAAACTGAAGATGATATGATAAAAAAATTGGTATGCTTTGTAGCTGGATTGTTGCTGGAAAATATAAGTTCCAAAAGAAATCCGCATTTGGATTTATATGAAAAGACCCCAGAAGAAATACAAGAAGAAATGATGTTGCGGGAACATTTTACGAAAAAATGACACATTAAAGAAAGAGCAAGAATAGCCCCGCTGCCGGTTGGCAGTTGGGGCTTAATTTTTCGGTTTAAAAATGATAATTTTGTCGCCATCGAAAGAGGCTACGACTGTTCTATTATTCAGCTCCACGCCAAGGGCAGCCGCCCAGGGCTTTGGTATTGAGAGCTTGAAACCAACGGAGCCAGAGCCGCCCTTATTGGCGATCAGATTAAGCTCCCGCGTTTCTTTTCCTTCGTTTGTTTTCTTCATTCTTTACACTTCCTTCTTGCGACGTCGCAACGGTTTTTATAAAAAGGCTTCCCGGCCGCCCTTCGGTATAGCCCGACGGGTAGAGCTTGCATAGCTCGGCTTCACATCACCTATTAACCTTTCTTCCACGCGCCAGGCGCGGAGCCTACGAGGTTTACGAGTTGCACCGCTTCCCCAGGCGGCTATAAGATTTTCACATTAAAAATCAGTAAAACTTGTTAGACTACATTCAGACCGGGAAGCCTGATTTATACATGGCACCCATCCCGCAAGCTGGGGAGCTTGCTTACTTCTTCCCGCCGGGCTTTGGACCGGCCGTCGGTGGTTTAGTGCCGGGGCAGCAGCTACGCCGCCGCCCGTTCAATTTTAAATAACCAGTTTTCCTCATCCGCAGTTACAAGCCCGAAGTATTCATCCGTCCGGGTAAAGTTGTATTCGATGTCGAAGAACTGAAGGAGAACCATTTTATATACTTCCCATTGAGCCTGGCAGCACCGACAGGTGTTATCCCAGTACGGGAAACCCAGACCAGCATCCGGATCGCCCCAGCCGGGCGTTACCTTCCGCAATTCATCAATAGCGTTATCCCATACCCTTATACAATTTTCAAGCTCCGCGCCTACTTCCGTTTTTAAGAATTTTTCTTTATTCAGCTTCATAATTGAATCCCCCTTATTTTTTTCATTTTAAAGACATGAAACAAAAAATTTCCTTCGCTATCGTGTACAGTTTCAACCCTTGTTAAATTTTCAAGAGCCGCGCTCATCGGGGAGCCGTAGGTGCCGCGCACCCATAAGCCAGCTTTTTCAGCCTTATCCCAAAACAGACCAGTATAGATGCCGCCATCTTCAAACGGGAGCTTTTTAAACTGAGCCTTGATCCAGTTTTCACACCATTCTGCTTTAATTTCTTTCATTTCCGCACCCCCCCCCTACCATTCATTAAGCGTTACTTGCTTCGCTTCGTGATTTATTTCCACCTTATAACCGTTTCCATTTCCGTCCTAGTACAGATCGCCATTATTGAAGTTATTCCAGTTGATCCAACAATTTTTCATTTCCAGAATTTCAGATACATCCGCCAGAGCCTCCGGGCTTCCTTCTACTTCGTAACCATATGCCAACATTTATTTTTACCGCCTTTCTTGCTTCCGTTTTTTGTTTCCGTTCCCTTAAGGTGTGTGTATGGTAACTCTGAAAAGACGGTACGTCAAGGGCTTTTAAAACTTTTTTCAAATAATTTTTTGGGTATAAAAAGCCACGCCTTTCAGGAGACGGGGACGGGTAAAAAGTACAAATTTCTTTGGGCGGTAGCAGAGCCGCCCAGTTATTTTGTTTAATTGTATTCTCCACGAATGGCTGCTGCCCTTTTCAGCATTTCCTGTGCTTTTTTTTCCAGGTTATCCGCTTCCAGTTTTTTACTATATTTTAAGATTACTGAGAAAGTAGTAGTTTCAACTTCCGGAAACATTTCAAAAAGCAGACTTGCCTGGGCTTTTTCAAACGCCTGACATTGTTCGATACCGAAGTGGCACTTATCCAGGATATAATGCTCAGCGCCGTACGCAGAGAAAGCTTCAACAGTTACAATCCATTTAAAATTTACAGCTACCAGAAACAGCTGTTTTTCTTTTGGTGTATTATTCATAGTTAATCCTCCTTTAATTTAATAAATTTTCAAGTTCCAGAATTTCTTCCATTTTACAGTCCAGGGAGGTCGCCAAACGGTAGACAATATCCACCCTTGCATGATTGATATCCCGGCGAAATTGTTCATAATTTCCGATACATTTTAAAGGGACACCAGATGAAGCAGCCAAGTCAGCCTGTTTCATTCCCTTTTTAATACGCATAAGTTTAAGATTGCTTACCTGCACGGTATGTGGTACTTTATATCCTTGCATATTTTCCTCCTTATATATATAATTGAGCAATAATAACACTTAGAAAGTAGATACCTAATGTACACACTTATCAAGATTGTTGCTTATGGGGTGGAGCGGATTGTGTATATTTCCTGTAAGCCTACCAGTCTGGTGAGGGATTTGGAGGTGTTTTTGGAGAGCGGGTATGAGATGGTCAGGGCTTCGGGGGTGGATATGTTTCCGGGGACTGGGCATGTGGAGACGGTATGTTTATTGGCCCAAACAAAAACAGAATGATTATATCGAGGTTGAGTTGAAGTTAGATGAGCTGGATTGACTTCAGCAGAGAGGAAGGCAACCTATGTGTAAATACCGATGAATCAGTGCACACTGCACGGTCATCGAGTGCATACTTTCCGCTGCATAGTGCATAATCATATCCCTGTCCTATAATGATGGTGGCGCACACATGTGTGACTATCATTTATAGGAATAGAAGGTCGATAACCATGGTCGATTATCGAAAAATTCTGTGTAGGTTTGTCAAACATATGTTACACTGATGCCAGATAATCTTTCAGCACCTGGTTTGGCGTTTTCCATCCCAGTGGTCTCATAGGAAAGTTATTATAGTCCCTGCGGTTGCATACCTTGAGCTGTTTAGCAAAATCCTCAAAGGAATAAAAGGCATGGGTTGCATAGAACCGCTCGTTGTCCTTCCTGTGGCTGCGCTCTACCTTGCCGTTGTGCCTGGGGGTGTAGGGACGGATCACTTTGTGGCGGATGCCGTGGCGCTCCAGATAGAGCTGGAACATAGTAGGCTTGTCCCGCTGTGTGGTAAAGCGGTTGGTGAACTCCGCCCCGTTGTCCGTCTGGTAAGGGAAATGATGGGCTTGTAAAAATTCTGTATCCTGTTGACTTCATTGCATGAAATAGATATAATATGGGTAGAATATTACTATCATTAATTTGAGGAGGTGCCGTTATGAATATTCGCCCGTCAGCAGCAATCAGGCAGAATTACAATGAGATTGCCGAGCAGTGCAGAAAAACCGCAGAGCCAGTTTTCCTTACCAAGAACGGCGAGGGGGATTTGGTGGTTATGGATATTGGGACTTATAACCGCAGAGAAAAAATGCTTAAGCTCCGTGAGGAACTTTTAGCGGTTGAGGAGGACAGGATGCGTGGCAGCAAAGGCTATTCCGTTGATGAAGTAGCTGCAATGATGCGTAATGCAATCAAGGAGGCGGCAGGTCATGGAACAGCAGAATAGATACCATGTTATTGTGTCAGAGCGTGCAACGCAGATGCTTGTTTCCCATGCTGCATTTTTGGCGCAGGTCAGCCCCGAAGCTGCGGAACGGTTGACCGTAGAGTTTGAAAAAACTGCAAACTCACTGGAAATCATGCCGCAGAGATGTCCGTGGCTCACAGGGGAATATATTCCCAGAAACGCTTATCGGTTTATCCTGTTTGAAAAACGGTATATGATAATCTTCCAAATCGTGGATGATATTGTTTATGCAGATTATGTAGTGGATTGCAGGCAGGATTATGGATGGCTTATACGGTAACAATGAAATAATTAAAAAAGGAATCGTCACTTATTATAGAGTGGCGGTTTTTTTATGTTTCAAAGGAGGTGTTTATGGATTGGAAGTAAAGATAAATAAGGAAATCCGCAACTACACGGAATCCATGTTCTTCGGGCTGTCGATGCGGCAGTTCCTGTTCTCCGTGCTTGCCTGCGGCGTGGCGGTCGGCTTGTTCTTCCTGCTCCGTGGCAGGTTCGGGACGGAAACATTGAGCTGGATGTGCATCTTGGGGGCTTCCCCTTTTGCGGTCATGGGATTTGTAAGGTACAACGGCATGACCGCTGAGCAGTTTGTGTGGGCATGGGTATATAACTACAAAAAATTGTGTTCCTATACGAGTGACGAGGCTGAAAAATTGTGTTTACATAGTAGCTCCGACACATGTGGAGACGGTATGTTTATTCTCCCAAACAAAAACAGAATGATTATATCGAGGTTGAGTTGAAGTTAGATGAGCTGGATTGACTTAAGCAGAGAGGAAGGCAGCCTATGCATTAAGGGGGTGCTTGTATAATAAATGCAATATCTGTTAACAAGATAAACAAAAGTAACTAGCAGTGCGCACATAGGAATTGCAGGTGATAGTTTTGAATATAGAAGCATATAACGCAGAGTCTTTAAGAAAGCCATACCGGCTTCCATGGCAAGAAATTTTGGATTTTTATTGCTGGATAAGGGCTCTGCATCCATTAACCTGAAATCGTTCCATTATTATGACAGAATGTATCCCTCTCAGGACGTGGCAGACAGTATTGGCAATTTGATTGCCCTGCCGCTACAGGGGCAGGCACTTAAAAACGGAAACAGTGCATTTGTGGATGAAAATTGGAATGCGTACCAGGACCAGTGGGATATTTTGCTCAACAAAACAGAGAAGCTGGGCATAGAAGATATTGAAAAATATATGGCAAAATGGCAGAGTGAATTAGCAGAAGCCAGAGGAATGCTTGCGGGTACTGATATGAATAACAGACCGAAACCCTGGAAAAAGAAGTGCGTGTTTGTTAAGGCGGATGTTTTGGGTAAGCTTCATATGGTGCTTAGCAATGGTGTTTATATTGATACGCTAAACCTTATGCCAAGGATACAAAATCAGATTCGTAGTCTGGCAGCCTTTGATAATCCGGAATTGATGTTGACATATCTGACCAAAGGGAAAAAGGACATCCAATCAGAGTTGCATTTAAGGGGGATTTACGAACACAGCAGGAGCTGGCGGCTGAAAAGTTATTAACATATTCATAGGGGGTATTAAGTGCGGCAACGGCATTTGGAAATGTGCAGTCTAAGCAGATAATTAATGCAATATATGACTCTGATAATTATACCGAGAAATTTGAGCAGGATATTGTGGAAGCAGAAAAGATGATTGCAATTTCCAGTCCGGATATACGACAGGATAAAATTGACAGACTGTTATTCCAGGTTAAAGGACGGCAGAAAGATGGCGTAAAGGTAACTGTCATTATCACAGACCCGGAAGAAGTTGTATATGGCAGCACGGATGTATGTTATGAATTAATCAGTCAGATGCGGCAGGTAGGAATAAATGTGGTAACAAAAGCGGAAGTAGAAGAACGGTTTGCGGTTATAGATGATGAATTAGTATGGCATGGGGGTATGAATCTGCTGGGAAAAGCAGATATCTGGGATAATTTAATGCGTATTAAGAATCATCATGTGGCTGCGGAGCTTTTGGAAATTGCACTTGGTATTGCATCAAAATTATAAGAAATCTCGTCAAAATAATACCATGTAAGACTTTTATGTTTATTAAGGGGCAGGAATGCAACCTCAGATTAAATAACACCTGCTGAAACAATATATTAGATATCACGGATTTTGACTGAAAAAATGGATGACATGAGTGACAACAATATCGGCAACTCAATACGAAAAGGTATACCGGAAACTGAAACAGATGTTATGGGAAGGAGAAGAAAAAATTGCAACTTAAAACAGAAAGATTAATTCTACGTGAAATGAATGATACAGATTATGCTTCCTTATATGCAGTACTTGCAGACAGCCACATCATGCAGCATTATCCTTATACGTTTCATGAGAAACAAGTACGTGGGTGGATAACGAGAAACAAAGAACGATACAGAATATTGGGATTCGGACTATGGGCAGTCTGCCTGAAAGAAACCGGGGAGATGATTGGTGATTGTGGGCTAACTATGCAGATGATTGGAAATTCAGTCAAACCTGAAATAGGCTATCATATCCGGAAAGACCATCAACGAAAAGGATATGCAAAAGAAGCTGCAATTGCTGTAAGAGACTGGACTTTTAACAACACTCCATTTAATGAGATTTATTCCTATATGAAATATACCAACGTACCATCAGCACAGACTGCCATATCATGGGGATGCCATCTGGTTGATGAATATAAAGACGAGGTTAATGAAATTACTAAGGTGTTTGTAATTTCAAGGGAGGAGTGGTTGAAAAATGAGTAAATATGAACCGTTATGGAATTGGATAAAAGAAAGATGGCAAAATGATGCAGATATTGGCGACAGCTTAAAGCTGACTTATGCTGATATAGAGAGAATTGCAGGTTTCCCCATAGACCATTCTTTTCTGACTTACAAGAAGGAACTTCTGGAGTATGGCTTTAAGGTGGGAAAGATTTCTATGAAGGAACAGTCTGTAACGTTTGAAAAGGCGGTGGAGTAATGGATGCGATTCTGGATAAAAGAAAAAACAGTTGAGCAGGTTTTTCAAGTCTAAATCACAGATAAATTTTTCTGTTAATATTTAAGCCGGATAAGTCGGATTTACCGTCAGCAGAGAACAGAGAAAGCTTCTGGCGGGATTATGGACAATTGAAAAAAAGGTCTGTTTCTTGAACTTGCCCGTAAAAAGTGCAAAAATACCTGTTATGCCTGCTGGTAATCTGCACATCTGAATGCTAAAATCATATTCAGATTTAAGACAGGAGGTAATGCCATGAGTTTAGGAAACAATTTATTTCATGCCAGAAAGAAAAACGGAATGTCTCAGGAGACTGTTGCCGAAAAATTAGGCATAAGCAGACAGACTGTATCAAAATGGGAAACAGACGAAACGCTTCCCGATATTAAACAGGCAAAAAGACTGGCTGTTTTATACGGATTGACTTTAGACGAATTGATTGAGTTTGATGCGGATGTAAAAGAGATACAGGAAGTTATCCAACGGACAAATGAGGAACTGTCAGACAAAATAAACTGGACAAATGTCTGGGGAAAAAAATATCCTATCCTTTTACAGTATCAGACAGAAGTGGATATTCCATTTTATGCAGAAAAGCTGGAAGCTCTGCTTCGTGATATGGAAAAGAAGTACGGATACAATGAATTAAATACATTCCTGGTGCTAAAGGACATTCTGGCAGCAGTATGGAAACAGCGAAAGGAAAACCCATAATTAGGAGCAGAACTGCTCCTTTTTGTATGTCCATTTTCAGGAAGCTATTATCTGCTTCTCGAAAGCATAAGAGACTTAAAGAAAAATTTACTTTTGCTTGCGTTTACATTCAGGGTTTTCATTATCGTTTTATGCATAAAGCGACACATAAATCGCAATACGTAAATCACACAATCCTATTGCAAAGCCTCTGAAATAGTAGTAATATAGTTATTGACTCAAAGTCAATAACTATATAAAAAAGAAAAGGGAGGAATCTGAAAAATTGGCCAGACCAGTAAAAAAATCCCCGGAACAATGGAAAAAAGAAATCCTGACCGCAGCAAAAAGCCTGTTCATTTCAAAAGGATATGAGGAAACCTCTGTTTCTGACATTATGAACCTGGCGGGCGGGGCAAAAGGAATGTTTTACCGCTTTTTTCAAAGCAAAGAAGAAATCATGCACACCCTGGGCAATGAAATGTTTTTTGAAAACAATCCATTTGAAGCAATAAAAAAACGAAACGACTTAAACGGCTTCCAGAAAATCAAGTCATTGCTTCAACTGAATCAATCCGATACAGAGCGCAACAATTTAAATATGCAGGCAGTTTCCATTTTAAAGGACCCTCACATTTTAGCGGCAGCAGTGGAAGAAAACAGGCGGCTTTTGACACCTTTATGGCGGGAACTGCTGGAAGAGGGAAAGCAGGACGGCTCCATTAAAACGGAATATACAAAAGAGCTGTCGGAGCTTCTGCCCCTTATTAATTTCTGGCTTTTGCCTTCCGTATTTCCTGCAACAGAGGAAGAGCTGCACCATAAATACTGCTTTGTAATGGAAGTGCTGTCTCATATGGGACTGCCGCTTTATGATGATGAAACCATATCCTTTACGGAAAAATTTATAACGGATATTTCAAAAGGAGGAAATAATCCATGACAGAAAAACTATTCACGAAAAATTTCTCACTTCTTATTTTGGGCCAGTTAACCTCTTTATTTGGAAACTTCATATTAAAGCTTGCGTTGTCCATGTATGTGCTGGAAGTTACGGGCTCTGCCGCTATATTTGCCGGAATATTGTCCGCTGCGGCAATTCCCACCATTATACTTTCCCCTCTGGGCGGAATCCTTGCTGACAGACTGGACAGGCGAAACATTATGGTGGCATTGGATACCCTGACGGGCATTTCTGTTTTCTGTGCCGCACTTCTTTTAGCGGAAAAAAATGCCCTTATAGTAATTGGCGTGCTGCTTGTGCTGCTTTCTGTTTTCGGTGCATTTGAAACTCCTACGGTACAGGCATGCATTCCCACTATGCTGCAGGGAGACAATATCATGAAAGGTAATGCGGTTGTGAATCAGGTGGCTTCCCTGTCCTGTTTAACGGCTCCAATGCTTGGCGGCATATTATATGCCGTATTTGGACTGAAGCCTGTCATGTATGCAAGCGTTGGCTGCTTTTTTATTACCGCATTATTTGAATGCTTTATAAAATTAAGTTATCAGCCTTCCATAAATAAGGGAAGTATGTTAGCTGTTGTAAAACAGGATTTCTTATCAAGTATGCAATACATTTCAAAAGAGCAGGCGAGCATCTTAAAAATGTTGCTTTTGACTGCATTTCTTCGCTTTTTTGTTATGGGAATCACCATAGTGGGCCTGCCCTATATTGTGCGCACCGTTCTTGGATTCAACGCAAAATATTATGGCAGTGCGGAAAGCGCATTAGCAGTTGCTACCATTTTAGGAAGTATTGCTGTCGGGCTTCTGACAGGGAAATTAAAAATACACCGATTATCCGTTCTGCTTGCATCTCTTGGTATTTTTATGATTCCTGCTGGAATTGCTTTTCTGTTTCCAGTCAATCCCGTTATCAAATACAGCATCACCGTTATTTCATTTTGCGGTATACAGGCTGCAATCAGTATTTTTTCCATCTTTGCCGTTTCCCTTATACAACAAAGGACGCCAAATCATCTGCTTGGTAAAGTAATGGCTTATACACAGACGGTTACCTTGTGTGTTCAGCCGATAGGACAAATCGTGTATGGATTCCTGTTTGACAGATTCAGTGATGGAATTTATCTTGTTTTTATTCCAACCGGCATTACTGTATGTATTGTTGGTATGTTCACTATGGGGCTTTTTAGAAATATGGAAAATGAGCCACAGGAAATGTAACAATTCAACCCTCAACTTTCCCACACAGGAGCCGGAACCGGATGCAGGCAGAAAATGTTTCTACGTCGCCACGCTCCCGCTCTGATAAAAACGCAACAGTGCTAAGCTCGAAAGGACCTCGCTAAGCGCTGGCGTTTTTATAAGGGCTTCTATAGAAATCATTTTCTGCCTGCATCCGGTTCCGGCTCCTGTGTGGGAAAGTTGAGGGCTGAACTGTTACCGGGAAATTTTGACAGGAAGCAGAGGCTATTGACTTTTCCCTTAGGGCAAGGTTTATACTGATAACAGCTTACGAAACATCTGGATGCAGCGAAAGCATGTCCAGAAGCCTTGGTGATTTGTTTATATGGCAGGACAGAATTGCAGCGTCAGGATGTTTCGCAATTATGAGGAATATTTCAGAACTATATTAATATGGAAAGGAGCACCTGAATGCTCACAATCGGAGAATTTTCAAATATTTGCAAGGTATCTGCAAAGACGCTCAGATACTATGCGGAAATAGGTTTAATACTGCCGGAAGAAATCAATCCGGAAAATGGTTACCGGTATTATTCAGTGAATCAACTGGAAAAAATGCTCTTAATCAATCGCCTGAAAACATATCAGTTTTCTCTGGAAGAAATAAAAACTCTTTTGAAATCGGAAGAGCTTTTGGAAGAAAGACTTTTTGCTGCATTTCAAAAGAAGAAAAAAGAGCTTTCTGCACAGGCACAGAAATTAAACAATACTTTAGAGCAGATAGAAGGTGATATGTCAAATCTCAGACTTGGCAGGTCTATTATGTCGTATCTGGATAATATCGATGTACAGCTTGTGGAGGTGCCCCTGATGTATCTGCTTTCCATTCGGAAGATGGTTTTGGAGCAGGAATTTGCTGAAGAATATGGCATTTGTTTTGGCAGGTTGTTTAGGAAAATGGAAGAAAAAAAGCTGACAGCGGCGGCTCCCCCAATGGTGCTGTTTCATAGCAGTGAGTACAGCCCCTTTGGACTGGACACCGAATTTGCCATTCCCGTAAAGGAGTATGCCACAGGTACCAGGGATTTTTGTCCCGGGCTCTGTCTGAAAACAGTTGTCCGGGGCTCTTATTCCCAGCTTCCTTCGGTTTATGCCAAACAGATGGAATGGGCTCAAAGGGAAGGCTATGAGAACAGCGACGCCCTGTATGAAGTTTATGTAACGGATCCATCTGAGGGATTACAGGAAAAGGATTTTGTTACGGAGGTTTATTGTCCTGTTAAAAAGAGTTCTTTGAGGAGCCGGGATAGAAAATAAATGAGAAAAATGCTGGGGCGGATTGCCGTAATAAATTTTAAAAGTACAGAAATCACATAATGGGAGAAAAGCATGAATCAGAAAAAACTGGAACAACTGGAAAAGAAAATTAGCAGCGGCTATGGAAATATCACGGGCATGGTCGTATTAAAAGACGGCATGGTATCCTATGAAAAGTATTTTAAGGGCTGCACGGAAAACAGCCATGTGCACGTTTATTCCGTGACAAAAAGCATTATTTCGGCATTGATTGGAATTGCACTGGACAAAGGTCATATAAAAAGCATTGAACAAAGAGTGCTGGATTTTTTTCCGGAGTATCAAGTGAAAAAGGGAGAGCATACCATACAGAACATCACCATTCAGGATATACTGACCATGACTGCCCCTTATAAGTACCGGCTCTTTCCGCCCTATATAAAATACTTTACAAGCAGTGACTATGTGAAATTTTCCCTTGATTTATTAGGCGGAAGGGGGAAAATAGGAGCTTTCCGGTATACCCCATTGATTGGTCCCGATATTTTATCAGGGATTTTAGTAAAAGCAACAGGGCAGCCGGTTTTTGATTTTGCAGATGAATATTTATTTTCTCCATTGGATATTGTTGTGGGGGGAGCCTGATGTTTGAAAATAAGGAAGAACAGATGGCATTTAACAAATCCACCCATATAAACGGATGGGCAGCAGACCCTATGGGAATCAATACGGCAGGGTGGGGGCTTACCCTTACCCCTATGGACATGGCAAAGATTGGAAGGCTGTATTTGGATGGGGGGATTTTGGAGAACAGACAAATTGTATCGCAAAAGTGGATAGAAGAGAGTACAATTGAGCACAGCCGATGGAAAAAGCCAAATCTGCCATACGGGTATTTATGGTGGGTAAATGAGGATGGCTATGCGGCTATGGGAGATGGGGGAAATGTGATTTATGTCAATACAAAGAAAAGGCTGGTGGTTTCTGTTGCCGCTCTTTTTGTGAAAAGGGCAGGAAACGGGATGAAGCTGATTAAGGATTATATTGAGCCCGTTTTTGAGTAAGAAGCTGTAAGAAAGCAGATGAATCAGCTTGTATACACAGGCTGCCGGCATTGGGAGGGCAATCCGGGGCGTAAAAAAACAAAGTTGCCGGAGAATATAAAATCAGAATTGAAAGAGTCTTATCAGCGGTATAAGAAATAAAAACAGGAATAAAAAAAGATTATCTCAAACTTGCAATTTTTAAGAACAGTTTGGGATAATTTTTTTTGTTTGTCTTTCTGCTTCAATAAACAAAGCAACTATATGCTGTATGAAAATAATTATTGCAAAAATATAGCCTAATTTTGACATGAAACGGCATGATGAAAAAATCATGCTAGAATGCCAGTGGAAGGGAGAAAAAAGCAGGAACTTTGGAAATGAAAGTTTTTGCTGATTGCAACATAGTGATGTTCACTATGCAGGTTATGTGTACATATATATTTTTTTGAAAGGAGAAATGTAACATGAAAAAAAGAATTTTAGCAATGACATGTTTATTAACAATGCTTATGTGTGGCTCAACGTGTTTTGCAAAAGACATCAAGTTTGAAATCACAAAAAGTGCAGGAGTACAGCAGGTTGCTACAAACACAAAGGATTTATCAGGTTCTGTGTGGAAAATATCTAACCAGAATACAACTTATAGTAATTTTTCTGAGAATAAAGATGTAATTGGCTTCAGGGTCAAAAGAGCATCAGGCGCCTCAGCATCCGCTTATCATACATTTAGCAAGTTTGTATATCGGTATTCACTGCCTTATAGCAGTACTCCTGCTCAGGGAGAAACCTTAAAACTGAATACCCAATAGGAATCGTGATACTTGCTAACGATTCTTGTAATCTGATAATTGGGATTACGAGGTGGAAAGAGTGAAAAAGATGAGAAAAGGCTATGTTATTTTTAGTGCATTATTGATGGTGCTTAGCAGCACTGCCTGCACTTCAAAAGAATCCATAAAAAACATGGAACAAAAAGTTATAGAGACAAATAATAATGAAAATACTGCTGATAATGAGGATGGCACAATAAAGTCAATATTAGAAAATGTACCTTCACATATAGATAAAGTATTTGCCGATAATTATGTTGTGGATGCAGATGTACATGTTCCGGTTATTTCTAATGCAGATATTTTATCAGCTGAATATATGCGTTTGGAGGAACAGGCATTGCTTGAAGCTTTTTATGCAGAAAAAGCACCTGCTAAGGAAACCAACGATATAGGTATTATTTACTATAAAGATGGAACTTCCAGCCTGACTATAGCAGATGAATATACAATGTATAGAACAAACGATTATGAAGCCATACGCTTTCCTATTGAAAATTTTGCGTCAGAATATGAACTTTTTTCTACCGGCAGAAAGTTTGGCGAGGTATATAAGCAGGAAGAATTGAGCTTTATGACAAAAGAAGAAGCAGTCAGAACAGCTCGTGACCTTTTAAAGCAATTGTCCATTGAAACAGCAGATGAAGTAGAAGCTTATGCCATTGATTTTGCAACGCTGCAGCAACAGCAGGATGAAAGAATCCAAAATGAAATTGCCATACAGGAGAAGATGGGAGTTTCCCCCATACAAGACCCCACAGATGGCTATCAGATAAAAGAAACATTTACTCAGGAAGATGAATTTTATATCATCTATTTTACCATACTGCAGGAGCAAATACCTGTTACCCGAAACTCCTACAATATATTGGATGGAGAGCGCACGCTTAGTGGTTCCACTGCAAGGGTATTAGTGTCCGCAAAAGGAGTCATTGCATTTGAGGAAAATGGTCTTTGCCGGAGTACCGGGATTTCAGAAGTTCCTGCTGGAATTATTTCTGCAGAGCAGGCAATAGAAAATGCTTATGAAATGCAAAACAGCATTTTGTCTACAGATAAGGTGACGGTTCACAAAATTGACTTTGAATATGTTCCGGTTGCTTATAATGGAAATTATAATGAGGTAAAGCTCACTCCTGCATGGAGCCTGACGGCAGATTATAACGGCGGCATTTCTGAAAAAGACGGGGAAGAAGTGATAATAACCCAAATAGTATATATAAATGCTGTCACTGGAGAAGAAATAAAGTGAGGGACCGGTTTCAATGAAAAATTTTCTGAGGATGTTAAAGGAGGATTTTTACCGGGCATTTTCTTCCATGGGATTTGTGATGGGTGTTGCTTCAACACTTGCCATATTTTATTTTGGCTCCATTGGAATGCTGGCGGGAGGGGGTTCAGCTGTTGCTGCTTTTAACAATACATATAAATATAATAATATATCCCAATTGCTTATTCTGACTGCCACTTTTGCATATTCTGCAAGCTTTTGCATAGACTGGCAGACAAGATTTCACTACTCCTTAATCGTTCGGAGTAAAACAGCGGCATATGCTTTGTCTAAATGCATTGCCGCTATGGTAATGGGAGGATTATCTGTTACTGCCGGAGCTTTTTTATTTATCGGGTGTATTTGTATGACGCAGCCTGACATACTGCCTCAGGCAATGGAAATAGAAGTGGAGTTTTCAGCCCAGGCATTTGGCGACCTGCTTATGATGGGAAGGGCAGGGTTATTTTTTTTAGCCTATCTCTATATTATATTTTTACAGGCAGCTTTCTTTTCCGTACTGGGACTGTTGGTTTCCGCTTATCTGCCCAATAAATATGCAGCATATATTTCACCGTTTATATTGGGATTTGCAATGAACCAGATTGCAAATGTGCTCCGCCTTCCCATTTGGCTGGACCCGGTCAAGCTTGCAACTGCAAGCATATTGAGCACACCGGCGGCAACGATTATCTGCATGGCAACTGCAACCTATCTTTCTCTGATTAGTATATGTATGATACTGTTTACCCGTAAAGTAAGAAGGAGGATGAGCAATGGTTAAACGGATATTTGCAATTGCGCTGTATTCCATTCGGCAATGGACTGCAGAACTGCGCATTCTTTTATTATTTATATTCATGATTATATTTCTGAGGACGGATATAGCAGTTATAGGAAATTTTGCAAAAGAAATGGATGTTGCTGTAAATCCTCTTGTTTATCCTTTTTATTCCAGCGATGCGGTAAAACAATTGATTCTGTTATCCGGAATTATTTTTCTGTTTTCGGATGCATCGTTTATAAGCAACAGCCAGCCCTATGTGATTATCAGAAGCAAGCGTCTATCCTGGGTATCAGGACAGATAGTGTATATTATGATTGCCAGCGCCATCTACTTTTTTGTTATTATGGGCGCTTCCGTCATTACATTATTGCCAAATGCGTCCTTTCAGACAGACGGCTGGGGTAAAATCATCAATACGCTGGCACAGACCAATGCGGGCTCATTGATACACCTGCAGTTTGCAGTTTCAGAAAAAATAATAACCTATTATTCACCGGTAACGGCATTTTTCCTTTCCTTTCTCTTAAACTGGAGTGTGCATGTTTTATTGGGATGCTTATGTTTCTGATTAGTCTGAAGTTTCATAGAATGATTGGTCTGCTTGCCGGAGCTATGGTTTTGTTTTGGGATTTGCTGGTGATAAATATGCTGCCGTTTCGCTTTTACTATGCTTCGCCGGTAACACTTTCCAGACTGGGCGTTTTAGACCCTGCTGGAACGTCCATATTTCCCGATGTAGCGTATTCTTTTATTTTCTTTGGAATCGGCATAATTCTTTTAGCGATTTTACTAATGATAGGAATCAGAAATGAATCAATAGAAATTACAACGGAAGTTTAGGAGGACGGCGCAGATGGACGAAAATATTATAAAAGTAATGCATGCAACAAAAAGCTTTGGAGAGGAAACAGTATTACAGGATGTAACAGTTGACTTTGAAAAAGGGAAAATACATGGCATAATCGGGAGGAATGGTTCAGGAAAAACAATGCTCTTTAAATGTATTTGCGGTCTGATTTCCCTTTCGTCCGGAGAAATTATAGTGGATGGAAAAAAGATTGGAAAGGATACGGATGTGCCGGAGCAGGTGGGAATGATTATTGAAGCTCCCGGTTTTCTGCCTAATTATAGCGGATATGGAAACCTGCGATTGCTTGCATCTATTCATAATAAGATAAAGAAGGAAGCCATATTTGCTGCCATGGAAAAGGTAGGACTGAAACCGGAAAGCAAAAAGCATGTGCGAAAGTATTCGTTAGGAATGAAACAACGTCTGGGCATTGCCCAGGCCATTATGGAAAACCCACGGATTCTGATTTTTGACGAGCCCTTTAACGGTTTGGACAATCAGGGGGTAGAGGACATGAGAAAATTGTTTTTGGAATTGAAAGAAGAAGGAAAAACGATTCTGATTGCCAGCCATAATGCAGAAGACATAAAAATACTCTGTGATTATGTGTATAGTATGGAAGCGGGGAAGCTGGCGTTCCATGAAAAGACAAATAAAACAACTAAGAAAAATCAAAAAGACATTTTAAAAAAGAGTTGAATGAAAAGACTCGTTGATGTATCATGTATAGAAAAAAGTACGAGGTGTGAAATGTATAACATTGGCATATGTGACGACGGAAGGAAAATCTGCTCTTTCATTGAAAATATGATTCTGCTATACATGAAGGAGAGGGAAATCCAGGCGGATACGAAGGTCTGGTATACAGGAGAAGGGCTTTGCAGCTACTTAAGGCAGGGCAATCATATAGACATTTTATTTTTGGATATAGAGCTGATTGAGCTGACAGGAATAGAAGTAGGGGACTTTATCCGCAACCAGCTGGAAAACAGAGAGATGCAGATTGTTTACATATCGGGGAAAGCTGCTTATGCACAGCAGCTGTTTAAGACACAGCCTATGGATTTTCTTGTAAAACCCATAACCCAGCTCCAGATTAATGAAGTTATGGACCTGGCCGTCAAGATAATCGGAAAAAAATCTGAGACATTTGAATTTAAAAATGGCAAGGAACATTATTATATTTCCTATGGAGAAATCTTATATTTTGTCAGTGAGGGGAGAAAGATAAAAATCATTACTCCCCGCGAGGAAAAAGAGTTTTACGGAAAAATACGGGAACTTGAAAAAAATTTGCCGGGTGAATTTATTACGATTCATCAGTCTTATATCATCAATAAAGAATATGTAACCCGTTATACTTATGAAATGGTTGAGCTGGTAAATGGAACCATATTGACTATCAGCAAGGCAAACCGAAAGCAAGTGAGGGAAAAAATACTGCGGGAAGGATAGAAACAATGATAGATATTATTATTTGCATATCAACGAACCTGTTCCGGATTTATCTGATTCGTAGATTCATGCAGATTTTTTTTGGCTGCAGGGAAGAAGAAAAAGGAAAAGAAATATTGGTATATGGAGGATTTTTCTTAATCAATACAGGTACATTTCTGATGTTTCATCTTGTCTGGATAAATATTATTTGCAATCTGGTGGGAATCGGTTTGATTGTACTGTTATATACCAAATCCATAAAAATGAATTTGTTTGTAACTTGTTCCATTTATCTGATTAACATAGGCTGTGATGCAGTTTCCACTTTACCTTTTATAGAATACCAGGATGGGGAAAGCTTTACACAGGTTTATGCGGTCATCTCCGTGCTGCTTATATTTATTTGCGAGCTGTTTACGGAAAAAATAATAAATGAAAGAAAACATACTGAAAATATACAAAATTTCTCTTTGGCTTTAGTTCCTATATGCAGCATTTTTATGCTTTGTCTGTTAATTTATATAAAGGCCAGCACGGTATACGGTCTGGTCATTATCAGTGTAGGGCTTATTATGTCAAACTTCCTGATTTTCAATTTATATAATATGTTGTCAAGTACATTATCCCAAAAATATGAAAATGAAGCATTGCGTCAGAAAATTCAAAATTATTCCAATCAGATAGAGCTTATGCTGCAGGGAGAAGAGAAAGTAAAAGCGCTGCGGCATGATATGAAGCATCACATGAGTGAATTAAAGCTTATGGCAATGGAAAATGCAAATCGGGAAATACAGAAATATATAGAGGATATGGAAGCATTTATAGAAAATCCAAATGAAATCGTATCCTCAGGAAATATGGAAATAGACAGTATGTTAAATTATATGCTGCACAGAGCCAAGAAGGAGCTTCATATTGTAAATGTAAAAATGCAGATTCCTTCAGCAGTCAGTCATTCTTTTGATGTAAACATTATCTTGGGAAATCTGCTGGAAAATGCAATAGAGGCTGCAATACAGACGGAAGAAAAACAACTTGATGTGGACATAAAACTAAAGCAGGGAGTTCTGTGGATTAAAATAGAAAACAGTTTTCAGGGAAGACTGAAAAAAGGGCAGAAAGGGCTGATGAGTACAAAGGAAAAAGCGGAACAGCATGGAATAGGGTTAAACAATGTAAGAAAAATCGTTGAAAAGTATAATGGAATTATGGAGATATGTTCCCGTGACAATATTTTTTGTGTTAAGTTAATTTTGTATATGTCAAAGATTGAAAATTAACAAGCTGTCATTGAAAGGTCAATTATTACAATTTTATATCCAAATTTTGACATAAAGCGGCATAAAAAGAAATTTGTGATAAAATGACGTTTGAAAGGAGGGAAGAGCAATGCAAGGTAAAAATGAGATAGTTAAAAAAATGGAAAAAGCCATTGCAAAAGTGGCAAAAATGTCCGCCAGCGTGGAAGCGAATACAGCATGTCCATGTTGGAATTACCAGCCAAAAGAACCGCAGGATGTTAAAAAATTGCGGAAGTTTTGAGAATGGCAGGAAATCTGACAGAAAAGCTTCTTGAAGACGAGGTCATATCCAGGGAAGAGGCTGAAGTTATTACATACGGACTTGAAAATATCATCAGCAACCTGTTAGGCTTGCTGATGATATTGGCAATTGGTGCCTGTTTTAGGCGTTTGCCGGAAAGCTTCCTTTTATGGCTGTTGATTTTTCCGCTGAGAAAAAATGCAGGCGGATTTCATGCAAAAACAAAAACAAGATGTATGCTTGTATCAGCAGGCATGCTGATTGTATCGTTCCTTTGTCTTGATGTTATGGAATGGACAAAAGAGGTATACCTATTGATTGCAGCAATTTTTTGCGGAATCATATTTCTTATGGCGCCGGTTGGCAATCAAAATAAGCTTTTGGACGAAATGGAGCATAAAGTATACCGGAAACGTACAAGGATAATATTGCTTTTGGAGAGCATCCTGCTGATACTGGCTTTTGTTTTTGAATGGAAGGAATTGTATATTGTAATAACTATATGTTTTGCAATTGTGGGGACCACACTTTTAGCAGGTAAAATAAAGCTCCGGCTGAAATAGGATTATTTTGGTAAAGGGGATATTGATATAGTCGGTTAAGTTATAAGCCGGAGCTTGAATAGTATTAAAAAATAGTGCGATATAATAAGATAAAGTATTAGTTTCTTTGTGATGAGAAATCTGTTAGTAAAGTATTAAATAAGAAGCTAATATATAGAAACAGGAGGAATGATTATGTGTACAGCAGCAACTTATAAGACAAAAGACTTTTATTTTGGACGGACTCTGGATAATGAATTTTCTTATGGTGATGAAATCGTAGTAACACCCCGAAATTACTGCCTTCATTTCCAAAGTATGGGCAGTATGGAAAGTCATTATGCAATGATTGGAATGGCTCATGTGGTAGATGACTGTCCGTTATATTACGAAGCGGTAAATGAAAAAGGGCTTGGAATGGCAGGCTTAAATTTTGTGGGAAATGCACAATACAGGGATCCTGTAGAGGGAAAAGACAATGTGCCGTCATTTGAATTTATACCGTGGATTCTAAGCCAATGTGTCACAGTAAAAGAAGCAAGGGTGTTACTGGAGAAAATCAATATTGATAACAGAACGGTGAATGATGAGCTGCCGGCGGCCTCCCTTCATTGGATTATTGCAGATAGTACGGAAGCCATTACAGTGGAATCGGTAAAGGAAGGGATCAACGTATATGACAATCCGGTAGGAGTGTTGACCAACAACCCGCCATTTAACCTGCAGATGTTTGCATTGAATAATTATATGGCTCTGTCTGTAAAGGATCCGGTAAACAATTTTGCACCGAGTATTCCATTGGATATGTACTGTAAGGGTATGGGGGCAATAGGGCTTCCGGGAGATTGGTCTTCTGAGTCCCGCTTTGTAAAAGCTTCTTTTGTAAAGATGAATTCAGTTTCAGGAGATTCGGAAATGGAAAGCGTTAATCAGTTTTTCCATATTCTTGGTTCTGTAAACTGGCCTAAGGGCTGTTGTCTGGTAAGAGAAGGGGAATACGAGATTACCACATATACATGCTGCTGTAATGCGGATAAAGGAATTTATTATTATACCTCTTATGATAATCATCAGATTAGTGCGGTGGATATGTATAAAGAGGATTTGGAAGGAACGGGAATTTACAGATATTCCCCTGTTCATGGAGAACAGATTCATATGCAGAATTAAGTACAAAAAGGGGCTTTATGCCCCTTTTATGTTGCTTTGCGGTTCTGCATGATTTTCACGATTGTTTCCAGCAATAAAGGAATATCGATGGGCTTTGTCAGATGTGCATCCATGCCGCATTCTATGGACAGCCGTTTATCATGCTCAAAAGCATCTGCTGACAGTGCGATAATCGGGATGCAGGCTGTTTCCGGATTTTCAAGCCTGCGGATTGCCTTTGCAGCTTCACGTCCGTCCATCACCGGCATTTGAATATCCATTAAGACCAGAGCGTATTCTTCAGGTTTTGAAACTTTCATTTTCTCAAGGGCAATGCTGCCATTTACAGCTGTTTCAATATGGAAGCCAAGTCCTTTTAATATTTCAGTTTCAATTTCAAGATTGATTTCATTATCTTCCACCAGTAAGATTTTCTGATTTAAAAGCTGTGCCATGACATATTCGGTACTGACGGAAACCGGAAGGGAGCTGTCTTGTATGCGAAGCCGCAGCGTTACGGTAAATATGCTGCCGACGCCTGCTTTGCTTTCTATTTCTATGTTTCCGCCCATCCTGTCCACAATATTTCTGGCAATGGTAAGCCCAAGACCTGAGCCGTGTATGCCGCTGATGGTAGTATTTTTTTCCCGTTCAAAGGGTTCAAAAATATGTTCCAGAAAATCCTTGCTGATTCCGATGCCGGTATCCTTAACGATGAACTGGTATACTGCATATTCATTTGGCAGCTTTTCCGATTCCGTAAGGATGATATTCACTTTTCCGTCATTTTTAGTGTATGTTACTGCATTATTCACCAGATACTGGAAAACCTGTTTCAGTTTATCCGAATCACTGTAAACGTCGCTGTGTTCAAGGCCGGATGTATCCAGAGAAAGGGCTATGTTCTTTTCGCGAGCCTGAAAAAGCAGGTTTTTGTAAACTTCCTGTATGATATCCGATAGATTGCAGGGTGCTTCCTCCATGGCGGTATCATTTGTTTCGCTCCAGGAAATTTCCAGCACCTTATCAATCAATCCTAAAAGCTGTCTGCTGGCTGTTTCAATCTTATCAAGATAGCCGGCCGCTGTTTCAGCTTCATTTATATGTTCTCTGGCAAGCATTGTAAAGCCGAAAATCGCATTCAGGGGGGTCCTCATATCATGGGACATATTGGAGAGAAAGGCATCTTTTGCGATATTAGCCAGTTTTGCATTGTTTAATGCCTCCTCTAAAATCTGTTTTTGCTCCATTTCACGCAGAATTTCTTCATCCATCCGCCGGTAGCCCATGACAATCTGGGAGGGCTGTTCCATGCTTCCTACATTTACAATGCGAAGTTGCAGATACTGTGTTTTTTCATCCTTTATAATCCGAAAGTTGACATAATAGGTTTTATTCCGGGATAATTTCTCACGGATATAATCAGGGGATGTAAGCTTTTGTACAAGCTGGCGGTCATCGGGATGAACCCACATATGTACATAATCTGAAACAAACCAAAGAAATTCCCGGGTCTGGTATCTTTTGCCAAATTGCTGTCTGGTCCTGCTGCTTAGGCGATAGGGCAGGATTTTATTTGTGTTTAAATCCGCATAAAGAATGGATTCATAATTTACGCTTAGCCCTTCGATTACCTCTAAGCGCCGAAGCTGTTCCTGATTGATTATTTTTCGTTCTTTGTCGTATTTTTCAATAAGTCGTTGGATTTTTTGTTCTTTCTGTTTCTTTTCCTGTATTAAGGCTGCTTTTTCCACCAGCCGGCGGCTTCTTTTTTCTGTGGCATCACTTATGAAAACATAGAAAATATTTCCGATGGCCGGACTGTTTATAAAGTGTCCATAATCTTCAACCCAGCGGATTGTACCGCTTTTCTGGATAATACGGTATTCCACATAATCCAAGTCATATTGGCTGTGGGCAATCTGTTCCCTGATGCTTCTTTCCACTTCCTCCAAATCATCAGGATGTACAATTCCCTTGAAGGAATTTCCTGTCAATTCCTGAAATTCCGATAAGGTATCGCACTGGAAAATACGAAGGAGACCCTTGTTTGCATAGATAATCTGTTCGCTGTCATCTGCATGATAAATTAAGAAGCCTCCCGGCATTTCATCCATAAAGTTGATTACTTCATATGCTGTCAGTGAATTAGGAGAATCCGGTGAAGAAGGGGGGCAGGGGCGTTCTGATATTCCCGCCGGGCAGTTATAATCGGAGCTTTCATTTGCAGGGCTGCTTAACAGAGTTGTCAGATATTCGATTAAGTTATGGTTTTTTCTTTGCTGATTCATTTGCTGTTCGTCTCCCGGATTCTTTTAGAGAATTTTAACATACAAAGAGGGGGATGTCATTATTTATATTTGCACTGTGCATAAAAAATAAGTTTGTCTGATAAAGGATGGTAATTTCAAAATGCACGGCATTTGGAAAGGCGAATATGTTAATTAGAGAAGGATATATATAGGAGAAAATGTAAAAATGGAAGAAAAAGGGAAAGCTTTGGCGACTGCCTGTGATTTTATCAGCGTAAAGCCAATTATGATGGAACTGCCTTATCCGCCCATTCAGGTAAGGGAAAGAAATGAGGCTTATGCAGCCCTCATTAGTGTTGATTACTGCGGTGCAGTATCGGAAATGTCTGCAATCACCCAGTATATCAATAATGAAAACCGTTTGGCATGTGAGAAATGTCCTGTGGCAAAAACGCTGCTGGGAATTGCCATGGCGGAAATGATTCACTTGCAGAAACTGGGAGAGTTGATTTATCTGCTTGGCGGAAAAGTTGATTTTTCAGCAAGATACCGCAATGGAAGGCAGATTCTGTGGACGCCGGAATATTTGGACATTCCGGAACATGTTAAAAAAATGCTGCTTGCCGATATAGAGGCGGAAGAGGGAGCGATTAATCAGTATGTAATGCATATGAAGATGATAAAGGATGATTGTGTGAATGCGGTGCTGGGAAGGATTATTAAGGATGAGGAGTATCATATTATGGTGCTTAGGGCTTTGATGGAAGGGGTGTAGGGGCTTTTTGTAAAGGAGCTGGTTTGAGAGGTGGTTGACAGGGGGACGCGGCAGAGGGATGCCGCCAATCCGCCCACATCCCTCTGCCGCTGTTTTTCTCAGGGCGTTATTCTTAGAAAGAGATTTTACCGAAAATTTTATAGAAAAGCCTAATGTCCCTTGCGAATATGCCAAAAAAGAAAATTAAGATCGAAAGCACCATAAACGCCGGCCTTTCGGCAGCCAGCAGGAGCCCGCAGGGATATAATAGTCTTAGAGGCCTTGGCAAAATCGCCGGTCCTTACGCACCGTTTTCTGGTGCGTTAGTACCGCTGCGTTTTTGCAGAGCGGGAGCGTGCCCCTAAGACTATTATATCCCTGCGGGCTCCTGCGTCCCCTCCGCCACTCCCCCCCTTATGCATTCTTCGTTCCCGTTCCTCTTGTTTAAAACCCATCCCGGCAGTACAATAAGAAAAATCAATCCAATCAAGCTAATCCAAAGGAAAGGAGCACACCAAATTGGAAGTTTACTATGCAGAAGATGATAAGCACATAGCCAGAGGAGTCAGAACCTATCTGGAAACAAAAGGCTTTCAGGTCACCATTCTGGAATCCGTTTCAGCCTCCAGACAGGCATTATGTAAAAAGCAGCCTTCTATAATGCTCATAGACTGGAATCTGCCTGACGGAAGCGGCGATTTGTTATGCAGCTGGATTCGCAGGCGTTTCGGGGATAGTCTGCCGGTTTTGTTTTTGACGGTAAAGGGGGAAACGGAGGATATTGTGAGAGGCTTTCAAAACGGGGCGGATGATTATGTGATAAAGCCTTTTGAACTGGAGGTATTATATTCCCGGATAATGGCAATATTGCGGAGGTCGAAAAGCTCAGGGCACAATGGGGACGGGCTGTTTTGTGACGGGATTCATCTGGATAAGGACAAGCTGAAGGTCTGTCAGGAAGAAAAGGAAATAGTATTAAGCCATATGGAATATCAGGTATTGCTGCAGCTTATGGAAAATAAGGGGAAAACAGTTACAAGGCAGAAGCTTTTAGAAGAAATCTGGGATGTGAATGGAAATTATGTAAATGATAATACATTGACGGTGACCATGAAGCGGCTTCGGGAAAAGCTGGGGAATCCCGCATGTCTGAAAACAATCCGCAGCTTTGGCTATCGTATGGAGGATACCTTATGATACAGCATAAAAACAGAAGCGGCAGTATTTTATTATTTTTGTCAGTTTTCCTGTCCGGTTTTGCATTGGCTGCTGTCTTTTTCGTATACTGGCATCAACAGGCGCAGTTTGTGCAGTTGTCACGAATATGCGAAAGGCTGGCGGAAACAGAACCGGAAATGAAGCAAAGTCTGTTGCAGGTGCTGAAACAATACCGGGACGGGGCAGGGTGGACAAATAAGGAAAGCGGATTTCTTTTGTCGTATGGCTATAAGCCGGCGGATTTTCGGGTAAATGGACAGACAGGGCTCTGGCTGATAATAGGAGTGCTCTTTCTTGTGGGAAGCCTTTGCTTACTTTTTTTGTTTTTCCTTTCCGGCAGGCAGAAGAGGAGGCGGATTGGAGAGCTGACCGGTTATCTGGAACAGGTGAACCGGCAGGGAGCAGCAAATCTGATACGGCAGAAAGAAGATGATTTTTCCATGCTGCAGGATGAAATTTATAAAACAGTAACCTCCCTGCACCAGACAAAAGAGGCGGCTTTGGAAGCAAAGAAAAACTATGGGGACAATCTGGCAAACATTGCCCATCAGCTGAAAACACCCATTACGGCAGCCTCTCTGTCCTTACAGCTTCTTAAAGAAAAGGAACCGTCTGAATATGTGGAACAGGTTCTTTGGCAGTTGGAAAGACTGAGTGTTCTGGAGGAAGGGCTGCTCCGGCTTTCCCGCATTGATTCCGGCAGCTTAGAGCTGGAGCAAAAACAGGTGGATATTTATACAGTCTTAAATCTTGCGGCAGACAATCTGGGTGAGTTGCTTGAGAAAAAACAGGTAACTGTAGATATTCCGGAACATGGCTGCATTTCCATATGCGGGGATATGGAATGGACCATGGAGGCTTTCCTGAATTTGTTAAAAAACTGCATGGAGCATTCTGAACCGGGCGGAACCATACACTGTGACTATGCAAGGAATCCTTTGTATACGGAAATACTGGTATGGGATGAAGGGGAGGGCTTTGCCAAAGAAGACCTGCCTAAGCTTTTTCAACGTTTTTATAGGGGGAAGAATGCAAAGGAGGGAGGTATCGGCATAGGGTTAGCCCTTGCCAGGTCTGTTTTTGAGCTGCAGAACGGAGTCATCAGTGCAAGAAATCTGCCGGATGGAGGAGCTTTATTTGAGGTAAGATTCTACAGTCACTGAGCTGTCACTTTTCTCTGATATAATGAAATCGTATTCAAGATACAATCTTAGGGTAAATTGAGAAACACCGTTCAGCCCTCAGGCGTTTTTGATTTCCGCGAGCAATGAGCCAAGTGCCGTGCTTGCACGAGCATTTGGCGAATGCCGCGAGGGTCACATACCCCGCTGCTCTGCAGCGTTGCAAGCTTGATGCCCCGTTGCTTGCAGCGGGGTTGTTGACTTCCGGGTGGAAAAGACGGAAGCTGAAGGGTTGCCGGGGCTGTTTCACATTACAGGATAACAGTGACTGGTATTTACGGAGCTGGAAGCGCTGAACGGCTGCCGGCAGGGATGTTTCACAATGGATATGGACGATTTCATAAAAAAGGAGAGGAAAAATGGAGATATTGAAATGTCAGGGACTGAGGAAGGTATACGGCAGCGGCGAAAATCAGGTAACAGCCATTGACCATATGGATTTGTCCGTACAGAAGGGAGAATTTGTAGCAATCGTGGGGGCTTCCGGCTCCGGAAAATCCACATTGCTTCACATTCTCGGAAGCGTAGACAAGCCGTCGGAGGGAAAGGTCATCATAGAAGGAACGGACCTTTCCACCTTAAACCCCACAAGGGCGGCAATTTTCAGGCGCAGGAAGGTAGGCGTGATTTATCAGTTTTATAATCTGATTCCTACGCTGACTATCCGGAAAAATATTCTTATGCCCCTTTTGCTGGATAAGAAGAAGCCCGATATGGAACATTTTGAACAGATAGTAAGTTCTTTGGGGATTGGAGACAGGCTGGAAGCGCTTCCGGGTCAGCTTTCCGGCGGACAGCAGCAGCGTGCTGCCATTGCAAGGTCCTTGATTTACCGTCCGGCGCTGCTTTTGGCGGATGAGCCTACGGGAAATCTGGACCGGAAAAATTCAAAAGAAATCATAGACCTGCTGAAGCTGTCCAACCGTAACCTGAATCAGACGATTCTCCTCATTACTCATGATGAAAAGGCTGCGCTGGCGGCAGACCGTATTGTGACAATTGAGGATGGCAGAATCTTAAGCGATGAGAAACGGGGGTGATGGATATGTGGAAGGATTATTCAGGCAGCTATATAAAAAATAACCGGTCTTTTCGTATATCCATTTTTTCGGCTTCCTTTATTGCCGCATTGTTTCTTGCTTTGCTGTGCAGCCTGTTTTACGATTTCTGGCTGGACAGCATAGAAGGGACGAAGCTTGAGGACGGGGACTGGCATGGGCGCATTACCGGAGAAATAAATGGCACGCAGCTGGCAGAAATCAATCAGTTTGCCAATGTGGAAAAGGCAGTTATCAATGAGGAACTGACCGAAGAAGAAAATATAGTGGTGGATGTGTATTTTTATAACAAGAGAACCATTTATGAGGATATGCAAAAGCTTGTAAGTGTTATGGGGCTTACAGAAAATGCAGCCGATTACAATTACCAGCTTTTATCCTTGTATTTTATCCGCATTCCGGGGGATAAGATGCCGAGACTTTTGATGCCGGCTTATATGGCGATAGTGGCGCTTGTATGCGTTTCGCTGATTCTGGTGATTCATAATTCCTTTGCGGTAACTATGGACAACCGGATTCATCAGTTTGGGATTCTTTCCAGTATCGGAGCTGCTCCCGGGCAAATCCTTACCTGTCTTTTGCAGGAGGCATTCATGCTTTCCATTGTGCCCATTTTGTCCGGAATTTTAGCAGGAATTGCCTTAAGCTTTGGAATCTTGCGTGCTATGGGTGCTTTTGTAGTAAAGCTTGCCGGAGGGCGGCAGATAAGCTTTTCCTGTCATCCGGCGGTTTTAGCGGTTATTTTCCTGTTAGCGACAGCTACCGTACTGGTTTCCGCATGGATTCCGGCAGTAAAGCTAAGCAGGCTTACGCCTCTTGAAGCGATCCGGGGGACAGGAGAACTGCAGCTGAGAAAGAAGAAGGGCATTCCTGTAAGAAAGCATTCCCCCATATTGTCCGCATTGTTTGGAATGGAAGGGGAGCTGGCGGGAAATGCATGTAAGGCGCAAAAAAAGGCTCTTCGCACTACTTCTCTGTCCCTGACTCTTGCTCTTTTGGGATTTATGCTGATGCAATGCTTTTTTACTCTTTCCGGTATCAGTACGAATCATACTTATTTTGAAAAGTATCAGGATGTGTGGGACGTAATGATAACGATAAAGGATACCGGGATAGAAGAATTTGGAGAAATCGGGGAACTGCAGAATATCAGTGGGCTTAGAAGCAGCGCCGTTTATCAGAAAGCAGAAGCAGTAAGTCCCGTTCCGGCGGAAGACGTAAGCGCAGAGTTATGTAAATTGGGGGGACTGGAAGCGGTGGCGGGCTCTTCTGTATCTGTTGACAAAGATGTTTTTTGGGTAAAAGCCCCGGTTTTGATTCTGGATGATAAAAGCTTTGGGGAATATTGTGCACAGATTGGCACTACGCCCGGGCTGGGAGGAGCCATTGTTTTAAACCGGATATGGGACAGCAAAAACAGCAATTTCCGTTATCGGGAATATATTCCCTATATAACAGAAAACAGGGATTACATTACCTTGCAAAGTAGCGGGCAGAATGGAAGCCGGGCAGCGGTTCAGACGAAAATCCCGGTGCTGGCTTATGCCAAAGAGGCGCCTGTGCTGCGGGAAGAATATGATGATTATGCTTTGGTAAACGTGATTCCGCTGTCTTTGTGGAAAGAAACAGCAGGAAGGCTTGGGGTAGCAAAAGAAGATATCTGTATCCGTATTCTGGCAAAAGAGGGTGTTACCCTTGAGCAACTGGACGCCATGGAAGAAGAGGCGGCACAGCTTATTGGGACAGATTATGAAATGGAAAGCGAAAACCGCATCCGGGAAAAGATTACCAATGATGAGATGATAAAGGGCTATGAGATGATTTTGGGCGGATTCTGCGTTTTGTTTGCCATCATCGGGATTGCTCATGTGTTTTCCAATACTTTAGGTTTTTTGCGTCAAAGGAAACGGGAATTTGCCCGCTATATGTCCGTTGGCATGACACCGGCAGGAATGGGTAAAATGTTCTGCATAGAAGCGCTGGTGATTGCCGGGCGGCCGGTAATTACCGCACTGGTTTTCACAATAGCGGCGGTGGCGGTTATGATAAAAGCAAGTTATCTGGAACCGGCGGAATTTATAAAGGCGGCCCCGGCTGCGCCCATTTTTTTCTTTATTTTTGCAGTTTTTGGATTTATCGCACTGGCTTATTATCTTGGTGCAAGAAAGCTGCTTGGAAGCAGTCTGGCTGAGGAGCTTAAGGATGACAGGATGGCGTAGTAAGGGGGGATTGAATATCCCGTCAAATATTGTAACCATTGACTATACAACAAAACCGGAGTAAAATAACATGCAAAAAAGGAAGGTGTTTTCCATGCAGATTTCAAGCAGATTTACACTGGCAGTCCATATTTTTGCCTGTATAAATACATTCAAAGAAGATTATAAGGTGACAAGCGACTTTTTAGCAGGAAGCACAAATGTGAATCCGGTTATTATCCGAAAGATACTGGGGCAGCTGAAGGCAGCCGGGCTTGTAGAGGTTGCCAGAGGTTCCGGCGGCGCTTCCATTGCAAGGCCTTTGAAGGAAATTTCATTTCTGGATATTTATCATGCTGTGGATTGTATTGAACACGGAGAGCTGTTTCATTTCCATGAAAATCCGAATACAAACTGCCCGGTTGGAAGAAATATCCACGTGATTCTGGATGACAGACTGCGGCAGGTTCAAAAGGCTATGGAGGATGAGCTTGCTTCCATTACTTTAGAGGATGTGCTCGGGGATACGGAAAGGTTGATTCATGGGGACTAGTATACCGGCATGCTCTTATAAATTTTTTTGTATTAGCAAAGAAAATTTCAATTATAAAAATGAAACAGTTCAGCCGGCAGTTTCTTTAAAGGCGCGTTCCGATGCCTATGGAGAAACTGCCGGCTGAATTGTTTCAAAAAAATAAAAAAACATAATTGTAATCATTGACATTACAACGAGAAGATGCTATTATCTGAATGTAACCAAAAACATTACAACAAAAAACAAAATGATATGGAGGTATTTATTATGAAAATCGCAGTTGTGTGTGCAAACGGTAAAGCAGGGCAGCTTATTACGAAGGAGGCATTGGAGGTGGACTTGATGTGACGGCAGTTGTACGGGGTGAAAACAAATCGGCGGCTTCACAGTGAAACCTTAAAGGTATTGTGTGACGCCTTATCCGGTACAGATACCCGCCTGCTTGTGGTTGGAGGAGCCGGCAGCCTTTATGTGAATAAGGAGCATACGGCATGTGTTGCAGATGGTCCGGATTTCCCGGATATGTTCAAGCCGTTGGCGGCAGCAATGGCAAAGGCACTTGCAGAGCTTCGCCGGAGAAAGGATGTAAAGTGGACTTATATCAGTCCGGCAGGAGATTTTCAGGCGGAAGGGGAACGAAGCGGAGAGTATCTTTTAGGCGGTGAGGAACTGATTTTAAATGAAAGAGGCGAAAGCATCATCAGTTATGGGGATTATGCCATTGCAATGGTGGATAAGATAGTAAGAGGAAATCATATTCAGGAAAGAATCAGTGTGGTTCGTAAATGATAAGTGATAACAGTTCTGTCAGTTGCCCATCCCAATGTCTGGGGGAACTGCTGGCAGAACTGTTAAGATGAATGTAGGCCTGTGCCTGGAAAAATGAACATATGCGGAAATTGGTTAAGGTGAAGTATAAAAAAGAGGGGATAAAGATGAATCAGGATCAGCGAAGAAAGTTTTTGATACAGGAGCTTTTGCAGGAAGATGTCAGATACCGGGACATGGAGATTCCACGGGAAGCAGAAGAACAAAAACAGCTTTTAAGGGCACTTATGAATATCCGGCTGCCAAAGGATATCAGTCAGGAATTTCTTGACATACAGGATGAATACTTAAAGACAGAAGCTATGTCCAAAGGCATTACGGATTCAGAGGATTTAAAGCCTTTGAAAAAAGGCATGTATCTTTGGCAGGGGGATATTACCACGTTAAAAGCAGATGCCATTGTAAATGCTGCCAACAGCGCTTTAAGGGGATGTTTTGTACCATGCCATCACTGTGTGGATAACGTGATTCACACAGCCAGCGGCATCCAGCTGCGTCTGGCCTGTGATAAATTAATGGCGGAGCAGAGATATGAGGAGCCCACGGGAAGGGCAAAAATCACGCCTGCCTATAATCTCCCGTGCCGATATGTTCTCCATACGGTAGGTCCCATTGTGTCCGGGCAGCTTACCAAAAAGCATTGCAGGCAGTTAGCAGACTGTTATAAGTCCTGTCTGGAGCTTGCTAACGAAAACCAGTTAAGAAGCATCGCTTTCTGCTGTATATCCACAGGGGAATTTCATTTTCCCCGGGAGGAGGCCGCCGAAATAGCAGTAAAAACAGTTTCCGATTATTTGCAGACAGATACACAGATTGAGAAGGTGATATTTAATGTTTTCAAACAGGAAGACTACCATATTTACAAAAGATTGCTCAGTTAAAATACAGCGCCTCAAAGCTCTTTTGCAGGAAGCAGAAGCTGTGGTAATTGGTGCAGGGGCGGGGTTATCTGCCTCCGCAGGCTTTACCTATTCGGGACAGCGTTTTTCGGATAATTTTTCGGATTTCATTGAGAAATACGGTTTCAGGGATATGTATTCCGGCGGCTTTTATCCCTTTGAAAGCCTTGAAGAATACTGGGCATACTGGTCACAGTATATTTTTATAAACCGCTATATGGATGTGGATAACGGCACATACAAAAGACTTTTTCAGCTTATGAAGGAGAAGGATTACTTTGTGCTGACCACAAACGTTGACCATCAGTTTCAAAAGGCAGGATTTGATAAGCAAAGGCTGTTTTACACCCAGGGCGATTACGGCTTGTTCCAATGCAGCGTGCCCTGTCATAATTCCACATACGATAACGAAGAAATTGTGAGCAGGATGGTAGAGGCAAAAAAAGATATGAAAATACCAACAGAGCTTATTCCCCATTGTCCTGTGTGCGGGAAACCCATGACAATGAACCTGCGGGCGGATGACAGCTTTGTACAGGATGAGGGCTGGTATGCGGCAAAGGAACGGTATCTGGATTTTCTTGAAAGCCATCAAAATATGCAGGTACTGTATTTAGAGCTTGGCGTTGGAATGAATACGCCGGGCATTATCAAGTATCCCTTCTGGCAGATGACAAAGCAGAATCCCAAAGCCGTCTATGCCTGCCTGAATTCCGGGGAAGCCTACTGCCCGGAGGAGATTGCGGAGCAGTCCATATGTATTGACGGGGATATCGGGGAGGTATTAAATCAGCTCTGACATAGAACTTTAATGAATAAAATTTCGATAGAATATATATGAAAAAACGAATTCAACCTGTTTTCCTATTATAATATATTAGTATTTTCAGGAAAAGAAAGTAAAGGATGCAATTTCGCCTGTTGCCCTCTAATATATAAGGAGGGTGATGCCCATGAATACAATGGAAGTTTTGACTTTATTGTTGGTCATATTTACAGTATTGGCATACATAGATAACCGGCACAATAAGAAACAGCATCCTGGACTGAGGTGACTGAACTGACCGCCTAAAGTTTAGGATGCTATTTCTTTTATGATATACATTTTTAACTGAGGGCATCAGATTTTGTATCTGAGTACCTTTCCTATCCTGAATTATACACGGGGTGCCTGATTTTTTCAAGCACCCTTTTCAGCATAAATATAATTTTTAGTAACAGTTGTTACAAATTATTTGAGTTATGAAAGTGAAACCATTGGATATTTTCCATAGTACATGATACATTAATTTCAAAAGTATAAAAAAATTATATTTTTGAAAGCGAATTAATTTATGAAGATAATTTTGAGGAAACGATATCTGGACAGAATGCTTGATCTGAAGGATACCCCGGATATAAAAATCATTACGGGAATCAGACGTTCCGGGAAATCTCAGTTGATGCAGGCTTATGCAGAATAACTTTGACAATGTCAATATTATTTATGTAGATTATATGGATTTGACATTTGAGAAAATCAAAGAGTATCATGCACTTCACAATTACGTGGATGAATGGTATCCGGCAGGAAAGACAAAGAACAGCTTTTTGAAGATTATTCCGTAAACGGTGGACTGGCGGGTTCTTATGTATATCGAACCGAAAAGGATAGAACAAATTATATTAAAGAAGTTTATGAAACAATTGTAACCAGAGACCTTGTATAGAAATATCATCTTCCCGATACTACGGTACTACAGCGGCTCAGTGAATTTCTGATGGATAATGCCAGCAATCTGACTTCGTCAAATAAGGTGAGCAATATCTTATCCGAAAACAAGCTTGCCACCAACCATATGACAATTGGAAAGTATATCAAATATTTGTGCAATGCCTTCGATATCCGGGGAAAGAAGTATCTGGAAACCTACAGGCAGCTGGATGATATTGCTTATTCTTATGAAATGATTTTAAAGCAGTTGGACATGATTGCGGATGGATGGAAAGAAAAGCAATTGAGGGTCAAAAACCCCGCCCTGTTTTTCTTGTGTACCATCCGATAAGGGATTGTGCGAATTTCAGGTTCAAAGCCACAATGATGATTCCTATAAAACCAAATAATACGATTTTTTCTGTCCGGCATTCTAATATGGAAATGCATGTTGAAATAATCCGGATACTGACAGGCAGGCAGAGAATACTGGTAATCAGAGCGGGAATATACTGCCGGATAATCACTGCCTGAACAATATGGATAACAAAATGAAGCGTGCAGGCAATAAATCCGCCCAGCCATAGAAGCTTGAAAAATTCTGTATTTGTATAAAATGCCATAATAGAAAAAACAGTACACACTATGAATTCTTCAAGGACAGCAAGGGCAAATCCTTCTGTGCTGAAATCATGATAGGTTTTCAGGATAAAGGGATAGCGTTTGGAAAGCATCTCTTCATTTCTCTGCAGAAATAGCCTGAGCCCTATGATTTCTTCCATGTCATGAAATATAAAGATAAGCGGAAATAGCCAGATGTATGTTTCCATTTGGGTTCCTCCTTTGGAAAGTGCAGATCAATCTTTAGCCACCTTCTTCTGCGGCAGCAAAAAGTAAACAGTTGTGTCACATCTTTCTTTATGATATAGTAAAAATACATCAGCTACAAGGCTTGTCACGTAAGTGACACATTTTTAAGAATAAGTGTCAGACAGGAAAGAGAAAGGAAAATTGTATGAATCCTTCACAGAACCCAAGCGCACTGCGTTCCAAAAATCTGCTGACGGAAACGCTGCTGCGTCTTATGAAGCAATATCCGTACAGGGAAATAACCGTCAAACATATTCTGTTAGAGTCCGGTATTTCGCGAAAAACCTTTTATCGCAATTTCATTTCCAAGGATGATATTCTGGATTCTTATATAGATACTGTTTTGTATCAATATCTTGCAGCTATTAAAAAACAGGGGGAATACTCCATGGTTTCCATGCTGGAAATCATATTTCCTTTTTGCGAAGCCCACAAAGATTTGCTTTTTCTGCTTCGGGATAATGGATTATTGTATTTGCTTCTTCAAAAGCTGAACCGGCTTGTTTGGGATGAACACAGAAGGATTGCCCGGAATATGCAAGGACAGATTCCGGATGCAGCATCTGTTCTTTCTCAATATATTGTTTCCTTTAATATCGGGGGCATATGGAATATTATTGCCGGATGGATTGAAAATGACATGAAGGACAGTACAAAAGACATTAAAAATACCCTGATTTATTATCTGGAAAACATAGGAACCATTGATTTGAGAAATGTTTAATTAAGGAGCCTTATATGAAGCATATCAATCTGTACACGATTATTTCAAAAGCATATGACCTGTTGGACATGGTATATTTTAAAGAAACAGGCAGAAATCCAAGAGAAGTTATTCTGAACATGATTCCAGACAGCAAAGTCTCTGTTTTGGATATGTGCTGCGGAACCTTATCCAATACCATTGGGATTGCAAAAGCAAAGCCGGACATTAAGGTGGTAGGGCTGGATTTATCCGGGGACATGCTTCGGGTGGCGAAAAAGAAGCTGCACAGGCAGCAAATAAAAAATGTATCTCTGAAATGTGCAGATGCCACCAAAACAAAAATTCCTTCTAAATCTTTTGACTATATTATTCTGGGGCTGGTCCTGCATGAAAGCAGTCCTGGGCTGATAGAAGGAGTGCTGCGGGAAGCGCGCAGGCTGTTAAAAGATGACGGGAACCTTATTGTTTTGGAGTGGGAGCCGCCTGAAAAGCTGTATCAAATCATAAAATATTTTCCATTGTATTTGGGTGAAAGGTTAAATTGCAAAACATTTAAACAGTTTTATATGGCGGATAAAGAAGCATATCTAAAAAGATACGGTTTTAAAGTGGAGCAGAAAGAATACTGCAATTATACCATTCTTCTGAAATTGAGAATGATTTGAAAGACAGTAACACAGACATGGTAAAGCGGTTTTATGAACTGTTACATTCCAACCTGCGGCTAAACAAAAATTTCCACCCCGCATGTTGCCCCGCCCCCTTTTGTGTGGTATAATAAAACGATTATGCGAAAGGGAATACAGGTGAAGAAAATGAAAGCATTTTTAATTTTGGAAGACGGCACCGTATTTGAAGGAATCCAAATCGGCGCCAGAAAAGAAATCATCAGTGAAATTGTTTTTAATACATCCATGGCGGGCTATTTAGAGGTGCTCACAGACCCTTCCTATGCAGGACAGGCTGTATGCATGACCTATCCCCTCATTGGAAATTACGGCGTCTGCAAAGAGGACATGGAATCCAGAAAGCTCTGGCCGGACGGCTTCATTGTCAGGGAGTTGTCCCGCATTCCAAGCAATTTCCGGTGTGACACTACCATACAGGAGCTGCTTAAAAGCTATGACGTGCCGGGAATTGCAGGAATTGATACAAGGGCCCTTACAAAGATTTTAAGGGAAAAGGGCACCATGAATGGCATGATTACAACAAATGAAGCGTATAATTTAGATGAGATAATTCCAAAATTAAAACAATATACAACCGGCAAGGTTGTGGACATCGTTACCTGTGAACATAAATACGAATTGAAGGGCTCCAAGTCCTTAGAGGACAACGGTCCTATTTCCGGAAGCGCCAGATATACGGGCGAAAAGGAAAAGAAACCTTCTCTTGTGAGAGAATTAAAAGGAGTTGGTAGGAAAGTAGCCCTTTTAGATTTGGGAGCAAAAGACAATATTGCAAAGAGCTTAGCGGCAAGAGGCTGTGACGTGACCGTTTATCCGGCGGGCACAAAGGCGGAAGAAATCTTTGCCGCAAAGCCTGACGGCATTATGCTTTCCAACGGTCCGGGGGACCCCAAGGAATGTGCTTCCATTATAGAAGAGATACGAAAGCTGTATGAAGGGGACATTCCTATATTTGCAATCTGTCTGGGTCACCAGTTAATGGCGCTTGCCACGGGAGCAGACACCTTTAAGATGAAATACGGTCACAGGGGAGGAAACCATCCGGTAAAGGATTTGGCAACCGGAAGGGTTTACATTTCCTCACAGAATCACGGATATGTAGTGAATACGGATAAGCTGGATGAAAAGGTGGCGGTTCCCGCATTCATCAATGTAAATGACGGTACCAATGAAGGGCTTTCCTATACCGGCAAAAATATTTTCACCGTCCAGTTCCATCCGGAGGCATGTCCGGGGCCGCAGGATTCCGGCGACTTATTTGACAGATTTATTACGATGATGGAGGAAACCAACAATGCCTAAAAATCCAGATGTAAAAAAAGTACTAGTGATCGGCTCCGGTCCAATCGTTATCGGACAGGCGGCAGAATTTGATTATGCAGGGACACAGGCATGCCGTTCCTTAAAAGAGGAAGGCGTGGAGGTTATTTTAGTCAATTCCAATCCTGCAACCATTATGACAGATAAAGATATTGCGGATAAGGTGTACATCGAGCCTTTGACGGCAAAAGTGCTGGAACAGCTTATCGAAAAGGAAAAACCGGACAGCGTGCTTCCCACCCTTGGCGGACAGGCGGGGCTGAATCTGGGCATGGAACTGGAGGAATCGGGATTTCTTGCAAAGCATCATGTGAAGCTGTTGGGAACTACCGCAGCCACCATCAAAAAAGCCGAAGACCGTCAGGAATTTAAAGATACCATGGAAAAAATCGGTGAGCCATGTGCAGCTTCCCTTGTAGTGGAAAACGTAGAGGACGGCGTGGCATTTACCAATTCCATCGGCTACCCGGTAGTGCTTCGTCCTGCTTATACATTAGGAGGCTCCGGCGGTGGCATTGCCCACAATCAGGCAGAACTGGAAGAGATACTGGAAAACGGCTTAAGGCTTTCCCGTGTAGGACAGGTATTGGTAGAGCGCTGCATAGCGGGCTGGAAGGAAATCGAATACGAAGTGATGCGGGACGGTGTAGGCAACTGCATTACCGTATGTAATATGGAAAACATCGACCCGGTAGGCGTACATACAGGGGACAGCATCGTAGTGGCGCCTTCCCAGACACTGGGGGATAAGGAATACCAGATGTTAAGAAGCTCCGCCCTGAACATTATAAACGAGCTTCAGATTACAGGAGGCTGTAACGTACAGTTTGCCCTTCATCCTACCAGCTTTGAATACTGTGTCATTGAAGTAAATCCCCGTGTAAGCCGTTCCTCGGCATTGGCTTCCAAGGCAACCGGCTATCCCATTGCCAAGGTGGCGGCAAAGATTGCCCTTGGCTATACACTGGATGAAATAAAGAATGCCATTACAGGAAAGACCTATGCCAGTTTTGAGCCAACCCTTGACTATTGTGTTATAAAGCTTCCCAGGCTCCCCTTTGACAAGTTCATCACCGCAAAGCGTACCCTTACCACCCAGATGAAGGCAACCGGCGAGGTCATGAGCATCTGCCACAACTTTGAAGGCGCGCTGATGAAGGCAATACGTTCTTTAGAGCAGCATGTGGACTGTCTGTTAAGCTATGATTTTTCAGAGCTTTCCTTGGAAGAGCTTGAGGCAAGGCTGAAAATCGTGGACGACCAGCGGATTTACGTGATAGCGGAAGCCTTGCGGAAGGGAATGGACTATGACACCATCCATGAGATTACCCAGATAGATATATGGTTTATTGACAAGCTGGCAGTCCTTGTGGAAATGGAAAATGCCTTAAAGAAAGGGCCGCTTACTGTAGAGCTGCTAAAAGAAGCAAAACGCATAGAGTTCCCGGACAACGTGATTGCAAGGCTTACGGGAATGGAAGAGGAAGCAGTCAAGAAAATGCGCTATGAAAACGGTATCGTTGCTGTTTACAAAATGGTGGATACCTGTGCCGCAGAGTTTGAAGCGTCCACCCCCTATTACTATTCCGTATACGGCGGGGAAAACGAAGCGGTGGAGACAAAGCCGGAAAAAAAGGTGTTAGTGCTTGGTTCCGGTCCCATCCGTATCGGGCAGGGAATCGAATTTGACTATTGCTCTGTACATGCCACCTGGGCATTTGCCAAAGAAGGCTACGAGACAATCATCATCAATAACAATCCGGAAACAGTCAGCACAGACTTTGACATTGCCGACAAGCTTTACTTTGAGCCCCTCACTCCCGAGGATGTGGAAAGCATTGTGAATCTGGAAAAGCCTGACGGTGTGGTAGTGCAGTTTGGCGGACAGACCGCCATCAAGCTGACGGAAAGCCTGATGAAAATGGGAGTGCCCATTTTAGGCACCAGTGCGGAAAACGTGGATGCGGCGGAAGACAGAGAGCTGTTTGATAAGATTCTGGAGGAATGCCATATTCCAAGGCCCTCCGGCGGAACGGTGTTTACGGCAGACGAGGCAAAGAAAGTTGCCAATGAATTAGGCTATCCGGTGCTTGTAAGACCTTCTTATGTGCTTGGAGGCCAGGGAATGCAGATTGCCATTTCTGATGAAGAAGTGGAAGAGTTCATGGAAATCATCAACCGGATTGCCCAGGACCATCCTATTTTAGTGGATAAGTATCTGGTTGGAAAAGAAATCGAGGTGGATGCAGTCTGTGACGGGGAAGACATACTGATTCCGGGCATTATGGAGCATATTGAACGGGCAGGAGTCCATTCCGGCGACAGCATTTCCGTATATCCTGCAAGGAGCATCAGCCAGAAGGTAAAGGAAACCATTGCGGAATACACAAGAAGACTGGCAAGGGCCCTTCATGTAATCGGCCTTATCAACATCCAGTTTATCGTGTGCGGGGAAGAGGTGTATGTCATCGAGGTGAATCCCCGCTCCTCCCGTACCGTGCCCTATATCAGCAAGGTAACCGGAATTCCCATCGTGCCCCTTGCAACAAAGGTCATTATCGGCAATACTATAAGAGAGCTTGGCTATGAGCCGGGGCTTCAGAAGGAAGCGGATTACGTGGCAATCAAGATGCCGGTGTTCTCCTTTGAAAAAATAAGGGGAGCGGAAATCAGCTTAGGACCCGAAATGAAATCCACAGGAGAATGCTTAGGAATTGCCAAAACCTTTAACGAGGCCTTGTACAAGGCGTTTATCGGAGCAGGAATCGACCTTCCAAAGCACAAGCAGCTGATTATAACTGTAAAGGATGCGGACAAAGGGGAAGCAATTGAAATCGGAAGAAGATTTGAGAAGTTAGGCTATAAGATTTATGCCACCCGTTCCACGGCAAATGCTTTAAAGGAGGCAGGAGTAAACGCCAGAAAGGTGAACAAAATCCAGCAGGAATCCCCTACGGTCATGGACCTTATCTTAGGGCACAAAATTGATTTGGTTATCGATACCCCTACTCAGGGCAGGGATAAATCCAGAGACGGCTTCCTGATTCGCAGAACTGCCATAGAAACAGGCGTGAACTGCCTGACCAGTCTGGACACGGCCAATGCGCTGCTGACCAGCCTTGAGAATACAGATGTACAGAATCTTACATTAATTGATATAGCAACTATATAAACAAGTTTGAATGATAAGGAAAGAGTATATGCTTCATTTTAGGAAAAAGCAGGACAGGAAGCAGTTTCTTGCCCGTGTGATTGCTATAGGGTTTATTGCTCTTATTATCTGTACAATAATATGTATCTTACACGTTGTTGATGTAAAGAAAAATTTTGAAGAGGAAAGAACACAAAACATAGAGAAACATTTAATGGTTTCCACGGAAAATATGTCGGACCATATGAATCATTCCATGGAAACACTGGAGCAGGCCGTTTCCGTTATGATAAAGAGCGGGAAAAAGCCAAATATAGAATTGATTTTCTTTGTGCTTGGCGAATATCAGAATATCAATGATTTTTCACTGGTTGTATTTATTGACAACAATGGGACCACTTATTATGCAGATAGAGGTGTGAAGCAAAGAGGCGAAGAACCTATAGAAATGCTGAATGTGACGGAAAAAAGAATAATGGTGTTCAATGATTATGATTTAGGAGACGGCGTGGGCACTGCCATGTATGCGGTGCCGGTTATTTTTGAGGGAGAAAAGATTGGGGTGGTAGTAGGGCTTCAGCCCATGACGGATATGCTCAAGGGATATGCCTTCGAGTATTTAAACGAAATAGGTGATACCTTTTTAATCGGCATGGATGGCGAAATACTGGTAAGCCAGAGCACGGAATTTGATTTAAAGCCGGAGGATGATGATAATATATTCGACCTTTTAAGAGGAATTGATTTAAAAGAAAAAGGAAATGCGGAAGCAATCGATTCCATGCAGAAGGATTTGAATAATTACACCACAAGCAGGATTACCTTATCCACCGAAAACGGAAAATTATATGGCGCCAGTCAGAAAATAGAAGGTGTGGAAAAATTCTACTTATTTCATTGTTATCGGGAAACGGTATTCAAAGAGAGAGTTTATCCGGTGCTTTATCGAAGTGTTGCGTCGGTTCTGATTATTGTATCCGCAATGTGTTGTCTGCTTATTTATGTATGGTTCTGTCTCAGAAGGAATATCAACACCATTGAAAAGCTTGCCTATGAGGACCCCATTACAAAGGGGAAAAATTTGAATTATTTTACGGAAAAAGCAGGCAGAATCGTCAGCGAGGGAAAAAGGACCAGCTTTGCGGTGGCAAGGTTCGATATACTGAATTTCCGATATATCAATGAAGCATATGGCCATTTAAAGGCAGACGATTTGCTGACGATTGTTTCCATGGAAGGAAAAAAAGCATTTCACGATAAGGAAATGTGCGTCCGCATGAATGCAGATCAGTTTGTAGTGCTTTTAAAGAGTAAGGACGATTACAAAACAAAAATACAGGAATTTACGGATAATATCAATATCCGTGCCATAGAAATGGGCATTATCTATCCCATAAAGCTAAAATGCGGAATCTACCAGATTCGTAATGACGACAGGGATATCAACCAGATTCTGGATCGGGCAAATGCAGCAAGAAAATCACTGGTAGGAAATGAAAAAGAACTGATATCTTTTTACAGTGATAAAATCATCAATGAGATGCGCATTGCCGATAAAATCGAGTCAGATATGGATAAGGCATTAATGAATGGAGAATTTAAGCTGTATCTCCAGCCCAAGTGGAATATAAAGAAGGATGAGCTGTATGGGGCAGAAGCATTGGTGAGATGGATAAAACCGGATGGAACGGTTGTGTATCCGGATGAATTCATTCCGGTGTTTGAAAGCAACGGTTTTATTGAAAAGCTGGATTTTTATATGCTGACCAATGTGTGCCAGATGATTCATAACCTGCAAAGAGCAGGAATGCCTGTCTTTCCTGTTTCCGTAAACCAATCCAGAAGGCTTTGGGATAATCCAAGATATGTGGAGCATGTGGAGGAAGTTTTGAAGCGTTATCGGGTTCCAAGCAATATGGTGGAGCTGGAAGTGACAGAAACAGTATTTTTTGGTGAAAGAGAGAAGATGATTGAAATTATTCATGAGCTGAAGGGAATAGAAGTGCTCCTTTCCATGGATGATTTTGGCTCCGGATACTCTTCCTTAAATTTGTTAAAGGATGTTCCCTTTGATGTATTAAAGATTGACAGGGAATTTTTCAGTGAATCCGTAACCTCCAAATCCAGCACATGGATTTTGCAGAAAATCATTGAAATGGCGGAAGGACTGAATATCCGGGTGCTTTGCGAAGGCGTGGAAACAAAGGAACAGGTGGAGCTGTTAGGAAAGCTTGGCTGTAAGTATGTGCAGGGTTATTATTATTCCGAGCCTGTTTCCATGGCAGTATTTTTAGAAAGATATTTTGGTGATCATATTGAATTATCAGATGATGATGGAGAAAATACTACAACAGAATAGTGAGCGGGGAAAAAGCCTCTTTTTACATAGCTGCTGCGCGCCATGCAGCAGCTATGTTCTTACTTATCTAAGAACCTTTTTTGAGATTACCGTTTTTTATTATAATCCAAATATTACAGAGAATACGGAATACAAAAAACGGGTGGAGGAGCAGAAGCGGTTCATCTTAAGGCTGAATGAGGAAGCAAAGAGGGATGGGAGCTTTCATGCCGGCAGGGTCTTTCCTGTTTCCTTTCAGGAAGGGGATTATAAACCGGAAGCTTTTTTTGAAAGGGTAAAAGGACACGAGTCGGACAGGGAAGGCGGGGAGCGCTGCTATCTGTGCTATGAAATGCGCCTTAGGGAAGCGGCTGTATACGGAAAAGAGCAGGGATTTGATTATTTTACAACCACTCTTTCCATAAGCCCCATGAAAAATGCAAAATGGCTCAATGAGATTGGAGAAAGAATGGGGGAGGAGTATGGGATTGCATACCTGCCCTCTGATTTTAAGAAAAAAGACGGATATAAAAAGTCCATCCTCCTGTCAGGGGAATATGAGCTGTACAGGCAGGATTACTGCGGCTGTGTGTTTTCCAAAAGGGAAAGACAAAGGAATCAAGGAAAGGAAGAATAAAATTCATGAAAAAAATATTGGATCTGATTTCAGAAGAAATGAAAAAAGCATTTGAAGAAGCAGGCTATGACAGGGAGCTTGGAAAGGTAACCCTTTCTAACCGCCCTGATCTTTGCGAATATCAGTGCAACGGAGCCATGGCAGGGGCAAAGACCTATAAAAAGGCTCCTATCATGATAGCAAATGAAGTGGCAGAAAAGCTGGCGGACAGCGAAATATTTTCAGAAGCAGCAGCCGTTATGCCGGGCTTTTTGAACTTAAAGGTAAAGGAAGGGTTTGTAACCGCTTACTTAAAGGAAATGGAGTCAAAGGATAAGTTTGGTCTGGACAAGCCCGAAAAGGTGAAAAAAATCGTCATTGATTACGGTGGACCCAATGTGGCAAAGCCTCTTCATGTAGGACACCTGCGTTCTGCCATTATCGGAGAGAGCATTAAGCGCATTGCCCGTTATGCAGGTCATGAAGTGATTGGAGACATTCATTTAGGGGACTGGGGGCTTCAAATGGGGCTTATCATTACCGAATTAAAGGAAAGACAGCCGGAGCTGATTTATTTTGATGAAAGCTATACAGGGGAATATCCAAAAGAGCCGCCCTTTACCATTTCCCAGCTTGAGGAAATTTATCCTACAGCCAGCGGAAAATCCAAAGAGGACAAGGCTTATAAGGAACGTGCCATGGAGGACACCTATAAGCTGCAGAACGGCGTAAGGGGGCACAGGGCGCTCTGGAAGCATATTATTCAGGTGTCTGTTTCAGATTTAAAGAAAAACTATGCCAATCTGAACGTGGATTTTGACCTTTGGAAAGGGGAATCCGACGTGCATGACAGGATTCCGGGCATGGTGGAATATATGAAAAAAGAGGGTTATGCCCATGAGTCGGAAGGGGCATTGGTGGTGGATGTTAAAAAAGACACGGATACCAAGGAAATTCCGCCCTGTATGATTTTAAAATCAGATGGAGCTTCCTTATATAACACTACCGATTTGGCAACTATAATGGAAAGAATGGAAGAAATTTATCCGGACCAGCTTATTTATGTGGTGGACAAAAGGCAGGAGCTGTATTTTGAGCAGGTATTCCGCTGTGCAAGGAAAACAAAGCTGGTGGAAGAAGATACGGACTTAAGATTTTTGGGCTTCGGCACCATGAACGGAAAAGACGGAAAGCCCTTTAAGACCAGGGACGGCGGCGTCATGCGCTTAGAAAGCCTGATTTCCGACATCAATGAACAGATGTTTCAAAAGATTACCGACAATCATGAGGTGGAAGAGGAAGAAGCAAGAAAAACAGCAAAAATGGTTGCTCTTTCCGCTGTAAAATACGGGGATTTGTCCAATCAGGCAAGCAAGGATTATATTTTTGATGTGGACAGGTTCACTTCCTTTGAAGGAGATACCGGACCCTATATTCTTTATACCATGGTGAGGATTAAATCCATCCTTGCCAAATATAAAGAGCAGGGAGGAAATCCGGAGACAGTGGATTTGCAGGACAGCTTAAGCCCGTCCCAGAAGGATTTGATGCTCGTACTGACAAAATTTACAGGTATGATGGAGTCCGCTTATGAAGAGCTTGCTCCCCATAAGGTATGTGCATATATTTATGACCTTGCAAATGCATTCAATCGTTTTTATCATGAAACGAAAATACTGACCCAGGAGGATGAGCAGGTAAAGGCTGGCTTTATCGCATTGTTGAAATTAACGCTGGCTATATTAGAGGATTGTATCCATGTGCTGGGCTTTGAAGCGCCGGAAAGAATGTAATTGACTAATCCCTAGTAAGAGTGTATGATTACTTGTATATGGAAAATGCTGATAAGTGTTGATTGCATGGGGGAATTTCAATGAAGATTTCAACAAAAGGAAGATATGCGTTAAGACTGATGCTGGATTTGGCATTGCACGATACGGGCGAGCCTGTGCGGATTAAAGAAATATCCGGCAGACAGGATATTTCGGATAAATATTTAGAGCAGATTGTATCCATGCTGAATAAGGCGGGCATGGTAAAGAGCATAAGAGGCCCTCAGGGCGGCTACCGGCTTTCCAGAGCGCCAAAGCAGTATACAGTAGGAGAAATTCTGCGCATAACGGAAGGAAGCCTTGCGCCGGTAAGCTGTCTGGAGGACGAGCCAAATGAATGCTTGCGCCAGGAGCAGTGCGCTACCCTTCTTTTATGGAAGAAATTAAATGCCGCCATTTCCGGGGTGGTAGATACGGTTACTTTGGCGGATTTGGTGGAATGGCAGCAGGAGAGGGCGGATTTTTATGTGATTTAAAATATGCTGTATTTTGCATTTCGGATTCGCTGCTGGAAAAACAAAGGATTCTTTTATATACAAAAATTTAATAGACAATTGTGAAATAAAAAAGATATAGAATTAGCGGAAGAATCGAATAAACTGTAACAGTTTATTCGATTCTTCCGTCTAAAAAAGCATTTAAAATATTTTGCGGAGCCTCGTAGTAAAAATTGCTATACACTTTTCCCATATCCCAGTGGCTGGGTACGGCATATCTGGCGGCAGATACATTGTCGAAGCTTCCGGCAGTGATTCCGGCAGCTTTAATAAAATCATCGCTGACACGTTCTATGTTGTCGCTGTGATAGATATCTGCCAGATCATAAATTTTGTCAATCAGGCTCCTGCCAAGTGCGTTTACAACTGCAGACCTTTTATTTTTTGTCTTTCTTGCAATATACTCAATCAGGCTGCATGTAAAAAAAAGGTCATTTTCTTTTTGGTCTTCCCTTCCCGTCATGATTTTGGGACCTCCTCGCTTGATACATATTCCAGACATTTCAATGCCGCAGCAGAGCAGAAGTTTATCTGATGCGTAGGGTATTTGAACTTTGCCATTGCCCAAAATTGGTCTCTGGTAATGATACCGTCCATATAATCGGAAATAAAGTTATAAATAAATTCCAGTATGTTAAGGCTGGTATCCATGCGGACCCTATAGGTAGAAAGTACAGGTGTATCATATCGCCTTGCCCAGCGTTCTGCCTGTTCCCGGATGACAGTGCAGTAAAACCCGGGACCGAAGTCTTTTGTATTTCTGCCTTTTATAATTTCTGGATGTTTTACAGGCAGGTAACTGCTATGGTATACTGTCATTTTTCCCATAAGCAATTGCTCCTTTCTATCCGTGTAACAAAACAAAAAACTTCAAATCTGTCAGAGCAAGCATCATAACAAATTTGAAGCAGATAATAGCGAGAGGGGGATTTGAACCCTCGACACTACGGGTATGAACCGTATGCTCTAGCCAACTGAGCTATCTCGCCATAAACAATATAATATAAAAAGTAAAAAGTGGGACCTACAGGGCTCGAACCTGTGACCCTCTGCTTGTAAGGCAGATGCTCTCCCAGCTGAGCTAAGATCCCACAGGAAACAGGGTTATTTACAACCCGCTTTGCTAGTATACAATTTATTTAGGGTGTTTGTCAAGATATTATTTGGAAAAAATGTGAAAAATGTGAAAATGTTTAATTTCTATGTAAAAAGTATGAAGTGCACTGGCTTTTCATAAATTTTTTATCTTTGTTAAAGAGGAGAAATTAAGAAAAGATATAAAATGAAGTTATATAAAAACAAAAATAATTAATAAAAAACATGAGTAAGAAATGTAACATTTTCACAAAATATTCACAATTTTTTAAAAACTATTGATTTTATATTAAAAATGTACTATTGTTTATATAGTTACATTGGTAATATTAGGGAATATTATACAATTTAATATTCGGCGGGGTTACCATATGTGCAGGAATAGGAGGTATTTTATGAAGAAAAAAGTAATGAAACGGTGGCTAAGTGCCTTTTTGGCAGCAATTATGGTATTTAGCGGTCTGGCTTATGATTTACCGGTGGTAAATGCCACGGCAGCAGATTATGAGTCAGAAGAAACAACAGTATCCGAAGGCAGTCTGATATATGTGGACGATACGGTGGGAGACAGTGAGCCGTATTCGGATGATGAGACAGAAGATGACCTGCTTTATGAAGAAGCAGATGATGTGCCCTATGCAGGGGCTGGAGACTATGGACTTAGTGACAATGTTCAGGATGGTGTCATATTACATGCATGGAACTGGAGCTTTAGGCAGATTCAACAGGAACTGCCTAAGATTGCAGAAGCAGGTTTCACAGCAGTGCAAACATCTCCTATCCAACCTAATAAGGATGGTAGTAATGTGGCCAATACTGGTGAGTGGTGGAAGTTTTACCAGCCGGTAGATTTTGCTGTATGTTCTAACGGCAATGGCAATATAAATAAACTGGGAACAAGGCAGGAATTTATAGACTTATGTAAAGAAGCGGATAAATATGGAATTAAAATTATTGTGGATGTAGTAGCAAACCATCTGGCAAATATTAGTGGACCAGCTTCATATCCGGCTGGACAATACAATTCTAAAGAAGACCGCAGCAATCAGATACCAAGCAATATCCGTAATAATGATTCGTATTGGCATTGGCCGGATGACAAGGGGAGTTCTGATGATGGTAACAGATGGCAGATGACACGCGGCCAGATAGGTATGCCGGATTTAAATACAGGAAATGAAGCACTTCAAGATTATATTATTGATTTCCTGCTTGATGCACAGGAATGCGGTGCAGCTGGCTTCCGGTTTGATGCTGCAAAGCATATTGAGACACCTTCAGATCAGGGATTTGCCAGTCAATTCTGGGCAAAGGTAAAAAGCAAGACGCAAGAAAAGGATCCAAATGTGTTTTTGTATGGTGAGATATTGAATACAGCAGGTCCAGGAAATTATTCTGATATGCAGAAGTACACTCCTTATATAAGGGTGACTAATAATGTGTATGCCAATAGTCTCCGTGAGGGGATAAAAAATAGAAGTGCGGATTATGCCAAATTTACAAATAACGACAGATTTGGCAGTAATGGGAATGAATGGGTACTTTGGAATGAATCTCATGATACATATGCGGGTGATTATGGAGAATTCACGGATCAAAATTTTACGGATGAAGAAATGGCGCTGGCGTGGTGTGCAGTAGCGGCAAGAACTTCTCCGGCGTTATATTTTTCTCGTCCGACATCTAGTGTAGGAAGAAAGGTATGGTCAGGTAATCCACTGGGAAGCCATACTAATATGTATCAGGACAGCCGCATTGCAGCTGTAAATAAATTTCACAATCAATTTGCAGGAACAACCGAGTATGTAACCACAAACAATAACGTTCTTGTAGTGGAAAGAGGAACAGAAGGGGTTGTACTTGTAAACTTTGGCAGAGGTTCTAAATCTGTAAATATTCCAGTGAATAAGATGAAAGATGGTACTTATGTAGATCAGGTGACAAAGAGTACCTTTACTGTAAACAATAAAACACTAACAGGGACTATTGGAGATGGTGGTGTGGCGGCTATTTGTAATGCAGAGCCAGTAGTAAAGACACCAAGACCAACCATTTCCAAAGAAGGCGGAAACTTCAGCAGCGATACACTGACACTTACAATCGGCTTAAGCAATGCTACAAGCGGTACATATAAAATTGGAAATCAATCAGCCGAGACTTATACTTCTTCCAAAACAATTACCATAGGAAGTGATATGGCATTTGGTGACAGTGTTACCATTACACTTACGGCTACAGACGGAACCAAAACCGAAACCAAATCCTATACCTTTACAAAGGTGGAGCAGACAGGGAATGTGGTATACTTGTCCCTGCCGTCCGGCTGGGGGAAACCGGTATATTGCTATGCGTTTGCCAGTGGAGTCACCCCCGCAGTTGAGAATAAAAAATGGCCGGGAGCGGAAATGACCTTAGATGCTGCTACCGGATATTATAAATATGAAATTCCGGACACGATAGAGAATCCAGAGGTTATTCTGCATGATAATGCCGGTAACAGGACGTCGCCAGACCAGCAGCCTGGAAAAGTGGTAGAGGGGTCATGGCTCTATAAGGATGGCGGTTGGAAGGAATATGCACCAACGCCGCCAAGCCCAACAACAGGAAAGGTTATAGTAAAATATGTAGATGAGAGCGGAAATTCCGTAGCAGCTCAGCAGACGTTGACGGGAACTGTAGGAACAGCTTACAATACTACGGCTGCTTCCCCGGCGGGATATGTATTGAAAACAACTCCTGCAAATGCAAGCGGAAAATATACATCGGCAGATATTACAGTTATATATGTATATACGAAAGTACAGGGAAATGTGCTGAACGTCACCTCTTCACTGGCAGAAGGTGCAGAGTTTACCACAGAAACAACTACGATTACATTGACGGCTCAAAATGCCACATCAGCTACATATTGCGTGGACGATGGACCGGTTAAGAATTTCAGCGGCAGTGCGCAGGTAGTAATCGGACAGGGTAAAATTGCAGATACCCAGGTAAAAGTAAAGGTAACTGCAACAAACGGAACAGATACGGTAAACAAAACCTTTACTTATAACAAGAAGTTTAGCGGAAAGGTTGTAAATGAAACAGCCGGCAGTCTGCCGAGAGCAGCTTCAATGCAGTCAGAAGAGACAGTGCGTTCCGGAGCAGGAAATGCCTTTGCAAGTAATTATTATAAGGTAAATCCATCTGGAACAGGAAAGGAAGGCACAATTAGTTCAGCAAGTGACTGGACAGCAGCGCATCTGATTGCCCAGGGTGTTGCAAATGATGACAGCAATGTGTTCAAGGGACCCCATGAATGTCCTGTTTATGACACCTATACATTATATGGAGCATATGATGATGCAAATCTTTATATAGGGTGGCAGATTGTAAATGTCCGGGATGTTGTTGCATCGGATCAGAAAGATGCTTGCACAAATCAGGCAAAACCATATATAGCACCTATACCGCAGATGCTTGCACTTGATCTTGGACAGTCAAAAGGAGCATATGGTGATGGCTCAATGGAGGCTTCTTCCAAAGATCCTACTGTATGGAACATGAAGGTGAAATTTAATACAAATGCAAATGCACTTTTGCTTTTTAGCTCTAAGTACGATGGAACTCCTGCTTTATTTTTGACAGACAGTAATGGCAAGTACTCATATAACGAGCCATACTGTAAGACATTTGCAAAGTGTGGTATTACTTATGAGTATGAAGATGGATTATTTGCAGGCATAAGTTCTTTGAATGGAATAAAGAAAAATGCTTACACGGGATATACAACAGACATGATTTTTGATAATAATTCTGCCTGGGAAGATTTGTCGGTAGGACATAATTCATCGCTTGATACATTTTATACCATTACCATTCCATATACAGCGCTTGGAATTACAAAAGATTATATTAAAAATAATGGAATCGGAGTAATGCATATTTCTACATTTGGGGAAAGCGGCATTGCTTCTATACCAGCAGACGAATCTATGTATGATAATGCAACTGAGCCATATTCTCAGGATCCTTCCAGTACAGCAGAAAAGGAAGACGAGGATATTATTACCTGTTCATTTGCAAGAATTGGAAAAGAGGGCGGTGCAAATCCGAACCCCGATCCGGGCCCAAATCCGACGCCAGATCCGGAGCCGACTCCAACACCAGACCTGACAGTGAACTTTGGGGCAGACAGGTCCTCACCACAGTTAAATACAACAACTTTAACATTAAAGGCAATTGCAAGCGGCGGAAAATCATCGTATACATATGAATTTTTTGTAGATGGAGCAAGCGTGCAGAGCCGGTCTTCAAGGGATACCTATATATGGAGGCCCTCAGCAGGAAGCCATACGATAAAGGTTACCGTTACGGATTCCAATGGAAAGACTGTATCCAGCCAAAAGGCATATGCTATTGAAGGAAACGGGGACCAGCCGATTATTGATCCTACTAAAATTAATTTTTCCTTTGCAGACCCTAATGCCAGATATATTTATGATGGCACGCCAAAGAAGGCGGGGGTAATCGTAAGTGATGGTACAAAAACCTTAAGAGAAAATACGGATTACAGCCTGCTATATTATAACTATATTAATGCAGGCGATAAGGATTCACAAAATCCACCAACCGTTATAGTAGTTGGAAAGGGTGATTATGCTTCAAAAATCATCAATCACGTGATGACATATACGATAGAAAAGGCAGCAATACCGGATGGAGCACCGGAAAGTGAAATGAGGGCAAATGCAGGTCCGGTATCAGCCCTGACTTTAAATGCAGGATGGGAATGGTCAGAGGCAGATAGAAATGCTGTGCTTGAGACGGGAAAGACCATATCCATAACAGCTGTTTATAATGGAGCTGATAAGGCAAACTATATGATTACTACTATGACAGTGAGCCTGACCGGAATTTCCTGTGACCATACAGGCACTGAGAAAGAAACGATTATTACTGTAGCTCCAAGCTGTACCCAGAACGGGCGCAAGGATGTGATTTGTAAGGAATGTCATACCAAGATAGAAGGCGGTGAGGTTATTCCGGCATTAGGACATATCGGCGGTACGGCAACTTGTTCCTCACAGGCAACCTGTGGAAGATGTAAGCAGAAGTATGGCGATTTTAACAATGAAAATCATGCTAATATAGCAGTACACAATAAGAAGGAAGCAAACTGTCAGCAGGCAGGATATACAGGTGATGCAATATGTGAAGATTGTAATTCTCTGATAGCTTCCGGAAAGCCCGTGGCAAAAACAGGGCACAAATGGGACGGAGGAAAAGTGACAAAAACTCCTACAGCAACTGCTGATGGCATAAGAACCTATACCTGTACCGTATGTAAGACGGCAACAAGGACGGAAACGATTCCAAAAACCGGTGGCGGCGGCAGTCCTGTGCCAAGTCCGGGTCCGCAGGTAGGAGAGCCTGTAATGGATACTGCTTCAAAGGGAATCTATAAGGTTACTAAGGCTAGTTCCACGGTAAAAACAGTAGAATACATATTGCCGTCTGTAAATGCTAAAACCGTGACGGTACCTGCAAGTATTTCCGTAAAAGGAACTACCTACAAGGTAACCTCCATTGCTGACAATGCGTTCAAAAATAACAAGACAATTCAGACCGTGAAAATAGGAAGCAATGTAAAGACAATCGGCGCTAGTGCATTTTCCGGTTGCACCAGATTAAAGAAGGTAACGCTTGCTTCCGGTACTGCTTCCATAGGAAGCAAGGCATTTTATAAGTGTACAAAGCTTACAAGCATTACGATTCCTTCAAAAGTGAGCAAGATTGGAAGCAAGGCATTTTATGGCTGCAAGAAACTGAAAAAGATTACCATTAAAACTTCAAAACTGACTAAAGGCAAGGTTGGAAGTCAGGCGTTTAAGGGTATTGCAGCAAAAGCAACTATTAAGGTTCCAAAGAAAAAGCTGTCTTCCTACAAAAAGATTTTAAAGGCAAGAGGCGTTAGTTCCAAAGCAAAGATTAAAAAGTAACAAGATTTAATCCACAACAGGGAGGGGGAATTCCCTCCCGTTGTTCGTGGAAATTATGTTTTATTTGGGGTATGTAAAAAGAGAGAAAGGAGGGTTCCTTATGAAGAAAAATGTAATAAAGCAATGGTTAAGTATTTTTCTGGCGGCAGCTGTATTGGTGAACGGTTCTGCCTGTGATTTTTCCGGAACGGTAAATGCTACCATGACGGATTATGAAATAGAAGAAGGAATTGATGAAACATCTGTATCGGAGAACAGTTCTATAAATACAGATGAAGCATCTGAAGACAATGTCATAGAGGATGAAGATGTTCTGGAGGAACCGGGACTCATACAGGATTCAGATAAAAGCTCCGGAGTATATTATAATACTGGAAGCAATATGACCGACTTCCGCGATGAAACCATTTATTTTGTTATGACTACCAGATTTTATGACGGAGACACTTCCAATAATGTACAGTGCTGGGACGGCAAGGATAAAAACGGCGAAAGCGACCCGCCCTGGAGAGGGGATTTTAAGGGGTTGATTGAAAAGCTGGATTATATTAAGGCATTGGGCTTTACTGCAGTCTGGATTACTCCCGTTGTAAAAAATGCCAGCGGATATGATTACCATGGCTATCATGCCATCAACTTTAAAGAAGTGGACCCCAGATACGAATCCGATGACTGCACTTACGAGGATTTGATTGAAGCGGTGCATGAAAGAGGCATGAAAATCATTCAGGACGTAGTATTTCAGCATACCGGCAACTGGGGAGAAGAAAATCTGTATCCTATGTTTACCAAGTCGGAGACCAATCTGGACACGACTGCCTGTATGCAGAGGAATATGAGCATGGCATGGGATCCCAATTATGAAACATTTATGCCGGAGCATGAAAGAGGTGCTAAACAGCTTCGTGACAGGCTGAAGCTGATGAACGCGGATTCGGATGCCGGCACCAAATATGATATGAACGATATTTATCATCATGAAGGCTTTGTAGGAAGCTCTTTTGAGCAGCCAATCGTACAGTACGGGTCTATCCATTATGCGGACTGTATGGATTTAAATACAGAAAATCCAAAGGTATACCATTATCTGGTAGATGCGTACAGCGATTATATCCGGATGGGAGTGGATGCTTTTCGTGTGGATACGGTAAAGCATATTTCAAGACTTACATTAAACAAAGCATTTAACCAGCAGTTAAATGATGCTTATAATGAAACCCATGGAACAAGCGGCGAAGGAAACTTCTTTATGTTTGGAGAGGTATGTACCAGATGGAGAGGGACATGGAACAGCGGCATTCCCTCTATTTCTACTCCTTTCTATACATGGAAGGAAACAGAAGACTATGCCTGGGACGACAGTGAAACGGCTGCTGCCAATACAACCAATAATGCTTCTGCAAAGCAGCATTATAATGACTATGCAGGAAATACAGACAGCCAGCCTACCAATGACAATGAAAAGCTGCGGGGCAATGAATATCATACTCCGGACCACAGCCAGCATTCGGGCATGAACGTAATTGACTTTCCTATGCATTGGGCTTTCAAGAGTGCAGGGGAGGCATTTCAGCAGGCATTGGCGGAAGACCCGTATTACAATGATGCCACCTTTAATGTTACGTATGTGGATTCCCATGACTACGCGCCGGACAATGCGCCGGAAAATGTACGGTATAACGGCTCTACGGAGCAGTGGGCGGAAAATCTTTCCCTGCTTTTTACCTTCCGTGGAATTCCGTGTATTTATTATGGTTCTGAGGTAGAATTCCAAAAAGGAGAGCTGATTGACCAGGGACCCAACATTCCCCTTGCTGAATCCGGCAGGGCATACTTTGGCGATTATATTGAAGGAAGCGTGGATGTAGTAAATTTTGCAAGATACACAAATGCAACAGGAAAAATGGCGGAAACTTTGAATCATCCATTATCTCTTCATATCCAAAGGCTGAACAGGCTGCGTGCCTCCGTTCCGGCTTTAAGGAAAGGACAGTATTCCACAGAAGGCTGCAGCGGAAGCTTTGCATATAAGAGACGTTATACGGATGAAAATACGGATAGCTTTGCACTGATTGCCTTAACCAGCGATGCTACCTTCAGCGGAATTCCTAATGGCACTTATGTGGATGCCATTACCGGCGATACAAAGAATGTTACGGGGGGAACCCTCAGCACATCCGGTATTAAGGGACAAGGCGATTTACGGGTTTATGTATTGAATACGGACAAAACAAAGGCTCCCGGCATGATTGACGGAAAGAGCGCATATATGTCAGGCGGTACGGATAAGGTTGAACTGATACCGGATGAAGGCGGAAGCGAATCCATACCGGCAACAGGCATTACCCTTGATAAAAGCTCTGCAAATCTGGACCTTGGAGGGACAGCAGTATTTACAGCAACTATTGCACCTTCCGATGCTACCAATAAGAGAGTTATCTGGTCTTCTGATAAGGAAACAGTGGCAAAAGTAAACAGCAAAGGAACAGTTACTGCGGTAGGTGAGGGAACTGCAAAGATTACGGCGAAAACTTCAAATGGACATTCTGCAACTGCTACGGTAACAGTAACGGCATCTGGAATCAAGGTGACGGGAGTGACGGTAAATCCTCAGTCAGCCAGCATAAATGAAGGGGAAACACTGCAATTGAGTGCGTCTGTGACCCCATCTAATGCAGATCCCAAATATGCTGCCCTTACATGGCAATCCAGCAATACAAAAGTAGCAACGGTTGACCAGACGGGACTGGTAACGGCAAAGAAGCAGGGAACTGCCATTATAACAGCGCAGACAGCATATTTTGGCAAGTCCGCAGAGGCAGTAATCAATGTGGAAGGACCTAAGATTAACTTTTTAGACGGGGATGCAGTTTATTTTGAGAAGCCTTCCGGCTGGGGCTCAGTCAAGGCATATTTCTGGACAGATTCACCTAAATGGGATAACGGATGGCCGGGTGAAGAAATGCAGGTTGTAAATGAAAGTGCAGGAATATACGGCATTAAGCTTCCGGCAGGAAAATCTGCAGCGGACTTAAAGGTTATCTTTACCGACGGAGGAAGCCAGACAGATGACTTAAAAATAGTTGTAAACGGCTATTATGATAGTACAGGATATATAAGGACCCTGGATCCAAATGATAAGGGAGACATACCGAATATTTCGAAAAATATCAGCGTTTCCTTTGCAAATCCGGGAGAAACATATGTTTATGACGGAACGGAAAAGAAACCGGACGTTATGGTAAAAGCGGACACAACAGTTTTGACAATGGGAAAGGATTATATCGTGCGCTATATGAATAATGTAAGCGCAGGCAGCGAAAACTCACAGGCATCGGCTCCAACGGTAATTGTTACAGGAATTGGCAGCTATACTGGAAAAATAAACAAAAACCTGACTTTTACAATTGAGCCTAAGACGATTGTGGAAAGCAATGTATCCATAGCTGCCGGAGCCCATACTTACACCGGAAAACCCATTACTCCAAATGTATCGGTTATGGCTGGGGGAACTGTTCTGGTAAAAGATGTAGATTATGAAATTACTTATAGCAATAACATAAACGCAGGAAATGCAGAAGTAGTTGTAAAAGGATTATCCAATTATACCGGAACAGTGCAAAAGGAATTTACAATAGGAAAGGCAGAAATACCCAAGGGAGCTCCTCAAAGTGAAATGACGGCAGCTGCCGGACTGAAGGTGTCGGACGTGTATCTGGGAAGTGGCTGGGAATGGTCTGCTTCTGACAGAGATACTCTGATTGAAGAAGGAGAGACGGTTTTAGCAACTGCTGAATACACCGGCACAGACAAGGATAATTATCGTATTCTTAACGTACAGGTTTTGCTCAGGGGCATTAACTGTACCCATGAGGATTCTTCCAAACACAAGATAGAGGGAGCCATAGAGGCAACCTGTACCACTGACGGCTACAGCGGGGATAAGATCTGCACCAACTGTCAGACAAAGATTGAAGCCGGGAGAATCATACAGGCAACAGGACATATGTGGGAGAGTACCCCTCGCATCGATAAAGCGGCTACCTGTACCATGGCTGGAAGCAAATCCGTTCATTGCAGCAAATGTGATGAAACAAAGGATAAGGGCATCGTTCCGGCACTGGGGCATACAGGCGGAAGGGCCACCTGCAGCTCACAGGCAAAATGCGTCAGATGTAAGGAACCGTATGGAACATTTGGCAATATTCATACCTGGGATGGGGGAAAAGTGACAAAGGCTCCGACAGCAGCAGAGGATGGTGTAAGAACCTATACCTGTACGGAATGTAAAATAGAAACGAAGACAGAAGTGATTCCAAAGCTTGGCGGAGGCAGTGGAACAGGCAGTGGAACAGGCGGAGGCACTGAAACAGGCAGCAGCCTGAAGAAAGGAGATGCCGTAAAGGATACCGCCTCAAATGCAACATACAAAGTTACAAGTGCGGATGCTTCCGGGAAAACAGTGGAATATACAGCACCGGTAAAGGCTGCAAAGACCGTGAAAATCCCAAAAGAAATTGTTATAAAGGGAAATACCTATAAGGTTACATCCATTGCAGGTAATGCATTTAAAAATAACAAGACAATTCAAACTCTAAAAATAGGCGGCAATGTAAAAACCATTGGCAAAAGTGCATTTTCCGGATGCAGCAGGCTAAAGAAGGTAACGCTTTCTTCAGGTACTGCAACCATTGGAAATAACGCATTCTATAAATGCACCAAGCTTACAAGCATTACCATCCCCTCCAAAGTGAGCAAGATAGGAAGCAAAGCATTTTATGGCTGTAAGAAACTAAAGAAAATTACGATAAAGACTTCGAAGTTAACGAGTAAAAAGGTTGGAAGCAAGGCATTTAAGGGCATTGCAGCAAAAGCTACGATTAAAGTCCCCAAAAAGAAGCTGACAGCTTATAAAAAGCTTTTAAAGTCAAAAGGGGTTGGAACAAAAGCAAAGATTAAAAAGTAAAAGGGCCAAATCGTGTAAAAACGATTATAAAATGAAAGGAGAAAGAATGAAGCAAAGAAAAGCAATGAAGGCAGTATCCCTGTTTATGGCATTTATTCTGGTATTTACTACCAGTGCATGGTCTCAGGCTTTGGAAGCAGAGGCGGTTTTTGCAGAGCAGGATGCTTTGACAGATAATATGGAAGAAGCCCCGGAGCAATCCGGGGCTGAAGGAGAAGCTGAAGCTGCGGAAGAATCCGCAGATAGTCTGGAGACGGAAACAGAAGATGGGCAGGAAGCTTCGCAAGAGCAGATGGAGCCGGATGAATCGGAAGAAAGTGAAGAGCCGGAGGAGGAAGACGAAGACGGGGTAGAAAATCCGGATGATTTGCTGGAAGAGGATACCATAGATGAGTCGGATATGTCAGGAGAGACCACGATTGTAAAAACAGGTTCTCCGGAGCTTAGGGACAAGAAATTTTCCTGGGACAATGCAACTGTGTATTTTGTTCTGACAGACCGTTTCCTGAATGGAGATAAATCAAACGACCATTCCTATGGCAGGGGGTTAAAAGAAAACAGCAGTTCCATGGTGGACGGGCTTGATACCTATACAAATCCGGGAACCTGGCATGGCGGGGATTTAAAAGGTCTGACCCAGAAGGTGGAAGAGGGATATTTTGATGACCTTGGTGTAAATGCCATCTGGATTACAGCGCCTTATGAGCAGGTACATGGCTATACATCGGCAAATATACAAAGCAATAATGCAAATCAGTATCCGGATCCGGCCAGAGGAGGATTTCCTTATTACTCTTATCATGGATACTGGGCTCTTGATTTTAGCCAGATAGATGCCAATATGGGTTCAGAGGCAGATTTTAAAAATTTTGTGGACAGCTGTCATGAGCATGGCATAAGAGTAGTTATGGACGTGGTAATGAACCATGTGGGCTATACTACCATGCAGGATGCCGTCGATTATGGATTTGACGGTACGTTAAAGGGAAATTGGAGAGAATATTACTACGGAAATTCTACCTATCTGATGGGTGGAGACCCGGAATCCTCGAATTTCTGGGAGCAGCAGTCAGAGCTTTGGAGGACGAAATGGTGGGGACCCGGCTTTGTGCGGGCATCTTATCCGGGCTATACTGCAGCAGGCGGCGACGATTATCATATGAGCTTAAGCGGGCTTCCCGACGTGGTTACAGAATCTTCGGCTTCAGCTGTGCCAACGCCTCCGCTTCTTGTAAATAAGTGGACGCAGGAAGGAATACTTGCCAAGGAACAGGGGGAACTGGATGCATTTTTCCAGAAAACCGGATATAGTAAACAGCCACGTTATTATATTATTAAATGGCTTACGGACTGGGTTCGGGAATACGGAGTGGATGGCTTCCGCTGTGATACCGCAAAGCACGTGGATAAAGATGCATGGAAGGATTTAAAGACGGAAGCAAATAAAGCATTGAAGGAATGGCGGAGCAATAATCCTAATGCGGCAGGCAGCCAGTGGACGGATGATTTCTGGATGACGGGAGAAGCCTGGGGACATGGGCCGGGAAAAAGTGAGTATTTTACAGAAGGCGGCTTTGATTCCATGATTAATTTCCAGTTCAATAAGTCCGGAGACCCGGCAGGAATGGAAGGAACATACAGTGGTTATGCGGCAGATATCAATAGTGATCCAGAGTTTAATGTGTTAAGTTATATTTCTTCCCATGATGACAGCGACAGCACAATGGGCGTGTGGAGGGCTACAGATGATAAAAATATGGACCTTGGAACCTGTCTGCTGTTATCACCGGGCGGTGTGCAGATTTATTATGGAAATGAAATAAACAGGGGACTTGGATGGGTGGACTTCTTTACCGGAAATGATTATCTGGACCAAAGATTTCGTACAGATATGGACTGGAATGGTGTCACCGGAGCAAAGGCTTCTGTATTGAAGCACTGGCAGAAGGTAGGACAATTCCGCAGCAACCATCTGTCTGTAGGGGCAGGACAGCACGAAAAATTGTCTGATTCCCCATATACCTTCAGCAGGACGTATCATTTAGAAGAGGATGATGAGGACAAGGTAGTAGTCGCACTGCCAAATACAGCAGGAACCTTCAGTGTTCCGATAGGCTCTGTCTTTGAGGAGGGAGAGACCCTTACCGATGCTTATTCAGGAAATAAGTATGAGGTGAAGAATGGCAGCGTATCCGTTACCTGCGACAGCAATGGAGTTATTTTGCTGCAGGGCTCCGGCATTGTGAAAGCAAGCGTTAATGCAAAGACAAAAAATAACCAGACTACTTATTCAAGCGATACTTTTGATATTACATTAAGGGCAAATAAGGCAGCCGATACATATTATTCCATAAATGGAGGAACAAAGCAGCCTTATGAAAACGATCAGGTGATTACTATCGGAGGAGATACGGCATATGGTGAGGAAACTACTCTTACACTGACAGGTACTTCCATGGACGATGGTTCTGCCCTCACGAAGACCATTAAGTATAAAAGAGGTCCGGAACCTCTTATCAGTGATGGAATCTTTTATATCAAGGTGAAGAAAAGTGATTTTTCAAGTCCGCCCAGTATTTATGTATATACTGAAACTACTCCTGCGCAGGAGCCTGCCGGGAAATGGCCGGGAGCAACGCTGACAGAGGATGAGGATTCGGATTACTATTCTTATAAAAATGAAAATATTACTTCAAGTATGCGGGTTATTTTTATACAGGGTTCCTGGAGAAGCACTCCGGAGGGAGCAGACGGACTGGCAGCACAGGGTTGTATGCTTTATGACAAGAGCAGCAATACATTGTCAGAACTGCCTTCCGGCGAGCCCGGAAAGGTGACCATTAATTATAAGAAAGAAAATGGAGAAATCATAAAATCCATTTATAGAGTAGGAGTAGTAGGAAAGCCATATAAAACATATCCGGCTGTAGTCAGCGGATATACTTTAAAGACGACACCTGCCAATGCAACAGGTACATTTGCAGAGAATGTAACCGTAGATTATATTTACAGCACAGGGGATGCTCCTGTAGGCGGTATAAGTATTGCAGCATTTACGGCAAGTCCTCTTAGCGGCAGCGCATATAAAGGAAGCCTTGTGAATCTTGAAGCGGCTGCAACAGGAGGAACGGGCGCTTTGCAGTATAAGTTTACTGCACGGCTGGGAAATGGCAGTGAGAGCACCATACAGGATTACAGGACAATCAATAATGTTTCATGGACTCCCCAGACAGCCGGAAGATATACCCTGAAGGTATACGTGAAGGATTCTGCCAATAAGATTGCGGAGAAAACAATAGCAAATTATGAGGTAAAAGAAAATTCCTCGCCAAATCCGTCGCCAAATCCGTCGGATATCCAGATTGCCTTTGCCAATGAGACTTTAAGATATGTTTATAATGGCAGTCAGCAGAGGCCGGGCGTGGTCGTAAGAGAAGGGACAAAGACCTTGACAGAAGGAATGGACTACAGTCTGTCCTATTATAACTGTATCAATGCTGCTGACAAGGATTCACAAAATGCTCCAACGATTATCGTTTCAGGCAAGGGCGATTATACAGGAAAAATTATAAATGTGAAACTGACCTTTACGATAGAGAAGGCGAATATACCAAAAGGCGCTCCAGAGAGTACAATGACGGTAGCAGCCGGTCCGGTTTCAAACTTAGCGTTGAATGCGGGATGGGAGTGGGCGGATTCTGATAAAAATGTTATCATTCAGGTTGATGAGACCATTTCTGTAATGGCTGTTTACAACGGAACAGATAAGGAAAATTATAAGACCACAAGCATGACAGTAAGTCTTACAGGCATTTCCTGTGACCATCCGGTTTCAGAGCGGGAGACCATAGTGGCAATAGCTCCAACCTGTACCCAGCCGGGTCGTAAGGACGTTGTTTGTAAAAGATGTCATACAACCATGGATGAAGGTGAAGTTTTACGGGCATTAGGTCATACAGGCGGAACAGCAACCTGTTCCTCACAGGCAACTTGTGGAAGGTGCGGCGGAAAGTACGGTCCTTTTGATAATACGAAGCATGCAAATATAGTTCTTCAGAATAAAAAAGCAGCAAATTGCCAGCAGGCAGGATACACGGGAGATGCTGTATGTCAGGATTGCGGCTCCATGATTTCTTCCGGAAAGCCTGTTGCAAAAACCGGGCATATATGGGATGCCGGGAAAGTGACGAAGGCGCCTACAGAAACAGCAAATGGAGTCAGAACATATACCTGCACTGCATGTAAGACGGCAACTAGAACAGAATCAATTCCAAAGATAGCAGGAAACGGATTAAATACAGGGGATTCTGTCATTGATGCTTCTACCAAGACAGTCTATAAAATTACCAAGACAAGTTCCACAGTGAAGCAGGTAGAGTTTGTATTGTCTTCCGGTTCAGCTAAGAATGTGACTATACCGAATAACGTAGTCCTAAAAGGCACTACCTATCAGGTAACCTCCATTGCGGACAATGCGTTTAAAAATAATAAGACCATTCAAACTGTGAAAATTGGAAGCAATGTAAAAACAATTGGAGAAAATGCATTTTCCGGCTGTAGCAGGCTAAAGAAGGTAACCCTTTCCAAGAACACTGTAACAATTGGAAGCAAGGCATTTTATAAATGTACGAAACTTACAAATATAACGATTCCTTCCAAAGTAAGTAAGATTGGAAGCAAGGCATTTTATGGCTGTAAGAAGTTGAAAAAGATTACAATTAAAACAACCAAGTTGACAAGCAAAAAGGTTGGCAGTCAGGCATTTAAAGGGATTGTCACAAAAGCATCCATTAAAGTTCCCAAAAAGAAGCTGGCTGCATATAAGAAGCTCTTAAAAGCAAAAGGGGTCAGCTCCAAAGCGAAAATAAAAAAATAACAATGTTTTGGGTAGCAGGACTGAAAAAAGATATAAAGATGTGAGAGGTTGCCCATCCGGAAACGGATGGGCAGCATTGGTTATAAGAAGGATTAGAAAAGGAGGAAGGGCAGTATGAAAAAATTCCAGCAAAAAAGCAGATTGCTGAGTATTTTTCTTATTTGTGTTCTGGTAACGGCTTCTCTCCGCATGTGGCCTGCCATGGAGGTACACGGGGAGAAAGGAGAAGGTACAGTATATGCAAAACGTACCTTTGACAGCAATTACGACACGCAAAATGCTTATAACGGCAATGATCTGGGATGTACCTATACGCCGCAAAAGACTACGTTCAAGGTATGGACTCCGGAGGCAAGCTCTGTTGTGCTGTGCAGATATGCAAAGGGCAATGGAGGCAGCCCCATAGAGGAAGTGCCCATGACAAAAGGCGACAAAGGTGTGTGGAGCGTTACGATTTCAGGAGATATCGTGAATACATACTATACTTACAAGGTAACTGTCAATGGAAGTACCAAAGAGGCGGTGGACATTTATGCCAAGGCTGCAGGCGTCAATGGAGACCGGGCAATGGTAGTGGATTTAGACAGTACGGACCCGGTTAACTGGGATAAGAATTATCAAAGGGAAAAAACACTTCTAAGCGATATCATTGTATGGGAGGTTCATATCAGGGACTTTTCCATTGATGCCAGCTCGGGCGTGTCTCAGGAAAACCGGGGAAAATATAAGGCGTTTACAGAAGATACTACAGTAAACGGAGAAGGCAGGGTGGCTTCCTGCGTCAATTACTTAAAGGAGCTTGGGGTGACCCATGTGCAGATTCTTCCCATGTATGACTATGCATCGGTGGAAGAAACGGCGGTTACCACCACTCCCGGCAGCAATTACAACTGGGGGTATGATCCGAAAAATTACAATGTGCCAGAGGGTTCTTATTCCAGCAATCCTTATGACGGAAACGTGCGTATCACAGAAATGAAGGAAATGATTCAGGCATTGCATGATGCAGGGATTAAGGTAATCATGGACGTGGTATATAACCATACCTATGATACGGCGGATTCTAATTTCAACAAAATCATGCCGGACTATTATTATAAAATCAACAGCGACCTTTCCTATAATAATCAGTCGGGCTGCGGCAATGCCACCAGAAGCAAAAGCGCAATGTACCGGAAATTCATGATAGATTCTGTTTCCTATTGGGCGGAGGAATATAATCTGGACGGCTTCCGGTTTGATTTGATGGGAATCCATGATTTGACAACCATGAATCAAATCAGGAAAACCTTAGATGACAAATTCGGCAAGGACACCATTGTTCTTTACGGAGAGGGCTGGACAGCCGCAGAGCATGATACTGACAGCGCCTATAAGTCAAATGAAAGCAAGCTGGATTACGGCATTGGATATTTTAACGACCAGATCAGGGATGCCATCAAGGGCGAGCATAAGTACGATGATAATCATACTATCGGTCTGGTGCAGGCTAATTATTTTTCCGGCTCATTTATGGAACCGGGTGCAAAATGGCCTAACAATATATTTGGCGGAATCATGGGTTCAGTAGGGTATACCAGCGGCCAATGGGGCGAGTGGCGGCCTTTCTGGTCCAAATCCTCCAATTGCTCGTTGAGCTATACGTCGGCTCATGATAATCTGACACTGTGGGATAAGCTGGCAGGTGAAGTGGGCAAGAATTTTAACTCCATGGACGAGCGCATGTTAAAAATGAACAAAATGGCGGGAAGCGTGGTTTTGGTTTCCAAGGGCGGAGTATTCATGCAGGCAGGTGAAGAATTTGCAAGGACGAAATATGGCGATGACAACAGCTATAGCTCCCCGGATTCCACAAATAAAATCGACTGGAACAGGGTGAATACCTATTCCGCCATCCAGAAATATTATCAGGGAATGATAAGCATCCGGAAGGCATTTTCCGGTTTCCGTTCCATACTTACAAGAAGCGGTGATAACTGGAACCCGGATAATAATAACCTGACATGGATCAGCAAGGAGGAGCTGGGGCTCATTGCATTTTATGAAACCAATAACGTGCCCGGAGAATGGGACCGGATAGCGGTGCTGATCAACAATGCAACATCTAATAAGACAGTGAACTTAACCGGTTCCGATAGCTGGGTTATCATAGCGGACGGCAATACGGCTGGACTTGAAAAGATAAAAGAAACCGGCTCAAATGTGGAAGTACCCGGAAAATCCGTAGTGGTGGCAGTGCCAAAGGGAACCTTTGAGGCCAATAATGTCTCGGCAAATAAGCCGCCAGTCATTAGTGCTTCTAATTCCTTTGAGGCTGTGGCAGGAGAAAGCCTGTCATTTTCCGTGAAGGTTTCCGACCCAGATGGCGACAAAATAACCATAACTGCTGTAGGAGTGCCAAATGGCGCTTCCTTTGATACAGCTTCCGGCACCTTCTTATGGGAAAAGCCTGTTGCAGGAAGCTATACTCTTATTATAACAGCAAGCGATGGAAAGGCTGAGACAACTAAAAACATTAACATTACTGTAATGGAGAAAGAGGCTCTGGCAAAGAAAAAGCTGGAAAGCGCCCTTTCAAAAGCAAGAGAAAAGCTGGCCGCTGCTCAGGGAGCCCCGTCTGATTATGAAGCTGCTGCAGTTTCGGATTTACAGACTGTCATTTCAGAGGCGGAAGGACTTCTTCAGTCCGCCGGCACGCCGGAAGTATATGAAAGCACAGCAGAGGATCTGGAAGCTGCCATAAAAGCATGTGTATCTTTAAAGGCAAATCCCATTATCCGTATAAAGGCGGAGGGCTGGCAAAACCCTACTGTATATGTATGGAAGGGAAGCGGAACGAACGAGGTAAAGCTGGCTGGAGCCTGGCCGGGAACCGGACTGACGGAAAAAGATGCAGAAGGCTATTATATATTTGAGCTGCCGGAGGGAACTACTGATTATTCCGTGATTGTAAACGACGGTGCAGCAGGCACCGCAACACAGACTGCGGACATTGCCGGCATTGCAGGCAACGTTGATATTACAGTCACTTCCTTTACCGGAAAAACCTGTACATTTGACAGAAAGGACCGTGAAGTGGGAACAGGCCCGGTTGAAATAGATAAAACTCTGCTGGCTTCACAAATAGAAAAAGCGGCACAGGTAATGCGGGATAATCCCAACAGTCCGTGGCTGTCGGAGCTGAATACCTGTCTGACGGAAGCAAAAGCGGTTAATGAAAATTCACAGGCAACTCAGGTGATGATTAACCAGAAAGTAAGAGCATTGAAAAAATCCATTCGTGCAGTGGAAGAAAATAGTGAGCCTCCCCAGTCGGATATTAAGATTTCCTTTGCGGATGAGTCCGCAGTATATATTTATGACGGTACTCCAAAGGAACCGGATATACTCGTAAAGGATGGAGAAAGGATTTTAACAGAAGGGACGGATTATAAGGTATCGTATCTGAACAACATCAACGCCTGCTCACTGCAGACTTCTGATGCAAATGCCCCCACAGTTATTGTTGTGGGAATCAACAGTTATGCCGGAAAAATAGAAAAGAATAACAGGCTGGTATTTACGATTGAGCGAAAGACCCTTACAGACAGCAATGTATCTATTGCCGGAGCTTATACTTACACCGGAAATCCTGTTATTCCTGACGTAACGGTAACAGATGGAGCGGCAGAGCTTGAAAACGAAGAAGACTATGAAATGGACTGCAGCAACAATATCAATGCGGGAACAGCTGTTTTGACTATAACCGGAATCGGAAATTATACGGGAACAGTACAAAAGGAATTTACAATAGAAAAAGCGGCCATACCTGCAGGGGCGCCGGAAGCGGAGATGACAGTGGCTGTGGGACCGTTGAGTAATCTGCGGTTAAGCGGCGGATGGGAATGGTCGGAAGCCGATAAGGATAAAGTAATAGAAGATCAGCAGACACTGGATGTAACGGTAGTATATGCAGGAGAAGACAGGGAGAATTATCAGGTCACAAGCATTGCAGTGAGAATTACCGGCATTGACTGCCAGCATGAAGAAGAATATATACAGATAAAAGATGCGAAAGATGCAACCTGTACGTCAGACGGGTACAGCGGAGATAAGATTTGTGTCAATTGTAAAACACTGATTGAGCAGGGTGCGCCTGTCATTGCAACGGGACATCAATGGGAAACTGCTCCAAGGATCGATAAGGAAGCAACCTGTATAAAAGAAGGAAAACAGTCCATTCATTGCAGTCAATGTGATGAAGTAAAAGAAGAAAAGGTCATTCCCGCAACGGGGCATCAGCGAAATACTCCAACAGTGGGGAAAGAACCTACATGTATAGCAGCAGGAGAACAGCTGATTGAGTGCATTCACTGCGGTGAAAAGCTGGATATGGAAATCATTCCGGCATTGGGTCATACGGGAGGAACTGCAACCTGCTGTGCACAGGCAGTCTGCACCAGATGCAGCCAGCCATATGGAAGCTATAGCGATATTCATAACTGGGATGCCGGAGTCGTAACAAAAACGGCTACAGCAACGGAAGATGGCATCAGGACTTATACTTGTAAAGACTGCCATGAAACAAGAGTAGAAGTGATTCCAAAGACCGGAAGCGGCACTGGTCCTGTACATGGCGGTGATGACACACAGGGAGGCGGACTGAAGGCAGGAGATTCAGTAAAGGATTCCGTATCCAAGGCATCCTATAAGGTTACCAGAGCAGATGCCAATGTAAAAACAGTAGCTTATACAGCTCCTGCTTCCAAATCAAAAACAGTAACCATACCAAATACAATTAATGTAAACGGCACAGATTATCAGGTGACCTCCATTGCATCAGGCGCATTTAAAAATAATAAAACCATTACCACGATTAAGCTGGGAAGCAATATAAAAACAATTGGCAGCAGCGCATTTTACGGCTGCAGCAGGCTTAAAAAGGTAACGTTGTCAAAGAATCTGACCCAGATAGACAGCAAGGCATTTTACAAATGCACAAGCCTCACCGGCATTACCATACCTTCCAAAGTAAGCAAGATAGGAAGTAAGACATTTTACGGCTGCAAAAAGCTGAAAAAGATTACAATCAAAACATCTAAGCTTACAAGCAAAAAGGTAGGGAGCAAAGCATTCAAAGGCATTGCCTCCAAAGCAACCATTAAGGTTCCAAAGAAAAAGCTTGCTTCTTATAAGAAGCTTTTGAAAGCAAAAGGAGTGGGGTCCAAGGCTGTTATTAAAAAATAGCATGGCAGGTTAAGGCATTAAAACAAATAAGGGTCCATGTACTTATGGAAAAGATAAGTATGTGGGCTCTTTTTTTAGCTCGATTATGTGTAGCCCAAACCAAAATATGTTATACTTATAAAAATGCATGAAAAGCAAATGGAGGATAATAAAAATGCGTATAGGAACGGGATATGATGTACACAGGCTGACAGAAGGAAGAAAGCTCATCATAGGCGGAGTGGAAATTCCCTATGAAAAAGGACTTTTGGGGCATTCTGATGCAGACGTGCTTTTACATGCCGTTATGGATGCTTTACTTGGCGCTGCCGCCCTTGGGGATATCGGAAAGCATTTTCCGGATACAGAGGAAGCTTATAGGGGAGCAGACAGCTTAAAGCTTTTAGAACAGGTGGGAAAGCTGCTTTCGGAAAATATGTTTTATGTAGAAAATATTGATGCCACCATTATTGCACAAAAGCCCAAAATGCGCCCCTATATTGAACAAATGCGGGAAAATATTGCAGGCGCCCTGGGAATCCTGATGGAACAGGTGAATGTAAAGGCAACCACGGAGGAAGGTCTTGGATTTACCGGAACGGGAGAAGGGATTTCTGCCCAGGCAGTCTGCATGCTCACAAGTCCCATAAACTTAGTGGCAGAGGATGTGACCAATCAGACAGAAAAGGACTGTGCAGGCTGCAGCGGCTGTCCTCATAGCAGATAGAGAGTATGTTGTATAAAAAGTAGAACAAAAGGTTTTAGATATATGAGCAGGGAAACAGAAAGTAATAAGGAAATAAAAGGAAACAGGGAAATGCGAGAGGACGGAAACCGTATATATAATTCCGGTCAGAAGGAATTAAAAGCAGAGAAAATAAAACCATACAGGCTTGAAAAAATGGAAGTGCTGTCTACAAGAAAACTGTGGGAGGAAGTATTTTTTGAGGACAGCAGAGAATTTGTGGACTATTACTACCTTTATAAAGCCCCTGAAAATACGGCGTTTGTACGAAAGGAGCAGGGAGAGATTATTTCCATGCTCCACCTGACCCCCTATCGGATAGTTTTAAAAGCTCCCGAAAAAAAAGAAAGAAATGTGTCCTATATAGTAGGCGTTGCCACGAAAGAAGCATGGAGGCATAAAGGCTGTATGAGAAGCCTGCTTCGGGAAGCCTTTTTGGAATTGTATGAGAGGAAAGAACCCTTTACCTTTTTAATGCCGGCAAATCCGGCAATATACAGTCCCTTTTCCTTTGCATATATTTATGAGAGAAAGGAGTATTTCCTGGATGGCGGAAAGCTGCAGAAAGAAAAGCTGGTATGGTTAGCAGAGGATAGCAGCCGGTGCATTTCTCTTCAGGACAATAGGGGCAGGACATATACCATGCGGTTGGCAAATGCAAATGATATAAGCAGGCTGTCCGAATTTTCAGAAGCGGTGCAGGAAAGACAGTATGAATTTTATTTAAAGCATACGGAGCCGTATTTCAGAATGCTTTTAAAGGAGACGGAAAGCCAGAAAGGCGGGATTTTTCTTTTTGAAAGACAGGATAAACTGTTTGGCCTTGCAGTTTGTGCTTTGGATGGAAAAGAGCCCTTTTTTCAGGAGCTTCTATATGAAGAAGAAGGAAGGGCATTGATGGAAGAGATTTTTCAGGAAAAAGAAAAAAGAAAGCCCATCATCATGGCGAGAGTCATACACTTAGAGACCATGCTGTCCATGCTGGCAAGCCGGGAAGAAAAAGAACTGGTTCTGGAAATTGAGGATAAGGATATTCCTGCCAATAAAGGAGCTTTTTTGTGGAAGACGGGCAGGGCTTATAGCAGTGTGAGCAGGATTTCCCTGCAGGAAATGCCGGAAAGAAAAGCAAGGGTAAAGGCTTCCATTGAAGAGCTTACCAGACAGATATTTACCGGAAAATGTGGAAACCCGGAATTGGAAAAGGCATGGCGGGGAGTGTACATCTGTACAAAGGGAAATATAAATGAAATTGTATGATTGCAAGGAGAATATAGCAGTCAGTACCATATAACACTTTGAATATAACAGCTGGGGCTGAACGGTTACATCTCCGACAAAAAACAATTTAACCCTATTGACAAAAGGAACGCCTTCCCGTATTCTGAATATAGTATTACAAAGAACAACAATCCCCTAAAAAGAAAAGGCAGTGAGCAGAAAGAGTACATGCTGGAAATATGAAAGAGAGAGATTGCCGCCGGCTGAAAGCAGTCTTCATAAGAACAGGATGGAAGTGCATCTGTGAGCCGGTTCCGTGAACGGTCAGAGAATATATACTCTGTTCCTGATAGCGGAATCCGTTTTCCGCGTTAAGGATTCAAGGGAAGGAGCAATCCTTTATTAGAGTGGAACCGCGGAAATTTTCGTCTCTTTTTTAGAGGCGATTTTTTTGTTACAGCAATTCGTCAGGAGGCGATTTTATGGGAATGATAAAAAGGATAAAAGAAGAAATTGCTATTATCAAAGAGCGAGACCCTGCCATTCATTCCTCTATGGAAGTATTTCTATATCCCAGCTTTAAAGTAATGCTTCATTACAGGCTGGCACATAAGCTATATGAAAATAAGCATTATTTTTTAGCAAGATGGATTTCCCAGAGAGGTGTCAGGAAAACAGGGATTGAAATTCATCCGGGCGCTAAAATCGGAAAAGGCTTTTTTATTGACCATGGAAACGGCGTCATCATAGGAGAAACGGCGATTGTAGGAGACAATGTAACCTTGTTTCAGGGCGTCACATTAGGCGGAACGGGAAAGGAACAGGGAAAAAGGCATCCCACCATTGGCAATAACGTTATGATCAGCGCCGGCGCCAAGGTGCTTGGCTCCTTTCGGGTAGGAGATAATTCCAAAATAGGCGCAGGAAGCGTTGTGTTAGAGGAAGTGCCGGAAAATTCAACTGTAGTGGGAGTGCCGGGAAGAGTAGTCAGGCGAAACAATCAATCCCTGCCAAGGGAGGATTTGGACCAGTTCCTTCCGGACCCGGTGAAAGAGGATATTTCCTCTCTTCAATATGCTAACTCCTGTCTGACCAACCGGATTATTGAACTGGAAAGAGAAATTAAGGAACTGAAGAGGACGCAGAAAAAAACAGACGAATCAAACGAGCCATGAGAAAAAAGTATAAAAAAACAGTCATGAAAAGATAATGACAGGAAAAAGAAAAACAGACATAAAGAGAAAGCAGCTTCAAATCATAATAAAAATATAAAATAAAAAAGAAAGACAGATGGAGGAAATGAAATGAAAATCTACAATACGCTTTCCAAACGCAAGGAAGAATTTGTACCTATAGAAGAAGGAAAGGTGCGGATGTACGTATGCGGTCCCACCGTATACAACCTGATTCATATTGGAAACGCAAGGCCCATGATTGTGTTTGACACAGTGCGCCGTTACATGGAGCACAAGGGCTATGAAGTGAATTATGTGTCCAATTTTACAGACGTGGATGATAAAATCATCAAGGCGGCAATAGAAGAAGGCGTGGATGCTTCCGTGATTTCAAAGCGCTATATTGAGGAATGCAAAAAAGACATGGAGGCATTAAATGTGAAGCCTGCCACCACCCATCCTCTGGCAACGGAGGAAATTCCGGGGATGCTTGATATGATTGGCACGCTGATAGAAAAGGGGCATGCCTATGCGGCAGAGGATGGTACTGTATATTTCCGTACAAGAAGCTTTCAGGAGTATGGAAAGCTGTCCCATAAAAATCTGGATGATTTACAGGGAGGAAACCGCTCCCTGCTGGTGTCCGGTGCAGACCAGAAGGAAGATTCACTGGATTTTGTATTGTGGAAGCCCAAAAAAGAAGGAGAGCCTTACTGGGAGTCCCCATGGTGCAACGGACGTCCCGGCTGGCATATTGAATGCTCCGTTATGAGCAAGAAATATTTAGGCGATGAAATTGATATCCATGCAGGCGGCGAGGATCTGGTATTCCCCCATCATGAAAATGAAATCGCCCAGTCAGAGGCGGCTAACGGAAAGACCTTTGCAAGATACTGGATGCACAATGCCTTTTTAAATATTGATAATAGGAAAATGAGCAAATCCCTTGGAAACTTTTTTACAGTTCGTGATATTTCCCAAAAGTACGATTTGCAGGTGCTTAGGTTCTTTATGCTTTCCGCCCATTACAGGAGCCAGTTGAACTTTAGCGCTGATTTAATGGAAGCTGCCAAAAACGGCCTTGACAGAATACTGACAAGTGTGGAAAATCTGAAATATTTGCTGGAAAATGCTGCGGATGGTCAGGTGACTGAAGAGGAAAAGGCACATTTGGCGGAAGCAGAGGCTTTGGAAAAGAAATTTGATGAAGCCATGGATGATGATTTTAATACGGCGGATGCCATTTCCGCCATCTTTGAACTTGTAAAGCTTGCCAACACAAAGGCATCGCCGGAAAGCTCAAAGGCATTCATACAGGGTCTGCTTGATGAAATCCGGCTGCTTTCCAATATATGCGGTCTGATTGTGGATAAAAAGGAAGAAATGCTGGATGGGGACATTGAAGCCTTGATAGAAGAAAGACAGGCGGCAAGAAAAGAAAAGAATTTCCAAAGGGCAGATGAAATCAGGGATTTGCTGCTTGAAAAAGGCATTGTACTTGAAGATACAAGAGAAGGAGTAAAATGGAAGAGAGCTTAACGATTTTAGAGCAGATTAAAAAGAGCTTTGGCTGCAAAGAGGTGGATGTGAAGACCTATTCCCCTCTTGCCCTTGCTTTTTTAGGGGACTGCGTATATGATTTGATTATCCGTACCATAGTAGTGGAGCAGGGAAACCGTTCGGCAAGTAATTTGCACAAAAGGACAAGCAGCTATGTAAAGGCTTCCACACAGGCATATATGATAGAGGCACTGCAGGAGCTGTTGGAAGAGGAAGAAAAGGCGGTTTATAAAAGAGGAAGAAATGCAAAGTCTTATACTACCGCCAAAAATGCCTCCGTTGCCGATTACAGAAAGGCAACAGGCTTTGAAGCCCTGATTGGTTACTTGTATTTGCAAAACAGGATGGAGCGGATTCTGGAGCTTATAAGGACAGCCCTGAAGCTATGGAAAGAAAGAGAAGAACAGCAGAATAGTCAGCAGCAGGATGGAAACAAAAGACCGGAAACTAAGCAATAGAAACAAAAGGATAAAGAAATAACAGGAACAGAAAAATAGAAACGGATCAGGAGCGGTTATGGGATACAAGGAATTTACCATTGAAGGAAGAAATGCAGTAATCGAAGCATATCGGGCAGGAAAGCCCATAGATAAAATTTATATTCAGGACGGCTGTCAGGACGGCCCGATGATGACCATAAAAAGGGAAGCGAAAAAGCATGGAAGTCTTATTAAATTTGTGGATAAGGAACGGCTGGACCAGATGTCGGAAACAAAAAAACATCAGGGGGTAATCGCCTATGCTGCTGCCTATGACTATGCTCAGGTAGAGGAACTTCTACAGGTGGCAAGGGAAAAAGGAGAACCGCCTTTTTTGTTTTTGCTGGATAATATAGAGGACCCCCGCAATCTTGGCGCCATTATCCGGACGGCAAATCTGGCAGGCGCCCATGGAGTGATTATTCCAAAGAACAGAGCAGTGGGTCTGACTGCTACTGTAGCAAGAACCTCTGCAGGAGCATTGAATTATACAAAGGTAGCCAAGGTTACCAATCTGGGCAAGACCATAGAGGAGCTGAAAAAAGAAGGGATGTGGTTTGTCTGCGGGGACATGGACGGCACCAGCATGTATGATCTGGACTTAAAGGGTCCTATAGGGCTTGTGATAGGAAGCGAAGGGACAGGCGTCAGCCGTCTGGTAAAGGAAAAGTGCGATTTTGTGGCATCCATTCCCATGAAGGGGGATATTGATTCCCTGAATGCTTCTGTGGCGGCAGGAGTGCTTGCATATGAAATCGTGCGTCAGAGGATAAGGTAGAAAGTTGAAATAGTTGGGAAACTGGAGCAGGAAACAATAAGATAAGATGCCGGATGAAAGATATATATTATTAATATAAGAAAGAGATAATCTTATGGTTAGTTTACGCTAACCTATCTGGGAGGAATATGGAAAGGGATTTCGATAAAGCAACAGATGAAGAATTGATTTTACGGCTTCGGGAAGGCGAAGCTGCCATTACGGATTATATTATGGAGAAATATAAGAACCTGGTACGGAACAAGGCAAAATCCATGTACATTCTCGGAGCGGACAATGAAGATTTGATTCAGGAAGGAATGATAGGTTTGTTTAAGGCAATCAGGGATTTTGACAGCGGACGGGATGCCAGCTTTTATACCTTTGCGGATTTATGTATATCCAGACAGATTTATACAGCTGTGAAGGCATCCGGAAGGCAGAAGCATATGCCATTAAATACTTACATATCTTTATATAGTAATATAACGGAAGCAGAAGGGAATGGAAACGGAAATGAAATGTCTCTGGTGAATGCCCTGTCTTACAAGGATGAGCAAAATCCGGAGGAGCTTTTAATAGACAGGGAAAATGTGGAAGACATTGAGCGGGCAATCGAGACAGAGCTAAGCCCCTTTGAAAAGCAGGTGCTGGATTTGTATATAACCGGAATGAGTTATTCCCAGATAGCCAGGGTGCTTGGAAAGGATGATAAATCTACGGATAATGCTCTTCAGAGGATGAAAGGAAAGCTGCGGAAGGTTTTGGGAAAAGATTGTTGATTTTATGGCAATTTTGGAGGAAATATGATATAATATGTAAAATTTGTGTGTAGGGGAAAAAACAAAGAAGGAGAATTTTATATGGACAATCATTTAGAAGTCAAGCTGAAAATTTATAAGGAGCTGAAGGTGGCTTTTCAGACGGTGGAAGAGCAGATTAAGGAAGTACAGTTTACCAAAGAAGAGCTGGAAGTAAAAAAGGAACTGTATGAAAAGTGTCTGGAGGAGCATCTTTTGGAGGAGGGGGCAGATATGGTGAAGGTTCACCTGCAGGAAAATCAGGCTGCTTCAGAAGACTGTGAAAAGAAACTGTCAGAAATGCTTTCCAGAAGAGATGCATATCGCATTGAAATCGAAGTATACGAACAATTTATGAGGGACGAATAAATTAGTACATGTACATTTTTTAAGAATCTGCACATACTATTCCTGAACCATTGATATGGGGTGCTTTAAAAGGCGCAAACGGAAAGGAGCAGGCTATGAGCAGAACATGCAATAAAAAAGAGATGGAAAGTATACAGGAAAAGAAGTCCAATGAAACCTTTAACAGCATAACCAATAAAGTAAAGGTGGAAAACCAGAACCAGACCCACAATGCCAGAAAAGAAGGAATTGCACCGATTAACCAAAAACGTTAAAAAGGGAATTGACAAAGTAATTTCTCATGTGCTACAATAACTTTCGGTGAGCAGTTCACTAAGCTGGCGTGGCACAGTCGGTAGCGCGCAACATTGGTAGTGTTGAGGTCACGGGTTCGATTCCCGTCGCTAGCTTGTAAAAAGCCTTGATTTTTCAAGGCTTTTTTAATTTTTTAATATTTTTACGTGTTTATAGAAGAACCTGAATAAGTGAATAGACTTTATACTTTGAACGTGATATACCATCTACAATCACTTAAGTGAACAGTCTTTGGGGTTGTAATGGACATATGGTTTATGAAATTTAAACCAGCAGGAAAGAAAAGGTAGGAGGCAAGTATGAAAAAACTGTATATAATGATTGTTATGATTATTTCCCTGGGCGTATTGACAGCCTGTACAAGTCCGGCAGCGGAAAACACCATGACAGTAAAAGAAACAGAAAAGACAGCGGGCACTATGGAAGCAAAAGAACCCGGAGAGCCGGCAGACAGTAGTATCACTGCGCCGGAAGCTGAAGAACCTCAAAAAAGCGGGGAGGCGGACAGGGAAGCAATGAGGGAGGCATACAGTTGTGTATTAAAAGATCTTTATTATAACCATATGTTTCCCGGACAACAGAATTGTGGATATGATGATTTTAACGATATTTCTGAAAATCGTTTTGCAGTATACGATATTGACCGGGATGGTAAAGAGGAACTGATTATTGAGTATACTACTACTATAATGGCTGGAATGGTGGAGAAAATATATGATTTTGACAATGCTTCCAATATGGTCAGGGAGGAATTTTCGGAGTTTCCCGCGCTGAGATTTTATGACAATGGAGTCGTCTGGGCAGAATGGTCCCATAATCAGGGGGTAGCAGGCGAGTTTTGGCCGTATACCCTGTATCAGTATGACAGTAAAGCCGATGCTTATATTGAGGTGGCAATGGTGGACGCATGGGACAGGTCATTAGCAGAACGATATAATGGAAATCTTTTTCCGGTAGAAGCAGATATTGATGGTGATGGAATTGTTTATTATATTATGGAACAGGGGGAATATGAACTTAACGAGCCGGTAGATTTGGAACGGTATAATCAGTGGAAAAGCTCTTATGTGGGCGAAGCAGAGCAACTAGAAATTCCCTTTCAGGAGTTGACAGAAGAAAATATTTCTAAGCTTTCTGTTAATGGAAGCACTGATTAGCACTGTGGAGACCGTTTCAGAAGTGTATAATAAACGTATCTTATAAGCTGCAAGGGATTGGGGTAAAATGAAAAATTATTTATGAGGAATCATATGAGTGCGGAGGAGAAGACATGAGAAAAAAGCAATTTATTGGAATTGTATTGGCGGCAGGAATGTTGTTTGCGGCAGGCTGTGGCGGGAAAACAGAAATTGCAGAGCCGGGGCAGAGTGGACAGGATGTGTCCGGGACTGAGGAGGGAAACGGAGAAGTAAAGGAAATTGAGGAAGCAGGGGAAAATCATGCAGAAGAGGGAGAAGAAGTTTTTGGACAGTTAGGAGATGAAAATATATTTTCTAAAGGAAATACATTCACCTGGGAAGAAATTACCATATCAATACCTGATTATTGGGAGGGAAAATACCAGATTGAACAGAACGAAAACGGTTTTTCATTGATACAGACTGCTTCTTATGAAAAGCTGGAGGGAATGGGTTTTCTCTTTGGGTTCTATCGGACAGACCGTGTAGTGCTTGAGGAACCTGCAGCTACCCCTTTAGCTTATACAGATACACAGACTTATTATATGTCAGAGCCTACAGATGTGAACTATTACTTTGAAGATAAGCAGATATCAGAAGAATATCAAAAAATGTATGAATATATTTGGGCAGTTTCCGGAACATTGGAAATTGATAAGGAAGGAGTGCGGTACAATCCGGATGAATTTATATTGCCTTTAAGCAGTACCGTTTTGTTAAAAGAAGAGGACAGTTTATTAAACTTCTCGGATAATGATTTGTTTATTGCCAGAAATGAAATATATGCAAGGCATGGAAGGCAGTTTGATTCCGATTATCTGCAAAAATATTTTGAGTCCTGCAGCTGGTATGAAGGAACCATACCCGCAAAGGAATTTGATGAGTCGGTGCTAAGCCGGATAGAAAAGGACAACCTGCAGATTATTAAAGAAGCGGAAAAGGCTTATGAAGCGGAGCATCCCTATCCAAAGGAATATGCCATTGGAAGCAGTGTAATAGAAGATTTGGATAATTTGCATGGAGACGGAAAGCCTGAAGAAATCCAATACTATATTAATGAATCAGAGGAGCAGGGAAAGTACAACAGCTTCCTTACAATTAACGGTCAGGAATACTGGCTGGAGGATTACGGTATTCATCTGGAAGAGCCCGTGAGGGATGTATTTTATGTGGTGAATCTCTTTGACGAATGGTCTGGTGAAGAGCCTGATGAGCTGGCAATTGCCGTTTTGGATAATGGCTCCGCCGAAAATCCGGTTACGCATTTCTTAAGCTATAACGGAAAACTTTCTTACATAGGAAGCGTTCAGGGATTTCCTTTTAAACAGAAGTCCGGTTTTAATGGTTTTAGTCTCTATGGAAGGATAACGGGGATAGTTCCTCTGGAATTTCCTCATACTTGTTATGGCGATGGGCAGTGGAACTATGATTTGGAAAGCGGGAAGCTTGAAAAGCAGGAGTTTGGCTGGTATCGTCTTTTTCCGGAAGCCGCTCATGAATTATATGAAGATTTAACGGTTTATACTGATATGGATGCGGCTGGAATGAAAACTGTTATTCCGGCACAGGAGAAGGTATTTTTTATGGAAGTCTGGACGGAAGATGGTAAAGACGGATGGGTTCTGTTAAAAGGAAAGGATGGAACCAAAGGCTATATCCATATTTTAGATGGTAAAATTGTTGGAGATGAAGACAGAGGCGAGGCTTCAAAAGAATTGAAAGAAGTATTTTCAGGACTATAATATAAGGATTAGAAGAAAAATACAATACACAATAGGAGGTGTTTTTAACCGGAAGTCTGTTTTTGGCGGATTACTTTTTGTTTTCTGCACATATACTTGCCATTATAAAAGATGTTTGTGGGAGTTCTATTGAATTTCTCATATCGATTGTGGGATTAATTATTTCCATGGTTCTTTCAAGCGTCCTTCAGCAAAAAATAGTGGATTTTGTAAAGGAAATGAATCCGGAAAAGAGGGGCAGGTACTTATCAGGAAGTAATTTGACAAATTTTTCATGGATACTCTTATAAAACAGGAAGATAAATCCGATATTAAACGTGAGGATAATTCCTTATTACTATTCATACCGTAATCCGCAAACCCAAAATGGTATTTAGGACATTTTTGGATTTGCGGATTGTTTGGTTTTCAGGTATTGAAAATTTAAAAATGGATTATTAATTAATGGTTTTCCTGAAAAGGAATTTATGATAAACTATATATCATATGAAAACGTTCAGATAAGGGGAATGCAAGTGGAAATAAGAGGACAGGACGGCTGCTATCTTTATATAACGGCTCAGGAGGAAAAGCCCATTGAGGAATATGGCAATTGCTTGAAAATGCTGAAAGAAAATTCTGCTAAGCAGGAAGAAAAAATTCTTTCTGTTGCAAGTGGCATGAAAGTATTGATTGTTGAGGATAATATTGCATGTCAGAAGTTAATTGCAGCATATCTGAAATCATTGGGCATTAAAAGTATTAGCATGAGAACCGGCGAAGAGGCCATTAAGTATATGAGGTCAGATAATTGCAGCCTTGTCCTGGTGGACCAGATACTGCCGGATATGGATGGAGTGGAAATTGCCAGGGCAATCAGACAGAATAGCAATGGGGAAAATCAGCTCCCGCCTGTTGTCATGATGGTTTCCTATGAAGTGCCGAATATGGAAAAGCTGCTGGAGGAAAGTGGGATTCTGGATTATATGATAAAGCCTATTGACATCAGGCAGTTAAAAAGAATTATACTGACTTATCAAAGAGAAGGAAAGGCATAGAGTATGAAGCAGAAAAGGTTAGAGGCATTGTTTTACAGCCTGTTTACTATTTGCGCCATAGCGGTACTGGCGGCAGGTTACTTGTATGGACAAAGCCCTGTATATGATGAATTTGTAACGGGAGTCACTACTTGGGACGGTTATCCCAAAAAGGCGGACATGCAGATTGTGCAATTATTTTTGCTTGGCATTCCTGCCTGCTTTTTTTTATTTCAGGCGCTTTTAAAGCGGGAAGAACAATTTTTGGAGGAAAGAAAGCGGACATTGCTTTTTTTAAAAGCCGGATACGTAATTTTCTTATGCAGTATTTTTTCAGGAAAGGACTTGTGGAAGCAGTGGGGAATATTGTTTTTGCTCTGTCTGGCAGCCTTCTTTATTCTAGGCAGGGAAGTGAAGCAAAAAGAATATATCAATATGCTGCTTACCGGACTGTTTTCCTATTTAAGCATTACCGGAGCGGTAATGGGAAGCGCCTTTTTCATTTCTTCATATGAAAAGAGATTTTTTCTTCAAAAAGCCGCATTTGTGCTGCAGGCGGTCTCTCTTACAGTTCCGGTTTTCTATGGTGTTCTTATTCGAAGGAAAAAAGAGGAAGAGGCAAAAAAGCTTTTTGGATATTCAAAATTATTGATGCCTCTTGCCTTTCTGGGTTTTTTTACTTTCTATTATTCCATGGAAGAAGGGGCAGTGGTACAGCTTTTTTATTCAGGAAGCTGGAAGGCTGTCTGTCTCCTGCTGGGTTTGGGGATGACCGGTTACGAGGTATACCGGCTTTTTCAGAAAAATTATGATATTTCCTGGTCTACGGTAGTTTCGGCGGGACTTTTGCGGATTTTTCATATTCCGGACGGCATATTGAATGTGGACTTCTTCCATATGGGAGAAATGACCCTGCCCATGCAGCAATGGGCTTCCTATGGAAAGGTTCCGTATTGGGATTTGGTTCCTATTCATGGGATGTGTGATTATTTTTATCAAATATGGAACTACCTGTTTTTTGACGGTACGTATTTATCCTTTAATGGGGCTCTTATAGTAGGAAATATTATATTTGTCATATGCTATGGCATTTTGTTTTATTATACTATAGAAAACAAAAAGGCGGCAGTTTTTCTCATGTATGGATTTATTCCTTTCTTCGTGGATCTGGCGGGAATGCGTTACCTGTTTGTTTTTGCTTTTTTCTTTCTGATGTTTTCTAAAAAGGCAAGAAAAAGCAGTCTGGATTATTTGTGGTGGTGGGTTCTCTTGTCAATACTTGCTATCGGATGGAATGCATCTTTAGGGGGAGCGGCAGCTCTTGGCTTTCTGCCTTCTGTTTTGTACAGGCTTATCAGGGAACTGCCGAAGGAACTGCCTTTTTTCTGGAAGGAAAAGAGAAAGAAGCTGGTTATTTGTTATGGTGTGTTGTTTGTAATCGGTATCTGTTTCCTGCCAATGTTTTTAAAGATTGTGGCATATCTTCGTGAAAATGCCGGAACCACTCTTTATGTAAATGGAATGGAAATGATTGAAGAGATAAGCAATGCTTCTTCCTATTTTATTCCGGGCCTTTTGAATGGGCAGGGAACCTTTTTTCTAAAGGCATTTTGTGTATTGGGAGCCATTGCCCTATGCCTGTATTATTCGGCTTATATGGAGGGGCTTACTTTGGTTTTAAGTTCTTTTGTGCTTGCTAATTATGCTTATGTGCGTTATGAAGAGGGGCTTAGGGCAAAAATACTTGGGATGTTTTTCCTGTTATTGGTTTTATTTATGCTTGTGAGGGAAAAAGCAGAAGGAGAGCTTCGGGGAAGGTCAGAAAGAGCAGTTTATCTGTTTGTGATGGGGTTTTTAGCAATGGCGGCAAATGATGCCCTGTTTTTAGAAAAGGAAAACGTTCTCCCTACGGAAACAATACCTGCAGCTTTGGAAGCAAGTATAGGAGGGAAAACGGTAGAAGACCCCATTGTTTACATTTCAGGAGAGCAGACAGGGTTAAAAAGGATAGGAACAGGCTTTGTCAGGGGAAATACATTAAACAGCTTAAACAACATTGAGACTGTATTGTCCCAGTCACTGGGGGGAGAAAATGCATATCTTGACCTGACTAACGGAATTGCCCAGACGGTTATTTTAGACAGAAAGTCGGGAATGTCCTATACCTCAGGTTATAATATCAGCAATGAGCTGATAAATGAACATGCAATTGCAGAGTTAAAGAAAAACCAGCCGGAATTAATTTTAATTGCTCCTTATATTAAACTGGATGATGTACCGCTAAGCCTGCGTGCCATGAAGCTATATGAATTTGTGTTGGAAGAAGGATATGAACCCTATCAGTATGAAAATGTGGTTTATATGATAAAAGGTGAGAATAAGGTGTCAGGAAGCCGCGACGGAAGGGAAGCCTTTGCAGAGCTTATGCATCGGGAATACCTTGGAAAGCTTCCGGCTGTCTGGGCAGCTTCTGATGGTTTAAAAAAGCTTCAAAGGGCAGAAATATCTTGTACAAAGGTTCAGACGGAAAAGGGATTGAAAATCACCTTAAATGAAGCTGTAAAGGGAGAACAGGTCTCCTATATAGGAATTTTCATGAAAAAGGACTTAGGAGGAGAGAAGATGGCTCTGGAATTTGGAGAGCATCGTTTTTCCTTTGATGTTTCAGAAAGCAACTATCTCATCCCGGTGGCTTCCAGCCCGTATTGGAAGTGGCAGGATAAAATACCGGATATAAGGCTGACGGGAGACATGGAGCTTGAGAAAGAAGATTTAGATATCATATTTTATAAAAATATATAGTATTTTATATGTTCTTACAAAAAACCCCGGAAAATATTTTCCGGGGTTTTCATTAACAATGGGATATACTTTATTGTGGTGGAGGCTGCTGTTGCTGCTGTTGAATTTGTTGCTGCTGTTGCTGTTGTATTGCCTGTTGCTGGGCCGCCTGTTGTGCTGCCTGCTGCTGAGCCGCCTGCTGTGCTGCAATATTTGCTGCGTTGGCAGGGTCTGCAAAGTATTCCGGCGTATGCTCACAGTAGGTGATGGAAGAATTTCCATTATCGTCAGGAGGCATGGTCAGCACACCGGGAGTCTGATATGGACAGGTTGGCAATGCAGCCTTTCCGGTAGCGGCGCATACCTGACCCTGATAGTGTACAGTGCAGGTATCGGTAGGAATAGAGCCTTTTGCAAAGTATTCCGTGGCCCGGGTGCCATCGCAGACCCCTGCAATGGGAAGCTTACCGGATTTGGAGCATACCGTAGCAGTTACGATGTCTTCCGGCTTTTCAAAGCTTGCATTTGGAAGTCCCTCATGTATTCTGGACATAACACCCCGCCAAAGGGTCTTTGCAAGATTCTTTTCCTGAGAATTGGATAAATATACATTATTATCAAAGCCTGCCCAGGTAGTAGCTGTATAATAAGGCGTATAGCCTGCAAACCAGACATCTACATATTTGGAAGAAGTTCCTGTTTTGCCGGCAATGGCCATATTGCCGAAGTTTACGGAAGCGCCGGTTCCCTTTGTCACAACATCTGTCATGGCATCTGTCAATAGGTAAGCAGTAGTCTCTTTGATAACCTGATGGCTTTCCGGCTGTGTATGGTCTACGATAACGTTGCCGTCATGGTCAATTATTTTGGTAAAGAGCGTAGGCTTCAAATAAGTACCGTTATTGGCAATGGCTGCATAGGCAGCATTTAACTCCATGTTTGTCACTCCGTCGGTAAGGCCTCCAAGAGCAGTGGACTGGTTGATATCAGACAGGATGCCGCTTTCCGTTTCCCTGCTTTCAACTAAGGTGGTAAACCCGAAATTCTTTAAATAGTCAAAGCCAAGCTGGGGAGTGATCTGGGTCAGTGTTTTAACAGCCACGATATTTAAGGATTGTTCGATTCCGTAGCGGAGGGTACAGAGACCTTTGTAATTATTTCCGTACCAGTTGGATACAGGCCTTCCATCAGCATAAGTATAAGGTGCATCATTTTGGATACTTGCTAGAGTAAGTCCTGCACTGTCCAAAGCCGGTGCATAAACGGCAAGTATTTTAAATGTGGAACCGGGTTGGCGCATAGTGTTGCTGGCACGGTTTAAAGTACGGCTGGCTGTCTTTGCGCCCCGTCCGCCTATCATGGCCACTACGTAACCGGTATGCTGGTCCTGCACAGTAATGGAAACCTGAGGCTGAGGGGTTAAAGTAATATTTTCACCATGAACAGTGTCCCCGTTTCCCATAACAGAAGCCTTGTATTCATCAATGGCTTCATAGGCTGCATCCTGTGATGGGAAAATAAGGTTAAAGTTCGGATTGCTGTTTTTAAAATAGGTCCGGAGCATTTCTGTGCTGTGGTTTTCCAGCGTCTTGTCTGATTTTTGAATAGTCAGCTCATAATTTAAGTACCATTTTACATCGGAAGGATAGCTTTCTTCGCTGCTGAACACCTCATCGCATATTTTCTGGATGTCAGGGTCCTGGGTGGTGTAAATGGAAAGTCCTCCGCTGTATAAAAGATTATAAGCCTGTGTTTCGTTGTAGCCCTTTTCCTCTTTTAAGACTTCAATGACCTGTTCTGTCAGCTCGTCCACAAAGTAGGAATTTACCTTTTGGACGCTGGTCACTTCATTGACAGAAGCAATCCGATCATATACGTTGTCGGCAAGGGCAGCTGCCTTTTCCTCACTGGTGATATAGCCCTGTTCTTCCATGTCCTTTAATACCTTTTCACGGCGTTCTTTATTGTATTCCGGATGGGAAATAGGATTGAATTTGGAAGGGTTCTGGGTAATTGCCGCAATGACAGCGCATTCAGACAGATTGAGCTGGGAAACCGGCTTGTTAAAATAACGCTGGGAAGCAGCCTGTACACCTAAAGTACCCTGTCCAAGATTGATGGTGTTCATATAAAGCTCCAAAATGGTTTCCTTTGCTTCACGCTCACCGTATTTTTCCCTGTATTGCTTTTCTAACTCCAAAGCAAGATATTGTTCCTGAATTTTACGTTTGATGCTTTGCATCATGGCTTCATCAACCCAGTTTTCAAATACATTGTTTTTTAAAAGCTGCTGGGTGATGGTGCTGGCGCCTTCTGACAGGTTTCTTTCTTTTATTGCCTTGAAGCCGGCTCTTGCGATTCCCTTAATATCAATTCCGTTATGTTCATAAAATCTCTGATCTTCAATTGCCACAAAAGCATCTGCCAGGTCCTGGGGAATTAAGTCCCTGGATACATAGCTCCGGTTGGAATTTTCGGAAATCAGCTTGGTAATCTGGTTGCCGTTACAGTCGTAAACGATGGTGGCATATCCGGAAGGGACAACGCTTAGGCTGGAAATATCAGGTGCAGAAGCAAGAATTCCCTTGAACATCCCGATGCCCATACATCCGCCGACAACTACAGCGGCAAGAATACATGCCAGAAACGCTTTTAAAAATGTTAAAAAAAACATTTTCCAAAATTTTGTTGATTTAGAATTAAGCTTCCGCTGTTTTTTGCGGATGCCCTTTTTACCATAGTTCATAAAAAGCCTCCATTACATACTTGAGGTTATTATACCAAAAAATCCCTTTAAATGAAAGTAATTTATTCCATATTCATAATTCTTAACAATCTTATACACTTTTATTCAGAAATATGATAGAATAAAACGTATGTCTTTTAAAGGTGGTGAAGGTATGCCGGAAGGGTATAAAACAGTATTTTCCCAGGGAACAGGTCAGATTGTTGAAAAGAAATCCAGGTTTATTGCAACTATAAGACCTGTTCAGACAAAGGAAGAGGCAGAAGCGTTTTTGGTGGAAATGAAAAAGAAATACTGGGATGCTACTCATAACTGTTTTGCCTGTGTCATAGGTGAAAAGGGGGAATATGTCCGCTCCAGCGACGATGGAGAGCCGGGCGGCACCGCAGGCAGGCCCATGCTGGATGTGCTTTTAAAAGAGGAAATCCGTAACGTGGCCGTAGTAGTAACCAGATATTTCGGGGGCACCCTTTTAGGAAGCGGAGGATTGGTAAGGGCTTATCAGCAGGCAGTAAAGGAAGGTTTAAAGGAAAGCTTTATAGTGGAAAAAAAAGCAGGAATAAAGTTTCAGGCAGTATGCGGCTATAATGAATTGGGCAAGCTTCAATATGTACTTGGGCAAAAGGGATTTTTAGTGCTTGAAACTATATTTGAAGAAAAAGTAACCATGTTTGTGCTGGTGCCGGAAAGCGAAGAAGAAGGCTGTAAGAAAGCATTGCTGGAAGCGGCAAATGGCAAGGTTGAATTTGTGGAAGGGACATCTGTTTATTATGGTGAGGTCATGGGAAAAGTAAAGGTGTTTCCTTAAGGAGCATACTGCAGGAAAAAGGTGATGTGCATATGCGGCATCTGTAAGAAAGAGGTGAGTTTTCAGTGGAAGAATTAATGAACATGGAAGAAATCAAGGAGCTGATGGCAACAAAGCAGTATACAAGACTCAGGCAGGAGCTGGCAGAGTTAAACTATGCGGATGTTGCTGCGGTTTTTGAAGAGCTGCAGGAAGAAGAGAAATTAAAGGTATTCCGAATTCTTCCAAAAACCATGGCTGCAGATGTGTTTTCCTATCTTCCCATAGAAGACCAGCAGTTTATCATTACCTCATTGTCCGACAGGGAGGCTACGGGAATCATTGATAATCTTATGGCGGATGATGCTACAGACCTGCTTGAGGAAATGCCGGCCAATATCGTCAAAAAGCTTTTGGCAAATGCCAGCCGGGAAACAAGGCGGGATATCAATCATCTTCTGAGATACCCGGAGGATTCTGCCGGAAGCATTATGACAGTGGAATTTGTGGATTTAAAAGAAAATCTTACGGTAGGGCAGGCTATCAACCGGATACGTAAAGTCGGGCTGGATTCGGAGACCATCAACATCTGTTATGTGCTGGATAAAGAAAGAACTCTTGTGGGAACGGTAGCCCTGAGATATTTGCTTTTAAGCCCTGCAGATGCCGTTATTGGGGATATCATGCATGAAAATGTAATTTCCCTAAATACTATGATGGATCAGGAAGAGGTTGCAAGACAGTTCCAGAAATATGACTTTACCGCCATGCCGGTAGTGGACAATGAAAACCGTCTGGTGGGTATTATTACCGTAGATGATGTTGTGGATATTTTGCAGGAAGAGGCTACGGAGGATATTGAAAAGATGGCGGCTATCGTGCCAAGCGATAAGCCCTATATGAAAACAGGGGCAGTTGAAATCTGGAAAAAAAGAATGCCATGGCTTCTTGTCCTGATGATTTCCGCCACTTTTACCGGAAGGATTATTTCTGCATATGAGGATGCCCTGAGTGCCTGCCTTGTACTGTCAACTTTTTTTCCGATGCTCATGGACACCGGGGGAAATGCAGGGGGACAGGCAAGCGTAACCATTATCCGTGGTCTGTCTTTAAATGAAATTGAATTCAGTGATATGCCCAAAATCATCTGGAAGGAAATCAGGGTGGCATTGCTATGCGGCGTTACGTTAGCAATTGCTAATTTTGCAAAGCTTATGCTGTTGGACAAGGTATCGCTTTTAGTTTCTGCGGTTATCTGCAGTACGCTGGTAGTGGCGGTGCTGATTGCAAAGGTGGTGGGATGTACGTTTCCCATGCTGGCAAAGAAGGCGGGGTTTGACCCGGCGGTTATGGCAAGTCCGTTTATTACTACGATAGTTGATGCGCTTGTTTTGGTGATTTATTTTAAGTTTGCGGTTTGGATTTTGCATATATAAGGGGGAGGCTTGGAGAAGGGGACGCGTCAGAGGGAGGCGGTATGGCTCTATGGCGGTGCGGTGGTTTGGATGGGGATTTTCCTAAACAGGCTGGGAAGGGTGTCGGCGCCGGGCGGGTCGGCATGCAGCGCCGTCCGTGGCGCGGCATGCCTAAAATTGCCGTCCATGGCAATTTTACCCTGGGTTGTGGGCAGCCTGTTAAGGAAAAGCTCCATCCAAACCAATGCACCGCCATAGAGCCATACCGCCTCCCTCTGACGCTGGTTTTTCTCGGGCGGTATGCTTGGAAAGGTGGCTGCTATATCAATTTCTTTTTCAGGTAAGGTGTTTTGGGGTATTAGTTGGGGGTTTTTGGAAGTATTGAAAGGTTTTATGTATGTTTTTCAAGGTTAGGTTATTTATTTTTTTAGAATGGTGTATTTGTTGAAAATGGTTTATTAATTAGCAGCGATTGGGATTTGTTTTCAATTAAGTATATGATTGAATATATAATTCCATGTACAGTTGAGTATATAGGAATTGGGCTTGGTAATAGAGGTGGACATGAAAGAGTATAAGGAAAAAACATGGCAGCATGAGATAACTGGTTTTGATGGAAATACTATTCTTTTTGGTGTAAATATATTTGACTATGAATGGATAAGAACAGAAGAAAAGATTGATGTTGCAGACCCCTTGTATGGTCAGAAGTATACATTTCCGGTTTATAAAGTGTTTATCAAAGAAAAAGGACACAAATTTGCTGCCGGTGAATTCAGCAATTCTGTTTTCGGCTTTTACATTCAAAAATAATAAGCAAAGCCTTCTTCAAACTTTTTCACAGCTTAGAGTTCTCCAGTACACAGTAGGAGGAGGCGGATAATAGAAAAGTCTTGCAGGCCTTGATGAAGTCGCCGGTCCTTATGCGCCGTATTTTGGCGCATTAGTACCGCTGCGTCTTCATAGAGCGAAAGCGTGCCGGCAAGACTTTTCTATTATCCGCCTCCTCCTGCGTCCTGAAATCCAAAAAAGTCCTGAAATCCACAAAATCAAAAAGCTTATTTCTTCATCCCCGCTCTTTTCCTCAAAGTAGGATCCAAAATCTTCTTCCGAATACGCAAATGCTCCGGCGTCACCTCTAAAAGCTCGTCGGTATCAATGAATTCAAGAGCCTGCTCCAGACTCAGGATTCTGGGAGGAGATAAGCGGAGCGCCTCGTCTGCGCTGGAGGAACGGGTATTGGTAAGCTGTTTCTTCTTGCATACGTTGATTTCAATATCCTCCGCTTTTCCAGTCTGTCCTATTACCATTCCCGCATATACTTTTTCACCGGCGCCGATAAATAGCGTTCCCCGGTCCTGAGCATTGTATAAGCCGTAGGTAATTGCCTCGCCAGCTTCAAAGGCGATTAGGGAACCCTGCTTTCTGTATTGAAGGTCGCCTTTATAGGGACCGTAGCCGTCAAAGATTGTATTGATGATTCCATTGCCTTTAGTATCTGTCATAAATTCCCCGCGGTAACCAATCAGTCCCCGGGAGGGAATGGAAAATTCCAAACGGGTATAGCCGCCGCTTGCAGCAGACATGTTGCGGAGCTCCCCTTTTCTTCCCGACAGCTTTTCGATGACGCTTCCGGAAAATTCTTCGGGAACGTCAACATAGGCTAACTCCATGGGCTCTGTTTTTTTACCGTTTTCATCTTCCTTATATAATACCTCTGCCTTGGAAACTGCGAACTCAAAGCCTTCCCTGCGCATGTTTTCTATCAGAACGGATAAATGCAGCTCCCCTCTGCCGGATACCTTGAAGGCTTCTGTAGTTTCCGTTTCCTCCACGCGAAGGGAAACGTCCGTATTTAACTCCTTGAATAATCTGTCACGCAGATGGCGGCTTGTTACATATTTTCCCTCCTGGCCTGCAAGGGGAGAGTCGTTTACACAAAAGGTCATGGCAATGGTGGGCTCGGAAATCTTCTGGAAGGGAATGGGCTCCGGGTTTTCCGGTGAGCAGAGGGTATCGCCGATATGGATGTCCGCAATTCCTGAAATAGCTACGATGGAGCCGATTCCGGCTTCCGTTACTTCTATTTTATTCAGTCCGTCATACTCATAAAGCTTGGAAACTTTTACCTTTTTATGCTTTTCAGGGTCGTGGGCATTGACCATGAGCACTTCCTGATTTACCCGAATAGTGCCGTTATCCACTTTGCCCACACCGATACGTCCTACATATTCATTATAGTCAATGGTGCTGATAAGCACCTGGGTACCTGCCTCGTCATCGCCCTTGGGAGCGGGAATGTAGTTCAAAATAGTTTCAAACAGAGGCATCATATCAGAGCCTTTATCATCCATGTCCAAAGAAGCAAAACCGCCTTTGGCGGAAGCAAATACGAAAGGGCAGTCAAGCTGGCTTTCATCTGCTTCCAGGTCAATGAGAAGCTCTAATACTTCATCCACCACCTGGGCAGGCCGTGCTTCCGGTCTGTCGATTTTGTTTACGCAGACAATTACCGGGAGCTTTAATTCCAAAGCCTTTCTTAATACGAACTTGGTCTGGGGCATGGCGCCCTCAAAGGCATCCACTACAAGGATTACGCCGTTTACCATTTTTAACACACGTTCTACCTCGCCGCCAAAATCCGCATGGCCGGGAGTATCAATAATATTTATTTTTGTATTTTTATAAGTAACAGCTGTGTTTTTGGAAAGAATGGTTATCCCTCTTTCCCGTTCAATGTCATTGGAATCCATAACCCTTTCAGCTACTTCCTGATTTTCACGGAAGACTCCGCTTTGCTTTAACAGCTCGTCCACCAGAGTGGTTTTGCCATGGTCTACATGGGCGATTATGGCAACATTTCTTACATCATCTCTTGTTCTTAACATAATATTCTCCTCATTTATCATCCAGTTTCGTGGATACTAACAATCAAACTCCTATAGTTTACCACAAATTTGTGAAAATACAACCTGCATTTTGGGATATATCAACCCTTGCACCATAGAGCAGATTTAATGACAAAATCATGAAAGTTAAAAAAGTATTAAGAATAATAAAAAAAAGTAAAGAAAATATAAAAAAAAGTAAAGAAAATATAAAAAAAACATTAAATTATCAAATTTGCGAAATTTGTCGATAAAAAAGTGTAATTTATTTTATTGTTTTATTATATAATTGGGATGTATGACAGGAAAAAATTCTTGACAAAGAAGGGAGAAACAAAAAATGACAGATAAGGTTATTGAAAACAACCAGGTGACTATAATGGGAGAAATTGCAAGTCAGTTTACTTTCAGTCACGAAATTTTCGGAGAGGGATTCTATATGGTGGATGTGCTGGTGCCAAGGTTAAGCCAGTCAGCAGATTTGATTCCGCTTATGATTTCTGAAAGGCTATTAAATGTAAAGGAAGATTACAGAGGACAGAATGTATTGGTGGGAGGGCAGTTCCGCTCTTATAACCGCCATGAGGAAAGAAAAAATAAGCTTGTTCTTTCTGTGTTCGTAAGAGAAATCGAGTTTGTGGATGAAATTGATGAAAATGAAAAAACAAACCAGATTTTTCTGGATGGTTATATTTGTAAGGAAGCAATTTACAGGAAAACGCCTCTTGGAAGAGAAATTGCAGATTTGCTCTTAGCAGTGAACCGCCCTTATGGAAAAAGCGATTATATCCCCTGTATCAGCTGGGGAAGAAATGCAAGGTATGCCAGCAATTTTGAAGTAGGCGCAAGGTGCAGAATCTGGGGAAGAATACAGAGCAGGGAATATATGAAGAAAATTTCGGAAGACCAGGTAGAAAAGCGTGTGGCATATGAAGTCTCCGTCAGCAAGCTGGAGCTGTCAGATGAAGAGGGTGCTCAAGCCGATTGATTAAGGAAATATTGCAAAATTTGCAAAAAACATATTTTTGTGATATGATACGTCTCATGTTTTTATTTTGAATAATTATGAGGTGATATATGAATCAGGGCATGATACATATTTATAGCGGAGACGGTCATGGAAAAACTCCGGCAGCCTGGGGGGAGGCGCTGCAGGCTGCAAGTGAAGGAAAAGAAGTAGTGATTATTCAGTTTTTGAAATGCCGGGGGCTGGAAGATTCGGAATTTTTAAAGCGATTAGAGCCTGAAATCAAATTTTTCCGGTTTGAAAAGTCTCAGGCGGACTTTAAGAGCCTTTCAAAAGATGGGAAGGCAGAAGAAATCATGAACATGAAAAACGGGCTGAACTTCGGAAAAAAGGTTCTGGCAACAGGAGGCTGTGATTTGCTGATTCTGGACGAAGTGCTTGGGCTTATTGATGTTGGCATCATAACGGTGGAGGATTTAAAGACATTGATAGAAGCAAAGCAGGAGGAGACTACCTTAATTATGACAGGCATACAGTTAAGCGATGAAGTATGCGCACTGGCAGACGAGGTATCCAAAATTGAGCGGATCAGCATGAAATAGGTTGACAGTCAGAGGGATTGGTGCTATGCTTTTGATAATTTCAAAAGTTGGCACCAATTTTTGAAAGCAGAATAAGATAAACTATAGATAGAGGTCGCATTTTTTATCAGTACCTTTTCGGATGTGTCAGGCACAGGAGAAGAAAAGCGAAAGGAAAAAGTGCCGAAAGGATATGTGTCCTGAAACAGATACCCTTGGGCATGCAGTGAAGAACTGTATGACTGTCATCAGCAAAGATGGGGAGCTATCGGATATATATGGAAAGTATACCGGCTCTGTAGGCCGGTTTTTTATTCCCGCCAGCAACGAGCCAAGTGATTGCGCGCAGGCATTTGGCGGCTGCCAAAGGGAATCTGACTTCCAGATTAAGTCCAGTAAAGTTCCAGAAGGAGGAAGCTATGTCGATTTTTACAGGTGCAGGCGTTGCCATCGTGACGCCGTTTAAACCAAACGGAGAGGTGAATTATGAAGCCTTTGCAGACCAGATTGAATTGCAGATAAAAGGAGGGACCGATGCCATTATCGTATGCGGCACTACCGGAGAAGCATCCACGCTGACCCACGAGGAGCATTTGGATGTGATCGAATATTGTGTGAAGCAGGTAAACGGCAGGATACCGGTGATTGCCGGAACCGGCTCCAACTGTACGGAAACAGCCGTTTACTTATCAAAAGAAGCGGAAAAAAGAGGAGCAGATGGTTTGCTGTTAGTAACTCCTTATTATAATAAATGTACCCAGAAAGGGTTAAAGGAGCATTATACCATTATTGCAGAGGCTGTAAAGATTCCTATCATTTTATATAATATTCCGGGAAGAACGGGCGGAGTACTCATTCAGCCGGAAACGGTGGTAGAGCTTTGCAGGAATGTGCCCAATATTGTAGGCGTAAAGGATGCTACAGGTAATCTTGTGGGGGTGGCAAGGCTTATGGCTCTGGCAGAGGGAAGCGTGGATTTATATTCCGGCAATGATGAACTGATTGTACCGATTTTGTCATTGGGAGGAAAAGGAGTCATTTCCGTTTTGTCCAATATAGCTCCGGCACAGACCCATGATATATGTGAGAAGTTTTTTGCAGGGGATGTGGAAGGAAGCCGTAAGATACAGTTGGATGCCATGCCGGTTATTGACGGATTATTCTGCGAGGTAAATCCCATTCCGGTAAAGAAGGCAATGAACTTAATGGGATTAAATGCAGGTCCTATGAGACGTCCTCTTACAGAAATGGAAGAACCAAATGCCAAAAAGCTGGAAGCAGCCATGAAGGACTTTGGAATTTTATAAAAAACCTGAAGTGTGCCTTGTTGTTTTTTCGAAAATGGCAGGGCACATTCTGCTATCAGGCGGCAGATATTACATAGTATCAAAATTGGATTGATAGAAAGAAACAGAACGGGCAATGATAAAAAGAAAGGAAAATTCCCGATTAGAAGCAGGGAAAAGATAAGAAAAGACAAGGAGCGGCAGATAAGATGACGAAAGTGATAATGCACGGCTGCAATGGAAGAATGGGACAGGTTATTTCCAGTCTGATTGCAGCAGATGAAGAAATAGAAGTAGTTGCGGGAGTGGATGTTTCCAATCATATAAACAATCCATACCCGGTCTTTAATAATATTGCAGAATGTGATATAAAAGCAGATGCAGTGATTGACTTTGCATCGGCAAAGGCAGTGGACGGCCTGCTGGAATATTGCATAAAGGAAAAGCTTCCCTGTGTCCTTTGCACTACCGGACTTTCCGAAGAGCAGTTAAAAAGGGTGGAAGAAGCCTCCAAAAAGGTGGCAGTCTTAAAATCCGCCAATATGTCGTTAGGCATAAATCTGTTATTGAAAATGCTGAAGGAAGCGGCCCATGTGCTTTCAGGAGCAGGCTATGACATTGAAATCGTGGAAAAACACCATAATCAGAAGCTGGACGCCCCAAGCGGCACGGCGCTTGCTCTGGCAGACTCCATCAATGAAGAGCTGAATGGAGAATATGAATATGTATACGACAGAAGTCAGGTAAGGCAGAAGAGAGGGAAAAAGGAAATCGGGATATCGGCAGTGCGGGGAGGCACCATCGTAGGGGACCATGACGTTCTGTTTGCAGGAACGGATGAAGTAATCACCTTTTCCCATACTGCTTATTCCAGAAGTGTATTTGGCAAAGGAGCAATACAGGCTGCCAAATTTTTAAAAGGAAAAGAAGCGGGCATGTATGACATGAGCCATGTCATTGAAGCCGGCTCATAAACAGGCAAGGAAGGCATAAGCAAATAAAAATGGAAAATATAGAACTGATGTATTTAAAAAGTCTGGCAAAGCATTATCCTACCATAGCGGCTGCCAGCACGGAAATTATCAATCTGCAGTCAATTTTGAACCTGCCAAAGGGCACGGAGCATTTCCTTACGGATATCCACGGGGAGTTTGAGCAGTTCAACCATGTACTGAAGAACGGCTCCGGTTCTGTAAGAAGAAAAATTGACGAAGAATTTGGAAACACCTTAAGCAACCGGGATAAAAAAAGTCTGGCCACCCTCATATATTATCCGGAGGAAAAGCTGGAAATCGTTATGCGGGAAGAGGAAAACATTGAAGACTGGTATAAGATTACCCTGCACCGCCTTGTTCAGATTACGAAACGGGTATCTTCCAAATATACCCGTTCCAAGGTAAGGAAGGCTCTGCCTAAGGATTTTGCATATATCATTGAAGAGTTGATTACGGAAAAAGCAGAGATTCAGGACAAGGAAGCATATTATAACGAGATTGTTCATACTATTATACGAATCGGAAGGGCGCCGGAATTTATCGTTGCCCTGAGCAATCTGATACAAAGGCTGGTTATTGACCATTTGCATATAGTGGGGGATATATATGACAGGGGGCCCGGACCCCATGTGATTATGGATACTTTGCGTCATTATCATTCTGTAGACGTGCAGTGGGGCAATCATGACATCGTGTGGATGGGAGCGGCCAGCGGCCAGCTTGCCTGTATTGCCAATGTAATCCGTATGTCGGCAAGATACGGGAATCTGGATACTCTGGAAGAAGGATACGGAATTAATCTGATTCCCCTTGTAACTTTTGCCATGGAAAGGTATCAAAACGTAAACTGCGATGCTTTTTCCATTAAATACAATACGGATTACAATACCAAGGATTTAAGTCTGGATATGAAAATGCATAAGGCTATTGCCATCATACAGTTTAAGCTGGAAGGCCAGATAATTAAAAGAAATCCGGGCTTTGGTATGGAAGACAGGCTGTTGCTTGATAAAATTGACTATAAGAAAAAGACGGTGCTTGTATATGGTAAGGAGTATTCCATGAAGGATTTGGATTTTCCTACTGTAGACCCTGCAAATCCTTATAAGCTGACCCATGAAGAAGAAGAGGTCATGGAGCGGTTAAGGCAGGCTTTTGTCCGGTGTGACAAGCTGCAAAAGGATGTGCGATTTCTTTTTTCCAAGGGCGGTTTATATAAAATCTATAACTCCAACCTGCTTTACCATGGCTGTGTGCCCATGGATGAAGAGGGGAATTTCCAGAAGGTGACTATTTTTGGAAAGGAATACGTGGGCAGAGCCTTATATGATGTGTTGGACAATTATGCAAGAAAGGGCTACTATGCTACCAGAAGTTCCGGCGACAAGCTAAAGGGAGAGGATATTCTCTGGTATATCTGGACAGGTCCTAATTCACCTGTTTTCGGGAAAGATAAAATGGCTACCTTTGAGCGGTATTTTATTGAAGATAAGGAAACTCATGTGGAAAAAAAGAACAGCTATTACCAGTTTCTGGATGATGAAGAGGTATTGTGCAGGATTTTGAGGGAATTCGGACTGGATGAAAAAAAATCCCACATCGTCAACGGTCATGTTCCCGTGGAATTAAAGAAAGGAGAATCCCCTATACGGTGCGATGGAAAGCTCCTTATTATAGATGGAGGATTTTCTAAGGCATATCAGGGTAAGACGGGTATTGCGGGCTATACACTGGTTGCAAATTCTTATGGAATGCGTCTGGTGTCCCATGAACCTTTTGAATCCACGGATGCTGCAATCCGTAATGAATCGGATATTTTTTCAGATTCTATTATTGTGGAAACTTCCTTTCGGAGACAAAGCGTAGCTGATACGGATATCGGTGCAGAGCTTCGGGAGAGCATTTCACAATTGGAAGAACTGTTACAGGCATACAGGGATGGAGTCATTGTGGAAAAAGATGTTTAAATAATAAAAAGAGGGCGGCCTGTACAAAGCTGCCCTCTCATGCTAAATACCATATATATCTTCATTACTGTACGATGTCCCTGGTAACATCGCTGATGCCGTCAGCTACGTCATCCACTGCATTCCCTACAGCATTTCCGGCATCGTCTACAGCATTTGCCGCACCATCTACTATGCTGCCGTTATTGTCTGTTGTGTTCGTGTTATTATCAGTTGCGGCATTGTTGTTGTCTGCAGTGTTATTGGTGCTGTTATTTGTGTTGTTATTATTTGTTGTATCCGCTCCGTTTGCAGCGCTGTTGCCGTTAGTATCGGTTGTAGCAGTACCCTGATTGGAAGTATTGTTATTTGTCATGTTGTCGTTTGTCTGGTTGTTTGTGGTTCCGTTGTCTGCAGTGTCGTTATTTGCGTTGTTTGTATCATTTGTAGTATTATTTCCGGTATCATTTTTCTTGTCATTGCCGCAGGCTGTGAAAGCAAGCATGGAAACCATGCAGACACATAAAAATATAAGTTTGCTTTTTTTCATAATAAATTCTCCTTTTTTATTTCTGTTTTTTATAACGATATAGGCTGTAAAAGCTTGCAACCTATGTATATTATGGCTTTTTTCTGAAAAATATATACGATTCATTTTTGAAATTTTTAACTTTAATAATATAGTAACAGGAGGTTCTTATGGAATTTCGGCCGTGTATAGACATACATAATGGAAAAGTAAAACAAATTATCGGGGGCTCTCTTTTAGATGAATCGGATTTTGCAAAAGAAAATTTTGTATCCGGTTTTGCTAGCGCCTTTTATGCAAAGCTTTATGAAAAAAAAGGAATCCGGGGAGGACACGTGATTTTGTTAAACGGCAAAGACAGTCCCTATTATGAAAGCACAAGAGAACAGGCGTTAAGGGCATTGAGCAGCTATCCAATGGGACTTCAGGCAGGAGGGGGCATTACGCCGGAAAATGCCATGGAGTTTATCCATGCGGGCGCTTCCCATGTAATTGTTACATCTTATGTGTTTCGGGATGGAAAGGTGGATATAGGGCACCTGAAAAAAATAAGGGATATTGTTTCGCCAGAGCGCCTTGTAATTGATTTAAGCTGTCGGAAAAAGGACGGGAGCTATTTTATTGTAACAGACAGATGGCAGAAGTTCACCCAAATGGTTTTGTCGGAAGAAACGCTGGATTTCTTTTCGGAATATTGCGATGAATTTCTGGTGCATGCGGTGGATGTGGAGGGAAAAGCAGAGGGGATTGAAGAAGAAGTGGCAGGCATGTTGGGGGACTGGGGGAAGAAGACCGTTACTTATGCAGGAGGTATCCATAGCTTTCAGGATTTGGAGCTGCTTGACAAGCTTGGAAAGGGTAAGGTCAATGCTACTATTGGAAGCGCTTTGGATTTATTCGGCGGAAATATGAAGCTGGAAGAGGTACTTTCCTTTATGGAGGGCAGTAGGAGAGTTTTATAATCGTTATGTAGCAGTTCAGCCCTCAGCTTTCCCACACAGGAGCCGGAACCAGATGCAGGCAGAAAATGTTTCTACGTCGCCACGCTCTCGCTCTGATAAAAACGCAGCAGTGCTAAGCTCGAAAATACCTCGCTAAGCGCTGGCGTTTTTATAAGGGCTCCTATAGAAATCATTTTCTGCCTGCATCCGGTTCCGGCTCCTGTGTGGGAAAGCTGAGGGTTGAACTATTACATCGTTATAAAGAAAAAACCGGTCAAAATGACCGGTTTTCTTTTAATCCGTTAAAACAATATTGCTTATTCAAAACTAAATTCAAAATCTACTTTAAAATTTATATTTCAAAAAGGCACATCGAAAAACTGATTAATGCTTGTAAGGAACTGGGAAACGTTTCTTATAACTTTGTAACGTTTACTGCCTGAGGACCTTTTTCACCGTTTACTACTTCATACTCAACAGCAGCGCCTTCTTCTAAAGATTTGAAACCTTCCATGTTAAGTCCTGAATAGTGAACGAATACGTCATTACCCTGCTCGTCAGAGATAAATCCGTAACCTTTTTGGTTGTTAAACCATTTTACTGTACCTTTGTTCATTTTAGTACCTCCAAAAAATAATATCTTGTTGACTTGCAACAAAGCTAGAATATCATAGAAACAATGAAAAGTAAAGAAAAATTTTTTGAAAAGTGGATTTGCGGGTAACAGTTCAGCCTGCAAATTTGGGGTTTGAGGACGCAGGAGGGACAAGGTAGATAGAAGTCTTAGTGGCACGCTTTCGCTCTGATAAAAACGCAGCAGTGCTAAGCTCGAAAATACCTCGCTAAGCGCTGGCGTTTTTATCAGAGCGGGAGCGTGCCCACGAAGACTATTATATGTTCTGCCAGTTTCTACGTCCTCAAATCCAAAACCCCCAGGTTGAACTGTTACGATTCGGAAGAGGGGAAACCTTGACAAATGAGGCTGGTTATTGGTTAATATATAAAGTGGGTTTTATGTATTTATGGTGTGGCTGCAACAGGTATTGGAATATGTGTTAAAGGATTTGAGGTATTATTTATGTATGGAGAAGAAAGAAGAAAACAGATATTAAATAGACTGAAAGCCGGGAAAGAGCCTATATCCGGCACGGAACTGGCAAGGGAATTTGAAGTGAGCAGACAGGTAATCGTTCAGGATATTGCGTTGCTTAGGGCTTTTCATAAGAATATACTGGCAACAAACAAAGGCTATGTTTATTTTTGTGAACAGGAAGAAGAGAGTAAATGCAAGAGAACCATAAAGGTAAAACACAGGGATTCCGATATTCTGGAGGAGTTTTATACAATCGCAGACTGTGGCGGAAAGGTATTGGATGTGGTAGTGGAGCATGAAATATACGGGCAGATTACGGTTGATTTAATTATCGGCAGCAGGCAGGATGCGGACAATTTTGTAAATAAATGTAAAAACAGTACAAGCAAAACCTTGAATGTGCTGACGGACGGGATTCATTATCATACAGTAGAGGCTGGCAGTGAGGATATACTCAATCAGATAGAAAAAAAGCTTTTAGAGAAAGGCTACTTGATAAAAGAATAGAAATATGTTATTCTTGCACTTGGCTGACAAGACAACTGACAAGACAGCAGACTGGATATTTGAAGGTGAAAGATGAAACAGCTGGAAGAACTCACGAAGCTATATGCCTGATGTCAGATGAAATCATAATTTAACTGGTCAGAAAAGAGGAGAACATATGAAAACAGTAAAAAAGGTTTTAAACGAGATTTTTATTGAAGGGCTAAGCGGAATGGCAACCGGGCTTTTTGCCACTTTGATTATTGGAACGATTATTCAGCAGGTGGGAAATCTGATTCCCGGCATAATAGGAGAGTATCTTTTTGTGATGGGAAAGATTGCTGCCAGCGTAACAGGAGTGGGAATTGGCGTAGGAACCGCAATGCGGTTAAAGTCCAGCCCTCTTGTGATTGCTTCGGCAGCTACATGCGGTATGATGGGCGCATTTGCCAGCAAGCTTTTGGCAGGCACGGTTTTAGTAGAAGGAACCATTATATATGCCGGGCCGGGAGAACCGCTGGGCGCCTTTATTGCAGCCCTTGCATGTATTTACATAGGAAAGGTCGTATCCGGAAATAAAGTGGATATATTGATAACTCCTTTCGTCTGCATTGTAACCGGCTCTGCAGTAGGACTTATCTTAGGGCCTCCTATTTCCAGATTTATGGCATTTTTAGGCGCTGTTGTAAATGCCGGAACGGTGCAGGCTCCGTTTTTGATGGGAATCATCGTTTCTGTATTAATGGGAATTATTTTAACGCTGCCAATCAGCTCGGCAGCATTGGGCATTATTCTGGACCTTTCAGGTCTGGCGGCAGGAGCTGCTACGGTAGGCTGCTGTGCCAATATGATAGGCTTTGCAGTTGCCAGCTTCCGTGAAAATAAGATGAACGGCCTTTTGGCCCAGGGACTTGGTACCAGCATGCTGCAGATTGGAAATATTGTGAAAAAGCCGGTTATCTGGTTGCCTGCCATTATTTCCAGCGCTATTTTAGGGCCAGTCTCTACGCTGTTGTTCCACATGGAAAACAATGCAACCGGTTCCGGTATGGGAACGGCAGGGCTGGTAGGACAAATTACTACTTTTCAGACTATGGCAGCAAATGAAGGGGCAGCAGTGGTGCTTGTGAAAATTATTGTGCTTCATTTTATTCTTCCCGCAGCATTATCTCTTGGCATTTCAGAATTTATGAGGAAAAAAGGATGGATAAAGGAAGGGGATATGAAGCTGAATGTTTAAATGTAAATGTATAGAAGCTGTATTTTAGACTATAGAGAAAAAGCGGATATACAGATATAGAAAATATATAAATATAGAAATGATGACCACAGGCTTGGCTGGTGGTCATCATTTCTTATTTCATTCGGTTAAACACAAGCTCGTAGCCATCGCTGCCATAATTTAAGGAACGGTTCACACGGCTGATAGTGGCGGTGGAAGCTCCGGTTTTTTCCGCGATTTCCAGATAAGTCTTCTGCTGTCTGAGCATAGCTGCCACTTCAAAGCGCTGGGACAGGGAAAGAAGCTCGTTCACTGTGCATAAATCCTCAAAGAAAGCATAGCATTCTTCCCGGTTTTCCAAAGTCAGAACCGCATCAAAAAGTTGATTTACCGCATCGGTTTTTAATTTTTTATTCATAGATACCTCCGGATGAAACAGACGGAAACCGCTCATATAGTTAAAGGACGCCGTCAAATACTTTTATACAATAAAGTTTTACAGTGATAACTTATTGAATTGTAACATGAAAGAAATCTATCGTCAACTGTTACAATTATTTTAATGCCTGTTTGAATTTTTCTACAGAGCTGTTTACAATAAGCTCTTCCGGGAATCCGGTTTCCAGTATCAAAGGTCCGGAATAGCAGCAGTTACCTATATTGGTATCTGTGTGGGCATCGGAATTTAAAATAATGGGAACCTGATGTTTTTCGCAGGAGGCCAACATGATTTTGTAATTTTCTCTGGCATTTGGACGAAAGCTTCCGGGTGCCAGAGAAGAGTTGTTCACCTCTAACAGTGTCTTCGTATCCCTGGCTGCTCTTGCAATTTCCTCATAATCCACAGGAAACCGCCCATCGTCCAGATGACCGATAATATGGATGTGGGGATTTTTCATAACATTTAAAACTGCCCTGGTGGTATCCGATTTATCCATAAAAGGAATGCAGGGAGGGTGCAGGCTTGCAACTGCAATATCCATAGTGGACAACAGCTCCTGCTTCATGTCCACGCTGCCGTCTGCATCTAAAATATTCAGTTCCACTCCAAATAAAAGAGGAAGGGCATAGCCATTCCTGTCTAAAGCTTTCAGATTCTGAAAGTAGTATTCGTGACAAGTGCCGGGCATGCTGGGGGCATGTTCCGTAATGCCCAGCAGCCTAAGCCCTTTCTCCTTAGCGGCGGCAGCCATTTCAACTATAGTGTTATAAGCATGACCGCTGGCTATGGTGTGGGTGTGCATATCCAGTACGTACTTCATAGTAATCTCCAATCAAAAAACGGAGGACAAGGGATTCGAACCCTCGGTGCCAGGGGCACACAGCTTTTCGAGAGCTGCACCTTAAACCACTCGGACAATCCTCCGGATTTCTAAGCGGAATAGAAAAGAATATTCCACTAAAACAGTATAACAAATTGTGGGGGAAATGCAAGGAAAAAAATTGGGGGGCTATTTTCACATAGGCACATGGGAAAACTTTGTATGTTTACAAATAGTTTTAAATACCGTATAATCTAGTGAAGAGGTGAAAACAGATGAAAATAGTAACAGAAGATTTATTGAACAGCATACTTGACAGTCTGGAACAGATTGACTATGTAAAGACAGAGGACATTCCCAACATAGATTTATATATGGATCAGGTCACCACATTCATGGATACGAAGATGAAAGACACGGCAAGGCATCCGGAGGAGGATAAAATCCTGACGAAAACCATGATTAATAATTATGCGAAAAATAATTTACTGCCGCCTCCCGTAAAAAAGAAATATACAAAGGAACATATGCTTCTGCTTATTTTTATATACTATTTTAAAGGAATCTTATCCATAGGTGATATCAGTAAGCTGTTGGAGCCTTTAACGGAACGGTTTTTCTATGAAAAGGAAGGCTTTGGCTTAGAGGACATCTATAATGAGGTCTTCAGCCTGGAAAGAGCAGAAATAGAACGGATGAAAAAAGATGTTTCTGAAAAGTTTGGTAAGGCGGAAGAGACTTTTTCAGAGGCGCCTGAGGAAAGCAGGGAATTTCTGCGCCAGTTTGCTTTTATCTGTATGCTGAGCTTTGATGTATATGTAAAAAAGCAGATGATTGAGAAAATGATTGATAATATGGAAAAGCCTAAGGGTGAAGGACAGCCGGCAGGAAAGAAGGAGCCAAAGGAAAAGAATAAAGAAAAATAGAAAGTGATTAGTGAATATGCCAGATGGAATTACTATTGTATTAGACCCGGGACATGGCGGAGACAATCTGGGTCTTGATTATAATGGGCACATAGAAAAGGAAATGAACCTGATTGTTGCCAATGCCATGCGGGAAGAGCTTTTAAAATATGACAATGTAAACGTATACCTGACAAACGAAGATGCAAGGGGCATGTCCTTAAAGGAGCGTGCCGCTTATGGAAAGGAAGCAGGGGCTGATGTACTCATCAGCCTTCATTTTAATATGTCTGAAGAGCACACGAACTTTGGCTCTGAAGTATGGATTCCTTCCAAGGGGCTTGCTTACCGCCAGATGCGTTCCCTGGGAGATATATTTTTGGAAGAATTTGAAGGAATAGGTCTTCATACACGGGGAGTAAAGACAAGACTGAATGACCGGGGCACAGATTATTATGGAATTATAAGAGAATCGGAGGAACTTGGGATTCCTGCTGTGATAGTGGAACATTGTTATGCGGATTATAAGACGGATATCCCTTACATAGAAACTAAAGAAGACTTACAGAGATTCGGACAGTTGGACGCAAGAGCAGTGGCAAAGTATTATGGGCTTACGTCAGAAGCTCTGGGAGTGGATTACAGCTCTTATGTAAAAAATGGCTATTATATACCGGAGGAGCCTATAGGAAGCGATGCCACAGGTCCGGTGGATGCAAGGATAGCCATGATTTCCTCTACAGAGACTTATACGGGTGAAAAAGGAGAAGAGCAGGAAGTAACTGCAGGTTTCTTACTTTCTGCCAGAGAAGAGGAAAGTAAAATTGCATATTATTCTTACAGCTTAGACGGAGGAGAGACTTACTCGGAGCTGCTGCCCTGGCAGGGAAGTGACAGCAGCATGATAATAAGCATAAAAGGAATCAGACAGGGAGACCGGCTGGTCGCCAAGATATATAATGGACATACGGTGGGAAGCGAAACGAATCTGTTAAAATTCGGAGAGCCGGTATTGGAAGAGGAAACAGGAGAAGAGGAGGCCGGGGAGGAAGCTTTGCCGGAAGAAAATCAGCAGGGGGAAGAACATTCTTTTGCAGATTTTTTTTGGAGGAGTGATGAAGCTGCCCTTTCTGAATATAGAAAGAATATGTCCATTTTCCTTGTGATGGCACTTATTATCGCTTTTTTACTGGGAGTTACGTTGCATGTTCGGGGGAAGAGAGAAAAGATAAAAGCGGCGCTTGCCGTTTATATGGTAACAATCCTTTTGCTTTTCGGGGCTGTTAATGGCATTCACGTGCTTGTGCAGAATCAGGCAAAGGACAGGGTGGAAACAATTGCGGGAACAGGACAGGAGGAAACTGCTTTAGAAGAGCCGGGAAAAGAAGAGCAGGAACCGGTTTCATTGGAAAGCTTTTTGAAAGAAGACGATAAAATGTCCCAGGAAGAGGCAAATGTATTGCTGGAGCAGAAAAAGCAGACCGAAATCGTATATGATATAGCAGAAGGTTACCTTCGGGTGGAAACGCTGGAAAACGTGCCGAGAAACCAGTATGATTTCAGCTTTCTTACGGAAGAAAACGGCTATAAGGCATACAGGGACGATAAGGGGAATGTTGCAATCCGGGGAATTGATGTGTCTAAGTTTCAGGGAAACGTTGACTGGCAGGCAGTAAAGGAAAGCGGAATGGAATTTGCCATGATACGGCTTGGAATCAGAGGCTATGAATCCGGGGAAATGGTAATGGATGAAAGGTTTTATGATAATCTGCAAAATGCACAGGCAGCAGGCTTAAAAACAGGAGTGTACTTTTTCTCATCGGCAGTTACGCAGGAGGAAGCGGTGGAAGAGGCGGAATTTGTACTAAAGGCATTAGAGGGACGAAGCATTGATATGCCGATAGTATTTGATACAGAACCCATTTATTATGCAGATGCCAGAACGGACGATTTGACTCCTGTTGAGCTGACCGATATTACCATAGCATTTTGTGAGAGGATTAAACAGTCCGGCTATACTCCGATGATTTATGCCAATGCCAAAAGGCTTACCACGGTGCTGCGTCTGGAAAAGCTGTCCGGCTATGAGCTCTGGTATGCGGATTATCAGGAAAAGCCATTGTATCCTTATGAATATAAAATGTGGCAGTATACGGAAAAGGGTTCAGTGCCCGGTGTTTCAGGAAATGTGGATATCAATCTGTATTTTCAGATAAACGGATAGAGAGCAGTTTACAAAGCTAAAAAGTTATGTTATACTTGCTAAGTATGAATTCAGCCACTGACTCAGAATCGGGAAGCTCCACCCCATTCTTGGCAGAAGGCGGTTAAAAGAAAAGGAGAAAAGAAAATGATTTCGAAAGAAAAGAAAACAGCTATTATCAATGAGTACGCAAGGGCAGAGGGCGATACCGGTTCACCGGAAGTACAAATCGCAGTTTTGACAGCAAGGATTAATGAACTTACAGAGCACTTAAAGGTTAATCAAAAGGATCATCATTCCAGAAGAGGTCTTCTTAAAATGGTAGGTAAGAGAAGAGGTTTGCTTGACTACTTAAAGAAAACTGATATTGAAAGATACCGCTCATTGATTGAAAGACTTGGAATCAGAAAATAATTTGGTGCAACGATGTAAATGAGGCGGATAGAAATATCCGCCTTTATTCCCGCGAGCAACGAGCCAAGTGATTGCGTGCAAGCATTTGGCCACTGCCGCGAGGTCTTTGACTTATAAAATCAGGAAGAAGATGAAAGCCGAGACCACTGAAAGATGTATGGACAGAATATGTTTCATGCCTGTTTCAGTAGTTTCGGAAGCTTCTGCCTGACGGCAAAGCAAAAAGATTTTGCCAGCCATTAATACGGGCATGGCCCGCAAGCAGAAAAGGAGAAGAAACATGTACAAAAATTTCAGTATGGAATTAGCCGGCCGGACTTTATCAGTAGATATCGGAAGAGTTTGTGCACAGGCAAACGGCGCGGCGCTGATTAAATATGGCGACACTACCGTATTATCTACCGCAACCGCATCAGACAAGCCGAGGGAAGGAATTGATTTCTTTCCGCTCAGCGTGGAATATGAAGAAAAGCTTTATTCAGTGGGAAAAATACCGGGAGGATTCAATAAAAGGGAAGGAAAGGCATCGGAAAATGCCATTCTTACCAGCCGTGTCATTGACAGGCCCATGCGTCCTTTATTCCCCAAGGATTACAGAAATGATGTTACTTTAAATAATATGGTTATGTCCGTAGACCCGGAATGCCGGCCGGAGCTTACTGCCATGATTGGCGCGGCACTGGTTACAAGTATTTCGGATATTCCCTTTGACGGTCCCTGCGCTACTACTCAGATTGGCATGGTGGATGGACAGTTCGTGGTAAATCCAAGTCAGGAGCAATGGAAGAACGGAGATTTGAATCTGACTGTGGCATCTACTGCACAGAAGGTAATCATGATAGAGGCAGGCGCCAATGAGATACCGGAAGACAAAATGATTGAAGCTATTTATATGGCTCATGAAATCAATCAGACGATTATTGCCTTTATGAATCAAATCGTGGCAGAAGTGGGAAAAGAAAAGCATTCTTATACAAGCTGTGCAGTTCCTGAGGAAATGTTTGCAGCCATGAAAGAAATCGTTACTCCCGAGGAAATGGAAGCAGCAGTATTTACCGATGAGAAACAGGTTCGGGAAGAAAACATCAAAAATATCAGCGCAAAGCTGGAAGAGGCATTTGCAGAAAAAGAAGAATGGCTTGAAATCTTAGGAGAAGCCCTGTATCAATATCAGAAAAAGACAGTCCGTAAAATGATTCTGAAAGACCATAAACGTCCGGACGGCCGTGAGATTACCCAAATCAGGCCCCTTGCGGCAGAAGTGGACCTTATTCCGAGAGTACATGGTTCTGCCATGTTTACCCGTGGACAAACCCAGATATGTACCATTACTACGCTGGCGCCCCTTTCTGAACAACAGAGAATAGACGGACTGGATGTTAACGAAACAAACAAACGATACATGCACCATTACAATTTCCCGTCCTACTCTGTAGGAGAGACCAAACCAAGCAGAGGACCGGGAAGAAGGGAAATCGGCCATGGCGCTTTGGCAGAAAAGGCTTTGGTTCCTGTACTGCCTACGGAAGCAGAATTCCCTTATGCAATCCGTACTGTGTCAGAAACCTTTGAATCAAACGGTTCTACCTCTCAGGCATCTATTTGTGCGTCCACCATGTCCCTTATGGCAGCAGGTGTTCCCATTAAGAAGCAGGTGGCAGGCATCTCCTGCGGTCTTGTAACAGGTGATTCCGATGATGATTATATCGTTCTTACGGATATTCAGGGACTTGAGGACTTCTTTGGCGATATGGACTTTAAGGTGGCAGGTACTCATGACGGTATAACCGCTATCCAGATGGATATTAAGATTCATGGACTGACAAGACCTATCGTAGAGGAAGCAATCAGAAGAACAAAAGAAGCAAGGGAATATATTTTAAATGAAATTATGACTCCTGCCATTGCAGAACCAAGAAAAGAAGTGGGTCCATATGCGCCTAAGATTATTCAGATTCAGATTGATCCTGAGAAGATTGGCGATGTAGTAGGACAAAGAGGAAAGACAATCAATACAATCATTGACCGTACAGGAGTTAAGATTGATATTACAGACGACGGCGCAGTTTCCATTTGCGGAACAGACAGCGGCATGATGCAAAAAGCACTTGAGATGGTAAAGATCATTACAACGGATTTTGAAGAGGGACAAGTATTCAAAGGAAAAGTAGTGAGCATAAAGGAATTCGGAGCATTTCTTGAATTTGCACCGGGTAAGGAAGGAATGGTTCATATTTCCAAGATTTCCAAGGAAAGAATCAACCGGGTGGAGGATGTACTCACTTTGGGAGATGAAGTGAAGGTAGTATGCCTTGGAAAAGATAAGATGGGCAGAATCAGCTTTTCCATGAAGGATGTACAATAAATAGTCGGATTTTGATGAAATACGGGAAAAGGGCAGGTATGCCCTTTTCTTTTTGGGTTTTAAATGGTAAAATATAACTGTGTATGTGTAAGGAGAAGTCATAATACTTTGTGATAAAGAAAAGGAGAAGCATATGGGTTTTTTTGGAAATTTGTTTGGGGGACATAAAAAGGAAATTGCAAGACTATATACGGAATTTGGCGAAGAAAAGGCAAGGCTTTCCATGGAACATGAAAAGGAAATCGCCAGGTTAAAGGATGATCATGAACAGGAACTGATCAAGATGAAGACCCTGTACCATGAACAGTTAGAAGAAGTACAGCAGGCATTCCGCAAAAAGACTGCATCCCTGAAGTCGGAGTATGAACAATATAAAGAAGAGTACGATCCTTCCGGTATGAGAGAAAGCCATGAAGCAGAACTGGAGAAAATGAAAAGTCTTTATAGTGAACAGTTAGAAGAGGTGGCAAAGGCATTCCGGGATAAGAATGACAGCATCAAGGAAGAACTGACGGCAAAAGAGAAGGACAGGATTGAAAAGCTAAATGAAAGTCATGAAGCAGAACTGGATAAAATGAGAAAGCTTTATGATGAGCAGCTTCAAGAGGTGGCAGCAGCATTCCGGGATAAGAACGGAAAGCTTCAGGCACAGTTAGACAAGCTTAGGAATCAGATAAGCAGTCTTTTGGCGGTGGAAGAGGATACATAAATGATAAAAATTGCTTTATGTGATGATGAAAAGAATATAGTATCTTATTTGGAGAAGCTGATAGAAGAACGGTATGGTGAGAGCTTTTCTGTTATCACTGCTGATAATACGGAGAATTTTATTGTCCGGTGGAAAGAATCACATGGTAATATGGTGGATATCCTTATTACAGATATTCAGTTTGAAACGGCGGATGGACAACAGAGCGGAATTATGGCGGCAAAAAAGCTACAGGAAGAGTTTCCCAAAACCCAGGTTATATTCATGACGGGACATTTGGAGTATGCTACGGAAATCTTTGAGGCAAGCCCCGCCTACTTTCTGTTAAAGCCTATAGAAAAGGAACATTTATATAAGGCTATTGATAAGTCCATAGTAAAATTGCAGAGCGAAAGAAAAAAATCCGTACAGATCGAACTGAAGGGAACTATAGAAAAAATACTGGTAAATGAGATTTTATATATAGAAAATAAAGGCAGGAATCTTCTTGTACATATGAAGGAAACGGATAAAAGCTTCCATATGAAAATTGGAAAGATGGAAGCAAGGCTGCCATCTTATTTTCTAAGGTCCCATCAAAGTTATCTGGTTAACATGGATTATATAAGAGAATTTAACAGAAAAGAGTTGATTTTGCAAAATAACGTCAAAATCCCAATCAGCAGAACGAAATATCCGGTGGCAAAAGAAAAAATACTGTTTCATTTTAACGAGCAATCAGAAAGCTGACAACTTAAGGATAAAATAAGATAATATAATATAATGGAAATTCAGCAGGACGGAGCATATTGAATCATTCTATATGCTTCGTCCTATTTAGAAAGTCTTAACTAAGCATTCCGCCTAACATCCCGCTGCCTACGCATAAAAAAAGCGTAGACAGGAAATTTCCCGAGAAATCATTGATTCCATGATTGATTATCAGGGAAATCAAAGTAAGAATCAAAAAATATCCTGCACCCAAAAACAGCCCCCACAGGTATTTTTTTGTCCCTGTCTTTTTTCCGGCAAGAAAGCCTGTAAGAAAGGTCGCTGCTACGTAAATAACAACAATCCCTATGTTAATAATTGTTTCACTTAAACGGAACTTATATAAAAGCATGGATAAGATTAACAAAAAAACTGCAGTTATAATATAGGAGAAAGCCAGCAATTTTAACAGAAACAGTACATCGACCCTTTTTTTTATGCTTTGTTCCATAGATACCTCCTTGTAATTTTTATCATTTTATATTACTATTTATATTAGTGTAAGTTTGAAATTAGACTTGCAAATATGAACATATAAAGGAGTGGTTATACTTTGGATACCTCTGGTGTCATACAACTTGTTATTTTAGCAGTGCTTATTTTGCTGTCTTCTTTTTTCTCATCAGCAGAAAATTCATTGACGACAGTAAACAGGATTCGGATTAAAACATTGGTGGATGATGGCAATCGTTCGGCTATGATTTTGGAGAAAGTTCTGGAAAGACCGGCCAAGATGCTAAGCGCTATATTGATTGGCAACAATGTGGTGAATATTTCAGCAACATCCCTTGCAACGGCTCTGACCATACGGCTTTTGGGGGAAACCTGGGTAGGACTTGCTACCGGAGCTTTGACAATCATTGTTTTGCTTTTTGGTGAGATTATCCCGAAAACATGGGCAATTAATAATGCAGAAAAAATAGCTCTTGTTTACTGCTATCCGATTTATGGACTTATGTGGGTGCTGACTCCGGTTATTTTTCTGGTAGATAAACTGGTAAATGCCTTTTTATGGCTGTTTCATGTGGACCCCAATAAGAAATCCTCTTACATGACAGAAAGTGAACTGAAGACTTACGTGGATGTCAGTCATGAGGATGGAGTCATCGAATCGGAAGAAAGAGAAATGATTCTGAATGTATTCGATTTTGGAGATTCCTGTGCAAAGGATATTATGATTCCACGTATCGATATGACTATGATAGATGTAGAAGCCTCTTACAGAGAGCTTCAAAATGTATTTAAGGAAAGCATGTACTCCCGCATTCCCGTTTATGAAAATGACACGGATAACATTATCGGTATTGTTACCTTAAAGGATTTCTTTCTGGCTGCAAAGAAAACGGATTTTTCCATAAGGGATATTTTAAGAGAAACCTATTATACCTATGAATACAAGAAAACAAACGATTTGTTAATGGAAATGAGGGAAGGAGCCATTAATATTGCCATTGTGTTAGATGAGTATGGCGCTTCTGTAGGCTTGATTACCATGGAAGACCTTTTGGAAGAAATCGTAGGCGAAATCCGGGATGAATATGATGAAGAGGAAAAAGAGCTGATTAAGGAGCTTGAGCCCCATAAATATCTGGTGGAAGGTTCCATGAAGCTGGATGATATCAATGATGCCCTGCTTACCACTCTGGATTCGGAAAATTACGATTCTATCGGCGGTATTTTAATTGAAACATTAGACAGACTTCCGAATAATGGGGAAGAAATAAAGCTTCCTGACGGAACAAAGCTGGCTGCAACAATAGTAAATAAAAACCGGATTGAAAAGGTGACTTTAACCCTTCCTGAACCGGAGAAGGAAAAAGAAGCCTCTGACAAGGCAGCCGCTTTGGCGGGGAAAAGTGCGGAAGCTTCTGAGGAAGCATAAAAGGAAATCAGAAGGTCAAAAAGTTTTGCAAAAAACCTTTAAAACCGTAAAAAAGTATGTTATAATGTGGAATGCAATTGTCAAAAAGACATAAAAGCAGGAATATTTGAAAACTTTATACATAGAAGGAGGCCTGATTATGAAACACATTAAAACATTAAGCACAAGGGATTTTAAGGAATCCATGAAAAAAGGCGGCTGCGGAGAATGCCAGACATCCTGCCAGTCAGCCTGCAAGACATCCTGTACCGTAGGCAATCAGAGTTGCGAAAAAGTAAAATAGTGATGTTTCTTAAGCAGCGATACTTATCGCTGCTTATTATACGTTATGTGGGAAGAAAGGAATGGATTCGTGGTACATTGTTATGAAAACAACGGCTTTTACATTGCACTTGACGTAAACAGCGGCGCCGTGCATGTAGTGGACAGGGTTGTGTATGAGATAATACCACTTCTGGAACAGGATGTAAAAGCAGGGAAAACGAAGGATGAATTATTTGGGATTTTAAAGGAGCAGGGGGCTCTTGCAGCCGGCGCTGCAGAGGCAGAAGGGATAACGGAAGAGGAAACGAAGGAAGCAATCGGGGAAATCCTTGCCCTGTATGAAAGCGGGATGCTATATACAGAAGATATTTATAAATCGTATATAGGTGATTTTAAGAAACGGGAAACCGTTGTAAAGGCGCTTTGCCTGCATATTGCCCATGACTGCAATCTTGCCTGTAGGTATTGTTTTGCAGAAGAAGGGGAATACCATGGAAGACGGGCGCTTATGAGCTTTGAAGTAGGAAAAAAGGCATTGGATTTTCTGGTGGCTAATTCCGGAAACCGGGTGAATCTGGAGGTGGACTTCTTTGGAGGGGAGCCTCTTATGAACTGGCAGGTAGTAAAGGACCTGGTTGCCTATGGCAGAAGCTTAGAGGAGCCCAATCATAAAAAGTTCCGATTTACACTTACTACAAACGGTGTCCTGCTGGATGATGAGGTATTAGAATTTGCCAATAAAGAAATGGCAAATATTGTCCTGAGCATTGACGGGCGGAAGGAAATCCATGACTATATGCGCCCCTTTCGGGGAGGGCAGGGCAGCTATGACCGTATTGTCCCCAAGTTTCAAAAGGTAGCGGAAAGCAGGAACCAGATGAACTATTATGTGAGGGGGACCTTTACCCGTCACAATCTGGACTTTTCAAAGGATGTGCTCCATCTGGCGGATTTAGGATTTAAACAGATTTCCGTGGAGCCGGTAGTGGCGGAGGAAACAGAAGAATATGCCATCCAAAAAGAGGACATCCCCCTTATATTAGAAGAATATGACAAGCTTGCCCGTGCCTTGTTAGAAAGAAAGAAAGCGGGAAAGGGAGTGAACTTTTTCCACTTCATGATTGATTTGGAAGGCGGTCCCTGTGTGGCAAAAAGGCTTTCCGGCTGCGGCTCCGGAACAGAATATCTGGCAGTGACTCCCTGGGGGGATTTTTATCCCTGCCACCAGTTCGTGGGGAAGGAGCAGTTCCTTATGGGAAATGTGGAGGAGGGAATTACCAATACTGCCATTCGGGATGAATTTAAAGGCTGTAATGTGTATGCAAAGGAAAAATGTAAGGACTGTTTTGCCAGATTTTACTGCAGCGGCGGCTGTGCGGCAAATTCCTACAATTTCCATGGCAATATAAATGATGCTTATGACATAGGTTGTGAGCTTCAAAGAAAGCGCATTGAATGTGCAATAATGATAAAAGCGGCTTTGGCTGAGTGAGAGGAGAAGTTTTAACATGAAGAAAAGTAGAGCAGCATTGGTACTGGTTGCAACAATACTTGTTATGGGACTTTTAGCATATACTTCCATCATTGGATTTGGTCCCACGAAAACAGGTTCTGCCGCAAATATCAAGCAGGGGCTTGATTTGGCAGGCGGTGTCAGTATCACATATGAGGTAGTCGGTGAAGGGGACGTAGATGAAGAGGATATGAAGGATACCCTTTATAAGCTTCAAAAGCGTGTGGAAAAGTACAGCACTGAGGCACAGGTATATCAGGAAGGAAGTAAGCGTATCAACATTGAAATTCCCGGCGTATCGGATGCCAATGCGATTTTAGAAGAATTGGGACAGCCCGGTTCCCTGTACTTCATTGCCCAGACCGGAAGTGATGGAAGCAATAACTATGGCTATGGCATAGATGAAAACGGCACTGTGTTGACAGATGAGGACGGCGCTCCGGTTTATGTTTTGAATAAGAGCATTGCTGAAATAGAAGCGGACGGCGGCATCGTACTGACCGGAACGGATGTAAAAAATGCCGAGGCCGGCCAGATTGCCGATGAAATGAAAAATAATGAAATTGCAGTACAGCTTACACTCACAGGCGAAGGAACAAAGAAATTTGCAGATGCTACCACAAAGGCATATCAGAGTGGAGAAAGCATTGGTATTTACTATGACGGCGCCTTTGTCAGCGTTCCGAATGTAAATACTCCTATTCCAAACGGCGAGGCAAGCATTACCGGTATGAAGGATTTTGAGGAAGCGGAAAGACTGGCTTCCACCATCCGTATCGGCGGTTTGAAGTTAGAGCTTAAGGAGCTTCGTTCCAACGTGGTAGGCGCACAGTTAGGGGAAGAAGCCCTTAAGACAAGTCTTCTTGCAGGAGTTGTTGGACTTGTAATCGTTATGGTTTTCATGACGGTGGTTTACCTGCTTCCGGGCTTTGTATCTGCCATTGCACTTTTAATATATACAGGAATGACTCTGGTAGCATTAAATGCGTTTGATATTACTTTAACCCTTCCGGGTATTGCAGGTATTATCTTATCCATTGGTATGGCAGTGGATGCCAACGTTATTATCTTTGCCCGTGTCAAGGAAGAGTTAGGAACCGGCAAGACCGTAAACTCTGCCATTAAGATTGGTTTCCAGAAGGCATTTTCCGCTATTGTAGACGGAAATATCACCACTCTGATTGCGGCGCTGGTGCTTGGAGTCAAAGGCTCCGGTACAGTAAAGGGATTTGCCCAGACTTTGGGACTTGGTATTGTATTATCCATGTTTACCGCTCTGGTAGTAACAAGACTGCTTATCAATGCCCTTTATGCTCTTGGGCTTAAAAGTGAAAAGCTTTATGGAAGCATTAAAGAAAGAAAATCCATTGACTTCCTTTCCAAAAAGGCAGTTTTTATAGGCATATCCCTTGTTGTGATTGTTATTGGCCTTGTATTTATGGGTATTAATAAAGTAAATACGGGAGATATGCTTAATTACAGTCTGGAGTTTAAGGGCGGTACATCAACCAATGTTACCTTTAACGAGGATTTATCCATTGCAGATATTGATTCTAAGGTAGTGCCGGTAGTAGAAGGGATTACCGGGGACGGAAATGTGCAGACCCAGAAAGTAACAGGCACAAATGAAGTAATTATTAAGACAAGAACATTATCCCGAGAGGAGAGGGAAGCATTTAATCAGGCAATGGTAGATAATTTTGCCGTGGAAGCTGAAAAGATTACTGCCGAAACCATCAGTGCGGCAGTCAGCGATGAAATGAAGATGGATGCCATAGTGGCAGTTATTATTGCCACCATCTGTATGCTGATTTATATATGGTTCCGTTTCAGCGACATTCGTTTTGCAGCCAGTGCGGTACTGGCATTGTGCCATGACGTATTAGTGGTACTGGCATTTTATGCGGTTGCAAAGATTTCCGTGGGAAATACCTTTATCGCATGTATGCTCACCATTGTAGGTTACTCCATCAACGCCACCATTGTTATCTTTGACAGAATCAGAGAGCATCTGGCAGGCGGCAAAGGAAAAGGAGATTTAAAGGAAGTGGTAAACGGCAGCATTACCCAGACATTGACAAGAAGTATTTATACTTCCCTTACCACATTCGTTATGGTTGCAGCTCTGTATGTATTTGGCGTGACCAGCATCCGTGAATTTGCCCTTCCGCTTATGGCAGGTATTATCTGCGGTGCATATTCTTCTGTGTGCATTACAGGCGCCCTTTGGTATATTATGAAGACGAAGTTTGTAAAGTCAGGTAAGAAATAAGAAACCGATAAAGAATAAAAAAGAAAAGGCATTATGCTGATGCTGCAGGATGCCTCAGGTTATGGACAAAATGGCTTTGGGATTTGTATCCCGGAGCCATTTTTTATCAGACCAATTGCGCCCGAAAGAGAAATCTGTAATACTTTCCACACTTCATTATTCGGGTGTACCCATCCCAAAAGCAGACCGGATGATTATATAAGAAAAGATATTTCAGGAACTTTCTTAAGGTTAACCTGCAGTTAAAAAATTTCGCGGGAAGTTAACAACCCGTCAATTGTCCGAACCCACATCTGGTGGTATTATCAAGACAACAAGAGCTTTTGTATGATTGAAACGTAAAATAAAGGAGTGGATAATATGCCAATGCATTTGGTGATTCAGAAAAAAAGAAAAGAGCTGGGACTTACTCAGGAACAGGTGGCTGACTACCTGAACGTGTCCATACCGGCTGTCAGCAAATGGGAGAACGGCTCTACAAGCCCGGATATTTCCTTATTGCCGCCGTTAGCCCGTTTGCTGAAAATTGATTTAAATACATTGCTTTGCTTTCAGGAAGATTTGACCCGGCAGGAAATAAGCTGTTTTTGCCGGGAAATTACAACGCTTGTCCGGGAAAAAGGAATTGCGGAAGGATTTAAAAGTGCAAAAGAAAAAATTCATGAATATCCTTATAATGAAACCTTGCTTCATTGCCTTACCTTTCATCTTGACGGTCTGCTTGTCATGTCTGCTTTATCCCATGAGGAAATGACTCAGTATGAGGAAATTCTTGTAAAATGGTATGGACAGCTTGCCGAAAGCACTGACAGCAGGATTAGCAACAGCGCAAACTATATGATGGTAAGCAGGGCAATTCGTAAAGGCGATTATGATAAGGCACAGGAAATTCTGGATTTGATGCCGGACAAAGAAGATATGATAAGCAGCATAGCAGATAAAAGAATACTGCAGGTGAACATCCATATGTACCGGGGCAGGACGGAAGAAGCAGCCAAAGACCTGCAGAATCTACTGCTTATGGAGCTTAATAAGGTGCAGATGCTGCTTTACAAAATGGTGGATGTGGAATTAGCGGCTGATAACATACAGGCCGCAAAAGGCATTGCGGACAAGGCTGCAAAAATGCCGGAGCTTTTCGACCTATGGGAATATAATTCATATGTAGCCCCCCTGCAAATTGCCGGCGCAGAGGAAAATACAGACGAATGCCTCCGCATTTTGGAACAAATGCTGGAAACAATGCTTACACCATGGGATATGGGCAGTTCACTGCTGTTTTACCGTATTGCAAAGAATTCCGACCCAAAACAAATGTTATCCGCAATTCTGTCCGAAATGGAAAGAGACTCCGCATATGACTTTCTAAAAGGCTCCGCTAAATTCAAAGAGCTGATTTATAAGTACAAATCATTCATAGAAAAATAAAAGTCTGTTCTGCCAATTCTCTTTAACCCTATATGAAAAAATTCCCTAAAATCTTATGTCTTTTTTAAGATTTCCCACACCCATTGAAAAATTTGCTGGAATTTGTCAAAATAAATGTAGCAATTCAGCCCTCAGATTCCCGTTCCGTTGTCTGTCTGGAAAGCTGAGGGCTGAATTGTTAAAAAAAATTCGCAGGAATTAAAATACCGGATCAGGGATGAAAAAACCATATGGAACAGCAGAACATTCAAAGAAAAAGAAGGCCGCTGACAGCAGAAGAACGGCGGCAGCGGGAAATCCGAAGAAGAAAACGCAGAAGAAAGGTATATCTGGCAAGAACCATAGCAGCCCTTACTGCTCTTTTTCTGGTTTTTATTATTTCATTTGGCATAAAGCAGCTGGCAGGTTTCATAAAAAGCAAATGGGCAGTAAAGGAAACTATCGGCATTTCCAAAGAAATGGAGGAGCCGGTAAATTCAGTATCCAAAAAGAAAGTGGCAAGGCCGGAATTTGAAGTGGACCTGCTTACCGTCAATGAATATTCCAGACCGGGCTATCTGCTGCCTGAGGTGAAAAATATTTTCGTCCATTATACGGCAAATAAAGGCACAAGCGCAGCCAATAACAAAAGCTATTTTGAAAATTTGAAGGATACCCATGAAACTTCAGCCAGCGCACATTTTATTATCGGTTATGAGGGGGAAGCGATTCAGTGCATTCCTTTATCGGAAATAGACTATGCAGTTAAGCGGCGCAACTATGACTCCGTATCTATTGAGTGCTGTTATGTGGATGAAAACGGAAAATTTACTGAGGCTACTTATAATAAGCTGGTGGAAATGCTGGCATGGCTGGTAACCAATTTTGATTTAAGACCGGCAGATATTTTACGCCATTATGATGAGGGCGGCAAATTATGTCCCAAATATTATGTGGAGAATGAAAACGAGTGGAACGGGCTCATAGAGGATGTGGCGGCATATATAGAAAAATTTGGAGTTTTGGAGGAAAGTGTTGTAGAATAATTGTGGAATAAATGTAAGATATGGATTATAATGGAAAAAGAAACTGAACGCAGGAGTAAGGAATGGCTAACTGGTATGTGGCGGCAAAAAAGGCAGAATTTAATAAAATAGCACAAAAATTCGGCATTAGTCCCGTACTTGCCAGAATCATAAGGAACAGGGACATCATTACAGAAGAAGAAATAGAAGTATTTCTCAATGGGACTACGAAAGAGCTTTATTCACCTTTTTTGTTAAAGGATATGGATAAGGCAGTGGAAATTGTCCGGGAAAAAATAAAGGATGGAAAAAAAATACGAGTTATAGGGGACTATGATATTGACGGAGTCTGTTCCACCTATATTCTGCAAAAAGGACTTAAAAAGCAGGGAGCCGTGGTAGATGCTGTGATTCCCCACAGGATAAGGGATGGATACGGATTAAATGATGAGCTGATAAAAGAAGCAAAAGCGGCAGGCGTGGATACGATTATTACCTGTGACAACGGCATTGCGGCTCTTGATCAGATTGCCCTTGGAAAAGAGCTTGGCATGACGATTATAATTACGGACCATCATGAAGTACCATATGAGGAGTCCGGCGGAGAAAAAAAGTACCTTTTGCCCGAAGCGGATGCAGTAATTGATCCAAAGCAGGAAAACTGCCCTTATCCATATAAGGGAATATGCGGCGGGGTAGTGGCTTACAAATTTGTACAGGCTTTTTATGGTTTAGAGGAATTGGATTTTTCAAAAGGCGGACAAGAGCTGCAGCTTTTACAGGAGTTGTTCTGCTTTGCGGCATTTGCCACTATCGGAGATGTGATGGAGCTTACTGGTGAAAATCGCATTATTGTAAAATATGGACTTTCTTTTATGGAAAAAACAGAAAATCCGGGACTGAAGGCATTGATTTTTGCAAATGGACTTGCAGGAAGCAGGCTGACTCCTTATCATGTGGGATTTGTGCTGGGACCATGCGTCAATGCCACCGGCCGACTGGATACGGCAGAAAGAGCCCTTCGGCTTTTTGATTCAGAAGATGAAAAGGAAGCAGCCGTGATTGCAGGAGATTTAAAGGCATTAAATGACAGTCGGAAGGACCTGACTGCATCAGGACTGCAGAAAGCGGTGGAGCTTGTTGAAAATACAGATTTAAAGGAAGATTCTGTTTTAGTAGTATATCTGCCGGACTGTCATGAAAGCCTTGCGGGTATTATTGCCGGAAGACTCAGGGAAAAGTATGGGAAGCCTTCCTTCGTGCTCACAAGGGGAGAAGAGGAGGCAAAAGGCTCCGGCAGAAGCATTGAGGCATTCCATATGTACGAGAACATGACAAAGGTTAAGGACTTGTTTTTGAAATACGGCGGACATAAGCTGGCAGCGGGGCTGTCCATAAAAGAGGAAAGGATAGAAGAATTCCGAAGGAGAATCAATCAGGTCAGCTGCCTGACGGAAAAGGATTTTGAAGAAACCATTCATATAGATGTGCCCATGCCCATTGCCTATGGAACTATGGAGTTTGTAAAGGAAATGGAGAGGCTGGAGCCTTATGGGACGGGCAATAAAAGACCATTGTTTGCGGAAAAAAACATTTCTTTTTCAAAAGGAAGACTTTTGGGAAAGGATAAAAGAGTGCTGAAATGTTTGCTGAAAGATGAAAGAGGTTATGAAATTGAGGCAGTTTATTTTGGAGATACGAAAAAAATGTTAGAGGATTTTGAAGAACAGTTTGGAAGCAGCCAGATAGAATTTTTTTTAAGCGGGCAGAAAAACCGGATAAAAGCCACCATTGCTTATTATCCCGATATCAATGAGTTCAGAGGACAAAAAAGCCTGCAGTTAGTGATTACAAATTATTGTTTTTAATATGCAGTGCTTTCATGGAAATATTAAAAGGAAAGGAAGTGGAAGAATGATTTTAACGGTTACATTAAATCCGGCTGTGGATAAAACCTGTCGGGTAACCAGACTGGTAAAAGGACAGGTAAACCGGATGATAGAATGTAAGAATCTGGCGGGGGGGAAAGGAATCAATGTAACCAAAGTTCTGCGGCATTATAAGGAGGAAGTGAACGCTACCGGTTTTTTAGGGGGGTATAACGGTATGTTTATTTCCGATGAACTGGAACGGATGGGGGCTAAAAGTGCCTTTACGAAAACAGCAAGAGAGACAAGGACGAATATTAATATTATTTCTGAGGACGGTTATGTAACGGAAGTGCTGGAACCGGGACCGGAGATTTCCGAACAGGAGAGGATTAACTTTCTGGACCAGTTTTATGCTTTGGTAAATGAGAGTGAGATTATTGTTATTTCGGGAAGCATGGCGCCGGGACTTGAAGCGGATTATTATGCAAAGATGATAGAAATCTGCCATCAGGCAGGAAAAAAGGTATTGGTGGATACCAGCGGAGAACCGTTAAAAAGCGCTATTGAAGCAAAGCCTTATCTGATTAAACCCAATAAGCGGGAGTTAGAATACGTGGCGGGAAAAAGGCTGGAAAGTGAAGAGGAAGTGCTGGAGGCAGCAAAGGAGTTAAAGGATAAAGGAATAGAAGTGGTAGTTGTTACCATGGGTTCAAAAGGGCTTGTTTGTGTTACAAAGGAACAGACTTACCGCGTAGTACCCCCAAAGGTAAAAACATTGAATACGGTAGGAAGCGGCGACTGCGCTATAGCAGTTTTGACTATGGGCATAAGAAATGCAGAACCTTTTGATGAAGTGTTAAAGAAAGCAGTTGCTCTTTCCGCTGCCAATGTGACAACTTTGGAAAATGGGCAGATTCCTACGGAAAAGGTGCGGGAAATCTATCAGAAAGTAGAAGTTTTTAAGCTTTCTTAATTTATTTCTGGAATTTTTTAGAAAAAAGACACAGTTTAAACACATTTATCTTATATAGTGATAAGCAAGATAGTTGAATTAATATTCTACTATCTCCCCCCCCCTCATAAGAATTCAACAAAGAGGCCTCCGGCAATGCCGGGGGCTTCTTTGTGTGCATTTTTATGGAAATTTTAAAAATATGAAAAATGAAATGCATTGATTTTAGGTTTTATTAATTTTTTCTTACATTTTTTTTATAAATTAGACACATTTTGAACACAAATTGAGTTTATCTTGATTACAAGATAGTTGAACCACAACTCACTATCTCCCCCCCTCATAAGAATTCAACAAAACAGCCTCTGGTTTATCCGGAGGCTGTTTTGAAAGCTACCGTCTGAAAATTGATTTCCGTGATTCCCATATAAAAAGCCTTTTTTTCCGAATAGGAACATGTTATACTTACATAAATAGAAACCAGATCCTTTTATTCAAAGGGATTTGGAAGAAAGGGCAGGGTATGGCATGAATACAAAATATCGCTTGGGAAGAAGTGCTTTCCGCACTTTAAAGGATGGAATGGAAAAGGAGTGGCTTGTGACGAACGGCATAGGCGGATTTGCAAACGGATGTGTGTCCGGAGCCAATCACAGACTGTTTTCCGGATATCTGACAGCTTCCTTTCATCCGCCGGTGGACAGAAAGCTGGTCTGGTCCGGCACACATGAAGCAGTGAGCTTTTCGGGGCGGCATGAACAGGTGGACTTGACGGCACAGGATTATGTGGGGGATGAAAAAAACGGACAGATATATTTAAACAGCTTTGAGTTGGATGTAGTTCCCTCTTATTTTTATCAGGTGGATGATATGACCATCCGAAAAACAATTGGTATGGCATATGGGAAAAATGCAGCAGCACTCACCTATGAAATAGAGGCAGGAAAGGAAGGCGGCGAATTTCATATAACGCCTTTGTTTAAATTTACCAGTCCGGGAGAAGGGACGGAAAAGGACCGGCTTCACTTTCAAAAGGAAATATCAGGAAAGAAGCTTACATTAGTTCCAAAAGAGGATGAAAAGAAAAAAATAGTATTCCTCACTTCGGAGGGCACTTATTTTGACAGGAAGAAGCTGCCGGTTTCCATGGCGACGCCTAACTATTTAATAGAAGAAAATATATACTATCCGCTGGAAAACAGAACCGGATATCTGGGGCTTGACAATCATGCCACCCCTTATGATGTGGTTGTTTCTTTCAAGCCCTTTGAAAAGAAATGCTTCTATCTGCTGTGCGGGGCAGAGGATATGGAGAATCCCGGTCTTGAGCTATGGCTGGAAGAAGCGGATGGTTTTCGGATAATAGAAGAATGCAGGGAAAGAGTTTATAAGCTTATGGAGAAAATGCCGGAGGACCTGCTTTCCAGACGCCTTGCCTGGAGCGCTGACCACTTTATCGTAAAAAGAGAGTCTACCGGTTTAAAGACTATACTGGCAGGATTTCCCTGGTTTATGGACTGGGGAAGAGATACCATGATTGCCCTTCAGGGACTTACCCTTTGCACAGGCAGATTTCAGGATGCAAAGGAAATTCTGGAATCCTTCAGCATGTATGTGAAAGACGGAATGCTGCCAAATGTGTTTCCGAACAGCGCTGGGGAAGAGCCTATGTATAATACTATTGACGCTTCCCTGTGGTATTTTTATTCCGTTCATAAATATCTGGAATATACAAAAGATTTTGCCTTTATAAAAGAAAAGATTTATCCCTGCTTAAAGGAAATTGCTCATGCCTACAAAAATGGCACTCATTTTTCCATAAAAATGGACGAGGACGGGCTGGTTCAGGGAGGAAGCGACTTAGACCAGCTTACATGGATGGATGTACGGGTGGGAGATCTTGTAGTGACTCCAAGGCATGGGAAAGCAGTGGAAATCAATGCACTCTGGTACAATGCCCTTCGGATTATGGAAAAGCTGGCGGAGGCATTTGGCGAAGAGGCTTCCGGTTATAGAGAACTGGCTGAACAGGTAAAGAGCGTATATGCAGATACATTCTGGAATGAAGAAGCGGGCTGTTTGTATGATGTGGTAAGCGGAGAAAAAAAGGATGCCTCCATACGTCCCAATCAGATATGGGCGGTGTCCCTGCCCTATTCCCTTTTAAGCAGGGAACAGGAAAAAAAGATTGTGGATACGGTATATGAGCAGCTTTATACCCCTTACGGACTGCGGAGCCTGTCTAACAGGGATAAAGCATATAAAAAGGAGTACATCGGAAAGCTTTTAAAGCGTGACCTGGCATATCATATGGGAACTGCATGGGGTTTTTTATCCGGAGGCTTTATAAGCGCATACTGCAAGGTGAACGATTATAGTAAGGAAGCGGTGAAAAAAGCAGAAGAAATGTGCTTGTGTTTTCAGGACCATATGGAGGATGGCTGCTTAAACGGAATAGCAGAAATCTTTGACGGGGACTTTGCCTGTACTTCCAGAGGCTGCTTCAATCAGGCATGGAGCGTGGGCGAAGTGCTGAGGGCTTATATGGAAGACGTGCTTCCGTATAAATAGACGTAGTATGGTTCAGGCGGCAGTTCTCCCATAGGAATCAGAACCGGCGGCAGGCAGAAAGTGATTTCTGAAGGAGCCCATATAAAAACGCCAGCGCTTAGCGAGGTATTTTCGAGCTTAGCACTGCTGCGTTTTTATCAGAGCGGGAGCGCGGCGACTCAGAAACACTTTCTGCCTGCCGCCGGTTCTGATTCCTATGGGAGAACTGCCGCCTGAAATGTTAGCAGCCGTAAGCTATCTGGACGGAAAGGGCTGTTTTACACTGGAAATTCCTGTGAGATAGTCAAGAGAAACATTGTAATATCTGGCAAGAGTAATCAAATGCCGCAGGGGCATTTCATTGGCTCTGCGCTCATAGCGGGCATACATAGTCTGGGAGGTCCCCAGCACTTCCGCAATTTCCTGCTGTGTCTTATCAAAATCTTCACGTAAATCTCTTATCCGTAAATGATATTCCATAAAACCCCTTCCTCTTCCAAATTCATTCTTCTTTACAGACGGGTTAAACTGTAACAGATAATATCATAGTACAAATCTTTACTATTGAAATTAGTAAAGATTTGTACTAGAATAATATGGAATAGAGGAAAAAATATGCACAAAAAGGAAAAGAAAGAAGAGAAGTCATATGAAATACAGAAGAACAGCCGCAATGTTTTTTTGCTTTATGCTGCTTATTCAAAGCTGTGTTTTTGCTATGGCAGCAGAAGAGGAGAGTTTTTTATTTGTAAGGCGGCAGAATCAGGAGAATTCTAAGGAAAATATCGAATGCCATAAAATTGTTCTGTCCGGGCAAGGTATGGTTTCTTTTCATTTTATCCGGTTTAATGATGTAAATATCCAGACAACATGGCAGGTTCGTGTTTATAATGCCAAAAGGCAGAAAATAGCCGTTCTTTTTGCTGGAAAAGAAAAGCGGGAGCAGCTTGCAATCAGGCTTTTGCCGGGGACTTATTATATGGAAATAGTTTCCGGGGGAAATATGTATCATATGGATGTGAAGATGGATTCGTGATGAGGTTTTAGACATCTAAAAAGAAAAAGGCGTGAAATAACGAATTATTGTTGTAACAGTTCAGTTTTCGGCTTTCCTGCATCGGTTCTTATTCCTGCAGGGTAAGCTGAGGGCTGAACTGTTACTTATTGTTTCAGGTTTTATGCGGGAGAAAACGTAATCTATCTATGTCAGTTTCAAATTTTTGAGAAAAGCTTCAGACTCCTTTCTTGAGTGGAATATGATAATGTTCTTTTTTGCACATTGGGACAGGGCATATTCTATCTTTCCTTTTTCTGTTTTATCAAAATCCTTTACAAAATCAAGAAATTCCGGGTCCGGCATCGTTTCTGTCCAGGGCATGTCCTCTCTGGGCTGTCCCATACGGGAGGCAATGCCCTTTAAGGATACGTCAAGAGGATAGTCAAGCCAGAATACAGTATCACAATAGGTAAGTCTTAATGGCAGGGTTCTGGCATAATTGCCATCCAGAATCCATGCGTCCTGAACCAAAAGAGGTTGCAGCTTTTTGTCAAATTCCTGCTGGGAGGCCGTTGTCTTATCCGGTTTGTGATACAGCATGTCTAAATAGTACAGGGGCAGGCCGGTAAGTTCTTTCAGAGCCCTGGCAAATGTGCTTTTTCCACTTCCGGGACGTCCGATGATAAGTATTCGTCTCATTTTCTTTTTCCTTTAAAAGTTTTTGTATGGTACATTTTTTATGGTATACTAAGGCATAAAATATTTGTTCTTATAGTATATCATGTTCTTGGAGTATATAAAGAAATATTTATGGAAAGGCTGAGGGCTGAACTGTTACAACAATACCAATATATCTTGTACACCAGTTGAAAAAAACCACTACATGTGCTATCCTATAAGATAATGGATAAAAGAAAGCAGGAAAATTATGGTTTGTTTAAAAGATTTATTAAAAAAACTGACATACCAGGTGATAAAAGGCAGTGAAGACGTGATGGTAACAGCCGTTGCAAACGATTCCCGAAAGGTGGAAAAGGGAAGTTTGTTTTTTTGCATTTCAGGAGGAAATGCAGACGGACACAGCTTTGCAGAAGAGGTAGTGGAAAAAGGGGCGGCAGTCTTAATCGTGGAAAAGGAAGTGTCCATAAAAGAAGAGGCGGAGGTTACTATTATAAAAGTAGAAGACACCCGCTATGCCATGGCATTTATTTCTGCAGCCTTTTATGGAAATCCTGTGGATAAGCTGAAGGTAATCGGCATTACCGGAACGAAAGGAAAGACTACCACAACCTATCTGGTGAAATCCATTTTGGAGCATGCCGGATTCAAGGTAGGTTTAATCGGCACTATTGAGGTGATTATCGGAGATAAAGTGATTCCAGCAAATAATACTACGCCGGAATCTCTTTTGTTGCAACAATATTTTAAGGAAATGGCAGATACCGGCTGTGACATAGTGGTGATGGAGGTTTCTTCCCAGGGGCTCATGCTTCACCGGACCCAGGGATTTTTATTTGATATAGGCGTGTTCACCAATATTGAACCGGACCACATCGGTCCAAACGAGCACAAGGATTTTGAAGATTATCTTCATTGCAAAGGACTTCTGTTTCAGCAATGCAAAACAGGAATAGTAAACAGGGATGACGGACACTGGCAGGAAGTGGTAAAGGGTCATACCTGTCAGTTAGAAACCTTTGGCTTTTCAGAAGCAGCGGACTTAAAGGCAAAGGATGTTTCGCTGGTAAATAAAAAAGGATATCTGGGAGTGGATTTTAAAACGGAAGGCATTGTAAACATGCAGGTACAGCTCCACTCACCGGGCAGGTTCAGCGTATATAATGCATTGACGGCAATAGCCATCTGCCGCCGTTTCCATGTGCCGGAAAATATTATAAAGGAAGCTCTGGCACAGGCAGCGGTAAAGGGCAGGATTGAAATGATAAAGGTATCCGATGAGTTTACGCTGATGATTGATTATGCCCATAATGCCATGGCACTGGAAAGCCTGCTAACCACCTTAAAGGAATATAAGCCGAAACGGCTTGTATGTCTGTTTGGATGCGGAGGAAACCGCTCGAAGCTCAGAAGGTATGAAATGGGAGAGGTAAGCGGAAAACTGGCGGATCTAACAGTGGTTACCTCTGACAATCCAAGATTTGAAGAACCTCAGGATATTATTGATGATATAAAGACAGGAATTTCCAAAACAGACGGAAGCTATGTGGAAATCTGTGACAGAAAAGAAGCAATTGCCTATGTGATTCAAAACGGACAGCCGGGAGACGTAATCGTGCTGGCAGGAAAGGGACATGAGGATTATCAGGAAATCAAAGGAAAAAAATATCCTATGGATGAAAGAGTAATCATTCGGGATATATTGCAGGAAATGCAGAATACATGACCAGGCATAATTCATGTTTCTGCGGCTGCTTGGCAACGAAAAATATTTATGTGAATAATATGGCGCTTTTGCTTGGTGATGCCGTGAATTTTATGATAATTCAGTTAAAATATTCATATGAGTATCTGGCAGTTGCCGTATAATACCGGTCAGAACAAAAAAATGGACACAATACAAAATTGAAAATATACAAAATATTCATGCCGCAGGATATTTGGCTCACAGACGGCGAAAATGAAAGACAGAGCCGTATACATATAAAGGAGAAGATAAGTTGGAAAGAGACAAGGAAGGAAATGCGGAAGGCTGCTATGCAAATATCATAGTGGATATTTCCCATGAAAAAGTAGATAGACCCTTTCAGTACCGGATACCGGATTCCTTAATGGGGAAAATCGAACCGGGAATGAAGGTGCAGATTCCTTTCGGACGTTCCAACAAGCTGATTGACGGCTATGTAATGGAGCTTACTAAGAAACCGGAATATCCGGAGGAAAAGTTAAAAAACATACATGCCGTGTCCGAGGGAGGCATTTCCATAGAAGGCAGTCAGGTAAGGCTTGCGGCATGGCTGAAAAGGACTTACGGCTCCACTATGATAGCGGCAATGAAAACGGTCCTTCCCGTAAAGCAAAAAGTAAAAGCGGCAGAAAAAAAATCCCTGCGGCTTAAAGTGGAAAAGGAAAAAGGAAAAGAACTGCTTTTAGAGTATGAGAAAAAGCACCAGACTGCCAAGGCAAGGCTGATGAAAGAGCTTTTGGAATATGAACAGCTTCCATATTCCCTTGTGACAGGTAAGCTTGGGGTAACGGGAAAGACTATTTCGGGGCTGGTGGAAAAGCAGATAGCAGAGCTGCTGGTGGAAAGTACATGGCGCAACCCGATAAAGTTAGCCCAGACTAATCAGAAATGGGATAAAAAGATTCTTACAAGGGAACAGCAGGCTGTAGTAGAGGCTTTTACAAAGGATTATAAAGAAAAAAAAGAAATCCGTTATCTGATACACGGAATTACCGGAAGCGGCAAAACGGAAGTGTATATGGAGATAATTGAACAGGTGCTTCGGGAAGGAAAAGAAGTCATCGTGCTCATACCGGAAATTGCCCTGACTTACCAGACATTGACCCGGTTTTACAACCGGTTTGGCGCACAGGTTTCCGTAGTGAACTCCAAGCTGTCGGCAGGGGAAAAATACGACCAGTTTTTAAGGGCAAAAAAAGGGGAAGTCCGGATTATGATCGGGCCCAGGACCGCTCTTTTTACGCCCTTTCAAAATCTTGGGCTCATTGTTATGGATGAAGAGCATGAGGGAAGCTATAAAAGCGATACCATGCCAAGATTCCATGCAAGAGAAACGGCGGAAGAAATTGCAGGAAGCTGTCACGGAGCCCTTGTACTGGGCTCGGCAACTCCTTCTTTGGAAGCTTACTTCCGGGCGGAAAAAGGGGAATACCGCTTATTTACCTTAAAGAACCGGTTGGAGGGCGCTTATCTTCCAGCCGTATATACTGTGGATTTGCGGGAAGAATTAAAACAGGGAAACCGTTCCATTTTCAGCAACAGGCTGAAAGAAGCAATTCATGACAGGCTTCAAAAGAAGCAGCAAATCATGCTTTTTTTAAACCGAAGGGGTTATGCCGGATTTATTTCCTGCAGAGCCTGCGGTTATGTGGTAAAATGTCCTCATTGCGATGTTTCTTTAACCCATCATTTTGAAAGCGGCGGCAAAAGCGCCGGAAAGCTGGTCTGCCATTACTGCGGATATGAAAGGGAGGAAATCACTCTCTGTCCGGAATGCGGCTCTAAGTACATTTCAGGCTTTAAAGCAGGGACACAGCAGATTGAACAGAAATTAAAGGAAGAATTCCCTACGGCGAGAGTGCTTCGGATGGACGGGGATACTACCAGAAAAAAGGATGATTATGAGAGAATCCTGTCTGCTTTTTCCAATGAAGAGGCGGATATTTTAGTAGGAACCCAGATGATTGTAAAGGGGCATGATTTTAAAAAGGTGACGCTGGTAGGCATTCTGGCAGCAGATTTATCTCTGTCGGCAAATGATTACCGGGCGGCGGAAAGAACCTTCCAGCTTCTGACCCAGGCGGCAGGGCGGGCAGGGCGCGACAAGCTTCCCGGAGAAGTGGTGATTCAGACTTATCAGCCGGAGCATTACAGCATCGTCCATGCGGCTAACCAGGACTATGAGGCATTTTATAAAGAGGAAATCGCATTTCGGGAAATTGCAGGGTATCCTCCGGCTGCCCATATGCTTGGAGTTTTCATACAGGGCAGGGATAAAAAAGCGGCATGGGAGCTTGGAGGTTTTCTGACAGGAAAGTGCAGGGATGCCTTCCAAAAGAAAAAGGTATTGATTATCGGGCCCGCAAAGGCTACAATCGAAAAGGTAAACGATACATACCGCTATGTGATTTACGGAAAGCATAGGGAGTACAGGCAGCTCATAGAGGTAAAGGATTTTTTAGAGGAGCTGTTAGAATCCATAAAGGAGCAGACAAAACAGATAAGCATCACCTTTGATTTTGATCCCATGAATGGATTTTAAGGAAAAGATATGATACAAAAGGAGCAAAAAGATGGCAATTCGGAATATTAGACAAATCGGAGACGAAGTATTAAACAAAAAATGCAAGGAAGTAAAAGAAGTTACAAAAAGAACTATGGAACTGATTGATGATATGTTTGATACCATGTATGAGGCATGCGGAGTAGGACTTGCAGCACCCCAGGTAGGAATCCTGAAAAGAATCGTGGTTATTGATACCACAGGGGAAGACCCTATTTTGCTGATTAATCCTACGATTATAGAAACAAGCGGTGAACAGACAGGGCAGGAGGCATGTCTGTCCGTACCGGGAAAGTCCGGCGTGGTAACAAGGCCCAACTATGTAAAGGTGGCAGCCTTCGATGAACATATGGAGCCCATTGAAGTGGAAGGAACAGAGCTGTTGGCAAGAGCCTTGTGCCATGAAATCGCTCATCTGGACGGACATTTGTACGTGGAACTGGTAGAAGGGGAGCTGATGGATGCAGAGCCTTATGAGCCGGAGGATGAGGAAGAATAGTAACAGTTCAGTCCAGGACTTTGCATTTACTGCAAAGTCCGTGAGAACGTGTAAATTAAGCCAAGAGGGAATCTGCCCCTCGCCGAAGGCGACTTGAAATGGGCAGATTCCGTAACAGTGAAGCCGAAGGCTGAACTGTTACGAAGAATAGAAAGCAAAGCGGAAGCGGCATGGACAGAGAGGAAAATGTGAGAATATGAAAATCGTTTATATGGGAACACCCGATTTTGCAGTGGGGCCTTTAGAAGCAATGATTGCGGCAGGACATCAGGTGGCAATGGTGGTGACTCAGCCGGATAAACAGAAGGGAAGAGGAAAGGAAGTCAGCTGTACTCCCGTAAAGGAATGTGCCATAAAACATCAGATACCGGTGTTTCAGCCTGTAAAGATTAAAGAGCAGGAAGCAGTAGAGATGTTAAGAAGGCAGGAAGCGGATATTTTCGTAGTGGCGGCTTTTGGTCAGATATTATCGGAAGAATTGTTAAATATGCCAAAATACGGAGCCGTCAATATTCATGCTTCCCTGCTTCCCAAATACAGAGGAGCAGCGCCTATCCAGTGGGTTATTTTAGATGGAGAGGCAGAAACGGGAGTTACCATTATGCAGATGGACAAAGGGCTTGATACAGGAGATATGCTGCTAAAGACAGCGGTTCCAATTGAAAAGGAAGAAACCGGAGAAAGCCTTCATGACAAGCTTGCCATGGCGGGTTCAAAATTGATTGTAGAAGCTCTTGCAGCCATTGAGGCAGGCACCATAGAGCCGGTAAAACAGAAGGATGAGGAAAGCTGCTATGCAAAAATGCTTACCAAATCCTTAGGACAGATTAACTGGCAGGAGGATGCCGTGAAAATCGAAAGACTGATTCGGGGCTTAAATTCCTGGCCAAGCGCTTATACCGGATACGGAAATAAAACACTGAAGCTCTGGAAGGGACAGGTCATTTCGGAACAGGACCGGCAGGCTGTTGCTAAAATAAAGGAGCAGGGGCTGGATATGGAACAGATAAAGCCCGGAACCGTCTGTTTTGTTTCTAAAGAAGATATTTATGTAAAAACAGGAAAGGATTTGCTGAATATCCAAGAGTTACAGCTTGAAGGAAAAAAGAGAATGACAACAAAGGAATTTTTGCTGGGGCGGCAGATAGAAGCGGGAACCGTGTTTTCCTCTTAGGGGGAAATAAATTTGGGAAATCCAAAAAGGAGAGAGGATTATGATATTATACGGATACTATGGTTACGGTTATGGATATGGATATGACCCGATGCTCATATGGGCGCTTTTAGTTGCGGTCATTTCCATGATTGCCTCTGCAAAGGTAAGCTCTACCTATCACAAATACGATAAGGTAAGAAGCGCTACGGGAATGACGGGGGCACAGGCGGCAGAGCGGATTTTGCAAAGTGCGGGAATTTATGATGTATCAGTGCAGCACATCAGAGGAGAACTGACGGACCATTACGACCCGAGAAACAAAATTCTGCGTTTATCTGATGCTACCTATGGCTCTGCTTCCGTGGCGGCAGTGGGAGTGGCGGCACATGAATGCGGCCATGCCATACAGCATAAGGAAGGGTATGCGCCCCTGAAATTCCGTTCAGCGCTGGTGCCTGCCGCTAACTTAGGCTCCAGGCTCGGGGTTCCCATTATCCTTATAGGCTTTTTCTTCAGCGCCGTTTCTTTTCTTGTGCCGGTTGGTATTATTGTATTTTCGCTGGCGGTGCTGTTTCAAATCGTAACCCTTCCGGTTGAATTCAATGCTTCTAAAAGAGCACTGGTGCTTTTAGAGGGGCAGGGCATATTGGGTGAGCGGGAAGTGAGCCAGTCAAGAAAGGTGTTAACAGCAGCAGCCCTTACTTATGTGGCAGCAGCTGCTGCTTCCGTAGTGCAGCTGCTGCGTCTGATTCTGATTTTTGGCGGAGGAAGACGGCGTGACGACTAATACAAGAGAAATACTTTTGGAAATGCTGCTTGAAATTCTGGAGAAGAAAAAGTACAGCCATCTGGTGATGAAGCAGGTACTTGATAAATATACCTATCTGGAAAAAAAGGACAGAGCATTTATAAAGCGCATCGGGGAAGGAACCATTGAACACTTAATCCGAATTGATTATGTGATAAACACCTTTTCTAAAACAAAGACAGACAAAATGAAACCGGTAATCCGTACCATACTTCGCATGAGCACATATCAGATATTGTTCATGGAAGCGGTGCCGGATTCCGCAGCATGCAATGAAGGGGTAAAGCTGGCAGTAAAAAAGGGCTTTGCACCTTTAAAGGGCTTTGTAAACGGGGTGCTCCGTAATATCTCAAGAAATAAAGAAGCAATAGCCTATCCGGACAGAGAAGCTTCCATAGAAGACTATCTGTCTGTTACATATTCCATGCCTTTATGGATTATAGAAATGTGGATTTCCGATTATGGGGAGGAAACAACAGAAACAATGCTGAAAGGTCTTTTGCAGGAAAGACCTGTTACCATCCGAATACCGCAAGAGCTTTCCTGTGAGGAGAAACAGGCATGGCTTTCCAAAATGGAAAAGGAAGGAATCACTGTAAAGGAAAGCAATCAGTTAGCATATGCTTATTATTTATCTAATATAAATTCTGTAAGAGAAGTGCCGGGCTTTTCAGAAGGAAAATTTGTTGTTCAGGACTTAGGCTCCATGGAAGTGGTGGAAATGGCACATATTAAAGAAGGAGATACGGTTCTGGACGTATGTGCTGCGCCGGGCGGGAAAACTCTCCATGCGGCTTCAAAGCTTAAGGGGACCGGAAGGGTGGAAGCAAGGGACATTTCCGATTATAAGGTTTCCCTTGTCCGGGAAAATATTGAGCGGACCGGATATAAAAACATACAGACCAAGGTATGGGATGCTGCGGAAATGGACGAGACAGCGTTGGAAAGTGCGGATGTGGTCATTGCCGACCTGCCCTGTTCGGGACTGGGAGTTATCGGACGAAAGGGAGATATCAAGTACCGGGTTACAAAAGAGGATCTGGCAGAAATTGCAAGGCTTCAGCGGAATATACTGCATACAGTTTCTTCTTATGTGAAAACCGGCGGTGTGCTGCTTTACAGCACCTGCACCATCAGTAAAGAAGAAAATCAGGAAAACAGGGATTACATATTAAATCACCTGCCTTTCATATTGGAAGAAGAAAAGGTGCTGCTTCCGGGAATAGAGCCATCCGACGGTTTTTATATGGCACGCTTTCGTAAAGAGAAAGAGAAGACAGGAACAGAGTAAGGATACTATGCAAAAGCAAATAGATATAAAATCACTGACAAAAGAACAATTAAAAAATGAGATATTGGAATTGGGAGAAAAATCTTTCCGGTCAGACCAGATTTATGAATGGATTCATAAAAAGCTGGTTCTGGATTTTGATGAGATGACTAATATAAAGAAAGAATTCAGGGAAAAATGTAAGGAAAGATTTATTCTTACCAATTTAGAGGCGGTGGATGTTCAGACCTCCAAAATAGACGGCACGAAAAAGTATTTATTTCAGTTAGCAGACGGTAACCTGGTGGAAAGCGTGTGGATGAAATATAAGCATGGGAACAGCGTATGCATTTCCTCGCAGGTAGGCTGCAGAATGGGCTGCAGATTCTGTGCCTCTACCCTGGATGGTCTGGAGCGGAATCTGACGCCTTCGGAAATGCTGGACCAGATTTATAAGATTACAAGACTGACAGGAGAACGGGTTTCCAATGTGGTGGTCATGGGAACGGGAGAGCCTTTGGACAATTTTGAAAACCTGCTTGTTTTCATTCAGCTTTTGACAGATGAATATGGGCTGCATATAAGCCAGCGGAACGTAACGGTATCCACCTGCGGCATTGTTCCTAAAATGAAGGAGCTGGCGGATAAGAAGCTGCAGATAACTCTGGCATTATCCCTTCACGGAGCCACTGATGAAAAAAGAAGAAGGCTTATGCCTGTTGCAGAGCGCTATACTATTGAGCAGTTAATGGAAGCCTGCCGGTATTATTTTGAAAAAACAGGCAGAAGAATTACCTTTGAATACAGCATGGTGGCGGGGATAAATGATACATCAGAGGATGCCGGGGAGCTTATAGCGCTTGCAAAGCCTTTAAATTGTCATATAAATCTGATTCCTGTAAACCCTGTTTTAGAGCGGGATTTTAAACAGCCGGATATAAGTTTTGTGGAAGGATTTAAAAATAAACTTGAAAAAAATCGAATAAATGTTACTATTAGAAGGGAAATGGGCAGAGATATTGACGGAGCCTGCGGACAGTTAAGAAGACGGCATAAAGAGGAAAAGGAGGAAACGCAGTGCTAAAGACAGTGGCAATGACGGACGTTGGCCGTAAAAGAAAACTGAATCAGGATTATGTGTTTGCTTCTGGAAAGCCTCAGGGAAATATGCCGAATCTCTTTATTGTAGCAGACGGTATGGGAGGACATAATGCGGGAGATTTTGCTTCCAAGTATACAGTGGAAACCATTGTATCAGAAATCCGCAGTTCCTTTGAAAAGAATCCCACCATTATTATAAAAAAGGCAATCAATGCTGCCAATAAAGGAGTCAGAAAAGAAGCCAGCATGGATGCAAGTCTGGCTGGTATGGGCACCACGGTTGTTGTGGCAACTGTGATAGGAAGATACCTTCAGGTTGCCAATGTGGGAGACTCAAGGCTTTATGTAGTCAATACGGAAGAAATCCGGCAGATTACAAAAGACCATTCTCTGGTAGAGGAAATGATTCGGTTAGGAGCTATTAACCGGGAAGACGCAAGGCTTCATCCGGATAAGAACATTATTACAAGAGCAATAGGCGTAAGGGATGATGTGGAAATTGATTTCTTTACGATTGAGCTAAGGCCTTATGACACCATACTGATGTGTTCGGACGGCCTTAGCAATATGTTAGAGGATGAAGAAATCAGAAAAATTGTAAACAATAAACGGGGAATCAATGAAATAGCAGAAGAGCTGATCAGGCAGGCAAATAACAATGGCGGAAAAGACAATATTGCCGTAGTGCTGGTAAGACCTTTTGCAGATGAGGTGGTAAGATGATAAAAATAGGTATGTTGATAGGCGAGCGTTATGAAATTCTTGAAAAAATCGGTACAGGGGGAATGAGTGATGTTTATAAGGCAAAATGTCACAAGCTGAACCGTTTTGTTGCCATTAAGGTATTAAAACAGGAATTTAATGAAAATACAAATTTTGTATCCAAGTTCCGTATTGAAGCCCAGGCGGCAGCGGGACTTGCCCACCCTAATATTGTAAATGTCTATGATGTAGGGGAAGAAGAAGGCATTTACTATATTGTCATGGAGTTAGTAGAAGGAATTACCTTAAAAAATTATATAGAAAAGAAAGCACGTCTTTCCGTAAAGGAAGCAGTGAGCATTGCCATTCAGGTATCCATGGGTATCGAAGCAGCCCACAATAACAATATTATCCACAGGGATATTAAACCGCAGAATATTATGATTGCAAGAGACGGTAAGGTAAAGGTAACGGATTTCGGCATTGCAAAGGCGGCTACAAGCAACACCATCACTTCCAATGTGATGGGTTCTGTGCATTACACATCACCGGAACAGGCAAGGGGCGGCTTCAGCGATGAGAAAAGCGATATTTATTCTTTAGGCTGTACCATGTTTGAAATGCTTACCGGGCATGTGCCATTTGATGGAGAGACGACAGTGGCTATTGCAATCAAGCATATTCAGGAGGATATGCCTTCACCAAGGGAATTCGTGTCGGAGATTCCGGTAAGTGTGGAGCAGATTATTTTTAAAGCTACCCAGAAAAGTCCGGACAGGCGTTATCAGTCCATGGGCGAACTGGTTGAAGACTTAAAGCATTCCCTCATTGCGCCTGATGAAGATTTTGTAAAAATCATTCCGGTGGAAATGGGCGGAGCCACCAGAGTGATTACAGAAGCGGATATCAGTGAGATTAAGGACAGAACAGGCACCATTGCGGGAATTAATATTATCGGAGAAGAGGAGCAGGCGCCGGTGCAAAGACCGGTAAGGAAAAAGCCTGCCCGTAAGATAGAAGAGCCGGAAGAAGAGTATGAAGAGGAAGATGAGGATGAGGAAGAGTATGAGGACGACGACCTAGACCCTAAAATGGAGAGAATCACTACTGTCCTTGCTATTGTTGCAGCAGTAATCATAGGTGTTATTGCTCTTGCCCTTGTTGCAAATGCCCTTGATATCTTTAAAACCGGGAGTGGCTCTGAAAATAAAGAGAATACAGAAAATACCGAGGACCAGCCACAGGAAGATGGTCAGGTAGTCATGATAAATGTAGTAGGAAAGGATTTGGAAACAGCTAAAAAGGAATTGAATGACATGGGTCTTGGAACAAGGACATCCATGCAGGAATCAGACGAATATGAAGAAAATACGGTTATTTCCCAAGGGGTCAATGAAGGGGAAAAGGTAGATAAATATACAACTATTGACCTGGTTGTAAGCAGCGGAACGGAAGGCGTTGAAGTGGATGATGTAACCGGCATGGATGCGGAGCTGGCAGCAAAGGCTCTTGAGGATAAAGGCTTTAAGGTGGTAAGGGATTATGCCAATGATGATGCGGTAGAAAAAGACAAAGTTATTTCCCAGGAGCCGTTAGCAGGTTCAAAAGCGGCAAAAGGCTCCAATATAACCTTGATCATCAGTCAGGGAAAGGCTGTTACTGAGACTACAGTACCTGACCTTAGAGGAATGACGGAAAGCGCTGCAAAAGCGAAGCTGGAGGAATATAAGTTAAAATGCGGTACTGTTTCTGAAACTCACAGTGATACAGTGTCAGCCGGATGTGTAGTGACTCAGAGCTATAATCCGGGGCTTACAGTGGAAGAAGGGACAGTTGTGGATATTACTTTAAGTCTTGGGGCAAAAGAAGAGTCTTATAAATATGTTGCAACCCTTCAAGCTCCTACCGGATATACAAAAGGAAGTGTTACCGTTACCATTAAAGCAAGCAATGGGGATATCCGGACCTTTTCCACAAGCACATTCCCATGTGCAGTGAATGAAACAGGATTTAAGGTAAGCAGCGGAACTATCAGCTTTACCTATAATGCAGTAGAAACAGAAATCGAGGTAGACCCGGAAACGGGAGAGGAAACCCCTATAGAAATTACTAAACCGGTCACTACACCGGAACAGGCAATTACCTTTACTCAGGAGTAAGGTATGCAGGGAAAAATCATAAAAGGAATCGGTGGATTTTATTATGTGCACCTGCAGGGCAGAGGTATCTATGAATGCAAGGCAAAAGGACTTTTCCGGAAAATGGGCGTAAAGCCCTTGGTGGGAGATGATGTAGAGATACAGGTGCTTGATGAAAGCGCCATGACGGGCAATATCACATCCATTCTTTCCCGGAAAAACAGACTGATACGCCCGGCGGTTTCTAATGTAGACCAGGCAATGGTGATTTTTTCAGTTGTGCAGCCGGAGCCTAATTTCCATTTGCTCAATAGCTTTCTTGTAATGATGGAAAGACAGCAGGTGCCTTGTATATTGTGTTTTAATAAAGCGGACCTTGCCTTGGAGAGACAAGTAGAAGAAATAGAAAAAATCTATCGGGAAACAAAGTACCCTCTTTTCTTTGTCAGTGCCAAAGAGAAAAAGGGAATTAAACAGATAAAGGATGTTTTGCGGGATAAGACCACTACTGTGGCAGGTCCCAGCGGCGTAGGAAAATCTTCCCTGATTAACAGCCTTCAGCAGGATGTGACTATGGAGACGGGAGATATCAGTAAAAAGATTGAAAGAGGAAGACATACTACCCGCCATTCGGAGCTGATAGCTTTAGAGGACGGCGGGTATATTATGGATACGCCCGGGTTTAGCTCTCTGTCTGTGGATTTTATGGAAAAGGAAGAGTTAAAAGAATATTTTCCGGAATTTTTAAAGTACCAGCCGGAATGTAGATTTCAGGGCTGTGCCCACATTCATGAGCCGGAGTGCGCAGTGAAAGAGGCGCTTTTCCGAAAAATGATAAGTCAGGTTCGTTATGACGACTATGTAATGTTTTATGAGCAGTGTAAAGAAAAAAGGAGATATTAATATGTTGATTTTAGCCCCTTCGATTTTGTCGGCGGATTTTTCCAGGCTTGGTGAGCAAATTCAGGCAGTGGACAGGGCAGGTGCCCAATATATCCATATAGATGTGATGGACGGCATATTTGTTCCGTCCATTTCCTTTGGAATGCCGGTAATCCAGTCCATCCGTCCCTGTACGGACTGTGTGTTTGACGTGCATCTGATGATAGACAGACCAGAGCGGTATATTGAGGAATTTGTAAAGGCCGGTGCGGATATCATTACCTTTCATGTGGAGGCATGTGGCGGCAGGGTAAAGGAGACTATAGACAAAATCAGAAGCTATGAAAAAAAGGTGGGGATTTCCCTGAATCCTGCAACTCCCATATGTGAAATAGAGCCGTATCTGGAGCTTGTGGATTTGATTTTAGTCATGTCCGTGAATCCCGGCTTTGGAGGCCAGAAATACATAGAGGGAAGCACGGAAAAAATTGTTCAGCTTAGAAAGCTGGTGGATGAAAGAAAGTTAAAGGCGGTTATTTCCGTTGACGGCGGTATCAAGAAAGAAAATGCAGGGGAAGTTTTAGAGGCAGGCGCTGATGTGGTTGTGGCAGGCTCCGCAGTGTTCCATGGGGATGTGGAGGAAAATACGGGATTTTTCATGAGGCAGTTAAGAGAGTTTGAAAGATAAATTGATAATGTTATACTCTTTTAGGCTACTTGAAGCTAACTGCATTTCAATCATGTGAAATCGGTGTATCTGTTTTGAGAAAGGATTATGATACCGCCGGGTCGGTGATTTTTCTGCTTGGAATCGGAGAAATACTGGAAGGGTGGACACACAAAAAATCAGTAGATGACCTTGCGAGAAGTATGTCTTTGCATATGGAAAATGTGATTCCTTTTGATGGTACGGTAATGGAAGGAGAAGCGCTGGTAAATCAGGCTTCCTTGACGGGCGAGTCACTTCCGGTCCGTAAAACCATAGAGGGGTATGTGTATGCAGGTACCATTTTGGAAGAAGGAGAACTTACCATCTGTGTAAAAGAAGTGGATACCATCGTGTTTGACAAGACAGGAACACTGACCAAGGCACAGCCCATAGTGGCAGATGTGATATCCTTTAACGGGTAGGATGCTGATGAATTACTTCGTATTGCAGCGTGTCTGGAAGAGCATTTCCCGCATTCCATGGAAAAAGCAGTTGTGGACGCAGCAAAAGCAAGAAATCTGGTACATGAAGAAATGCATTCCAAGGTGGAATATGTGGTTGCCCATGGCATTTCAACTATGATAGAGGGAAAAAGGCGGTAATCGGAAGCCACCATTTTGTGTTTGAAGATCCGATACGTGAGGAGGCAGCGGCAGTCATTAATTCACTGAAGCGCGCAGGTATCAAAAAAGTAATCATGATTGGAGACGGTATCAATCATTCTCCGGCACTGTCGGCGGCGGATGTGGGCATTGCTATCAATGATGGAGCTGAGATTGCAAGAGAAATTGCGGATGTTACTATCGGGGCAGATAATCTATATGAAATTGTTACGCTTAAAGCAATCAGTAATGGGCTTATGAAACGAATTCATAAAAATTACCACATTATTTTAGGATTTAACACCGGTTTGATTCTCCTGGGCGTAAGTGATCTGATACAGCCCACAACATCTGCGTTATTGCATAATGCCTCCACGTTGACGATTAGCTTAAAGAGCATGGAAAATCTGCTTACTTGATGTTTTTCTCATAATAAAAATCGTAGTTAAAAATTTAAGTCTTTGGAAAAACCGATAAAAGATGATTATAAAGAATATAGATATCCGGGCAGCTTTGAATGTGCTCCTTTATTGGGATATTATATAGAAGCAGAGCAAATAGCAAAACTGCGATAAATGGGTTTGGGATGTATTATGTAGATAAATATGATTGTAGATATATTTTATTTAATGTGGATGAAAAACAGTAATGATTTCAAATTAATGTTCAGTATTTTTATATAGAGCTTTTAGGAAGGACATGGTTTATTCCGAAAAAGGCAAAGAAGCCGATCGATTCACGCAAGCAAAGGAAACTGGATGAGGCGAGATCCAAGTAGTATACAAGGGAGTGTATAACTATGGGGAAACGAGATTTGTCTGAAGAAGATATTAAGGCACAGTATATCACGCCGGCTATTGAGAGTGCCGGATGGGATATCAAAAAGCAAGTGCGGTTGGAGTACCCTTTTACAGCAGGGCGGATTATTCTTCGGGGAAATGTAACAAGCAGAGGGCAGAAGAAGCGGGTTGATTATGCAAATACTCTCGATATTAAATATGTATATGCCTCTCATGGGGACGAGTTTGTGGAGCAGAATCTGCTCACTGGAGAAGTGAGGAATGTTCCGCTTGATGCATTTCCATCGTCTGATGAACTAAATACTTTTTCTTGCTGATCGTAATAATCTTATTGATCAGACGATATCGGGCGATTTTAAGCTTTTTGGTGGGAAGATGACCAAGGTGAAAAATAAAAGGTCAGACAGCGCTTATGAAGTATATATGGCACTGTATCATCAGCTTTCCGGTGAGGATAATTTTGAGACATTCAAGCAGTTTAAGCCGAATTTCTTTGAACTGATTGTGATTGATGAGTGTCATAGGGGAAGCGCAAAAGAGGAGTCTGATTGGAGAAAAATACTTGATTATTTCTCCACGGCAACACATATCGGCTGTACAGCTACGCCAATCGAGACCAAACAGGCATCCAATCAAACCTACTTTGGGGAGCCTATTTATGAATATTCCTTAAAGCAGGGTATTAATGACGGATTCCTTGCTCCGTATAAGGTTATTTGTGTGGGATTGGATAAAGACCTTGTGGGGTACAGACCGGAGGCGGGAAAGATGGATGATAAGGGCTACGAAATTGATGACCGTGAGTATAATATAAAGGATTTTGACCGCACATTAGTCTTGGATCAGAGGACAAAAGCTGTTGCGGCAAAAATAACGGAGTTTTTGAAAAAAACTGACCGCATGAGTAAGACCATTGTATTCTGCATAGATGTGGAACATGCCGAGCGAATGAGACAGGCATTGATTAATGAGAATAAAGACCTTTATAAAGAAAATGACAAATATATCATGCGGATTACGGGGGACAATCCGGAGGGAAAGAAGCAGCTTGCAAACTTCATAGATGAGGAGAAAGATTATCCTGTCATAGCGGTTACAAGCAGGTTGATGACAACGGGTGTTGATTGTAAGATGTGTAAACTGATTGTGCTGGATAATATTTTTAGTGATGAACACGGAATGACAGAGTTCAGGCAGATTATCGGACGGGGAACAAGACTTTTAGAGGATAAGGAAAAGATTTACTTTACGATTATGGACTTTCGGAATGCAAGTCGCCTGTTTGCGGATAAAGATTTTGACGGAACGCCCGATGTGGTAGTTGATATTCCGGACGGGGACGAGATAATCGACCCGCAAGTAGAGCCGGATAATAATGAGCCAAATACTGTCAGCGGAAAATATTTAAGAAAAATATCCAACAGAACCGCTTTGCAGTCAGCCGACAATGCGGAAAAATTCATCACCACAAGGAAGATAGACAGCTTTGAGAGCCTTGCAAAATTCACAGCGGACAGTGAACAGAAATACCAACAGCTAGAAATGGTGCATTTGTCAAAAGGGCAGAAACTAAGCCGATTAAAGGAACTGTCAAAAATGTATGCCCGCTATGAACCAATCCAAGCTGCTTATAAGGAGAGCCAGTCATTAAAAGGATTTGCAAAGATGAAGTATGACAAGGAACATAAAGACACTTTATCTAAGTCCCCCGAATTGAGGGAGCGTATGCAGAGCCTTTTACAGCAGGGTGAGAAGATAACACCGAAACAGTGGAAAGCAGAGATACAGTCCTTGCAAACCGAGTATGACAGTATAGGCAGGGAAAAGTCAAAAACTGCTACAGAGTTAGCGTATGCAGAGGTAATCAGCTACAACAAAAAGAACCTTGGAAGAGAACTTCAGAATGAGAGCCGACAGCATAGCAGGAAACAAGACAGCAAGCAAAGGAACAGGAGACAGGAGATTTGACAAATAGTATTCCATTAAACCACATCAACAAAAGCATGAAAGCCACAAATCCATTGATAAAACTAAGGGTTTGTGGTACTATAAACATGAGAAAAAGTATTTGTAAGGCAGGTGAAGGCGTTGTCAGACTTAGAAAATAAATATAAGGGAGAGAATCCCAAACAGAAGAATAACAGCAGTAAAAATATTTCAGACAGGGAAGTGGCAAAATACACCATTAAAGACAGTGTGTTTACCAATCTTTTCCAAGATAAAAAATATCTGTTACAGTTATATAAAGCACTCCATCCTGAGGATACTGACATTACACAGGATAAACTGACAGATGTAACAATAAAAAATGTCCTGACGGATAATATTTATAATGATTTAGGTTTCATAGTAGGAAACAGGCTGATGATTTTGGTAGAAGCACAGTCCACATGGACTATGAATATCATAATCAGGGCGTTAATGTATCTGGTGCAGACTTATCACGACTATTTTGAACGAACCAAACAGAATCTGTATAAGAGTAAAAAGGTAAAAATGCCAAAGCCTGAACTGTATGTGATTTATACAGGGGACAGAAAGAGCAAGCCTTCCGAAGTTTCCCTGTCAGAAGAATTTTTCGGTGGAGAGGAATGCTGCATAGATGTGAAGGTAAAAATGATATATGACGGGAAAGAGGGAGACATTATCAACCAATATGTGGTATTTACCAAAGTATGCAGTGAGCAGATAGCCATATATGGCAGAACCAAGAAGGCGATTTTAGAAGCAATCCGAATCTGTAAAGACAGGAATGTGCTGAAAGAGTATCTGGAAAGCAAGGAAAAGGAGGTTGTGGACATTATGATGGTATTGTATGATGAACAGGAAGTAATGCGTTCTTATGTGGAAAGTGAAGTTTATGAAGCAAAGGTTGAAACAGCGAAACGGCTTTTACAAATGAAAAAGTTATCTTATGAGGAAGTTGCTGCCGGTTCTGGACTTACTGTTGAAGAAGTTGAGGAATTAGCAGGATTACAGTTGGTATAATTATTTGATACTAAATAACACCCAAACGGGCATGGAAAGCAGGAAATCTTATGAACAAGGTATCCTGCTTTTTTCATGCTTAATTTTAGAAAAATGGAGTGTCAAAGCCGATTATATTTTGTAGTTTTTCGGCGGAGCCATGTAACCTTTTCAAGTGTTTCCCTGCTCAAAAAGTGTGTTTACGATCTGCTGCTTTTGACGCATGAATTCCTTGCGTTCTTTCAGCCTGTATGATTCGCCTTTGATGTTGACTACTGTGCAGTGATGCAGAACACGGTCCAGAATGGCTGAGGCAATGGTGACATCAGCAAACACCTCATTCCACTGCGAAAAAGTCTTGTTAGAGGTAAAGACCGTGGATGTCTTTTCATACCGCCTTGCAATGAGCTGGAAAAACAGGTTGGCCCCCTGAATGTCCATAGGGAGATATCCAATCTCATCAATGATAAGCATCCTGTACTTGGACAGGATTTTGAGCCTGTCCGGCAGCCGGTTCTCAAAGTGGGCTT
>CANCYR010000004.1 GCA_947382355.1 uncultured Lachnospiraceae bacterium
TAGAAATCATGTTCTGCCTGCAGCCGGTTCTGATTCCTGTGTGGGAAGGCTGAGGGCTGAACTGTTACGGTGTATTTGATGAACTGTTTGGGAAGATTGAAGCAGTTGAAAGTATATGGTATAATTTGGGGATACTAAAATAGCAATAAAAAAGTGTGCGGAGGAAGAGAAAAGTGGAAGGGATAATAGCAGAAAATATACAAACATTGACAAAGCAGGATTTTTTGGAGGAATATGAAGTAATTTGGGCCTGGAACCAAAAAAAGCGGAAAAGAGCCAATATTTCATTGATTGTATTTGGGATTTTAGCGGGTCTGATCTGTATGACTTCTTTTATAGCAAACTGGATGTTTTTTGTTAAGCTTTTTTGCATAGTATATATGATTGGCATAGTATATGCATGTTATATAGTAAACAATCGCAATCCGGAAAAATGGGCCGGAAAGCTATATGGAAATTATTTGATGAAGGCAAATGAAAATCAGGGTAAAAGGATTTTCTATGAGGACAGAATGGAAAAAAAGGAGCAGGGGAGGACTTATACTATTCCGTATGAGAAAATAGCACATATACAATTGACAGAAAACCTGCTCATATTTATTCTGGAGGATTCTGCAGATGGAAAAACGCAAATGGGATTTGTCAGAAGAGATAGCTTTACGAAAGGCTCTGCAGAAAAGGTTTTGGAGGCGGTAAATGAAAAGAATGGAATAATCCATTCCACATGAAAACAGTTGCTATTTGTCGCCATTTGAGATATGATAAGAAAGGTGTTTTATAAGTTTCAAAAGGAAAGGAAGTAACAACATGAATTTGAATATTGGATGTATTGCAGGAGACGGCATCGGACCGGAAATCGTGAGAGAAGCCAGAAAGGTGCTTGACAAGGTGGCTGACAAATACGGCCACAGCATTACATATACAGATATTTTAATGGGCGGAGCCTCCATTGACGTGCATGGAGTCCCCCTGACAGAGGAAGCCATTGCTCAGGCAAAAGCTTCCGATGCGGTTTTAATGGGTTCTATCGGAGGAGATACCACAACCTCCCCATGGTATCAGTTAGAGCCCTCCAAAAGACCGGAGGCAGGACTTTTAGCAATCAGAAAGGCGCTGAATTTGTTTGCCAATTTAAGACCGGCTGTCTTATATGAAGAGCTTGCCGGCGCATGTCCCTTAAAGGAGGAAATAAGCGCAAAGGGCTTTGATATGATGATTATGCGGGAGCTTACGGGAGGACTTTATTTCGGAGAGCGAAAGACAATAGAAGAAAACGGCGTGAAAAAGGCCATTGACACGCTGGCTTATGATGAAAATGAAATCCGCCGCATTGCCGTCAAGGCATTTGACATTGCCATGAAAAGAAATAAAAAGGTCACCAGCGTGGACAAGGCAAATGTGCTGGATTCCTCAAGGCTTTGGAGGGCGGTGGTCAATGAAGTGGCAAAGGATTATCCGGAAGTGACGTTGGAGCATATGCTGGTGGACAATTGTGCCATGCAGCTTGTAAAGGACCCGGCACAGTTTGATGTGATTTTAACGGAAAATATGTTTGGGGATATTTTATCGGATGAAGCCAGCATGGTAACAGGCTCCATCGGCATGCTTGCCTCTGCCAGCTTAAATGACAGCAGATTCGGCTTATATGAGCCAAGCCATGGCTCCGCACCGGATATTGCAGGAAAAGGCATTGCAAACCCCATAGCAACCATTTTAAGCGCATCCATGATGCTGCGTTATACCTTTGATCTGGATAAAGAAGCAGACTCCATTGACCAGGCGGTAAAACAGGTGCTTAAAGAGGGTTATCGCACCGGAGACATTATGGCGGAAGGATGTACTCAGGTAGGCACGGAGAAGATGGGCGATTTCATCTGTGAAAGGATATAAGGATGAAGAAACGAAAGATACCATTTTTGTTTTTTGTGCTTGGTGTCATACAGTGTATGATAAGGACCATGCTTATTGGAGCCATTGGACTGGTATGCGCCCTTTTGGGACTGATTATGAGAAACAGGCTGTCACAGGCGGGTATTGTGATTTCAATTTTATGGCTGTTGATTTCCATTCTGGATGAAATCAGAATCTGCCATACCATTAAGACTACCAGTGACAATCCACAGGTAAATGAGACTTTTGACAAGCTGTTCGGCGAAGAACAGGTGATGAAGAAAACCCTTGACGAAGCAGTAGAACGTATTATAAAAGGAGAGAAGAAAGATGAGAAGTGATTCCGTAACAAAGGGAGTGCAGCAGGCGCCCCACAGAAGCTTATTCAATGCATTAGGCTATACAGAAGAGGAAAGGCAAAGACCACTTATCGGTATCGTAAGCTCATACAATGAAATCGTGCCGGGACATATGAACCTGGATAAAATCGTGGAAGCGGTAAAAATGGGAGTGGCAATGGCAGGGGGCACGCCGGTGGTATTTCCGGCAATTGCTGTATGCGACGGAATTGCCATGGGACATATCGGCATGAAATATTCCCTTGTAACAAGAGATTTGATTGCAGACAGCACCGAATGCATGGCAATGGCACATGGCTTTGACGGCCTTGTAATGGTTCCCAACTGTGACAAGAACGTGCCGGGGCTTTTAATGGCTGCTGCAAGAGTGAATATCCCCACCATATTTGTTTCCGGCGGCCCCATGCTGGCAGGCCGTGTAAAAGGAGAAAAGAGAAGCCTTTCTTCCATGTTCGAGGCGGTAGGAAGCGTTGCAGCCGGAACCATGACCATGGAGGATCTGGCGGAATTTGAAGAAAAGGTATGTCCTACCTGCGGCTCCTGTTCCGGTATGTATACGGCTAACTCCATGAACTGCTTAACAGAAGCATTGGGAATGGGTCTTAGAGGTAACGGCACCATCCCGGCAGTTTATTCTGAAAGAATCCGGCTTGCAAAGCATGCGGGCATGAAAATCATGGAGCTGGTGGAAAAGGATATAAAGCCCCGTGATATTATGACGGAAAAAGCATTTTTAAATGCCCTCACTATGGATATGGCGTTAGGCTGTTCCACAAATTCCATGCTTCATCTTCCGGCAATTGCTCATGAAGCAGGAGTGGAATTAAACGTGGACATTGCCAATGAATTGTCTGCAAAGACCCCGAACCTGTGTCATCTGGCGCCGGCAGGCCCCACTTACATGGAGGATTTAAATGAAGCCGGCGGCGTCTATGCAGTGATGAAGGAGCTTACCAAAAAGAATTTATTATATACGGATTTGCTGACGGTAACCGGAAAGACCGTAGGAGAAAATATTGCAAATGCAGTGAATAAAAATCCCGAGGTCATTCGTCCTATTGAAAATCCCTATAGTGAAACAGGCGGAATTGCCGTATTAAAAGGAAATCTTGCGCCGGATTCCGGTGTTGTAAAACGTTCCGCAGTAGTGCCGGAAATGATGGTTCATGAAGGTCCGGCAAGAGTATTTGACTGTGAGGAGGATGCTATCGAGGCAATTAAAGGCGGAAAGATTGTGGCAGGAGATGTAGTGGTCATCCGTTATGAAGGTCCAAAGGGCGGACCGGGCATGCGTGAAATGCTCAATCCCACCTCCGCTATTGCAGGCATGGGTCTTGGCTCTTCGGTAGCGCTGATTACTGACGGACGGTTTTCCGGCGCTTCCAGAGGCGCTTCCATCGGCCATGTTTCACCGGAGGCGGCTGTAGGCGGTCCCATTGCCTTTGTGGAAGAAGGAGATATCATTTCCATCAATATTCCGGAAAACACTTTGAATGTAAAAGTATCTCCGGAAGAAATGGAAAGAAGGAAAGCAAACTGGACTCCAAGGGAGCCTAAGATAACTACCGGATATTTAAACAGATATCGTTCTCTGGTTACAAGCGGAAACAGAGGTGCAGTGCTGGAGGTTCCTGCAGAAAAGTAAGCGAGGGACAGGAACTGTCAGTGTAACAGCATTATCGGAATTTTGAAAAATGCAGATACAGAAGGGATGAGTATAAAACATGCAGTTAACAGGTGCGGAAATTGTAATAGAGTGCTTAAAGGAACAGGGCGTGGATACCGTATTCGGCTATCCGGGCGGCACGATTTTAAATGTATACGATGCTTTATATAAACATCAGGACGAGATTACCCATATTCTCACATCTCATGAACAGGGGGCTTCCCATGCGGCGGACGGCTATGCAAGGGCAACGGGAAAGGTAGGCGTCTGCCTTGCCACAAGCGGTCCGGGCGCCACTAATTTAGTAACAGGTATTGCAACCGCTTATATGGATTCCATTCCCATGGTTGCCATTACGGCAAATGTAAATCTGCCCCTGCTTGGAAAGGACACTTTTCAGGAGGTGGATATTGCCGGGGTCACCATGCCCATTACAAAGCACAATTATATCGTAAAGGATGTAACGGTGCTGGCAGATACATTGAGGAAGGCATTCCATATTGCAGAAAGCGGCAGGCCCGGTCCTGTTTTAGTGGATATTACAAAGGACGTAACGGCAAATCTTTGTGAATATGAGCCAAAGAAGCCTGTGGAGATGGAGCGAATCAATAAGTTTACAGAAGAAGAAGTGGAGCAGGTGCTTTCTTTTATCCGGGAAGCCGAAAAGCCCTTTATATACTTAGGGGGAGGCGCCATTCATTCAGGGGCTTCCAAAGAGGTCAGGACCTTTGCGAAGCTGGCAGACTGTCCGGTATGCGATACCCTTATGGGCAAAGGCGCTTTTGACGGAAAAGACGAGCTGTATACAGGCATGATTGGCATGCATGGAACAAAAGCCTCCAATCTGGGCGTGGCAAAATGCGACCTGCTCATTGCTCTCGGGGCAAGATTTTCAGACAGGGTAACGGGAAATCCGAATAAGTTTGCGGAAAATGCCAGAATCATACAGATTGACATTGATGCGGCGGAAGTCAATAAAAATATTAAAACAGATGCTTCCCTTATAGGGGATTTAAAGGATGTGCTTTCAGAAATCAACCAAAAGCTGGAGCAGCAGGACCATAAGGAATGGACGGATTACATAAAGGGCTTAAAGGAACAGTTCCCGTTAAAATATGAGGATGATGGGCTTACCTGTCCTTATGTAATCGAGCAGCTTGATATTGCAACAGAAGGAAAGGCGATTGTTACTACGGATGTGGGACAGCATCAGATGTGGGCTTCCCAGTTTTATAAGTATACGGAGCCAAGGACCTTTATTTCCTCCGGCGGCCTGGGCACCATGGGCTATGGTCTGGGAGCATGTATCGGCGCAAAGGTGGGAAGGCCGGAAAAAATCTGCGTGAATATCGGCGGAGACGGCTGTTTCCGTATGAATATGAATGAGCTTGCAACGGCAAGCCGCTACAACATCCCCATTATACAGATTATTATCAACAATCAGGTGCTTGGCATGGTAAGACAGTGGCAGACATTATTTTACGGGAAAAGATATTCCCAGACCATTCTTACGGACAAGGTGGATTATTGCAAGGTGGCGGAAGGTCTGGGCTGTAAAGCATTTCGCGTTACTAAAAAGGAAGAAGTGCTTCCTGTTATACAAAAGGCAATAGAATGTAAGGAGCCAGTTGTAATCGAATGTATGATTCAAAGCGATGACAAGGTATTTCCAATGGTTTCTCCGGGAGCGCCCATTGAGGAAGTGTTTGACGGGGATGATTTGAAAAAGAAGCCGTTAGGGCAATAAGAAAATAGTTACCATATTTTTAGACAAACAGCAATATACTTTAGAGATGAAATGGGAATTCAGAAAGAAACATGAAGAAAAGGCTGAAACTTATACTATTTATTTTTTGCATAACACCTATCATAATGTTTGGATTGATTTACATAGGGCTGACTGCATATTATGCAGACAGCTTTATGTTTGGTGTGTTTATAAACGGCGTGTATGCCACCGGAAAGACTCCGGAGGAAATCAATGAAAAGCTTTTGGAACGGGAAAAAGAAGAACCGCTTATTATTGAAGATAAGTTTGATAATTCCATAAACTTTCCTTTAGAACAGATTGACTATCAGATAACCTATCTGTCCGGCCTAAAGAAAATACATCATAAGCAGAACCCGTTTCTCTGGTTTAAAGGACTTTCCGGTGAGTATGCCAATTATTCCGTAGAACCGGAAGGCATATTTGATGAAGAAAAGCTGAAAAAAAAGCTGTTTGAAACCTCTTTTATCAAAGCAGCCGGTGATAAGAGCAAGATTAAGGTGGAAATAGAAAAAACAAGAGAGGGCTATCAGCTTATCGATACTACCAAAAACCTGCTGAATAAGGAACGGGCTTTAGAGGCAGTTTCGGAGGTTTTGCAAAAAGGCGGATGCCATATTAATCTGAAAGAAAAAGAGTGCTATGATGAGGTGGAATTTACCGGGGAAATGAAGGAGACTCTTGCCCTTTGGAATAAAATTGAACGGTTCCAGTCGGGAAAGATTACTTACCGGATGGAAGACGGACAGGAAGAAATTGTGGATGCGTCCGTAACAAGCGACTGGATTCTTATAGATGAAGAAGGAGAATTTGTTTTTGATGAGAAAGGTGAGCTTCAGTTAGATGAAAAGAAGCTGAAGGAATTTGTAGAGGAGCTTTGCAGCAAATACGATACCACAAAAAAAGACAGAGAGTTTCGGGCAACAAGAGGGGATATCGTTACCGTTCCGGCAGGTACTTATGGCAATAAAATTGACAAAAAAGCAGAGACGGAGTATCTTATGGAAGCATTTGCTTCCAAGAAAGAGGAGGTGCGCACTCCCGTTTATTCCCAGAAAGCATGGGGAGAAGGGGAGGATGATATTGGAGATACTTATATTGAGGTGGATATGTCGGAACAGAAGCTCTATTACTATGTGCAGGGACGACAGGTCTTATCTGCATCAGTTGTTACCGGCTGTACCGGAAAAGGAAACGGCACACCTGCCAGAGCATGTTATATTTACTTTAAGCAGAGAAACCGTGTGCTCCGTGGAGAAGATTATCAAACTCCCGTGGATTTCTGGATGGCGGTTTATGGAAATATCGGAATCCATGATGCAAAATGGAGAGGGAAGTTTGGAGGAACTATTTATAAGCACAACGGTTCCCATGGATGTATCAACACACCTTATCAGGAAGTGAAAAAGCTTTATGATATGGCGGAAGAAGGCACGCCTGTGATGATTTTTTATTAAAAGGTTGACTTGTTTTGTAAGACTATGTAAAATATAGGTTATGTTTTCATATGGTAAAGTAATAGAATGAAAATTCAATATAGGAAAAGAAATAGGAGGAGAAAAAAGTGTCCAGAGTGTACAACTTTTCAGCAGGTCCGGCAGTTTTACCTGAGGAAGTATTAAAAGAAGCTGCAGATGAAATGTTAGATTATAAGGGAACCGGCATGTCCGTTATGGAAATGAGCCACCGTTCCAAGGCTTATGATACCATTATCAAAGAGGCGGAGGCTGATTTGAGAGAGCTGATGAATATACCGGATAATTATAAGGTATTATTTTTACAGGGCGGCGCCAGCCAGCAGTTTGCTATGATTCCCATGAACCTTATGAAAAATAAGGTGGCTGATTATATCGTAACCGGCCAGTGGGCAAAGAAAGCATTTAAAGAGGCTTCCATTTACGGAAAGGCAAATAAGATTGCTTCCAGCGAGGATGAGACTTTTTCTTACATACCGGACTGCTCCGATTTACCTGTTTCAGAGGATGCGGACTATGTTTACATATGTGAAAACAATACTATTTACGGGACCAAGTTCCATACCCTCCCAAATACAAAAGGGAAAACACTGGTATCAGATGTTTCCTCCTGCTTTTTGTCAGAGCCTGTGGATGTGACAAAATACGGGATTATCTACGGTGGCGTCCAAAAAAATATCGGTCCTGCAGGAGTGGTAATCGTTATTATCCGTGAAGATTTGATTACGGAAGATACGCTGCCCGGCACGCCTACCATGTTAAAATACAAAACCCATGCGGATAATGATTCTTTGTATAATACGCCTCCGGCTTACGGCATTTACATTTGCGGCAAGGTGTTTAAATGGATTAAAAAGCAGGGCGGCTTAGAGGCAATGAAGGAGCATAATGAGAAAAAAGCTGCTGTTTTATACAACTTCTTAGATGAAAGCAAGCTGTTTAAAGGTACGGTAAGAAAAGAAGACCGTTCCCTGATGAATGTTCCTTTTGTAACCGGAGACGCAGAGCTGGATGCAAAATTTGTTAAGGAAGCAAAGGAAGCAGGCTTTGAGAACTTAAAGGGTCACAGAACCGTTGGCGGAATGCGCGCCAGCATTTATAATGCCATGCCGATAGAAGGCGTGGAAAAGCTGGTTGAATTCATGAAGAAGTTTGAGGCGGAAAACTGCTAAAGGATATTAACAGGAAATAGAAAGAAAAAGAAACTGAAACAATTAAAAAGATATAGAAACAGAAAGAGTTAGAAAGAAGGAAGAACATGTTTAAGTATTATTGCTTAAATCCAATTGCCCAGGTGGGACTGGATAAATTCAGGGCAGATTTTGAGAAAACAGAAGATGTGAATGAAGCGGAAGGTATTTTAGTCCGCAGCGCTTCCATGCACGATATGGAATTATCCGATAAGCTTCTGACTGTTGCAAGAGCAGGGGCGGGGGTGAACAACATTCCATTGGAGGAATGCGCCAAAAAAGGAATCGTTGTATTCAATACACCGGGTGCAAATGCAAACGGCGTAAAGGAAATGGTCATTGCAGGCATGCTGCTTGCTTCCCGTGACATTGTGGGAGGCATCAACTGGGTGGAATCCGCAAAGGACGATGAGAATATTGCAAAGGCAACGGAAAAAGAGAAAAAGAAATTTGCAGGAACGGAAATTCAGGACAAAAAGCTTGGCATTATCGGTTTAGGAGCCATTGGCGTAAAGGTTGCCAACGTGGCAAAGCATCTGGGAATGGAAGTATACGGATACGACCCTTACGTTTCCGTAGATGCAGCATGGAACTTAAGCAGGGATGTAAAGCATGTGTTAAATGTGGAAGAAATCTATGAAACCTGCGATATCATCACCATTCATGTTCCCCTTTTGGACAGCACAAAAGGTATGCTGAATAAAGAAGCCATTGAAAAGATGAAGGACGGCGTCATCATCCTGAACTTTGCAAGGGATCTGCTTGCAAATGAAGAAGATATACTGGAAGGAATCAAACAGGGCAAAATCCGCAAATATGTAACAGACTTTCCAAACACCACCACAGCAGGAAAAGAAGGCTGCATTGTAATCCCTCATTTAGGAGCATCCACTGAAGAATCTGAAGACAACTGTGCAAAAATGGCAGTAAAGGAAATGATGGATTATCTGGAAAACGGAAATATTAAAAACAGCGTAAACTATCCAAATGTTGACATGGGCGTCTGCAGTCAGGCAAGCCGTATTGGAATCTTCCATGAAAACAAAGCCAACATGATAACAAAGTTTACCGGAAATTTCGGTGAGCTGGACATCAACATTACCGACATGGCAAACAAGTCAAAGGGTACGGTAGCGTATACGATGCTGGATTTGGAAACTCCTGTAACAGAGGAAATCGTGAAAAAGCTTTCGGAAATTCCGGGAGTGTTCAGAGTCAGGGTTATTAAATAAAGAACAAATGGGAAAGCCTTCTGCACAGATGCAGGGGCTTTTTTGCAGCAGTTCGGCCAACAGTTCCCTCAACAGGCACCGGGGCAGGCTCTGGACTGAAAATGTTTCTACGTCGCCACGCTCTCGCTCTGATAAAAACGCAGCAGTGCTAAGCTCGAAAGAACCTTGCTAAGCGCTGGCGTTTTTATAAGGGCTCCTTTAGAAATCATTTTCAGTCCAGAGCCTGCCCCCGTGCCTGTTGAGGGAACTGTTGGCCAAACTGTTATGTGAACAAAAAAACAAACCTATAAAATAATGACAATTTCCCCAAAAAATGCTATACTTGTAAAAGTGCATTATTTTTTGAACGGAGTGACTTTATTATGGCAGCAAAATCAGGAAGAAAACCTGCGCCGAAGAGAAAGAGAACAACAAAGAAAAACCAAAAGGACCAAAGTAATATCAAGCTTGCTCAGGAAATGTTGTTTCTGTTTTATCTGGCATTTACTATATTACTATTTTTATGCAACTTTAAAATTACCAATGAGCTGGGAGAAAAGACAAGCATTATCGGCGGCTTCGGCAATGTGCTGAGCCATGTGATGTGCGGTATTTTCGGCATTATGGCATACATAGCGCCCCTTATATTGTTTGCGGGCATTTTATTTGGCATATCCAATAAGGGAAAAACTACTGCAATGTTCAAGCTGGCTGCAGGAACGGTTTTATTTTTTTTGTGTACCATAGTAGCAGCCCTTATAAGCGGTCTGGAGAACTGCGGTGAAACAGCGGCGGAATATTACGAATTTTCCAAGACGGGAAAAGGCGGCGGCGTCATAGGCGGTGTTCTCGGAAATGGAATGCATTCTATTTTGGGAATGGTTGGAACGGTAGTGATGGTGCTGATTCTTTTCATTATGTGCCTTGTGATTTTAACGGAAAAATCATTTATGAGGGCAGTGAAGAAAAGCAGCCAGAGAGTGTATGAAACTGCCAGAGACGATGCGGACAGACGGTTAGAGCAGGCAAGGCTTAAAAGGGAACAGCAGCAGCTAGAGCGGAAGGAAAAGAAAGAAAAAGAGCTTCGCATGAATAAAAAGGTATCCGGAGTGGCAATGGATACCACCCTGAAAAAGGAAGCGGAGCCTTCACAGAATATTCATGAAATCACCATAAAAGAGGAAGAACAGATGGCGTTGGATGCCCTGAACAACATTAAAATCAAGGGCATTGGATTTGAAAACCAGCAGACTGCGGAAGAAGCGGAATTATCCGTGGAGGAGGCGCATATTTTAGGAAACGGTGCTTTGGAAAAGGCGGATAGAAAAGAGGCGGCGCCAAAGCTGCTAAAAGAAACAGCAGAGCCGGAAAAGACAGATATAAGACCGGAAGTAAAGCCGGAAGCAGAGCCAAAAGTAAAATCAGAAGTAAAACCAAGAATTGCAGATATGCAGGTATTTTCCGAAAAAAGTCAGGCGGGAGAAAGACAGTCCCTGTCAGGAAAACAGTTTACAGACAGCGCTCCTGTCAAAAAACAGGAAGAACCAGGCGGAGAGCCGTCAAAGGATAGGATGCAATCTCCTATAAAACCAAATAAGAAATATGAATTTCCTCCTTTAAAGCTTTTGAAAAAGGGAGAAAACAACGGCGCCGGGGATACTGCAAGGCAATTAAAGGAAACAGCCCTGCACCTGCAGCAGACACTGCAGACATTTGGGGTAAAGGTGACCATTACCGATATCAGTCAGGGACCCTCCGTGACCCGCTATGAGCTGCAGCCTGAGCAGGGAGTGAAGGTAAGCAAGATTGTAAACCTTTCCGATGACATCAAGCTGAATCTGGCGGCAACGGATATTCGTATTGAAGCGCCCATTCCGGGAAAGGCGGCAGTGGGAATTGAAGTGCCCAATAAGGAAAATTCCACAGTTGCTTTCCGGGATTTACTGGAATCCAAAGAATTTAAAGAATTTCCCTCCCCTATTTCCTTTGCGGTAGGAAAGGACATTGCCGGAAAAACAGTGGTGACGGATATTGCAAAAATGCCCCATCTTTTGATTGCAGGCGCAACCGGTTCCGGAAAAAGCGTCTGTATCAATACATTGATTATGAGTATTTTGTATAAGGCGCATCCGGATGAAGTAAAGCTAATCATGGTGGACCCCAAGGTAGTGGAATTAAGCGTATACAACGGGATTCCCCACCTTATGATACCGGTGGTGACGGACCCCAAAAAGGCTTCCGCAGCCCTTCACTGGGGAGTTGTGGAAATGGAGGAGCGGTATAAAAAGTTTGCAGACTTTAATGTAAGGGATTTAAAGGGATATAATAAAAAAGTAGAAGAGATGGAAGACAACGGCGGTCAGGAGCTTCCTGAAAAAATGCCCCAGATTGTCATTATCGTAGATGAGCTTGCAGACCTTATGATGGTATGTCCGGGAGAGGTGGAGGAGTCTATCTGCCGTCTTGCCCAGCTTGCAAGAGCAGCGGGCATTCATCTGATTATTGCCACCCAAAGGCCGTCGGTAGATGTTATTACCGGTCTGATTAAGGCAAATATGCCAAGCCGTATTGCATTTTCGGTTTCTTCCGGCGTGGATTCCAGAACCATTCTGGATATGAATGGTGCGGAAAAGCTGTTGGGCAAAGGGGATATGCTGTTTTACCCTCAGGGTCTTACCAAGCCTTCCCGTGTGCAGGGTGCGTTTGTTTCCGATGAAGAGGTTTCCAATGTGGTGGATTTCTTAAAGGAGCAGTGCGTGGATACGGGAAATTATGCGGAGGAAGTGGAAGAAAAAATAACCAACATCGGACTTACCGGAAGCGGTATGGCAGCGTCGGGAGCGGATGGAGGAAATGAACGGGATGCATATTTTGAAGAAGCGGGGAAATTTATAATAGAAAAAGAAAAAGCATCCATCGGCATGCTGCAGAGAGTATTTAAGATAGGCTTTAACCGTGCCGCAAGAATTATGGACCAGCTATCGGATGTAGGCGTGGTTGGAGAAGAAGAAGGAACCAAGCCCAGAAAGGTCTTAATGAGCATGGAGCAGTTTGAACAATTATTGGAGGAGCTATAGTGGAAATGAAAACAGATATCCAAATCGCACAGGAAGCAGTGATGGAGCCTATTACAAAGGTGGCTGCCGGAGTCGGAGTAAATCCGGAGGATTTAGAGCTTTTTGGAAAGTATAAAGCAAAGCTGAATAACGAATATTTGAAAAAAATAGAAGGAAATCCGGAGGGAAAGCTGATTCTGGTGACGGCTATCAATCCTACTCCCGCAGGGGAAGGAAAGACCACAACCAGCGTGGGACTTGGGCAGGCATTTGGAAAGCTTGGGAAAAATGCAGTGATTGCCTTAAGAGAGCCATCTCTGGGACCATGCTTTGGCATAAAAGGGGGAGCAGCCGGGGGAGGCTATGCCCAGGTAGTTCCCATGGAAGATTTGAACCTGCATTTTACCGGGGACTTTCATGCCATTACCTCAGCCAATAATCTGCTGGCGGCACTGTTGGATAATCATATTCAGCAGGGAAATGAACTGAACATTGACACAAGACAGATTGTCTGGAAGCGGTGTCTGGATATGAATGACAGGGTGCTTCGCAATATTGTAGTGGGACTTGGAAATAAAACCGACGGAGTGGTAAGGGAAGACCATTTTGTCATTACCGTTGCTTCTGAAATCATGGCGGTGCTCTGCCTTGCAGAGAATATGGCGGATTTAAAGGAACGATTAGGGAAAATCATCGTGGCATATAAGGTGACCGGTGAGCCGGTTACCGCAAAGGATTTGAACGCAGTAGGTGCCATGGCTGCATTGTTAAAGGACGCCATGCTGCCAAACCTGATTCAGACCTTAGAGCATACCCCGGCGCTTGTGCACGGAGGTCCTTTTGCCAATATTGCCCATGGCTGCAACAGCGTAAGGGCCACAAAGGCTGCTTTGAAAATGGCGGATTATGTCATAACGGAAGCGGGATTCGGAGCTGATCTGGGGGCGGAAAAATTCTTTGACATTAAATGCCGGCTGTCAGGCTTAAAACCGGATGCAGTGGTACTGGTTGCTACCATCCGGGCATTGAAGTATAACGGCGGTGTTTTAAAGGCAGATTTAAATAAGGAAAATCTTGAGGCATTAAAGCAGGGAATCGGCAACCTGGAAAAGCATATGGAAAATATACAAAAATACGGCGTTCCTGTTGTGGTTACCTTAAATTCCTTTATTACCGATACGGAGGCGGAAACGGAATTTGTAAAGCATTTCTGTGAAGAAAGAGGCTGTGAGTTTGCACTTTCTAAAGTTTGGGAAAAAGGAGGCGAGGGCGGCATTCCTTTGGCGGAGAAAGTATTGGAAACTCTTGAGACAAAAGAAAGCCATTTCAGGCTTTTATATGAGGACAGTTTGTCCTTAAAGGAAAAAATCGAGACGGTGGCAAAGGAGATTTACGGGGCAGGAGCAGTTAACTATGGGCCTGTGGCTTTAAAGCAGCTGGCAAAAATAGAAGAGCTGGGATTTGGAAATCTTCCTGTATGTATGGCGAAAAACCAGTATTCCCTGTCAGACGACCCGACACTGTTAGGACGTCCGAGGGATTTTGAAATCAGTATCAGGGAAGTGTATGTTTCTGCAGGAGCAGGGTTTGTGGTGGTATTAACCGGAACAGTCATGACTATGCCGGGGCTTCCGAAGAAGCCAGCCGCATTTTCCATTGATGCAGGGGAGGACGGCAGGATTACAGGGCTGTTTTAAAATGGAATATCTGTGCAGGCACGTCTGTCCGGCGAATGCCTGCTGAAGCTTAGGCGAAGCATTGCAGAATGTCTTGCAATTAGCTATAAGCTTATCTATAAAAAAAGGAAAAAAGGAGAATGGATATGGCGCAGGTAATTGACGGAAAGGCGATTTCCGCACAAATCAAAGAGGAATTAAAGGAAAAGGTTGCAAAGCTTAAGGCGGAGGGAAAGGAAATTTCCCTTGCAGTGATTCAGGTGGGAAATGACCCGGCTTCCAGCGTATATGTGAATAATAAAAAGAAAGCCTGTGAATTTATCGGCATTCGTTCTCTGGCATATGAACTGGAAGAGAGCATTTCAGAAAAAGAGCTTGTGGAGCTGATTGAACAGTTAAATGAAAAAGAGGATGTTCATGGAATTCTGGTGCAGCTTCCTCTGCCGGCGCATATCGATGAGGATAAAATTATTAAGACCATTTCTCCTTTAAAGGATGTGGACGGCTTCCATCCTCAAAGCGTAGGCGCCCTCTGCATCGGACAGAAAGGCTTTGTTTCCTGTACTCCGGCAGGAATCATACAGCTTTTGAAGCGTTCCGGCATTGAAATTGCCGGAAAGGAATGCGTGGTAATCGGCAGAAGCAATATTGTAGGAAAGCCAATGGGCATTTTAATGTTAAGGGAAAATGCCACCGTCACCATTGCCCATTCCAAAACAAAGAATTTAAAGGAAGTGTGCAAAAGGGCGGATATATTAATTGCAGCAGTGGGAAAGCCAAAAATGATTACAGGCGAGTATGTAAAAGAAGGTGCAGTGGTAATCGATGTGGGAATTCATCGGAATGAAAATAATAAGCTGTGCGGGGATGTGGATTATGAGGATGTATACCCACATTGTAGCGCCATCACTCCTGTGCCGGGAGGAGTTGGTCCCATGACTATTGCCATGCTGATGAACAACTGTGTGGAAAGTGTGCAGTAAGGAAACGGAAGTTCCTGATTATTTATATCGGGGAGAGTAGAATATAGAGGTGTTTTTATGGAGTGTCCATTTTGCGGCGGACAAATGAAAGAAGGACAGGTCTTTTGTGAACACTGTGGAAAAGAAATGCAGTTTGTACCGGTTTTTGAGCCGGAAATCGAGGAAAGTATAAGGGAAAGCTTAAGCGGTTTGATAGACCGTGTGGATGAGGATACCGAGACAGAGGGTTCACTGGAAAAAGAGTTTGAGGAAAGGGAAGAAAAACAAAATAAGAAATCAGGAAAAAAGGGACTTTTTGACAGAATTTCCAAAAGCGAACATGCAAAGGCCATATACGCGGGGATGGGAATAGCCGGAGTTCTTCTTTTCCTGTGCCTGATTTTTGGAATTTTTTATACAGTTAATTATAATTCCTATGATTATCAGATGAAAAAGGCAGGCAGCGCTTATGCGCTGGATTCTAAAGAAGGTTATGAGGAAGTAATAAAATATGCGAAAAGAGCCATTGAAATTGCTCCGAATTCCTCAGATGCAAAAATGCTGTTGTCCAGCGCTTACCTGAAGCTGGAAAGACAGGAAGAAGCGGTGGACATGCTGGAAGAAATTGTGGAAACGGATAATTCTTACATAGAAGCTTATAAAAAACTGATAGGTATTTACGAAGAACAAAAAAAATATGAGGCCATTAACCGCATCTTAAAAGCATGTACGGACCTTTCCGTGGTGGAGCAATTTCAGGAATATGTGGTACAGACTCCGGAATTCAGTGAAGAGGAAGGGGAATATGACAGGGTCATTTCCTTAAAGCTTCTGGCAGGAAGCAACTGCACCATTTATTATACGCTGGATGGCTCTGTTCCCACGGAGGAAAGTGAAATGTATTCGGTTCCCATCCGACTTGAAAAAGGGGAGCATGTGGTTTCAGCCCTTTGTGTTAATCAATACAACTTAACCAGCGATGTAGTACAGAAAAAATTTACCATAGATATTTCAGTTCCGGATGAACCGGAAATCAGTGTAGATTCCGGAGAATATTCCAGTCCCCGGATGATTTTCAGTGATTTGATCGAGGGATATGAAATGTTTTATACAACAGACGGTTCCACGCCCACAAGGGACAGCATTCCTTATCTGGCGCCTATTCCGATGCCCTTAGGACGCAGTGTGTTCCAGTTTATTATGTTTGATGAAAACGGAGTTGCCAGTGAAATCGCAAAGCGGGAGTACCACCTGGTTTTAGATGCTGCTGTTACAGTGGATGAAGCGTATATTATACTGAAACAGGCATTAATCGGAAAAGGTGATATTCTCGATATACAGGGACATATGCCCAATATGGAAGGAACAAAGGAGTTTGTATGCGATTCGGCATTTATGGAAAATGACCAGATATTTTATCTGATAACCGAGTATTATGTGGAGCCGGGCGGCAGCCGCTCCAAGTCAGGAAATGCCTTTGCGGTGAATGTGCATACAAGAGAGTTGTACAGAGCTTCGGCTAATTATGCGGGGTATTATAGGGTGGAGGCATTTTAAATACTTGCCTTTTTTCCCGTTTTCCTTTATAGTAAATTACAGTGTGAGAAAAAATATCATTTAGATACGAACTATATTATCTTTAGGAGGAGTACCATGTATCAGATTTTAAAAGCAGAAGAACTTACCACAAATATTTATTTATTTGAGGTAGAAGCAAAAAGAGTGGCAAAGTCCTGTGAACCGGGACAGTTTGTCATTGTCAGACTGGGAGAAGAGGATGAGCGGATTCCCCTTACCATCAGTGATTATGACAGGGAAAAGGGAACCATTACAATAGTCGTACAGACAGTGGGAGCAGGAACCTGGAAAATGAGAAGCTTAAAGGCAGGAGACAGCTTCCATGATTTCGTGGGACCTCTTGGAAGACCTTCTGAATTTGTGTCAGAGGATATAGAAGCTTTAAAGCAAAAGAAGATTATATTTGTTGCAGGGGGACTTGGCACTGCACCTGTTTATCCTCAGGTGAAATGGCTGCATGAGCATGGAATAGAGGCGGATGTAATCATCGGAGCCAAAACAAAAGACCTGCTTATCTATGAAGAGGAAATGGGCAAAGTGGCCGGCAATCTTTACATAACAACGGATGACGGCTCCTATGGCAGAAGCGGCATGGTAACACAGACATTAAAGGACCTGGTGGAAAAGGAAGGCAAATCTTATGACACCTGTGTGGCAATCGGTCCTATGATTATGATGAAATTTGTCTGCCTTACTACAAAAGAATTGAATATTCCAACCATCGTTTCCATGAATCCCATTATGGTGGACGGAACGGGCATGTGCGGCGCCTGCCGTCTGACTGTAGGCGGCGAAGTGAAATTTGCCTGTGTGGACGGACCGGAATTTGACGGACATTTAGTAGACTTCGATCAGGCAATGACCCGCCAGCAGATGTATAAGACAAAGGAAGGCAGGGATTTGTTAAAGGAGCAGGAAGGGGATACCCACCACGGCGGATGCGGTCACTGCAGCTAAACAGTCAAGAACCTGGCAGAAGCTTCGGGCAACAAATCCGAAGCGCCGCAGGACGGGGGATTTGCCCCTTGCGGCAGAGGCTAAATGCCTGCAGGAATCAAAGATAAATACAGCTATGAAAAGGAAAGGATGAAAAAATGGACGTATTAAAGAAAGTGCCTGTCAGGGAACAGGAACCGGCAGAAAGAGCAAAGAACTTTGAAGAGGTATGTTTAGGATATAATAAAGAAGAAGCAATGTGTGAGGCAGAAAGATGCATTAACTGCAAAAATGCCCAATGTGTCAAGGGATGTCCGGTATCCATCGATATTCCCAAGTTTATCAGTGAAGTAAAGGAAGGAAATATAGAGCAGGCTTATCAGACTATCAGCCAGTCTTCCGCCCTTCCGGCTGTATGCGGACGCGTGTGTCCACAGGAAAGCCAGTGTGAAGGAAAATGTATCAGGGGCATAAAGGGCGACCCCATTTCCATCGGAAAGCTGGAGCGTTTTGTAGCTGACTGGGCAAGGGAAAACGGAATCAAGCCTGCAGGGGCAAAGGAAAAGCTTGGAAAAAAAGTAGCAGTCATCGGTTCGGGTCCGGCAGGACTTACCTGTGCAGGAGATCTGGCAAAGCTTGGCTATGATGTAACTATTTTTGAAGCCCTTCATGAAACCGGCGGCGTTTTGGTATATGGCATTCCGGAATTCCGTCTGCCAAAGGAGCGTGTTGTAAAAGCAGAAATCGAAAATGTAAAAGCTTTAGGTGTTCATATTGAAACAAATGTAGTAATCGGTAAATCCACCACCATTGATGAGCTTATGGATGAAGAAGGCTTTGATGCAGTATTTATCGGTTCCGGTGCAGGACTTCCCAAATTCATGGGAATTCCGGGAGAGCAGTCAAACGGTGTATTTTCCGCCAATGAATATTTAACAAGAAGCAATCTGATGAAATCTTTTGATGAAAGCTCCAACACCCCCATTATGCATGGAAAGAAGGTTGCAGTGGTAGGCGGCGGAAACGTGGCAATGGATGCGGCAAGAACTGCGCTGCGCTTAGGCTCTGAGGTACATATCGTGTACAGAAGAAGTGAAGAAGAGCTTCCTGCCAGAGTGGAAGAAGTCCATCATGCAAAGGAAGAGGGCATTATCTTTGACCTGCTGACAAATCCGGTGGAAATTCTTGCAGACGACAAGGGCTGGGTAAAGGGAATGAAATGCGTGAAGATGGAGCTTGGCGAGCCGGATGAATCCGGAAGAAGAAGGCCGGTTGTAAAGGAAGGCTCAGAATTCGTGCTGGATGTGGATATGGTCATCATGTCCCTTGGAACTTCTCCAAATCCGCTGATTTCCTCTACCACGGAAGGACTTGAAGTGAATAAGTGGAAATGTATCGTAGCCGATGAAAATAACGGAAAGACAACAAAAGAGGGCGTATATGCCGGCGGCGATGCGGTAACGGGAGCGGCAACCGTCATTCTTGCAATGGGTGCAGGAAAGGCTGCAGCACAGGGTATTCACGAATATCTGTCCAATCATTAAACGGGAAAGGAAGAGGCTTTTTATGGTACATCATATTGTGTGCTGGAATTTTAAGGAAGAGCTTTCAAAAGAAGAAAGAATTGTTGCAGGAAATACTATAAAGGAAAAACTGGAATCCATACAAAACTGCGTGGAAGGAGTGATTTCCATTCAGGTGAAAGTCAATGAACTGTCCTCAAGCAATAAGGATGTGGCTTTGATTTCAAGCTTTGAGACGTTAGAGGCATTAAATGCCTATCAGGTGTCGCCGGAGCATGTGGAAGCAGGAACCTATATTAGAAGCGTAGTATGTGACAGAGCCTGCTTTGATTATCAGGATTAAATGAAAAAAGGATTGCTTCTGGAACAGGAGGCAGTCCTTTTTGTGTAGGAGAGACAATTGCGAAATACCCTGCTTGTGATTTGTCTGTCCTGTAAGGCAAAATTATGTCCGCAGGGTGTTTGGCAATTGCCTGCTTCAGGCAGGAAAGAAAAGGAGGAGAAGCGTATGCCATGGTGTCCGGTATGCAAAAATGAATATAAGGAAGGAATTTTACGCTGCGCCGACTGCAACGTGGAGCTGGTGGAACAGTTAACGGAAGAGACAAAAGCCATATACTTCGGGGAGCTGGAAAAGCTGGAAACAATCAATGACTTTTTAAAGGAAAACGGAATTGAAAGCGGTAAAATTTCATTTGAACAGGAAGAACAGGTGTATGAGCTGGCTGTTTTAGAGTCGGAGCATAAGAAAGCCGCCCGGATTCTCGGGGTCTTTTTGAAGGAAGAAAGCAAAAAAGCAGGCAGCCATATGGAAGATGAAAACGAAGAGCAGGAAGATACGGAACAAAAGAAACAGGAGCCGGCTGCCGTTTATGTGGATAAAAAGTATAGGGCTGATGAATATAAAACAAGTGCCTATACGTTATTTTTTGTAGGCGTTCTGGGAATTGTATTTCTAATTTGTGTGGCATTTGGAATACTGCCTGTTTTTCATCTGGGAACCACTACCAAAATCATGATGTATGTTGTGCTAGGGGCATTGTTTCTGGTATTTTTGGGATTTGGCATTTATTCCATGAAAGCATATAAGAAAATTCTGGCAGAAAGTCAGGAAGAAGAAGACCGGATAAAAAAAGTAGAGGAATATTTAAACAAAACTCTTACAAAAGAAGTGATTCATGCATCTTTTGCTGAAAAAGAGACAGAAAGTGAAAATCCGGAAGATAAGTATTTTGAAGTAACCGCCATTATTGAAGCGGAAATGAAAAAAGCTTTTCCAGATTTGGATGAGGCTCTTTTGGAAAAGCTGACAGAAGACCATTATACAAGGCTGTATGAGTGACAGAAAAGGAAGATTTCATGAAGATTACCATTGTTGCGGTAGGAAAAGTAAAGGAAAGCTATTTCAGGGATGCCATTGAAGAATATAAAAAAAGGCTGTCCAGGTATTGCAGACTTGAAATCATAGAGGTGCCTGATGAAGAGACCAAGGAGCATGCCAGTGATATAGAAGAAGAGCTTGTAAAGGAAAAGGAAGGGGAACGGATAGGAAGGCATTTAAAGGATGATGCTTATGTAATAGCTCTTTCCATTTCAGGACAAAAGCTGGATTCCGTTAAGCTTTCAGGGAAGCTGGAAACGCTTGGGGTGCAGGGCTGCAGCCATATTCAGTTTGTAATAGGGGGCTCGTTAGGTTTACATAATAGTGTGCTGAAAAGGGCGGATTATGAGCTGAGCTTTTCAGATATGACGTTTCCCCACCAGCTTATGCGGGTGATTTTACTGGAACAGATTTACAGGGGATATCGGATTATGAATGGGGAGCCGTATCACAAGTAATGATGAATTTTCCTGTGCATGAAGTAATATGGGAGAACTAGGGAAAACAAATAATATAATGAGAAAAAACTAAAAAAACTAAATTTAAAAAATAAGTATTGACAAATGTTTCCACAAACTGTTATAGTATAATTATTATTATACAATTACATTGTTTACATAATTTTCAATTTGCAGTGTAATTGAAAGGAATACGAATGAGAAAGCAGGGAAATAATTTGTTTTACAGAAATGATGAGCGCAAAGGCCGGACATGATGTCTTCTGGTTTTTTGTGCTCTTTTTTGCGTTTTGATTTACAAAGATGATTGTAAAATACCTGCTTGTAATATTGTTTATTTTGCAAGGTGGAAATGTGGCGATAGTAAGTTTTGCAATTGCCTGCTTTAATTTAATTTACAAAGGAGAAAAAGAATGAATAAGTGGAAGAAAGTGATGATATGCACATTAACAGCAGCTTTATTAATGGAAACCTGCTTACAGGTTCAGGCAGACACCTATACTTATGATGAACTGAACCGTTTAAAAAGCGTTACTTATGAGGACGGAAGCAAGGTGGAATATGAATATGATGCCAATGGAAATATGAAAGAATCTAGGGTTTATGATAAAAAGAAGGCAGAAGAGGAAGCAAAGAAAAAAGCGGAAGAGGAAGCAAAGAAAAAAGCGGAAGAGGAAGCAAAGAAAAAAGCGGAAGAGGAAGCAAAGAAAAAGGCAGAAGAAGCAAAGAAAAAGGCAGAGGAAGAGGCAAAGAAAAAGACTGAGGAAGAAAAGAAGAAACAGCAGGAGGAAGCCGGGAAAAAAGCAGAGGCAGTCAGTCAGGCAGAGGCAGCCCGGAAAAAGAAAAAGCTGGAAAAAATTCAAAAAACAGAACAGAAAGTCATAAAAGCAATCAGTAAAGATAAAAAAATCAAAAAGAAGGTCTCCAAGAGAACTTATGGAAAAGTAAACAGAAAAAAGAAATTAAAGAAAGTAGTCTATAAGGATAAGAGCTATATTACATGCAAATACAACAAACAGGGACAGCTCACAAAGCTAGTGGCAAAAAAAGGAAAGAAATCCAAAGTGAAGCTGAAAAAGACCACAGCTTATAAGCTTGCGGCAAAATGGAATAAAGTGTTGAAAAAGGCACACAGGTAATGCCATATGAAAAAGAAAAAACGTAAAGGCATGTTCCTGTTAAGGTATATTCTTACATTTTTATGTACAGGCGCTGTCTGCATGCTGCTTTTGTTTTTGGCTTCCTGTTTTCCGCAGGCATGTATACAGACCGGAAGTGAAAAGTCAGCAGAGTATTTTATGGAGCAGGAATTATTTCCCTGTCTGGAAAAAGGAAAGCAGAATACTAAGTATGATAACTATGCGGACTGCCTTTTGTTTCATATTGCTTACCAGATGGATGCAAAAAAGCCTTTTTCGTCCATGGTAAAAGCAGTTTATTACGATTATTCCCGGGGGCGGGTAAATGATGATTATTATGCTTCCGTATTTCAGGGAAAAAGGGCAAATACAACTTATTTCCGCTATTGGCACGGAGCCGTCTGCCTGATAAGACCTTTACTTTGTATCTGTGGCTTAGGGGAAATACGAATGGCATCAGGTATTTGCCTGTTGGTGTTAAATGTGATATTGGGGATTTTGTTATGGAAAAAGAAACAAAGGGAACTTTTGGGTTTGTATTCCTTCAGTTTATTGTTGATAAAAATATGGGTTGCAGTATTTTCCATTGAATATATTATGGCATTTATCCTGATGACGGCAATGCTAATCTGCTTTGTTGTTTATGAAAGGGCGGAAAAGGAAAAAATCTTTCAGCTTAGCATTATAAGCGGGGTTTTAACCTGCTTTTTCGATTTCCTTACAGTGGAGACAGTTACCATAACGGTTCCTTTGCTGTTTCTGTTTGTAATAAAGCAGAATGGGGGAAAGCTTGGAGCATGGAAAAAGGAATTTGGTTTTATGATGGCTTCCTGCTTTTTTTGGATTTTTTCTTATGGAGGAATGTTTTTGGGAAAATGGCTGCTTGCGGCAAAGCTTATGGGAAGCCGGGTGTTTGGCGAGGTTTTTGATACGGCAGGCTATCGAATCGCACATGGCGGAAATGCAGGGATGTTTTCAAGGCTTTATCATGCAGCTGCATATAACATTTCCTGCCTGCTTGGAACCAGAGAAATTTCTGTCTGGGCATTAGTTATTTGTCTGGCAGTTATGGGAATCCTTTTCTGGAAGGGTGGAACATTCCGGCGGCTTTTACTATGTCTGGGAATGGTTCCTTATTTACGGTATCTTGTGTTAAGCGGACATTCCATGGAACATTATTTTTTTACATACAGGGCACAGATGATAACAATCATGTCAGTAGGAATGATTGTTTTGCACGAAGGGAAAACGGCTTTGAAAGAGAGGAAACACATATGAGGAAAAAAGTAAAACGTATCAGCTGTATATTACTGGCGCTGGCAGTATGGATTGCCGGGCTGCAGGTACCGGTTATGGAGGTGAATGCCTCGGAGGAGGAATGGGAATATAGCGAGCAGCGCATCGGCACCTTTGTGGCTTACGGAAACGGCTGTTTTGTAAGCGTTGGGGATGGAGGAAAGGTATGGGTTTCCCAAAACGGGTATACATGGAAGCAAAAGGGGCGCATAGCAGTAGAAAGCAGGATAGGGGGACTGGATTACTGCGGAGAATACTTTTTTGTATATGGTTCATTGGGGGAAGTGTATCTGTCTAAGGATGGGTGTAAATGGAGCAGGGTTTCCATTGGCAGGGGCTGTATCTTAAAAATTGTTTACGGAGAAGGAAAATATGTGGCAAATGTAGGGCTTCACGATATTGTATCGGGAAGTATGTGGGAATATGACGGATTCGGCATATATGAATCGGATAACGGAATAAACTGGCAGTTTTCCGAGTCTGTTATAAATAACAAAATGATGGATATTGCCTATGGAAACGGCTGTTTTGTGGCGGTTGGAGAAGATAATATTCTTTCTAAGAAAAAAGGAAAAGATTACTGGGAAAAGCATTTTATGCCGGAAGTAATGTTTGAAGGAGTTACGTATGGAAACGGAATGTTCATGGCAACTACGGAGTATAAAGGATTTTTCAGCTCTGTGGACGGAGTGAACTGGAAACAGGAAACAGGTTGTTATGGGGAAAAAATTGCTTACTATAATTCCTGTTTTTATGTGTGGAATCCCTCAAGTTATTATGGAAACTGTTTATATGTAAAGGACTATATGGACAATCCGGAAGGAGAATGGATACAGGAACTGGACAGGACGCAATATGGGCAGATAATGGATGTAGCCTGTGGACATGGGAAAATAGTAATAGTTACAGATACAGGTGTGATTATTCGTGAAGAAGCAGAGTCTCCGGAGGCAAGGCTGTCTTCTTTGGGCATAAAACAGGGAAATCTGGACTGTGCATTCCAGCCGGATAAAGCATCCTACAGGGCAACCGTCAGCCAGACTCTAGATAGTATTGAACTATCTGCAAAAGCAATGGAAGCCCATGCATTGATTACTGTAAAAGGACCAAATCAGGTTTCAAGAAAGCTTATTAATGGAGGCAGTATTTCTCTTGGACTTGAGGAAGGTGATACAGTTTTTGAAATAACAGTTCTTTCCGAAGATAAATTAGAAACAGAGACATATTTCCTGACTGTGGTAAAAAAGCCCCAATATAAAGTTTCCGTAAAAGAGGCGGTGGGCGGCTATGCCACAGGAGCTGCCTATGTGGAAGAAGGTGGAAGCGCCGCTTTAACGGCTGTCCCCGGGGAAGGTTTTCAGTTTGTCTGCTGGGAGGAAGAGAATACGGAAATTTCCCGAGATGATGAACTGATTTTAACAGATGTACAAAATGACAGGGAAATTTTGCCGGTATTTGAACCAGTTCCGGATTGCAGAATTTCGTTTGTGCCAAAGGAAATATCAGCAGTCAGGGGAGAAGAATTCATATTAAAACTGGATACCACAGAAGAGGAAGAAGGATATCATGATTATAGATGGAGATTACTGAATGGCTCCAATTCTGCTATTAAGGAGCTATGGTACGAAGAAGAAAATGGAGTACAAGTTACAGTAGGAGAAAAAGAAATAGAAGATACCCTTTATATTCAGTGCTATGAATATTTCTATAATTATAACGGTGAAAATGTCAGTGAGGAGGACCGCAGCATTTGTACTGCTGTTATATCAGTAGTACAAGATCAGAAAACCTATCAGATAACCGCTGCTTCCAGTGATGAACAGGCGGGAACGGTTACTGGCGGAGGCAGTATGACAGAAAATGAAAATATGCTGCTTACAGCAAAGGCAAATCCCGGATATTACTTTGTGGAATGGCAGGAAAACGGAAGCAGTTACAGCAGGGAAGAATCCCTGATTCTTTCCGGGATTACAGAAGACATGAGCCTTACGGCAGTATTTGAACAAAAAAAGCTGGAATCCGTGCAAATTGCAAGAAAACCGCTTAAGTGTTCCTATAAAGCGGGAGAACAGTTTGATACAAAGGGAATGCTGGTAAAGGCAGTTTACAATGATGGAAGCTGGAAATTTATAGCGGATTATGATTATATCCCGAAAGAAGCTCTGACCGTCGGTGACAGCCATGTGCAAATTGTTTATGAGGATGCGGGAGTAAGAAAAGCAGCAAGAGTTACTGTTAAAGTGTCCGGTGATGAAAAGTCTGAACAGGACAGGGAAGACAGCAGAGCAGAGGACAATCAGCAGCCGGGTGGTGATAAGGAAGAAGACAATAACCAGTCGGATGATGATAAGGAAGGAAATAATAACAACCAGCCGGATGGCGATAAGGAAGGAAATAATAATAACCAGCCTGACGGCGATAAGAAAGAGGATAATAAGAAGCCGGGTGGTGGCGAGGCGGAAGACAATCAGCAGCCGGAAGACGGAAAGGAAGAGAATAATCAGCAGCCGGATGAAGGCAAAGAAGCAGACAAGAAAGAAGACAATAACCAGCCGGACGGTAACAAGGGTGAAGACAATCAACGACCAGACGACGGGAAAGATGAGAAAGAGGATAACAACCAGTCCTATGGCGGTGAGGAAGAAGACAATCAACGACCAGATGATGAAAAGAAAGAGAAAGAAGATGACGATCAGCCGGATAATGGCAAAGAAGAGGATAATCAGCAGCCGGGTGACGACAAGGAAGAAGACGACAAGGAAGAAGACGACAAGGAAGAAGACAACAACCAGTCGGATGATAATAGAAATGAAGAAGATATGCAGCCCGGTGATGTCAGGGAGGAAGACAACAGCCAGCCGGAGGGAGAAAAGAAAGGGGAAGAAAATCCAACGAATAACCCTGCTCCGGACAAAACAGCTCCAGTTCCCGGCAACAGTAAAGTACAGGATGAGAAAAAGCCGGAAACTAATACAGGCTCTAAAAAAATATTTGCAGGCGCAGCAGTACAATCCGGCAATTATAAATACAAAATAGTAAAAATAGAGAAAAACGGTAACGGACAAGTGCATCTGACAGGAGCAAAGAAAGCTCTCGTTACGGTAAAAGTGCCGGAAAGCATAAAACTTAACGGAAAGACTTTCAAGGTAACAGGAATTGGAGAGAATGCTTTTAAAAACCAGAAAAAGCTGAAAAAGGTAATCATTGGGGGAAATGTGCAAAAAATCGGAGCAAAGGCATTTTATGGATGTAGCAAACTCACATCGATTACTGTCAAAGCAAAAAATTTACAGAAAATAGGCAAAAAGGCTTTTCAAGGGACACCTAAAAAGATAGTTGCCGATGTGCCGAAGAAAAAGTATAAAAAATATGTAAAGCTTTTGAAAGGAAAGGGCTTTAAGGGCACAATAAAGATAAAGAAAAAATAAGGAAATACACAGCGGTAAAAGAGATAAAAAAGGAAAAAAGATAACAAGCGATAATCTTTAAAGAACAAAAGAAGATATGTTTTGGAGGGGAAAACCTATGAGAAAGACTATAAAAAGATTAATGGCAGCCTGCCTGATAATATGTCTGCTGCCCTTTGCGGATTACTCCACAGCGCTTGCGGCTGGAAATGCCGGAGTGGTAAACACCGGAGCAGGAAATAATGAAACTGGAAATGCCGGAGCGGTAAACTCTGGAGTGGAAAATAGCGAAGCGGGAAATATTGAAGTTGGAAATACCGGAATTGAAGAGAAAAACGGCAGCAACAATGGAGAAGAAGCAGGCAGTCATAGCGGGACAGAGGAAAACGGCGGCAATCAGGAAGCGGCAGAACCTGACGGAAATATGGCACCAACAGAGGACAGCACTGACGATATATACATAGAACCGGCAGGCGCCGGCAGTACGGAGTCTTTCGCCTTATCGGAAAATAATACAGGAGACGATGGACTTCTTCCGGAAGCAGGAAAAACTGACCGTACAGGAGAAAGTGCTGACTGTAATATGCAGATTCATGCTCAAATCCATAAAAAGGGATATGTTGAACTTTGCTGGCAGGAGTTTGAAGAAGGTGCTTCCGGTTATCGGATTTATCGAAATGAGCAGCTACTGGCAGAAACAGAAGAAACGGAATTTCAGGATAGAGAGCCGGAAAGGAATGCGGTTTATGCTTATAAGGTTGCCGTGCTGGATGAAGAGGGACAGGAAATTGTACAGGACTATAGTACACAAATAGAGATTCCGGATAATTATCAGATGGACTATAATAGCTCGTTGATATTGAATGAAGACATGATAGTGTATGACCTGAAGGCTTCAGGAGAATTAGATTTAAATGGGCATAGTCTGACGGTGCTCAATGCTGCAAATTTAAACGGCAGAATTTCCTTTCACGGAGGTTCCCTGTTAGTAAATCATGATGTACAGATAAACTGTTCCGGATTTGAAATGACTGCAGAAGAGGACTATCTGTATGCAGGTGGAAACGTGTCATGGAATGCATGGTCATACGGTTATTACGATGGTAGGGTTATTAATCTGCAAAAGGGAACTATGGAAATCAAAGGGGATTTTCTGGCAGGTGAAACGGATACTTTTTTGGCTTCCGGGGATTTCTGCACTATATTTAACGGAGAAGAAAAACAGACCATTGAACTTTATAAAGGAGAAGCGGCTTTTGGAAGGGTAGAGCTGGCAAACAACAGTGAGGAAGGGGTATATGCCAGGGAGCCCTTTGTCTGCAGTGAATTCATTCAAAATGATACAAGGCTGGTAGTGGGAGCTGATGAGGTCACAAGCGGTTTTGAACTGGAAGAGGACATGGTGATGGAGGGGGACTTCTGCCTTGGAGGAGGCATATTGGATCTTGCAGGGCATACACTGACAATTCAGGGAAGCCTGATTCAGACCGGCGGAACGGTATTTGTAAACAGCGGAAGGCTTGTGATAGAAGGAGACTACCGAATCCAGTCCAGAATGGATAACGAAGATGAAAATACGTTAGAAGAATATCAGTATGGAAAAAGCGCCGGCATTCTGAATATGACCATGGACGGAGATGAGGTGCTTGTAAAAGGAGGGTTTTATACCGATTCCAAAATGGACCATCAGGGAATGTTGGCAAAAGGAACTCTGGAAGTAAAAGGGGATTTTTATGAGTATGCACAGTCCTCCTTTGGAAACTTTATTGCCACGGATGAGCATAAGGTAATTTTATCCGGAGAAGGAAAACAGACCGTAAGCTTTGGGATAAACAGGGCTTCTGCATCAGGATTTTCCAATCTGGAGCTGCGGAATGCAAGTGAAGAGGGTATTTTATTTGTAAACCGTCCCTATGTGGCAGGAGAGTTAAACGGAAATGACACCCGGACGGAAGGAGAAGTATCCGTAGGAAGCAGAACTGTTTATAAGAATGGTTGTTATGGGGGCGATATTTATGTGATTGGCAATTTCGCAGTGAGAGAACCCTTGACGATTGGCGGTAATGTAACTGTTGCCAGCTATCTGTCTCTCTATGACCGTATGACGGTAGAGGGAAATGTAACGGTACAGAAAAATTGTCTTACCTTTATGGGCGGAGAACTGATTGTAAAACAAAACTTTTCCGTGCTGGGAGGAAGCGCAAATTATGGCATTAAGATGACAAATGAAACAGACAGACTTTCTGTTTCTGGTGATTTCTACTATGAAGCGGCAGGCTCCATGAGCAAAGCGGCAGGGACCATTGAGGTAAAGGGCAACGTGGAGATTGTAAAGGGTTTTATTGCGGAAGGCTCCCATGTGTTTTTGTTAAACGGCGATGGAAAACAGGAAGTGAGCATGAAGGAAGGAAATGCCTTTTATGAGCTTTGGGTGGAAAATTACAGTGAGGAAGGCGTCCATGTTTTAACGGATATTATTTTTGATTCCATAAAAGAAAACGGCTGCAACATTACCTATTTTTCCGGAATGCTTTCTAAGGATGAAACGGTAGACGGAGATTATGAGCTGACCGGGGAAAACTTTAATTTCAATGGGAAGACATTGACTGTCAATGGGGACTATATCCAGAGACAGGGGATTTTGAAGCTGAATAAAGGAAAGCTGGTGGTAGAAGGGGATTTTATTCTTTCAGAAGGAACCGTTCAGATGACAGGCGGAAGCATAATTGTAAAAGGAAGCCTGATTCAGGAAGGCGGAACCATACAGGTGGAAAACGGAAGCCTGACAATAGAAGGGGATTACCGGCTGCAAAAGCGGAGCGGGCAGGAAGCTGATTATAGCTATGAAGCCTGCAGCGGAATTTTACAGATGACAAAGGAAGGAGGCAGGGTTTTGGTAAAGGGCGATTTCCATACTGCTTCCACAGCGGACCATACCGATTGTTTTACTAATGGAATTTTGGAAATAAAGGGAAATCTGGTTCAGGAAACAGGAGGAAATGAATGCAATCTGGTATTCAGTATGGAACATCTGCTTTTGTTAAGCGGCACGGAGAAGCAGACTGTCAGCTTTTTACCGGTAAAATTGGAGAAAGATAAATTATATTACCAGAGAATGTCCTGTATTGCTAATTTGGAGGTAACTAATAAGGGCAAAGAAGGAATTGAATTTATTAATGAACCGGTTGTAAATGGAAGAATAAATGATAACCACAATAAAATCACCGGTGCCATATCTATTATAAATATAAACTGGAACAAAGCTATATTTGAGGATGGATATTACGGGGGAGATATAGCTCTTTGGTGTGGAAGGCTGGGTTATGGTTATAAGGATGAAATACATATTGCAGGTGACGTACGAGCTTATTCAGGTCTTTCTGCCTCAAATAATCTGGAAATCGAAGGGGATTGTGTGGTTATAGAGGGAAGTATGAATCCGGATAAATATTGCATAAGCGTTGGGGGAAATCTGACTATAAAAAATACCTCTTATGGATTGTATTTTTCTAATAGCGGAAAGGTAGTCGTAGAGGGGAATCTGGATTATCAGCCGGACAAATATAGAGAAGGATATTTGGAAAGCGGCACTCTTGAAGTAAAAGGAGATGCTCTTATTAGCGGCAGTTTCCGCACATCCGGAACTCAGGTAATATTCAGCGGAGAAAAAAAGCAGATGATTTATGCCGGAGCTGCTTTATTTAAAAGACTGGTACTTTCCAACAACAGTGAAGAAGGGGTTATTGCCAATATGCTGTTGAATTATTCTGATTTGGAAACAAATGGATGCCGAATTGTGTACGGCATGGAAAATGATTTGGAATATGCCGTTACGGGCTTTACCCTGCAGGAGGATTATACTGCAAAAGGCGACCTATATCTTATGGATGGGAATATGGATTTAAACGGGCATACGCTGACAGTGGAAGGCGACCTGATTCAGGCTTCAGGTGATATGAACATAAACGGGGGCGCCCTGATTGTAAAAGGCAGCTATCGCATGCAATACCGTACCGGATTAGAGGGAAGCTATAAATACGGAAGCGGTAAAGGCGGGCTGGTCATGACCGGGGAAAAAGACAGGGTGCTTGTTTGCGGAGATTTTTATTGCAGTACCTTAAAAAATATGAGTGGTCTTTTAACGAACGGGACAATGGAAGTGCGGGGTGACTTCCGGCAAAATGCAGCAGAAAATTTTATTGCCACGGAAAATCATACGGTTGTTTTAGGAAGAAAACTGGATGAAAACGGGAGCGCTTTTGTGCAGACGGTTTTTTTTGAAAGAAGTCCCGGAATTACCAGATTCCATAAGGTGGTCTTGACAAAACTAAATGAAACGGGATATGTATTTAAAAATGACATATCCTCTATTAGTGATGAAGTTCTTTATGATTATTGTGACGAAGAGCCGCCCAGTGCAGTGACGAAGATTTCTGTAACAGGGGCAGAATGCAGTTCTATTACGATAGCATACGAGGGGGCTGTGGATAATGAAAGGATTCTGGGTTATGAGATTTACAGGGATGGCGTGAAGATTGGGGAAACAAGCGCCAAAAGCTTTAAGGATTCAGGATTAAAAGCAGATAAGGAATATACATACCAGGTATTTGCTTTTGACGGCTATCGGAATGTTGCAAAGACTTCACCGGAATGTGCAGGAAGGACTTTGGTGGATTTGGAAGCTCCTGAGGCAGTAAGGGGATTAAAGATAAAGTCTGTCACCGGTTCTTCTGTAACTATTGTATGGGGAAGAAGTTCGGACAATGTAGAAGTAACAGGATATAAAGTATATGGCGATGGGAAGGAATTAGCTACGGTTAACGGTGAGTGTATTTATAAGGATATGGGACTTTCGGAAGGTAAAGTACATACATATCAGGTAACTGCCATAGATGAAAGTGGAAATGAATCGGAAAAAAGTGAAGAAGTAAAAGCTTCGGCAAAAATGCCGGAATTTCTTCATATACTCCCAAATAATGACAATAGTATTGGCGGAGAGAATGTTACACTTTCTGCATTTTACGGAGGCGAATACAAGACGGGTGATTGCAGCCTTGATATAGAATACTATGACCAGGAAAAAAAGGAATGGACTTCTATTGTGCAGGGACTTTCAGGAGATTCTTATATAAGTCCCCAGTGCTATTGCCTATATTATAAGTGGAATATTTCAGAATTTCCAGAGCAAAAGCTGAAGGTGCGTTTTATGCTGTCTGATGTGGACGGAAACACAACAACAAAAGAACAGTCTTATTATATAGACAGGACACCTCCCAAAAAACCGGTTGGTGTGATTGCAAAGGATCAGGAGGGGACGATTGCTGTTTCATGGAATCCGTCCAGTGATAAGGATTGCAGTTATTATAATGTATTCCGAATCGAACGTAAGACTGGAGAATGTAAAAAGATAAAGGTCTTATTTGGAATTGACAATAATTCTTGTATTGATAGTTCTGTAGTGGCAGGAAAACAGTATGAATATTATGTACAGGCTGTGGACAATTTTGGACAGGAAAGTATCTTATCGGATTCAGCGTTTGTATTTGTCAGCGAAGATACTCAGGCTCCGGAACTGCAAAGCATACAGGTTCCCCAAAAAGTAAATAAAATTGCAAATATTAATGTGTATGCCAGAGACAATCGAAAGATTTCGGAAATTGCCCTGTATTATAAAGCAGAGAGGGAGGAAACATATCGCTTATTAGAGAAAAAAAGCAGTGCAAGGACTATTCAAAGGTTTGAATGGGACACTACAAAAGAAAAAGACGGAAACTATATATTAAAAGCAGTTGCGGTGGATGAAGCCGGAAACTGTTCTGATTCGCTTAGTGTAAGGACGGTCCGGTGTCAGGTAGACAATACAGGAGTATCACAGGTAAAGATTACCGGCAGTACTGTTACAAGTACAGAGGTGCAGCTTACATGGAGTGATTTAAAAGAGAAGGACAGAGCAGGTTTTCAGGTAGTGCGTATAGAGGGAGAAAAAAGAATTCCAATGACTTATGAAAAGGCATTAGGAGCAAACCTGAAATATTTAAAACCAAATACGGAATACACATTTGTAGTTATCGGCTATGATGACGTCGGAAACCCGGGACCGGAGTCAGAGCCATATAAGGTTACGACTCAGTCCGATACCATTTCGCCGGTGATATCATATCTGTATGCAAGATGTAGCGGAAAAAAACATAATATTCAATTAAGCTATAGGGTTATAGATAATGATGCTGTTGATAAAATTATGTTCAGCTATTCAAGAGATAACATCAATTATGAGGAAATCTGCACTGTGTCGTCAGATGGCAACAGAGTGTGTGAAGATAATGTATATTGGGACATTACAGATGTGGAGGAAGGGAATGTTTATGTAAAAGTATCCGCATATGACCAGAGTGGAAATATGACGGAAACAAGTGAAAATGATGCAGTCCAGTTCCCTATTGACAAAACAGCTCCCAATCCAGTCAAGAACCTTCATATCCTTGACGATAACAGTACTTTCACATGGGATAAAGCAGAAGAGGAAGATTTTAAAGAATATAAGATTTATCGTTCTTATTTAAATGCAGATATGTTTCGGTATATAGGAAAAACCAGTACAAATTCCTTCTGCGATAGAACCGCTGCAGAGAGTCAGACCTATTATTATAAGGTTACGGCAGTAGATTTATATGATAATGAAAGCGATGAATCAGATATTATCATATGGACCAGCGTAGCAGACAGAATAGCTCCAAAAGTCACCGGATTTTCCATTGGAAATGGTAAAACAGCAGGGAGAAATCCGGAGTTCCATGTTATTTCAACAGACAATTTTGCCCTGTCTGCCATTAGTATGGAATATAGAAAAAAAGGTACGGACAGCTGGCTGCCTATCGGGGAATACCAAGTGGAAGGAGATGTGGCAGAGCTTAAGGAAACATGGAGTACAGAAGGACTTGTAAGCGGAACATATGAAATACGTATTGCCGCAATTGACAAGAGGGAAAACTATAGTGATTATTATACGGTGGATTTTTATCTGGATGTGGATGCACCAAAGACTCCTGCTATAACTGCAGAAGAAATAGAAGGAAAAGTCCATATTTCGTTTTCTGAAAATACGGAAGAAGATTTTACCGGATATAAACTGTATAAAAAGGAAAATAGCAGTGACCGTTATGAATGCATTATGGAAGGAACGGAAAATGAATATTCTGATGAGGAAGTGGCATTAAGTACAAAATATCTATATTATGTGGAAGCATATGATCAAACAGGAAATTATTCCAGTTCAGAAGAAGCGGTTATTGTTACAGACGATGTTGATAAACAAGCGCCTAAGGTAACCCTTGGGAGTTTTGAACCAATAGAGGGGAGAGAGATGGAATTTTTCCCGGAAACAGAGTGGGATAATGTAGAAATCGTAAAATATATCTGGGATTTTGGGGATGGTGAAACTTCTACAGCCAGAAATCCCAGACATACATTTAGAGAGCCCGGGAAATATACAATCACCCTGAGCGTGGAAGATGAAGCAGGAAACAGGAAAATGGCACAATCCCAGGTGGAAGTGGCTCCAAAAGGCACAAAAGGGGTACATAAGCTCTTTGTAAGGGATGAAAACGATCAGCCTGTGAAAAATGCAGCAGTCATTTTATATTTATCCGATGATAATCAGCCCATGTATTATACCGATGATTCAGGAACCGTTTCCATCACAGGTGAAAAAGGCATTTTTCAGGTGGCTGTTAATGCGGAGGGTTTTTCCATCCAGGAGGGAACTGTGACCATAGACTCAGAAAGGGATACGGAAAGCAGGATAATATTAAAAAACGGTCTTCCGATTATGGGAAATATTGAGACGAAAAAGCTGTCTTTGGAAGAATTAAAGGATTTAGGCGTAGACTTTACAGCCACAGATAATTTCTCCAGATATACATTTTATGGTGAGCTAACATTTGTCAGACAAGGAGTGAAAACGGAAACTATAAGGATTTCTGCCGGAAGCCAGGGAAGCAGCGGAAGCGGCGGAAATTATGGAGGAGGTTGCGGCTTTTCCAATGGGAGAGGCGGTACTGGCACCATTACACAATTGAGAGATTCTGAAGAGCCTGTTTTTGCCTATTTTTATATGGAACCAACAACGGTTTCCTGGCTAAAGGATATGTATCAGGTGCAGTTTGCCATTTTAAATATGGCGGACGAAAAATATCCAATTGAAAATGCCAAGGCTGTTCTTGAACTGCCTAAAGGGCTTTCTCTGGCAAAATTAAAGACAGCACAAACCCTGTCAAAGGAAATAGGAACCGTAGGCGGTAATCAGGAAAGAGCCACAAGCTGGGTAGTAAAGGTAGATGCAGCAGGAGAGCATACTGTAAACGTAAACTTTCAGGGAATCCTGCAGCCATTTGGGACAAAAGTAAAACAGACATTTTCTGCAACAGGACGATATACCTCCACAAACGGAAAGGGACTGCACCTCTATATTTATCCGGAAAAGACTGCCCATAATCTGGAAACATACTATGTTCAATACCAGCTGGTAAATGAGGCGGACATAGACTGCAATTATGTGACCGTTAATTTTGGAAAATATGAAACTCCGGAAAAAGTGGAAAAAGTATACAGCTATTTGAACGGGGAATTGCACAATGTGATCGAAAAAAGAAGCGGCATCCGATATTATATGCCCTCAAAGGGTGTGGACGGACAGCTGCCAATCCTCAGTAAAGGAGATTCCCTTACGGTGGAGACGCTGAAGCCGGGACAGAGTATTTACGGAACCTATGCAAGAATCTTTCAGGGATTGGGAAAGCCGGAAGAAACTTATTATAAGCTATGCAGCGTCATGGTAAAGGAAATCAAATCAGAAACAAATGCAAACCTGAAGGTAACTGTCCAGCCTAAAGAAGGACATCTGGAAAAAAGCCGGCTGTTCGTTGATATCAATTTAGGCAGTTATACAAATGATCTGATCTCCGCCCTGAAAAATGTACTTAACACCTTGTCTGAAAGCTTCACACCAAAAAAATGCAGCGGAGATCCGGTAAATATTATGACAGGCGGATTTGAAAGCTCCCAGACCATTATGCAGGCGGCAGGCATAAACAAGCTTGACTTTACCATTTCCTATGATTCCCGTAATACTGAGGAAAAAGGGGATATGGGCTATGGCTGGTATCATAATTATGAATCCAGAATTGAAGAATGCGGAAACGGCATACGTGTCTACTGGAATCCAAACAGCTATGCCACCTTTGCAAATAAAAATGCCATGAATTCCATTGTGGAAGGAATCTATCAGGATGGCACCATGTGGCTTACCGATACCCTGTCTGAAAACAACGTGCCAAAGGAAGAGCAGAAGCAGACAAGGAATGCCGTATCGGAAAACAGTGTGTTGGAAAACAGTGTTTCAAAAAACAGCATTTCGGAAAAAGATATTTATAGCTATTTTTCCGGGAATTTCGGACAGGACTATGAGCAGGATGAAAATATAATAAGCCGGGAAGGTTCGGACATAGGAATGGAGCAGATAGAGGAGGGGAAAAACACATATCTGCCTACAAGTGAAGGCATGAAAGGCTGCCGTGTGTTAAAAACGGAGGAAGGCTACTGCATGTATGCTGCGGGAGGAGAATGCTTCCGCTATGACACGGAGGGAAACCTTGCCAGCGTGGAAAACCAAAAGGGACAGAAAATTACCTTTACAAGAAGCGGCAGCTGCATGGTAATCGCAGACGAAGGCACGGACAAGAGCATTACGGCATACTATGATGAAAACGGAAACATTACAACACTTCGTGATAACGGCGGAAATCAGGCAGTGTTTACTTATGATGGAAACAATAACCTGACTGCCGTAAAAAGCAAGGGAGGAACCACTACTGCATACCAGTATGATGAAAACCACCGGATTCTGTCCGGAAAAGACACGGATGGAAACCTGTTCGTGGAAAACACCTATGACGAGAAAGGAAGGGTGCTGACACAGGATGACGGGGACCAGACTACGGAGCTTATGGAGATTTCCTATGAGGATGATGAAGAAAGCGGAAGGACCACTATTTCCGTCAAAAACACCAATGGCGGAAGGGAAACGGTTGTGGCAAACATGTTCGGGGAAGGCCTGACCTATACGGATTCCCTTGGAGCCGTGACACAGTGGGAATATGACGCAGAGGGCAGGGTAACTGCCTTCCGGGAAGGAGACGGGAACAGCGGCAGGATTGCCTATGACGAAAACGGAAATATCATAAGCCAGACGGAATCGGGCGGAAAGACCACCGCCTATACCTATGACGAAAACAACCGGCTCTTGTCCCAGAACTGCAATGATGGCACCAGCCTGACCTATACCTATGGTGAAAATAACCAGCCGGTCTCCATCACTTCCGGAAACGGGGCAACAGTCCGTTACGAATACAATGAAAACGGGCAGGTTACAAAAGAAACCGTAGAAGGTCTTGGGGAGACTGCCTATGAGTATTCAGGAGGGTTAATAACACAGATAACAGACTCTAATGGAAACGTAAGCAAATGCCTTTACGACTCCATAGGCAATGTAGTACAATGTATTAACGGGAAGGGCATCGTCACTGACTATGAAATCGCAACAAACGGAAAGGTGTTAAAGGAGACCGTTACCCTTGCGGATGGAAGCAAAGCAGTCACATCCTATGCCTATGACGCTTATGGAAATCAGACAGGGAAGACGGATGCCAACGGCAATACCACTGCATATACCTATGACAGAAATGACCGGCTTGTAAAAGAAACCCGTGCAGACGGCAGCGCCATTATTTATGAGCGGGATGTGGACGGCAACATCACAAAGATTACCTATCCCGACGGAATGACCACCATAGAGGCAGCTTATGACACAGCAGGGAACCTGCTGACATTAAAGGATGCTTTGAAATCCACCATGGTACAGAATTTTAACAGCGGAAGCCAGCTTATGGGTACGGCACTGGCAAACGGTGGACAGATTACTTACAGCTATTATGACAACGGACTTTTGAAAAGCGAGACGGATGCCATGGGCAATACCACTGCCTATACCTATGACGGTGCGGGAAGAGTAACCGGAATTACCGACAAAATGGGCAATACCACATCTTATGGCTATGACAGCGCAGGGAATGCGACTACTGTTATAAAACCGGAGGGGGAAACGGTTACTATTGCCTATAATCAATACCGCCAGGCAGTTTCCACCACGGATGCCAAAGGGAACATCATCCGGTATGAATACGATGGGATGGGTAACTGTGTCCGTATGACAGATGCTTTGGGACATGTAACGGAATATGAATACAATGGCAGCAATGAGATTGTAAAAGTTATCCGGAAAGGTGAAAACGGACATGACGACATTATCCTTACCTATGCCTATGACCACCTTGGAAACGTCACATCCGTCACAGACGGAGAAGGAAATACTTACCGGATGGACTATGACAAAGTGGGGAACCTGAAGGCTGTTTATGATGCCTATGGCACGGCAGTGGAAAGCTACAGCTATGACAAGGTCTACAACCAGACCTCTGTAAAGGATGCCAAAGGAAATGAGACCGAAATGTCCTACGACTCCCTTGGCAACATGGTAAGCATGCTGAACAAGGCAACAGGCAGCGCCACTACCTATGCCTATGTGGGCGGGCAGCTCCTAAGCTCCTCCACGGATGCCCTGGGCGGAAAAGTGACTGCAGAACATGACGCCATGGGCAATATAAAGCGCTTCACCAATCCAAACGGCGGCGTGACGGAATACACCTATGACCTGAACAAGCGGGTAACAGGAGAGAGCATAGGAAGCGAATATAAGCATACCTATGAATACAATGCCAATGGACAGGTCATAAAGAAGACCAACTCCAGGGGACAGGTGACGGAATATACTTATGACAAAGCAGGAAGACTCACAAGCCTTACAGACCAGCTTGGAACCATCCGCTATGCTTATGATAAAAACGGAAATGTGCTGACTGTAGCGGATTCTCAGGGAACCATCACAAGGGAGTACGATGCCCTGAACAGGGTGACTTCTTATACGGATGCCAGAGGAAATACTATCCGGTATGATTATGATGAGTTTGGGAACCTGACAGAGCTTACCTATCCAAACGGGGAAAAGGTAATTTATACACATGATAAAAACGGAAATAGAAAGAATGCAACAGACTGGGAGGGCAGGACGACAGCCTATGAATATGACAGGAACTCCCGGCTGGTAAAAACCATCCGTCCAGACGGCACGGTGGAGACAAGGACATATGATAAGGCAGGACAGCTTTTAACCATTCTTGACAAGAAGGGAAGCCAGACAGTTAACAGTCAGGAATATGCCTATGACATAAGCGGGAATATTACGGAAGTGAAGGCTTCACAGAAAGGTGAAATGCAGGTAAGTGGTGATATTGCCAATACCAGTATGGAGTATGACAAGACCAACCGCCTGATTAAGTACAACGGGAAGGAAGTGAAGTATGATAAGGACGGAAACATGGTATATGGTCCTCTTAACGGAGAGATGGCAGGCTTTGTCTATGACTGCCGTAACCGATTAGTGCAGGCAGGGACTACGAAGTATGAGTATGATGCGGAGGACAACCGGACGGCAGTTATCAAGAATGCAGGGACGAGAGAGGAAGTAAGGATAGAATATGTAGTGGATTCCGTGGAAGAGCTTAGCAGGGTGTTGATGGCGGTTGAAAAGAAGTCCGGGAGTAAAACTTCTGGAAACAGCATGGAAAGCACAACTGACAACGGAATTACTGGAAGCATAACAGCAGGCACGACAGCAGGTACGACAGGCAATGAAGCATTCCAGACTACTTATTTCTACTATGGAAACGGACTGCTTGCACAGGAAAATGAAAAAGAAGGTTACCTGACCTATCATTTCAATAACGTGGGAAGCACTAATGCAGTAACGGATGAAAATGGAGCGGTGAGGTATACATATGCTTATAATCCATACGGAGAGTTGACGAAAGGAAGCTATGGGCAGGTTATGTTCCTGTTTAATGGGCAGTATGGGGTTGCTTCAGATGATAACGGACTGTATTACATGCGTGCAAGGTATTATAATGTGTCCATTAAGCGGTTCATCAATCAGGATGTAGTGACTGGAAGCATAGCAGAAAGCCAGAGCCTGAACCGGTATGCGTATGTGGAAGGAAATCCGGTTAACTATTTTGATCCGTTTGGGTTGGAACCGTTGTTGACGGATGAATTGCATGAGTTTGCAAGTGGTTTGTCAGCAGCAGGTGCAGTGGCTGGTTTTCTTAATCCATCGGTCGGATTTTTTATAGGAGAAATTGCATTCTTTTTTGATACAGGAGTTTATATTAATGATATTTTTACTTCTAAGTTTGATGGTGATGTTATTAAGAAAGCGTTATCAAATACTGTATTTAATGGACAACTTTTTACTGTAGGTACTATGGCATATTTGGGTAAGCTTGGAGACGTGAGTAAAATTATAGGGGATATATCTTCAATAATAACTATAGGCACGACAAAAATGAATCTAGAGCAAAAAATAGTTAAAAAGATAATAGAAAAAGTTAAAGAATATTTAGATGAAAAAAAATCAAAGGAAAAAGGAGACATAAATGACTAAAGTATTATGGTTAATATTATTAGTAATCATGCATTTTGCTGTATTAAGTTTTTTTGATGAGTATTTAGTTGCTAGGCATCTGCTGTTTCGTTGTAAAATAAAAGTTGCAAAAATTATAGGTTTTGGAAAATCTAAACTATTTGATACAATGTACTTTTATACAATTATTAGTTATTGCGAGCAAAAACAAGGGAGTGTGGTAAAAATATCACGGAGCAAGGATGACGAAATAGGTAAGGAGATAATGGTAGCAGTTAAAGCGGATGGGAAATTAGCTGTAAGATATGAAAAAAATAATTGGTATGGCAAGTTATTTTATAACTTGGAGGGAACTAGCCTTGGGAGTGGATTGGGTTTGAAAGGATATATATGTGCGTATGTATTTTTAAATAGTATAATGGCTTGTTCATGTATATTAGAACCTGAAGGGGCAATGAGATTATATCAAATATATCTATTAATTGTTATAATACATTATTTGCTAATGCCGCAAATAGTTGAAATTAGAAATTATTTATACGAGAAGAATAAAGTTGAGGATATGTAGTAATAAAAAAAGTATGTATTGTATATCGCCATTTCGAGTGATGGAAGGTTAAAAATACATAGACTAACAAAAAAAGAAAGTAAGGAGAACTGGTATGATGTGAAATATTGAGCAAAGTAATATTTCAAAAACAGGAAACGATGTAGTGTCCGTTATAAATATAACGAAAACAGGCAGGTTACAAAAGAAAACGTGGAAGGCCTTGGGGAGACGGTTTACCCCATTTCAATGGGCTGCTTACACAGGTGACAGATTTCGATGGAAATGTAAGCAAATATGTTTATGGCTCAATAGAAAATATAGTATATTATATTGATAGGAAGGGCACCATCACCGACTATGAAATCGCACTAAATGGAAAAGTGTTGAAGGAGACCGTTACCCTTGCGAATGGAAGCAGGGCAGCGCCATTACCCATGAGCGGGATGTGGACGGCAACATCACAAAGATTACCTATCCCGACGGAATGACCACCATAGAGGCAGCTTATGACACAGCAGGGAACCTGCTGACATTAAAGGATGCTTTGAAATCCACCATGGTACAGAATTTTAACAGCGGAAGCCAGCTTATGGGTACGGCACTGGCAAACGGTGGACAGATTACTTACAGCTATTATGACAACGGACTTTTGAAAAGCGAGACGGATGCCATGGGCAATACCACTGCCTATACCTATGACGGTGCGGGAAGAGTAACCGGAATTACCGACAAAATGGGCAATACCACATCTTATGGCTATGACAGCGCAGGGAATGCGACTACTGTTATAAAACCGGAGGGGGAAACGGTTACTATTGCCTATAATCAATACCGCCAGGCAGTTTCCACCACGGATGCCAAAGGGAACATCATCCGGTATGAATACGATGGGATGGGTAACTGTGTCCGTATGACAGATGCTTTGGGACATGTAACGGAATATGAATACAATGGCAGCAATGAGATTGTAAAAGTTATCCGGAAAGGTGAAAACGGACATGACGACATTATCCTTACCTATGCCTATGACCACCTTGGAAACGTCACATCCGTCACAGACGGAGAAGGAAATACTTACCGGATGGACTATGACAAAGTGGGGAACCTGAAGGCTGTTTATGATGCCTATGGCACGGCAGTGGAAAGCTACAGCTATGACAAGGTCTACAACCAGACCTCTGTAAAGGATGCCAAAGGAAATGAGACCGAAATGTCCTACGACTCCCTTGGCAACATGGTAAGCATGCTGAACAAGGCAACAGGCAGCGCCACTACCTATGCCTATGTGGGCGGGCAGCTCCTAAGCTCCTCCACGGATGCCCTGGGCGGAAAAGTGACTGCAGAACATGACGCCATGGGCAATATAAAGCGCTTCACCAATCCAAACGGCGGCGTGACGGAATACACCTATGACCTGAACAAGCGGGTAACAGGAGAGAGCATAGGAAGCGAATATAAGCATACCTATGAATACAATGCCAATGGACAGGTCATAAAGAAGACCAACTCCAGGGGACAGGTGACGGAATATACTTATGACAAAGCAGGAAGACTCACAAGCCTTACAGACCAGCTTGGAACCATCCGCTATGCTTATGATAAAAACGGAAATGTGCTGACTGTAGCGGATTCTCAGGGAACCATCACAAGGGAGTACGATGCCCTGAACAGGGTGACTTCTTATACGGATGCCAGAGGAAATACTATCCGGTATGATTATGATGAGTTTGGGAACCTGACAGAGCTTACCTATCCAAACGGGGAAAAGGTAATTTATACACATGATAAAAACGGAAATAGAAAGAATGCAACAGACTGGGAGGGCAGGACGACAGCCTATGAATATGACAGGAACTCCCGGCTGGTAAAAACCATCCGTCCAGACGGCACGGTGGAGACAAGGACATATGATAAGGCAGGACAGCTTTTAACCATTCTTGACAAGAAGGGAAGCCAGACAGTTAACAGTCAGGAATATGCCTATGACATAAGCGGGAATATTACGGAAGTGAAGGCTTCACAGAAAGGTGAAATGCAGGTAAGTGGTGATATTGCCAATACCAGTATGGAGTATGACAAGACCAACCGCCTGATTAAGTACAACGGGAAGGAAGTGAAGTATGATAAGGACGGAAACATGGTATATGGTCCTCTTAACGGAGAGATGGCAGGCTTTGTCTATGACTGCCGTAACCGATTAGTGCAGGCAGGGACTACGAAGTATGAGTATGATGCGGAGGACAACCGGACGGCAGTTATCAAGAATGCAGGGACGAGAGAGGAAGTAAGGATAGAATATGTAGTGGATTCCGTGGAAGAGCTTAGCAGGGTGTTGATGGCAGTTGAGAGGAAGTCTGGGAGCGAAACTGTTGGAAGCAGCATGGAAAGCACAACTGACAACGGAATTACTGGAAGCATAACAGCAGGCTCGACAGCAAGTACGACAGGCAATGAAGCATTCCAGACTACTTATTTCTATTATGGGAATGGACTGATTGCACAGGAAAATGAAAAAGAAGGTTATTTGACCTGTCATTTTAATAATGTAGGAAGCACCAATGCAGTAACGGATGAAAATGGTGTAGTGAAATATACATATGCTTACAATCCATATGGAGAATTAACAAAAGGAAGCTTCGGGCAGGTTATGTTCCTGTTCAATGGGCAGTATGGGGTTGCTTCGGATGATAACGGGCTGTATTACATGCGGGCAAGGTATTATAATGTATCCATCAAGAGGTTCATTAATCAGGATGTAGTGACTGGAAGCATAGCAGAAAGCCAGAGCCTGAACCGATATGCGTATGGATCTGCTACATTTATTTTTTATGATAGGGTTTCATTTTATAACAATGAGTTATTATGATGAATTTTTGGTTTCAAGGCATCCTTTATTTTCCAGTAAAATAAAAATGGCAGAAATTATAGGGTTTGGAAAAAGTAAAAACTTTCATGGTGCAAGAGGTGCTGCGATAGGATATTATACAAAAATCAGCTATTATGAACAAGATAAAGAATATATGGCAAAAATATTTAGAAGTATGGATGATGAAGTAGGTAATAAAATAGCAGTGGCGGTTGAAGCAGATGGCAAATTAGCAACTAGGTATAAAAAGTGTAATTGGTATGGTGAGGGATATGGAGCGAAAAGGGGAGGGGCGCCTGGATTGATAATGGACATGTGTATGTATGCGTTTATTCATATAATAACGGCTTGTTGGCTTGTCCTAAATTTTGAAGCTTCATGGAAAATATATTTTATATATATTCTGACTGTAATATTGCATTATTTATTTTTACCACAAATAGTTAAAATAAGAAATCTTATATGGGAAAAAGAACAATTTAAAGATTTGTGAGGGTAAAAGACAGTTTTACATATGGCGCATACGACAAATATTACAGTACTAAAGGATTTATAGATGGATGAACTGCAAGCTAATGGTGTGCTTATTTCCGCAAGCAACGAGCCAAGTGATTGTGTGCAAGCATTTGGTGATTGCCGCAAGGGTCAAATCCTCCGCCCCTTGGGGCATTTCAAGTTTGGTGCCGCACTGCTTGTGGCGGAGTATTTGATTTCAACCATGCAAAAGGACTGCTTGCATAGAAGAAAGGATGGGTATCTGACGTATCCTTTTAATAATGTAGGAATGACCAATGCAGGAACCGATTAAAAAGGAGCAGAGAAGTATGTATTGATAAATAAAGGATGGGTAAAAAAATGAATAGCTGGATTTGGGCAAGGGACAACGTAAGTAAGAGGACATTATTTGATTTTAGAAACGCATTTGATGCAGGGGTAATATTGCTTTTAATCAATACTGTGGTTTTGATTTCTATGACTGGAAGATATATTTTTAATTTCATTTTGTTATTTTACATATATCCAATTATTAGTTACTGCTTTCTTATAAATAAGACTGTTAAGTTTAATGAATTGGTGGAATGTGGGAGACTTATTATATGTCAGATAGAAAAACAGTATACTTGTTATAAGGCAATGTACAGGTCAAAAAGGCGAACAATGTATTGTAGCTGGTTTGATGCGGAAAAAAATAAAACATTATTATTTCGGGCGGACAACATGCTTTACTATTTAAACGGCAAAAACAGAAGCGGAGGAAATCTTGATGAGATTTTGCATGTATATGTAATGTTTGACCCGAACAATCCAAAAAAGTATTATGTCTTTCATGATGAATTGATGATGGAATCAAGCACTTGCCTGGAAGGTGCTTCATCTTCAAGTTTATCAAAGTTATTGTTTGGTGCAGATATCATTCTGCTAATTATTGTATGTGGGGTGATATGGATAGGTAAAAAGAATATAATATTTTTATGAAAAAGAAGGGATTGCAGAAGTACTGGGAGTTGTTGTAGGAGCGCTTGCATTATTGCAATATTGTATATATTGAACATCAGGTAAAAAGATACTTTGAATTTAATTTGAAAGCCAACTATACAGGCGAACTTAAAATGGTTCTTCAAGAAATATTAAAATAATAAAGAACCCTCAAAGCAACTAACCGTTTAGAAGAGGAAAAATGTATGAAAATTGAAACAACTCTAACCTATGAGCAGTTTAAAGAAAAATTTGAACAGCATGTGATGCCTGAAAACAGCTATCAGTATAAATACCGAAAGCAAATATATTTTTTAGGAACTCTTTCAAATGAATATATGTCAATTAGATGCTTTATGCCAAACCAAAGTTGTACTGGCAATGGAATAACAGGCAAAGTTGTGGAAGAAATGGGAAAGTGTACGATTACATATAAGATGAATCGACCTGATTGGCTACATCAGTTAGGTATGATAATGATGTGGATTCCGGCTGTTTTTACAGTTCTTTTGCTTACTGTATTTGGAGTTACAATGGGATTCCTCCCAAGTATATATAAGAATGATATTTTCATAAATACATTAGCAATGCTTTTCTTAATTTTAGTTATAGGCGGAATATTCTTTTTGTGTTGTGGCTATGCGCTTGGAATACTGAGCAAAAAAGAGGGAGAATGTTGCAAAGCAGAATTGGAAGATATTATTAACAATGGTCCGGTAAAAAATGATTTTAAACGGCCAGACAAAAAGGACATGTTTCAAAAAAGAATAATAGAAATCACATTTAGTATAATAATTTTTGTTATAATTATATTGTCTAAAATCTTGTTATAGCCATATTATGTAAGATTCCCTTATGACTGCCACAAATGTTTGCTACAGGCAGGGACTACAAAGTATGATGCATCTACTATGGAAAGGGACTGCTTGCACAAGAAAATGAAAAAGAAGGCTCTCTGATGTATCATTAATGTAGGAAGCACCAATGCAGTAACGGATGAAAAGGGAGCAGTGAAGTATACATATGCCTATAATCCATACGGGGAGCTGACGAAAGGAAGCTATGGACAGGTCATGTTCCTGTTTAATGGACAGTACGTGAGTAAAAATGTCGGAAATATAAATTCAGGAATAATAATTGGAGTGACAGTAGTTGATTGGATAAAAAAGAAAATTAAGGAATGTATTGATGAGAAAAAGAAGAAAATGAAGAGGTAATGTGGCTGGATATGAATGAAAAAATATTACTATTAGGAATTATAGAGATGCATTTTTTAATAATAAGTTATTTTGACGAATTTTTAATTGCAAGGCATCCACTATTTCATTGTAAATTAAAAATGGCAAAAATGATAGGATTTGAAAAATGTATCATTATACAATGGTGCAGGTAACTTTTTTATATCTTCTATAATTGTTACATAAATAAGTGCAAATGCAGAAAAAATAGTAACGACTATTGAAATAAAAATAATTTAGCGATAAAATGGAATTACCAAAATTCGTGTAATGCACAAAAACAAGGAGTGACATTATGGAAATTAAGAGAGATTTATACCTTGAACAGTTAAAGATAAGAAAAGATAACGAAATGATTAAGATTATCACAGGAATTAGGAGATGCGGCAAATCATTCCTGTTATTTGTATTGTTTAAGAAATATTTATTGGAAAGTGGTGTAGACAATGACCACATCATTGAGATTGCATTAGATGGCATTGAAAATGAGGAGCTGAGAGATCCAAAGAAGTGTTATCAGCATATTAAAGATGTAATGAAAGATGACCAGAAGTATTATCTGCTTTTGGATGAAATACAGTTTATGCCACGATTTGAGGAAGTGTTGAACAGCTTGCTTCGTATCGGTAACATTGATGTGTATGTAACCGGCAGTAATTCTAAATTTTTATCCAGTGATATTGTAACTGAATTCAGAGGCAGAGGAGATGAAATCAGAATTTATCCGTTGTCCTTTGCAGAGTTTTATGCGGTTTTTGATGGAGATTATGATGATGCTTGGGAGGAGTATATGATATACGGTGGGTTGCCACAGGTAGCACAATTTTCCGTGGAACGCCAAAAGGCTGAATATCTTAAAAATATTTTTACCAATGTTTATATAAAGGATGTAGTAGAGCGAAACAGGATTCAAAATGTTGATGAAATCGGAACCTTGGTAGATATACTGGCTTCTGCCATTGGAGCACCTACCAATCCGACAAAAATATCAAATACTTTCAAAAGTGAGAGAGGTATCAATTACAGCAATAAAACTATATCCAACCATATTGATTATCTGGCAGAGGCATTTTTGATTTCTAAGGCAGACAGATATGATATTAAGGGTAGAAAATATGTAGGAGCAAACCTGAAATACTATTTTTCGGATGTAGGACTCAGAAATGCCAGACTGAACTTCAGACAGCAGGAGCCTACCCATATTATGGAGAACATTGTTTATAATGAGCTGCTTGTGCGTAGTTACAATGTGGATGTCGGCATTGTGGATGTATATGCAAAGAATAGTGAAGGAAAGAGGGTTCATAAGCAGTTAGAGGTTGATTTTGTAGTAAACCAGGGCAGTCAGAGATATTACATTCAGGTAGCTTATGATATGACTTCTGAGGAAAAGCAGACACAGGAACTTAATTCACTCCGCAATATTCCGGATTCATTTAAGAAGATTGTTATAGTAAATGGAACGAAAAAGCCTTGGAGAAATGAGGAAGGATTTGTAATCATGGGAATGAAATATTTTCTGCTCAATGTGGATAGTTTGGAGTTTTAGTCCGAAAAATGAAATGGTTTATAGATTAGTGGGTAAGTACAATAGAATATAATTATGCTGCCAAATATGGAAAGTGCAGAATATATAATGAACATGAATATGAAGATAATGGGAACAGAAGTGGAATGTTTTGCGCATTTGTATTGATTTCATTAATCATAATGGATATTTGGTTTGGAAAAATTAAAGAAGCATGCCTGATTTTAATAACATTGATGTGTATTCATTATTTGCTTATGCCTTTGAGTATTCAATTGAGAAATAGCATATGGGGAAGTTCACAAAGAAAGTGAATGAAGTATGATAAGAACGTAACATATGGATAAGCGATTTATAATAAATACAAAAAAGGAAGGAGAAATCTGCACAGAAAAGTTAGAAGAGATTGCGGAAAATCAACATATTTAAAAATAGTACTAAATGTGCTGTGAGGAGTGTGCACTATGAATTATTCAATTATTGAAACGGATTTATCATATGAACAATTCAGAGCAAGATATGAAAAGCATGTAGAAGTGAATCTGGTTGGTGGCAGGAAAAGAGAATTGGATAAAGAGTCATACTTGGGAAATATAAATAAAAATAGCTTTGTGCTGGGCTGTGAATTGCCATTATTGCGCGGTGCAGCAAATTGGATGACCGGAACAATAGTGGAAGAGGATGGAAAGTGCATTTTAATGTATAAGATGACATTTCAAGATGATTTCTATAAATGGGGCAAAAAAGTTTTTTAGCAGTATTTTTACTTAATGCTATTATTTTGCTGATTTCCTCATATTGGAAGGGAATTCCGGCAGGTTTTTATATGTGCTGCTTTATGTTATCCCTATTTGCTGTAATGGCTGGAATCATGATTTGCAATACTAAAAAAGAGGGTGAATATTGTAAGAAAAAATTAAAAGAAATTATTGCCGATGATTTAAATAGGCGTGAAGAAAACTCTTTTAAAGAAACCAGAAAGATTCAGGCAAAAGTAATTATGTTGGATAATTTTCATAATCCGAAGTTACTAGTCTGTCAGGAAACACGGGAGGATGGAGTGCAGGTTCAATATTATAAAGACAAAGAAAATGAATGCTTTATAGAAAAGCCTGGTGATTTTGTTACTGTAGAAATAGATATGTGGGATGAAAGTAAATATAGAATTTTCGAGGAAAAATAAGATGCGGAAAATGAATATTGCTATTTTAGTCATTATCATGATTGGCGCTTTAAGCGGTTGTGGGGCAAATTTATTAAAAGATGAAAAATGTGATGCATATTTGGAGCAATCCATTGAGGCAATTGCAGGGAAAGATAAGGAAACCTTTCAAGGATTATTTTGGAAAGAAATTATGGAAAGCAGCGAAACAGATTGGGATGAAGCCACCAATGATGTCATGGAAAACTGGAAAGGGAGTCTGGAAAGCTATGAAATGACTGGAAAAAATGTCAATGTAAATAGCAAGAATTTTAATACCAAAACATATGTTTGATGCACATATCGTGTTGTTACCACAGAGGAGACTTATAATGTTGTAATAGTCAGAGTAGAGGATAAGGAAGGGCTTGATGCCATGAGTAGATTTTACTTTGAAAAAAATTATGAGAAATAATCAGGTGAATTAAAACGGTGCTCATGAAAATCAGGCTTAAAAGACGGATGTATTATTGATTGACAATACTAATAGAAGATAAATTCAAATAACAGGGAGAAGTAGCATGTATGGCATGGCAGATAGCGTTTTATGTGTAAGAAAAAGAGGAATATGGAAGGAAAAAGAAATATATCTTACGATTGTTTCAATCATTTTCCTAATCTATGCCATTGCAGGATACGGAATGAATTTTGAACTGAATATAAAAACCTTTAATTATGCAAGCATAGTTTTCATAATTGCCTGTTTATGTTTTATAGCGGCATTAACGATTAATATTCGTGTAAACAAAAGAAAAAATCAATTGCTTGTTTCAGGAGAAGTTATCTTCGCAAAAATTGATAGAAAGCATTCATGGATAATGCCAGATGAAGCAAAAATAAAATGCAGTTACATAAAAAGCGGCGTTTTATGGATTTTTGAAGCAAGGCATATAGAAACAGGCGTAGGACTTCATACATCTGATAGATTTTATGATACAGATGTTATGCCAGTCGTAGTCAATCCCCGGAATTATCATGAATATATAGTGTTGTTTGAAGATGTGCTGTTAAGTTCCAGAAAAGGAATAAACAGACCTATGTATTTTACGAAGGTGATAAGAAAAATAGGCCTAAACAGCCAATTGGCTCCGTCAGGAACTAATGCTTCATCAATAGCAGCAAAGAGAGAAGAAAATGAAGAAATTAACGATTATTAAAACAGATTATATCTATGAGCAATTAAAGGAAAGATTTTCTGATTTTATATTCCCGGCTTGGGACTCGTGGTCATTTGAAAACTTCATTTTCACAGATGTGGTTTAGGCAGTAAGAGCAGACAAAAGCATTTCCAAAATCTTTACAATAGGAGAAAATCATGAGTTTAAAAGCTATATTGACACTAACATTAATAGTATTTTATTATGCCATGCTCACATATTTTGAAGAATTCCTCACAGCCAGACATCCTTTCTTAAAAAAACATTTAAAAACAGGCATTATTCAGGAATTTGGCAGCTCCAGGATTTTTTATAGATCAGGGGCAATGAGAGAATTTTATACGATAGTCAAGTATCATGATAATGATAAAGAACATACCGTGAAAATATCCCGCAGTCTGGATGATTGTGTTGACGGGAAAATTATTCTGGCAGTAGGAAAAAACAACACTGCTGTAAGATATGGAAAATGCAATTGGTATAATGAAGAAGACGGAGCCTCCTGTTCCGGGAAAACTATTTTAGCGCTTTTTGTATTTGTAATTATAATCTTTCACATTGTAATAATATGGGCTAATGAAATAAAGCAGGTATATTCCGTTTTTTTACCATTTATGATGATACATTACTTGTGCCTCCCGTTTATTATCAGGCTAAGAAATTCACTCTGGCAATTAAAATAATAAAATTTTCAGCTTAAAATGCAGCACATTGGAGAAAACAGATTTATGAAAAAGCAACTTATGAAAAAACAATTTTTGAAAAAACGCCATAAAATACTATTAATCCTGCTTATCCTGTTTCTGGTTTTCAGCTTTTGGCAGAACAACGACCTGACAACAACAAAATACACCTACTCATCGGAAAAAATCACAACAGAAATGGACGGTTATAAAATTGTACAGATTTCAGACCTGCACAATAAGCGCTTTGGGAAAAACCAGACCCGGCTTTTAAAAGCCGTATCAAAGGAAAATCCGGATATCATTGTGGTAACGGGAGACTTGGCAGAGCCCGGACATACTGACCATGCAATGGATTTTATGGAAGGCGCCGCTAAAATCGCACCGGTTTATTATGTGACCGGTAATCACGAGAACTGGATGACTGATGATGAGAAGCAGAAACTAATGAAAAGTCTTTCGGAAAAAGGAATCATTATATTGGAAAACGAAACAAAAGAAATATCCTGTGGAACAGAAAGCTTTCTGATAGCAGGGCTTGCAGATGAAAATCTGGGTGATGACACCCTGCACAATCTGCTTGAGGAAACAAATAAGGAATTTGTCCTTTTATTGGCTCATGAACCTCAATATCTGGAACGATACAGCAGGGAAAAGGTGGATTTGGTTCTTACAGGACATGCTCATGGAGGACAGTTTCGTATTCCTTTTGTGGGCGGGCTTATAGCTCCGGATCAGGGATTTTTTCCCAGGTACACTTCCGGGCGGCATGAAATGTCAGATACTGTAATGTTCATCAGCCGCGGGCTTGGCAATAGCGTTATTCCCGTCAGGGTGTTTAACAGACCGGAGATTGTATCTATTGAATTGAGAAAAAATTCAGCCTTTATTTCTGACATGGATGGACTTGAAATACGGGATTTTGAAGAGCCCCCTTTTTTGCCTGTATGGATTGTGGAAGAGGGAACAGAAGATAAGACCCGTACGGCAGAGTATAAAAGCCGGGAGGCATTGTTAGCGGAGTTTGGATTTGAAAATAGCGCTCCTGTATATCAATATTATGACAGGCACAATAATCTCCGGTTAGAATTATATCAGAACGAACCATCAGGACAGTTTTGCGGTATTGCTTATGAATATTATGTTAACAGCCAAAAGGAAAAATGTGCGAAGATGTATGGATTTGCCGGGAATACCGTTTTAAAAGAAAAGTGGAAAGGAGAAGATGCCTATTCCAAAATATATGAAGAGAAGCCGGATGAGCAAGATTTAGTAAAAGACTATAATGAAATCATGGAATATACATCAGCAGGCAAGCCGGATTATTTTTTGTCACAGGGACTGTTGGAAGAAGCTTCCGAAAACAGTGAGCCTGAAAAATTAATAGAAATAAAATACGTATATCGGGATGATGGAACTTTATTTTACAGGAGTTATAATCACAATCCAAAAGTGTTTGGCACAACACTCTGCGTTCTCGACAGTTATTATGATGAAAAAGAATGCGTAATCTATGAGAGAGGATATACTACTCATGGTCATTTGGAAAATTATTATATTTATGAAGCCAAGGAAGATACTCCCGCATATCTTTTGGAGCTTGATTATTCCCAGGGATATGCATATCCTTGCATGATAGAGTATCAATAACCATTAGTTCACATGGAAAATCCTGATTCTGGAAAATCCTGATTCTAAAAATTTAATTATATAGAGATAATCTGATTTGAAATTCATATCAATAAAAATTTATAATATAGCATATTTCAAAGTCTACAATACAGCATATATCAACGTCCCCACCACCCCGGTACCGAAAATAACCTGAATGGCATTTAAATGATATTTCCGAATCAGAAAAAAGCCTGCCAGAAATAACACACATTCCACAGGCCGAAGATTTCCAAAAGCAGCCGGAGCATCCCCGAAAATCCCCAAAAGAAGAATGGATAATCCGGCAGAGGCAATTAAGGCTACAACCGCAGGCCGCAGCGCTGACAACACCTTTTGTACTTCATCTAACTGCCGGTATTTATAATAAAAGTGGGCAAGCACAAGGCAGATAAAAAAAGAAGGCAGAATACAGCCCAGAGTACAAATCAGAGCGCCCGGAATACCGGAAAGCCTTGTTCCCACAAAGGTTGCCGAGTTTATGGAAATAGGGCCCGGCGTCATTTCCGCAATAGTAATCAAATCAGTAAATTCTTCTAAAGACAGTAATTTATGAGTTTCCACAATCTGATTCTGAATCAGGGGAATAGCAGCATATCCACCCCCTACGCTGAACAGTCCCACTTTAATAAAACTAAAGAACAATCGCCATATCATAATTTACCGGTCTCCTTTTTCCCTTTTTTCCGTGCCAGTGAAATCAAAACATCCGTCATGCCGATTCCAAGACAAATAAGTATAATCAGCATTGCATTTACATCAAAAATTGCAGCAGCCACAAATGCTATGACCATCATTCCGATGTAGAAGGATTTTTTTGTATTCCAGACGTTTTTGGCAAGATTTAAGACTACATCAAAAATAACGGCGGCAACTCCAACCCTCATGACCTGTAATGCAGTTGCAATTATCTGATTTTCCCGAAACTGGCTGTAAAAAACAGAAATCAGGGAAATAATCACCATCGGGGGTATGGCAGTCCCTAAAATGGCAACGATTGTTCCCATAATCCCGGCCATGCGGTAGCCAAGGATTACCGAGGCATTAATGGGAATGGGACCGGGAGAGGACTGGGCAATAGCCGTAATATCCAGCATTTCATTTTCATCCAGCCATTTCAGCTCTTCCACGAACTTCTTTTTCATAAGGGAAACAATAACGAAGCCTCCGCCAAATGTAAACGCGCTTAATGTAAATGTGGCCCAAAACAGCTGCAATAAAATTTTAGACTTATTTTCTTTCATATTCTTTTTATCCTTTTCAATAAAATCATATTTTGTGAGCTGATATACAACAGGCTGTTAATAGTATGGCATATATTGCTTTTTTTATGTGTTTCTGCCTGTGGTGGAACTGATGACTGAATTGTAAACAAAATCCCAAAGAAAATCAATGAAAAGACTGCAGTAGTGTATTGATATTTCTATAAGACTGTGGTAGTGTGTAATCAGGTAAACTACTGCAGTCTTATGAGAGGAGCGATTGCTATGGATATAAAGTTATTTGATTCGGAGCTAAAAGTTATGGATGTGATATGGCGGGAGGGAGATACAACGGCAAAGCATATTTCAGACGTGTTAAAAGAAGAGGTGGGCTGGAATATGAATACCACCTATACGCTGATTAAAAGGTGCATAAAAAAAGGAGCAATCAGGCGCTATGAGCCAAACTTCATGTGTCATGCCCTTATTCCGAAGGAAGAGGTGCAGGAGGCTGAAACAAACGAACTCATTAACAAAATATTTGACGGCTCTGCCGATAAGCTGTTTGCCTCCCTTCTTAACAGGAAAAAGCTTTCACCGGAACAAATTGAAAAGCTGAAACAGATTGTGGGGAATTTAGAGTGAGACAGGCAATGTAACATGCAATGCAACTGAAATGTTACATATGGAAATTCAAAATTGGTAGAAGGTTTACCGAAAAAAGATTAGGATGAAGAAAAAACAGGAGGTGCCTTATGGCAATAGGAAGTAAAATTGCAAGTGCAAGAAAAGCAAAAAACCTGACCCAGGAACAGTTAGCGGAAATAATGAATGTTACAAGACAGTCTGTATCCAGATGGGAATCGGAACAGTCCTATCCGGAAATGGATAAGATAGGCTTTCTGGCAGAAGCATTAGGAGTAAGCTGTGACTACTTATTAAGGGAGGCGCAGGAAACCGCAGATACAAAAACAGAAAGCTCAAATTCGGTTACACGCCTGTTATATGCGGCAAAGGGAAAAAAGGTGAAGCTTAATTTTTATGATGATTTAGACGCAGAGCTTTTGAACGAAACCTGTGTCATTACGGATTTTGACGGTCAGTGGATGAGCGTGGAGTATAATAAAGGAAAGAAACAAAAACAAAAGCTGATTCCCATATCATCCCTTATGTCCGTTCAATATGTAAAGGAGGGAAAGTAGGATATGGATACATTGGCATATATGGCAGCATTTATTGCCTTTCTCTGGTGCTGCAGCCTTTCGGAAAGAGTACATAAGCTGGAAAGAAAACTAAAGGCGGCGGGAATCGGTACAAAGGAAAAAAGCTCCTTGAAGGGAATTTTGGAAAAGAGCAAAGGAAAATCCGTAAAGCTTGAGTTTGAAAACAGCATGGAAATCGTAGACAGGTACAGTCTGGTTGAAGATGTGGATGAAGAGTGGATTTTAGTGAAAGAGGAAAAAGGGGAATTGGAAAAACTCATAAGAATTGATGATATAAAAAATGTGCAGTTTAAAAAGTGACCATCTTGCAGAAAATCCTTCCAAAGCTTATAATAAAAAAGAAATGCTGACAGGGAGCGAGGAGGAAGGGAAAATGAAAAAATGTTATAAGTTTCTATTTTTGTTTGTTTTTTTCATACTGTTGAACGGCAGTTTCACAGCAGAGGTTTTTGCCGGAACAACCATGAAATTATCGGAACTTACAGAAGAAGAGCGATATGATTCCAAATATTATCAGCCGCTCCATACAAAAACTGAACAACGTCAGCTAAACAGTAAGGCCGGTACAGCACATACTTTGGAAGACGAAATTATAAACGGCTTGCGGCAGCGGAAAGAAAGCATAGATGTACAGGACTTTCAACTGTATGCCAACGATATCAGTACCTGTTATTATCAGATTTTAAATAATTATCCGGAATTTTTCTTTGTGGCATCCAGATTCCGTTATATGCAAAAGGATAATGGAGAAGTTATTTCTATTCTGCCTGTCTACGCCATGGATGAACAGGAAACCAAAATAATTACAGGGCAGATGAATGCAGCGGCAGCAAAAGCTACAGCGCATATTACAGATGATATGACCGATTATGAAAAAGCCCTGCTTGTTCATGATTGGCTTGCGGTATACTGCGAATATGATTATGAAAGATATTTGTCAAATTCCATACCGGCCGAATCCCATACGGCATATGGCGCCCTGACAAAGCAGTTGGCCGTATGTGATGGTTATTCAAAGGCGTATCAGTATATTATGCAGAACAAGCTGGGCATTCCCTGTTACCTTACAAGCAGCAGCGAAATAAATCATGCATGGAATATTATTTTTATTAACGGGCAGTATTATCATGTTGATGTTACATGGGACGACCCGGTATGGGATCAGATTGGAAGGGTAAAGCATACAAATTTTCTGCGAAGCGATGCCGGAATTAAGGAAACGGAACATACCGGATGGGACAGCACCCTGAAGGCAGAGGATGATTCTTATAAGAATGCATTGTGGGCACAGTCATCCGGCAGCATAATATATAACGGCGGTTTCTGGTATTATGTGGATGAAAACACATTTAAGCTTTATAAAACAGAAGATATTTTAAGAGGCAGCAAAAAGGAATTATATACATTTGACAAATGGTCGGCAGGGGGAAGCAGCTATTATACAAGGGCATTTTCCTATCCTCAGATTTATCAGAATAAACTGATTTTTAACGGTCCGAAACAAATATACAGCATGCCGTTTTCCACAGAAAATGTGGCTGTTTTATATGAACCGGAGGAAATCCTGTCAGATAAAGACAATATTTATGGATTTAAACTGGAAGGGACTACTATACATTATGCCATTCATTCAACGCCCAACCTTTCCACTTCGCAAAGCAGTTATATAAAATCAACCACTCTGCCGGGAAACCAGTTGCGCGGAACTGTAGAGATAAACGGAGAACTGCGGTATGGCAATACGCTGACTGCCACGGCAGCATTAGAGGGAATCAGTGACGGAGTCATTTACCGCTGGTATCGGGACGGGATTTTGGCATTAAACGGAGATGAAAATACATACAGGCTGACAGGGAAAGATATAGGCAGGACCATTACAGTACAAGTTATGCATGAGAATTATATCGGAGAAGTGACAAAAGAGGCAGGTATAATTCAAAAGGCGATTCCAAAACCGCCTGCGGAGCCGGTATTGGTCAAAGGGGCATATGGCAGTACCTTGTCAGAGCTTGTGCTGCCGGATGGCTATGCATGGCAGCATCCGCAGACTGTTTTATCAAGTCTCGGACAGAAGGCTTATCCGGTAACGTATTGTCCGGACAGTGAATTGTATGAGACGATTGACGGCATAGAAGCCACGGTAATAATAGAGTGTATTGCTCACGTATGGGATGACGGAGTAGAAATAAAGAAGGCGGACTGTACAGAGAAAGGAAGCATTTTCTATACTTGTACCATATGTGGTGAAACAAAGACAGAAGTTATAGAAGCTACGGGACATCAAAATGTGGAAGTAAGGGGGCAGAAGGAAGCAACCTGTATTTCAAAAGGGTATACCGGAGACATATACTGCAAGGATTGTGGACAAAAGATTGAAACAGGAAGTGAGATTATAGCAGTAAATGCCCATAACTGGGATGCAGGAAAAATAACAAAAGAACCAACCGCTACAGAGAAAGGAACCAGGCTGTTTACCTGCCTGCTGTGCCATGCAGTAAAAACAGAGGATGTGGCGCCCCTTGGCAATGAAGATAACAATACAAAAGAGGAACAGAATCCATCTGATAAACCATCTGATACGGAATCCGAGGATACTCCCGTAAATAAAATACCGGAAAAGGGAGCACGTTTGTCCCATGGCAAAATGAGCTATAAGGTCACCGGAAAAGGCCCCCGAAACGGAACAGTGGAATTTGTAAAAACAACTTCTGCTTCAAAGACAATTACCATTCCTGCCACTGTCACTGTGGATGGCATTACCTATAAGGTTACTTCCATAGCACCAAGGGCGCTGAAAGGAAAGACAAAGGTGACAAAAGCAGTAATCGGTGCAAACGTTACGAAAATCGGTAAGGAAGCATTCAGCGGCTGCCGAAAGTTAAAAACAATTACAATTAAATCCACCAAATTAAAAACAATCGGAGCCAATGCAATCAAAAATATAAATAAAAAGGCAAAAATATACTGTCCGAAAAAGAAGAGGAATGCTTACAAAAAATTATTTAAGTCTAAAACCGGATTTAAGAAAACCATGACTATTAAATAATATCTTTGGGAGAAAAAACTATTAAATATAAAGGAGAAATAAAATGAGCATAAAAATTGGAATTTTAGGCTACGGCAATTTGGGAAGGGGCGTGGAATGCGCTATCAGGCAAAATCCGGATATGGAGTTAGCCGCAGTATTTACCCGGAGAAATCCAAAAGAAGTGTCTATCCTGACAAAGACCGCAAAAGTCTGTCATGTGGAGGAAGCGGCAGAATGGAAGGATAAAATTGATGTAATGATTTTATGTGGCGGAAGCGCAACAGATTTGCCGAAGCAGTCACCGGAATTTGTAAAAATGTTCAATATCGTGGACAGTTTTGATACCCATGCAAATATTCCGGAGCACTTTGCCAATGTGGATGAAGCGGCAAAGCAAGGGGGCAGGGTAGGTATTATTTCAGTGGGCTGGGACCCCGGTATGTTTTCTTTAAACAGAATGTATGCCAATGCCATCCTGCCGGAAGGAAAGGATTATACTTTTTGGGGAAAGGGTGTCAGTCAGGGACATTCTGATGCCATCCGCCGGATTTCAGGGGTGAAAAATGCAAAGCAGTACACCATTCCGGTAGAATCTGCATTAGAGGCAGTGAGAAAGGGAGAAAATCCAGAGCTTACCACCCGTCAGAAGCATACAAGAGAATGCTTTGTGGTGTTGGAAGAGGGAGCGGATGCAGCCAGAGTGGAAAATGAAATCAAGACTATGCCGAATTATTTTGCAGACTACGATACTACCGTGCATTTTATCACCGAAGAGGAGCTGCAGAAAAACCATAGCGGTATCCCCCATGGAGGCTTTGTGCTTAGAAGCGGCAAAACCGGCTGGCAGGAAGAAAACAGTCATCTGATTGAATACAGCATAAAGCTGGATTCTAATCCGGAATTTACATCCTGTGTCATTGTTGCTTATGCAAGAGCCGCTTATCGCCTCTATACAGAAGGACATACAGGCTGCAAGACAGTATTCGATATTGCGCCTGCATATTTAAGCGCAAAGGATGGAGCAGAGCTTCGGGCTTCTATGCTTTGATAGATATATTCTCATACAAGGTTGCATGATGCTGTACCTCATGTAACCGTTCAGTCCTCCGTTTTTCCATCCGGGAATCGGGAGCGGCTGCAGGCAGAAAATGATTTCTGAAGGAGCCCTTATAAAAACGCCAGCACTTAGCGAGGTTCTTTCGAGCTTAGTACTGCTGCGTTTTTATCAGAGCGGGAGCGTGGCGACGCAGAAACATTTTCTGCCTGCAGCCGCTTCCGATTCCTGAATGAAAAAACGGAGGACTGAACGGCAACTGCCACACAATTGTTTATACGCAATTGTGTGGCATTTTTTTTTCCGGCATGTTACAATATTCAAGAATAGCAATTCAAGGGATTCTGCAACGGGAGAAAACACATGAAACGAAATATTGACTTAAAAGAAATATCCGATGGAAGACTTTATGGATTAAATGATATGGTAAAAGCAGGCTGCAGTGATTGCAAGGGCTGTTCTTCCTGCTGTAAGGGCATGGGAAGCTCTATTATTTTAGACCCTTTGGATATCCACAGGCTCACATGGAATCTGGGACTGACTTTTGATCAGCTGTTGGCGGAAGAACCGGGGAAGATTGAATTAAATGTAGTGGATGGCATTGTACTTCCTAATTTAAAGATGACAGACGAAACAGAAAGCTGTGTATTTTTAAATCAGGAAGGCAGATGCAGCATTCATTCCTTTCGTCCCGGCATCTGCCGGATTTTTCCTTTGGGAAGATACTATGAAAACAACTCATTCCGATATTTCCTGCAGATTCACGAATGCAAAAATCAGAACAGAGTCAAGATTAAAGTGCGAAAGTGGGTGGACACCCCCGATATCAAAGCATATGAAGGCTTTGTGGCGGAATGGCATTTCTTTTTAAATGATACCGAACAGCTTATTGCCGGTCTGGAAAGGGAGGATGCCATAAAATCCATGAATCTTTATATACTGAATCAGTTTTACAGAAAGCCCTATGATAAAAATGAGGATTTTTATGTGCAGTTTCAGGAGCGGCTGAAGGAAGCAAAAAGCTGTATGAAAGCTATATAAAAAAGATATATTTCGCAATTATCTGTCAAAAACAGAAAAGAAAAAACAGAAAAGAAAAAGGAGAAAAGAATGGAAGAAAAAAGATTTGCCCTGCTGATTGATTCGGATAACATTTCAGCAAAGTATGTGAAAAATATTCTGGATGAATTAACAAAATACGGAGTAGTCACCAATAAAAGAATTTACGGGGACTGGACGAAAACAGAGACAAGCTCATGGAAGGATGTATTATTAAAGCATTCCATCCAGCCCATGCAGCAGTTTGCCTATACAAAAGGAAAAAATGCCACCGATTCCTTTATGATTATCGATGCCATGGATATTTTATATTCCAATACGGTGGAGGGCTTTTGTCTGGTAACAAGCGATAGCGACTTTACAAGGCTGGCGGCAAGGCTGAGAGAGGCCGGGAAAATGGTAGTTGGCATGGGAGAAAGCAAGACGCCGGAGGCTTTTATTTCTGCCTGTGACAAATTTACCTACCTTGGAAATATAAGCGGCGAAGACGAGCTGGAAGACAACAGCAAGAAGGAAAAGAAGCATACAAGGAAAGTGGGAGAAATAGAAAATGCGATTTTGACCATTTTAGACGAAAAAGAAAGCATAGACGGAAAAACCAAAACCGATATTGGCGAGGTGGGAAGCAGGCTTGTAAAAATGTATCCGGATTTTGATGTGCGTAACTACGGGTATACTAAATTTTCCACCTTCTGCGAAGGTCTCAAATCCATTAAGCTTTATAAAACCGATAAGAGCATTTTGATTTCCCTGGCAAATAAAGATGAAGAGGAGACCTTAAAACTTCTTGAGGAAATCGTGAAACAGGCGGGGGCAAACGGGATTGATTTAGGTACGCTGGGACAGAAGCTGAAAGAAGCTGACCCGACTTTCAATGTGAAAAAGTATGGGTTTTCGCAGTTTAAGAAGTTTATTAAGAGTGTTTCGTTTTTGAAGATTACGGTGGATGATAAGAAGAATAGTAATATGGTTATTTTGAAGTAATAAGTCAGGGTGTGAGGGATACTTGGATGTGCTTGTCTTCTGATGGACACGCTTTCGCTCTGCTTAACACGTAGCGGTACTAAGCTTGTAAAGAACACAAGCTAAGTGCCGACGTGTACGCCAAGGTCCTTCAGAAGACAAGCACATCCAAGTATCCTGCCAAATGTTATTTATACAGCGAAAGTGGATGTTACTTTTTTATTAACAGCTTCAGCAGTTTGGAGATTCTTGATTTGTATGGCGGATATTTCAGGATAAAGAGACATATATTTTAAAAAAGTGTGAGCTATAGATGTAATTATTTCTGGTTTTATGTAGGGGGATTTGTGTCAGGGAAGGAGGATAACGGGAAGCTATGAGGATGTATGACTTGATTTTAAAGAAAAGGAACGGGGGAGCGCTTTCGGGAGATGAGATTCGCTTTATGGTGAAGGGATATGTGGCGGGGGAGATTCCGGATTATCAGATGTCCGCCATGATGATGGCGGTTTATTTCCGGGGGATGAATAAGGAGGAAACCCTTGCCCTTACTATGGAGATGGCTCATAGCGGGGAACTGCTGGATTTGTCCGGGATTCATGGGATAAAAGTGGATAAGCACAGTACCGGGGGAGTGGGGGATAAAACCTCTCTGGCGCTGGCGCCTATGGTGGCTTCATGCGGGATTCCGGTGGCAAAGATGAGCGGCAGGGGGCTTGGGCATACGGGAGGAACCATTGATAAGCTGGAGAGCTTTGAAGGGTTCTGCACTGCCATGGACACAGAGCAGTTCAAGGAGCAGGTGAACCGGATCGGGATTGCCATTATGGGGCAGACGGCTTCATTGGCGCCGGCGGATAAGCTGCTTTATGCTTTAAGGGATGTGACGGCAACAGTGGATAACATGTCTTTGATTGCCAGCTCCATTATGAGCAAAAAGCTGGCTGCAGGGGCGGATGCCATTGTTTTGGACGTGAAAACCGGAAGCGGGGCATTTATGAAAAAAGAGGCGGATGCATTTGCCCTGGCGGAAGAAATGGTTGCAATCGGAAATGGCGCCGGAAGGAAAACCGTTGGAATCATTACGAATATGGATGAGCCCTTAGGCTATGCGGTGGGTAATTCGCTGGAGGTCATAGAGGCAATTGAAACCTTAAAGGGAAATGGTCCAAAAGATTTTCTTACCCTTTGCCTTACCCTTGGCTCCCATATGATTGTAAAGGGAGGAAAGGCGGAAACTCTGAAAGAAGCGGAAGAAATGTTAAAAGAGGCAATTTCCGGCGGAAGGGCTTTGGAAAAAATGGCGGAATTCATTGAAGCCCAGGGAGGCAGCCGGGAATGGGTATATGATACCTCCCGTTTTAAAAAGGCGAAATACAAGGAGGAAATTTTTTCCGTGGAGGAAGGCTATGTGTCCCGGATTATCTGTGATGAAATCGGTATGTGCTCCCTTATGTTAGGCGGCGGAAGGGAAACGAAGGAAAGCTCCATTGATTTATCTGTTGGGCTTGTTCTCCACAAAAAAACCGGCGACCCGGTAAAAAAAGGAGAAAGCCTTGCCACCATGTACGGCAATGACAAGGCAAAAATGCTGGCGGCAAAGGAACGGTTCTTAAAGGCATATTCCTTTTCGGTACATAAAGTGGAAAAGCCCCTGATGATAAAGGGCGTGGTGGGGGCATAAAGGCAGCATGCCCTTCATACAATACAGTATGAATAAAAATAAAAACCGCGTAATAAAAACTGCAAAAGAACAAATGGTGGATTCCTTAAAGCTGCCAAAGGATTTGGTCATGGGCGTTTCCATGCTGTCCATTACCGGCTGTGAGGAGGCATTTATTGAAAATTATAAGGGGATAATCGAATGCAATCCTTGCTCCGTTATCGTGCAGACGAAAAACTGCCGCATGAATTTTACAGGCTGCAATTTATCCGTAGATTATTATACCAATGAGGAAATGAAGATTTCAGGAAAAATCAGACAGATCAGTTTTTTTGATTAAGGAGGAAGTATGCTTTCTTTTTTTCGTTTCCTAAAAGGCTATTTATGGATACGGGTGTCCGGTTTTTCCACGGAACGGTTCATGAATTTATGCAGCAATCACGGAATCATGCTCTGGAACATCACTCCCGGAAAAGATTATTATGAAATGTATATCAGCCTTTCCGGTTTTTACCGGCTGAAGCCTATTGTAAAAAAGACAGGAACAAGGGTTCAGGTGAAAAAAAGGGCAGGGTTTCCTTTTGTATGGGCAAAATGGAAGAAAAGAAAGGTGTTTCTTCTGGGGCTTTTGGCGTGTATGGTTTCCCTTGTCATATTATCCAGATTTGTATGGGCAATTGAATTAAACGGCAATCAGATGCTGACAGAAGACATGTTTTCCGATTTCCTTGTAAAAAATCATATTGAGCAGGGAATGCTCAGAAAGGATGTGGACATTGACAGCTTTGAAAAGGCTCTCCGGAACGAGTATAATTTTATTACATGGACATCAGCGAGAATTGAAGGGACCAAGCTGGTAGTATCAGTAAAAGAAAACTCTGCCTATATCGATTACGACAGGGAAAATCTGAAAGAAGAATTTCAAGAGGAAGCATGGGATTATGTGGCAAAGACAGACGGAGTGGTGGAAAGCATCGTTACCAGACAGGGCGTGCCCCTTGTGACAAAGGGAAGTGAAGTGAAAGCCGGCGATATTCTCATTTCCGGCACCATTCCTATTATGGGTGACGACGGGCTTGCCAAAAATTATCATTATGTGGGAGCGGACGGGGATGTTTACATTTCCCACAGCTATCCGTATTCCGACAAGATAGCCTATGCTTACGAAGAAAAGCATTATACGGGAGAAGAGAAAAATACCTATTATTTATCCTTGTTCCACATGACGCTGCAATTGTTCGGAAAACCGGAAAATGGCTCTTATACAGTATATAAAACCTCCAATCAGGTGAAACTTATGGATGATTTCTATCTGCCCATTTATTATGGAACCAACCAGTATAAGGCATATGAATTATACGAAAAAACCTATTCCAGACAAATGAGTCAGGAAATACTTAAGGAAAACTTAAATAAATTTTGTCAAACTTTGGAAGAAAAAGGGGTTCAAATAATAGAAAAAAATGTTAAAATAGAACAGGGAAAAAAGGAAATGCGCATGATGGGCACTTTGCAGGTAATCGAAAAGGCAGTTAAAAAAGCGCCTGTGGAAAAGCAGGAAATTCCCCCTGTCTCTGAAGAAGCAGAGCAATAGGAAGGAAATGAGAAAAAATACATGAGTGAATATTCAAAAGCGCTGGAGCTTACCATGGAGCATATGCAGAATATTTTCGGACAGCAGGATTTGTTCCTTAAGAAAATGGAACGGGATTTTTCCGTTACCATTGTGGACAGGGACGGAGCCGTGCGCATCCGGGGCGAAAAAGAAAACGTGGAAAAGGCATATAAGCTACTGGAGGAATTTTTACAAATGTCCATGCGAGGAACTATGATAGAAGAACAAAATGTAAATTATGCCATTGAAATGAGTCTGGAAAATAAAGAAGACGGACTGCTCCAAATGGACTCAGAGGTTATCTGCCACAGCATTAACGGCAAGCCCATCAAGCCAAAGACTTTAGGACAGAAGCAGTACGTGGACGCCATGAAGGAAAAGATGATTGTATTCGGTCTGGGGCCGGCAGGTACAGGGAAGACTTATCTTGCCATGGCAATGGCAATCACTGCCTTTAAAAATGATGAGGTAGGCAGGATTATCCTTACCAGGCCTGCCATTGAAGCGGGAGAAAAGCTGGGCTTTCTGCCGGGAGATTTGCAAAGCAAGATTGACCCTTATTTAAGGCCCTTATATGATGCCCTGTACCAGATTATGGGTGCGGAAAGCTTCAACAAAAATATGGAAAAGGGACTTATCGAGGTGGCTCCCCTTGCCTATATGCGCGGAAGGACTTTAGACAATGCCTATATCATACTGGACGAGGCGCAAAATACAACCGAATCCCAGATGAAGATGTTTTTAACCCGTATAGGTTTCGGTTCCAAAGTGGTGGTTACCGGAGACACCTCCCAGAAGGATTTGCCAAAGGGGACAAGCTCTGGGCTGGATGTTGCCATTAAGGTATTAAATAAAGTGGAGGATATCGGATTCTGCCGGTTGTCCAGCAAGGATGTGGTAAGACATCCCCTTGTACAAAAAATCGTAAAGGCATATGAGAGCTACGAAAACAGACAAAAAGAAAAGGACAGAGGAGCCAATCGTGGAAGAGCAAAAGCAAAGCGGACTTAAAAATTTTCTCATATATACAGCAATTATACTTCTTGGTCCTGCCGTTTCCTTTGGAGGCTGCTATCTGCTGGAAAAGCCAATGGATGAAATCATCCGCAACATGGTAGTGGTAATCGTCTGCAGCCTTTTGATCGTGCTGTCCCTGATGGTATCGGGGGAAAAGAAGACCTTATTCTTTAATAATTATGAACATTTAAGCAGGTTCTTTTTCAGCTATCTGCTGGGGCTTGTTTTTTCGGTATGTGCTTTTTTCTTTCCCTTAAAGGTGCTTCCGGTTCTTGTTCTGGCGGTGTTTCTATCCCTTACCAGCAATACCATTACAGGAAGTCTCTCTTATCTTACCTTTTTGTTCATGATGGAATTTTTTACGGATATGAGCTCACATGGTTTTTTTATGTGCGCCTTTGTGGGAATGTCAGGCATTGCCCTGTTTCAGAATTTAGACCATGAATATCTGGTGAACGGAGCGCTGTTTGCGTCCCTTGTTTTGTTGTTTGTAGGGGAAACCGCATTTCTCATCTTATTTGAGGGGCAGAAGATGACATTAGATACATTTGTGCTTCCTATGATAAATGTGTTCATCAGCTTTCTTACCCTTCTTCTTTTTCTGCGCAGTTACAGCACATCAGTGGTGCATAAATACAGGGACCGGTATCAGGAAATCAACGACCCGGATTTTGTACTTCTGGTAAAGTTAAAAGAAGAGTCCACAAAGGCCTATTTCCATGCCATTCATACAGCCTATTTCTGCGATAAAATAGCAAGGAAGATTGGAGCGGACCATTATCTGGCAAAGGCCGGAGGCTATTATCATAAAATAGGGCGTTCGGAAGGAAAAGGAGATACTTTGGACAAGACTCTTGAGCTTGCCCGTAAATACAAATTTCCTCCTGAACTGGTGGAGCTGTTAGAAGAATACGGGGATAAAAACAAAATCATCACCAAAAAAGAAACCGCCATCGTGCTGTTGGTGGACGGAGTCGTTTCTTCTATTTCGTATCTTCTGGAAAAGGATAAAAAGGCTGTCCTTGATTACAGACAGGTGGTGGATATTGTATTTCAAAAGAAGCTGGATGGAAATCTGCTTTATATGTGCAATATAACTATGAAGGAATTGACCGTTATGAGAAAATTACTTGTGGAGGAAAAGCTGTATTATGACTTTTTGCGTTGAAAATGAAGTGGATGCCCTTTTTCCTTTTGTGCTGGATGAGGTTGTGGGGCAGGTAATAGCAGGAGTTCTGGAATGGGAGAAATGTCCTTATGAGGTTCAGGTAAATGTGCTTCTTACAGATATGGAAGGAATCCGGGAATATAACAGACAGTACCGGAACATAGATAAGGAAACGGACGTATTGTCTTTCCCTAACGTGGATTATGAGCATCCGGGGGATTTTTCCCTTGTGGAGAAAAATGAAATGGCATATGGGGACCCGGATACCGGAGAGATTTATCTGGGGGATATTATTCTTTGCAGGGAGCGCATTTCTTCTCAGGCGCAAGAATATGGACACAGCGAACTTAGAGAATTGTCTTTTCTTATGGCCCATAGTATGTTACACTTACTAGGGTATGACCATATGGAAGAAGCAGAAGAAAAAATCATGATGGAGAAACAGGAAAAAATCTTAGATAAGCTTGGTATCACCAGAAACTGATACATAGGCGAAGGAGTCACATGAAAAGAAAAATAGCAATGTTAGCTGTTGCGCTGGCAGTAACCGTGTCCCTTTTTGGCTGCGGAAAAAAAGCAGATGTGGAAAAAGAGGCGGATGGCCAGGAGACAGAAGCTAAAGAGGATGGCGAAGATAAGATATATGAAAGGGAATATAATGCCGACGGGCAGGTGCGGAGTTTTTTAACCGGAAAATGGGTAGATGCCTCCATAGGCGAAAGGCGCCCGGTGGCAGTTATGTTGAGCAACATAGAAGCAGCCAATCCCATGAGCGGCGTCAGTAAGGCGGATGTGGTATTTGAAGCTCCTGTGGAGGGAGAAATTACCCGTTTGATGGGTATTTTTGAAGACTATGACGATTTGGAAAAAATAGGCTCTGTCAGAAGCTGCAGGGAATATTTTCTGTTCTGGGCGCTGGAATTTGACGCAGTTTATGCCCATTACGGACAGTCCTCCTATGCTGTGGAATATCTGGAAAGGGACTATGCGGATAATCTGTCTGGGCTTGGTTCCATTGGAAGCACTGTATTTTACCGCACCGACGACAGGCCTTCTCCCCACAATGCCTATGCCAGTGCAAAGGGAATCAAAGAAGGCATTAAGAAGCTGAAGTATCGGACCGATTACCGGAATACTTACGGCGGCAAATTCAAATTTGCAGAGGATGGCGGGACTATATCCTATTTTGGAGCTGACGGACAGGAAAGCAGGGCTTCTTATATTTCGCCGGGCTACTATGTGAATAAACCATGGTTTGAATATAATGAAATGGATAAATTGTATTATCGCTTTCAGTATGAAGATAAGCATATCGATGAAATGACAGGTGAGCAGCTTGCATTCACCAATGTGATTATCCAATATGCGGATTGGGAAAAAAGAGACGAAAAAGGCTATCTTGCCTTTGACTGCCACAGTGAGGGATATGCCTTGATTTTTACCAACGGCACCTGTACGGAAGCCCATTGGATGAGGGAAGGGGATCAGGACGATGGCGTAATCCGCTATTATGACCTGGGGCTTGAAAATGAGATTACATTAAATCAAGGAAAGACAATGGTCTGCGTAGTGGAAGACCGGATTAACGGGCAGATGAACAACAATGTAACATTCCATTAAGATAAGGGAAAAAAGTATGGGAGAAAAAAGAAGAAGGAACGGAACATTAATTACACAGGGAGGTTTGATTTCAGCATTTTCCATTGGGATTGCATTACTTGCATTCATCAGGCAGATTCCCGTTACCAACATGATTGGTGATGAAGGAAACGGCTATTACTGCGGAGCTTATGAGCTTTATTTGGTTCTTTTGTTCCTTACAGCCTATAGCCTGCCGGATGCTCTGGGCAAACTTATTGGGGTGCGGGTAAACAGAGGCCAGTATAAAAATGCAAATCAGCTTTTTAAAGCGGGGCTTCTGCTGTGTCTCATTACAGGCATTGTATCAGGCGGCATTCTGTTACTTTTTCATAACGGTATTGCAGGTCATATTTTATCTCTGCCGTTAAGCGGGCTTGCACTGCAATGTCTTGCACCTGCCCTTCTTCTTTCTTTGCTGGCAAGCGTTTTTCGGGGATACTTTCAGGGAATGGGCACTATGATGCCTACCAGTGCTTCCAGGCTTTTAGCAACGGTCATCCAGTTCGTTATGTGCCTTGCTGTAGGTTATATGGTATTTTCTTATGGAGAGAAAGCGGCAGTTGTATTAAACGAACCTTCTTATGGTCCGGCTTTTGGGGCTGCCGGCATATGCCTTGGAATCGCATCGGGAGAGTTGTTTGCCCTTGCTTTTCTTTTCCTGCTTTATTGTGCATATAACAGAGGAACCTTTAAAAAACAAATGTTAAGAGATACTACGAAAAATCAGGAAAGCTTTCCCCAGCTTTTTTCCCTTTTGGGGATAACAATGCTTCCGTTTCTGGCAAACAGCCTTTTGCTCCATTGTAATGTGCTTTTGAACCAGATTATATACAATCACGGGCTGGCAGCAAAAGAGCAGGCGGTTCTGGCAACGGAATTCGGTATCTATTATGGCAAATATCATATTCTTACCGGAATACCCATTGCAATTCTTACTGTAATGGCAGGAAATTTCTTGAATATTTACAGCCGGCTGATAGTAAGAGACAATTATCATCATGCCAGAAGGCTTTTTGTAGATGGATTGAAAGAAATACTGGTGGTTTCCGGCGTTGCCGCATTGCTGCTTATGATTTTAGCAGGCCCTCTTGTAGAGCTTTTATATAAAGGGGATTCGCTCATGGCAACAAAGATGCTGCGCATGGGCAGCATTGCCATTGTGTTTTACGGCATTGCGCTTTTGACCATTGCGGCATTGCAGGGACATGGCAAAATCTGGTTTTCCTGTATTTCCATTCTGGCAGGAATTATCATACAGGCGATTTTGCTGAAAATTCTTTTGGAAGTCACAGAGCTTGGAATTTATAGTGTGGTTATTGCACATATTGTTTTTCCACTTGTTATTTTTGCTGGAAATCTGTTATTTTTAAAGAAATATCAGGAATAAAATAAAAAAATAAGCTGATACTATATAAAAAGGAGTGGCCTTATGAAACATTTATATAGAATCAGCTTATTTTTAAATGCAGGTTTTCTGCTTTTTGCAGTGTATAATTATGGAAAAAGCCTTTTCTATCATGAACCCGTAAAAGAAGAGCAGGCGCCCATTATCCAGAACATTACTATGGTGGAAGAGGCGGAGACTGATTTACCTGAAAAGGCAGAAGCTGATGTCCAAACAAAAAAAGACGTATCAAAACAGGAAATTCCGGTTTCCAGCCAGAAAGCCACAACCACTGCAGATACGGTTTATGTGGTAGAGAGCTATGACCATGGAACGGACGAGGTGGCAAAAAAGGAAGAGACGATTCCTGACCAGTATATTGGAAAAACAAGGGAAGAATTAGAAGATATTTTAGCTGCTTATTCTGATGCCCCTTCTTTGTCTGACTTAGAAAAGGGATTTGCCAGCATGGAACTGAAATCTTTTTCGCCAAACCGCCTGGTAGTGACTAAAAACTATTATACAGATTTAGAAAATGAAAATTTTTATTTATTAGTTGAAAATGAGTATATTAATGTATATTATAGCGATTTAAAAACGGTGTATTTATATACGGATATTTTACTATCGGATTTGCCGGAGAATATCCAGCAGGATATTCTTAATAAAAAATATATTGAATCGGAAGAAGAACTTTATAATTTTCTTGAGTCTTATTCCAGTTAGTGATATGATATTGCTTATGAAAAAGATTATAATTATAGGCGGCGGAGCATCCGGGATGTTTGGAGCTATTTGTGCAAAGAGAGCCGGAGCTGATGTGCTTTTATTAGAGCATACAAGCCGGATTGGGAAAAAACTGTTAGCTACAGGAAACGGAAAATGCAACTTAACAAATTTAACCATAGGGCGGGGTGATTATCGTGGAAATCACCCGTCTTTTGTGACGCCTGTTTTCGAGCAGTTCACACAAAAACAGACCCTTGGGCTGTTTGAAGAAATGGGACTTGTGTGGAAAGAGAGAAACGGCATGGTCTACCCTTACAGCAATCAGGCATCCACGGTGTCAGACCTGTTAAGGGCGGAGCTTGAAAGGCTTCAGACAAAGGTTCTGACAGAAGTCAGGGTTAAAGAAATCCTGCCTGTTTTTTCAACGAACTCTGAAAGAAGGACGAAAGGGGATTATATAAAAAAAGGCTTTCTTCTGAAAACAAGCAAGGGGGATTATACGGCTGACTGTGTGATTTTGTCATGCGGAAGCAGGGCGGCGCCGAAAACCGGCTCCGATGGCTCCGGCTATAAGCTGGCTGAAAAGCTCGGACATTCGATTGTAGAACCGCTTCCCGCATTGGTACAGCTAAAGGCGGAAGGGAATTATTTTAAAATGATTGCAGGAGTCCGTTCAGACTGCAGGCTGCACCTGTACATAGAAGAAAAGCTTTTAGCGGAAGAGTACGGTGAGGTACAGTTTACGGATTATGGTATTTCCGGCATTCCGGTATTTCAATTCAGCAGGTTTGCGGTAAAAGCCTTATGGGAAAAGAAAAGGGTCTTTGTTTTGTGTGATTTTTTGCCGGAAATGGAAGCAGAGGCTTTATATGAATATTTATACAAAAAGAAACAGAGGCTTTTAAGCACTGGAAATTCTGAGGATTTGCTTCTTGGACTGTTAAATAAAAAGCTGAATCTTATGATTTTAAAGGAAGGCGGCATTCCGGTCCAGTCAAAGGCAGCCGGGATTTCGGAAAAACAATTGAAAAGCATATGCCGGCTTATGAAAAACTGGAAAATTCCCCTAAAGGGATATCAATCCTTTGAACAGGGACAAATCTGTCAGGGCGGGGTAGATACAAAGGAATTAACAAAGCAATTGGAGTCTAAAATACATAAGGGTCTGTATTTTGCAGGAGAAATCATAGACATTGACGGCAGGTGCGGAGGCTATAATCTGCAATGGGCATGGACTTCTGCTTATGTGGCGGCAGTCAGCGCTGCCCTGGAACAGTAAAACGTTTTTAAAGGAAAAAGAAAAATGCTTCGAATAAACCAGTTAAAGGTCCCTTTTCATTATACGGAGGAAGGGATAAAAAAGAAACTGAATAAAATGCTGTTTTTAAAACCGGTGCAATTGCTTGAGGTGAATATAGTCAGGGAATCTTTAGATGCCAGAAAGAAGCCGGATTTGTTTTACAATCTGATCGTGGACATTCAGGTGGAAAATGAGGAGGCTCTGTTAGAATTTTGCAGAAGGAAGAAGCATATAGACATTGTAAGAATTTCCAATGAGACATATCAGTTTCCAAAAGCCGGAACCCGGAGGCTTAAAAACCCACCTGTGATTGTGGGAACAGGTCCTGCAGGACTGTTTTGCGGCTACTATCTGGCAAAGGCAGGCTATAAGCCGCTTCTCATCGAACAGGGAGAGCCGGTGGAAATACGCACAAGGACAGTAGAAGTTTTTTGGAAAGATGGAATATTGAACCCATATTCCAATGTGCAGTTTGGAGAAGGGGGAGCCGGAACCTTTTCAGACGGAAAATTAAATACCTCTATTAAGGATAAGGCCCGTAGAAGTCATGAAATCTTAAAGGTTTTTGTGGAAATGGGAGCCAGCCCGGAAATTTTGTATAAGCAGAAGCCCCATGTGGGAACTGACGTTTTGCGGGAGGTTGTGAAAAACCTTCGGATGGCCATTTTGTCCTATGGAGGCCAGATACGGTTTTCTACAAGACTGGAAGGGCTTATTCTGGAAGGGGAACAGTTGAAGGGAATACGGGTAAGAAACTTAAATGAATCCTCTTCCCGGGAAGAAGTCCTGCCATGCGGACAACTGGTGCTTGCAATCGGACATAGTTCCAGAGATACGTTTACCATGCTTTATGACAGTCATGTGCCAATGGAAGCCAAGTCCTTTGCAGTGGGCTTTCGTGTGGAGCATCCCCAGTCGATGATAAATTTAAACCAGTTAGCAATTGAAAATCTGGAAGGAAGCAGCATAAAAGCTGCTGATTATAAGCTGACCGCAAAAACCTCCGGAAACAGGGGAGTTTATTCTTTTTGCATGTGTCCGGGAGGCTATGTGATAAATGCTTCCTCGGAAGAAGGCGGATTAACAGTAAACGGCATGAGCTACAGCAGCCGGAACGGGAAAAATGCCAACAGCGCCGTTATCGTGTCGGTGACTCCGGCTGATTTTCCGGACAGTACACCTCTTGGAGGAGTAAAATTTCAAGGAATGCTGGAAAAAAAGGCTTATGAGCTGGGAGGCGGAAAGGTTCCAATACAGCTTTACGGTGATTTTAAATCCGGCAGGATAACAGAGCGGTTAGGAAGCATCAAGCCCCAGATAAAGGGGGAGTATTCCTTTGCCAATGTAAGGGATATTTTGCCGGAAGAGCTGAATCAGGCTTTTATAGAAGGAATGGAAGCCTTTCAAAAAAAGATTCCGGGTTTTTCAAAAGAGGATGTCCCCGTTTCGGGGATAGAAGCAAGGACTTCTTCGCCTATTCGCATTTTGCGGGATGAAAATCTGGAGTCCGGCATAAAGGGAATCTATCCATGCGGAGAAGGTGCCGGCTATGCAGGGGGAATCACTTCCGCAGCCATTGACGGCTTAAAGACGGCAGAAGCCATTGTACGCACATATGCGCCATTTTAAAATACTGCATAACCATGTAAGGCGGCAGTAAGGAGGACTCATTGTGAATATCAGAGAAACATTAAAGGATAAAAAAAGAATTGTAATAAAAATAGGCTCTTCCTCATTAACCCATAAGGAAACCGGCGGTCTTGACTATGTAAAGCTTGAAGTGCTGGTAAGGGAGATTTCCAATTTGCGCAATCAGGGAAAAGATGTTATTTTAGTATCATCAGGCGCCATTGCAGTGGGGAAGAGGGCAATACGGTTAGCAGATACTACCGGACACAGGCCTTTGGCAGTCAAACAGGCATGTGCGGCAATCGGGCAGGCAAAGCTTATGATGGTTTATCAAAAGCTGTTTGCAGAATATAACCAGACCATGGCGCAGATTTTATTAACCAAAAATACCATTTTGGATAATCTGAACCGCTATAATGCCCACAACACCTTTTCCGAGCTTTTGAAGCTGGGAGTTATTCCTGTGGTAAATGAAAATGATACCATTGCCACCTATGAGATTCAGGTAGATGACAATGACGTGCTCATAGGAGACAATGATACCTTGTCTGCCATTATCACAGCTTTGGTGGATGCAGATTTGCTTCTTCTGCTTTCAGATATTGACGGGCTTTATACCGATGACCCAAGGAAAAATCCAAATGCCACATTCATAGAAGAGGTGGAAGAACTGACAGAAGAATATATTCAGATGGGGAAGGCATCTACCGGAAGCAATGTAGGAACCGGAGGCATGAATACCAAAATGACCGCAGCCCAGATTGCCACCTGTTCCGGTGCGGATATGGTAATTGCCAATAGTGAGGATATCAGCATTATACATAGAATCATAGACGGAAAAAATGTGGGAACCATATTTAAGGCAAATAAAAATGAAGATTTCGACTTGCAGAATTTTGTGGAAAAGCTTCATTAATAACAGAAAGGAATCAAATGAATCAGGAAAAAATCAATCGCATCAATGAACTCTACAGGAAATCAAAAGCCGAAGGGCTCACAGAAGAAGAAAAAAAGGAACAGGCGCTTTTAAGGGAAGAATACATTTCCAGTGTACGGGCGAATTTAAGAGGACAGTTAAACAATATTTCCATCCAGAATGCAGATGGAACCATTACCGACTTAGGGGAAAAATACGGAAAAAAGAATCTGCATTAAAAAAGAGAGAAAGCAGGTGTTCCTATATGTTTGAAGAAAAGCGAAGCCTCAGACAGAACATATTGAAAAAAAGAGACGAAATGTCCGCAAAAGAACAGCTAGACCTTAGCCATGCCATTATGGAAAAGACGGTAGCCAGCCATGATTTTTTACAGGCAGAGGAAATACTTGCTTATGTAAATTATAAAAGTGAGGTAAATACCAGAGGAATTATAGAATATGCTTTTTTGCTCGGAAAAAAAGTATATTGTCCAAAGGTGCTGTCTCAAGGGGAAATGGAGTTTTTCCAGATTTTTTCCATAAAGGATTTGAAAGAAGGCTATAAGGGAATCTTCGAGCCGGAAAATACTCCCGAAAGACAATGGAGGCCCTCGGATAAAATTCCCCTGCTTTTGATGCCGGGAGCTGTTTTTGACAGGCAGGGACATAGAATTGGATATGGAAAGGGCTTTTATGACCGCTTTTTAGAAAAAACAGGGGACTTTTTAGGAACAAGGGCTGCACTGGCATATGAAATGCAGGTAAAAGAGGAAATTCCTTTTGAGGAGCACGATAAGCAGGTGGCGCTGATTATTACGGAACAGGAAGTCATTGACTGCCTGTAAGAAAGGTTATGCACTGCGGCCACGATTCCATCCTGCAGGATATTTCGCAATGTTGAAAAAATCAGATAGAAAGGAGATACTATGATAAATTTAGAAAAAATGGGACAAAATGCAGTTATGGCAAAATATGAGCTTCAGCTTCTTACCACGGAGGAGAAAAATAAAGCTTTGAAGCTTTCAGCAGATAAGCTTCTGGAAAAAAAGGAGGACATTTTAAGAGCAAATGCAGTGGACATTCAGAAAGGAAAAGAAAAGGGAATGCATCCGGGGCTGTTGGACAGGCTTAAATTAAATGAAGACCGGATTCAGGCAATGGCAGAAGGAATTCTGCAGATTATAGAGCTTCCGGACCCTATTGGAGAGGTTATGGAGCGGTTTCAAAGACCTAACGGACTGGATATTGAAAAGCGAAGAGTTCCCCTTGGAGTCATCGGCATTATTTACGAATCCAGGCCCAATGTGACGGCAGATGCCTTCGGCCTGTGCTTTAAGACAGGAAATGCTGTGATCTTAAAAGGCGGTTCCGATGCCATCCATTCCAATATGGCCATTGCAACAGCCCTTCGAGAAGGCTTAGAAGAAGCTGGAGTTACAGAAGCTGCCCTTCAACTGATAGGAACTACTGACAGAGAGATAACAAAGGCGTTTATGGGTTTAAAAGAATATGTGGACGTGCTCATACCGAGAGGAAGCGCAGGGCTGATTCGTGCTGTTACGGAAAACAGTACCATTCCGGTAATTGAAACAGGAACGGGAAACTGTCACATTTATGTGGATGAGTCCGCAGACCTTGCCATGGCAGCTGCAATCTTAAAAAATGCCAAAACACAGCGGATTGGGGTCTGCAATGCCTGCGAATCCTTAGTGGTACATAAAAATGTGGCAGAGCGCTTTCTGCCCATGGCAAAGGAAGCCTTATCGGAATCCGATGTGGAAATCAGAGGAGATGCAGAAACTCTGACCATTCTTACAGACTGCAGCAGGGCAACAGAAGAGGATTATGGAAAGGAATATTTAGACTATATTCTTTCCTGCAAAATCGTTAACAATGTGGAGGAAGCAATTGCCCATATTAACAAATACAATACGAAGCATTCAGAAGCCATTATTACGGAAAATAAAGAAAATGCAGAAACATTTTTACAGGGCGTGGATGCGGCCTGTGTATATGTAAATGCTTCTACCCGCTATACCGATGGCTTTGAATTCGGCTTTGGAGCAGAAATCGGTATCAGCACCCAGATGCTTCATGCAAGAGGACCTATGGGGTTAAAAGAGCTGACTTCTTACAAATATGCCATCCGGGGAACCGGGCAGGTGCGGCCATAGACAAAAATAAAGGCAGCTGAAGAAAGGGTATATGTAAATGAAAATTTCAGAAATATACAGCAAAAACAAGAGAAGCCTGTCATTTGAGATTTTTCCCCCAAAAAAGGACAGCGAGTTGAAAAATATTGATGCCACCCTGGAGGTTTTATGTGAATTGAAGCCTGATTTTATAAGCGTGACATTTGGTGCCGGAGGCAGTTCAAATTGCAACCGCACTATAGAGCTGGCAAAAAAAATAAAATATGAATATCAGGTAGAGCCGGTAGTGCATCTGACCTGCCTTAGTTATGACAAATCAGAAATAGACGAATTTTCTAAGATTCTTACAGAAGAAGGCATCCAGAACGTACTTGCCCTAAGAGGGGATAAAAATCCCAATCTTCAGGAAAAGGAAGATTTTAAACATGCTTCCGATTTAACGGAATACCTAAAGCAAAGGGGAGATTTTTGCATTGCAGGAGCCTGTTATCCGGAATGCCATCCGGAGTCGGAAAACCGAATCAGCGAAATCAGGAATTTAAAGAAAAAGGTGGATGCGGGAGCACAAGTATTGCTTTCCCAGCTGTTTTTTGACAATGATTATTTTTATCGTTTTGTAGAAGACTGCAGGATTGGCGGTATCAATGTACCTGTTATTCCGGGAATCATGCCGGTAATCAATGCAGCCCAGATAAAGAGGATGGTAACTATGTGCGGCGCCTCTTTTCCCGTGCGTTTTCAAAAAATTATCCATAAGTTTGAAGATAACAAAGAAGCGCTTTTTGATGCAGGAATGTCATATGCCTTAAGCCAGATTATTGATTTGCTGGTGAATGATATTGATGGAATCCATCTGTATACCATGAATAATCCGGTGGTGGCCGGGAAGATATGCGAAGGAATACGGAATATAATATAAAAAAAGAAACAATGAACGGTCATTTCATACCATGCAACGGTATTTAAGAGAAACAGGGGCTGTGATACAATACACTTGTATGGCGGCTCCTTTGTGCGAAAAGGAGTAGAAGATGTCACAAAACATAGAGCTTGAAAAATTTCAAAGAATGGTAGAGCCACCAAACAGCGAACCGGACAGACAATACTATTTTATTGCAATGGCAAGGAAGCTTACAGCACAGCTTGAGAAAGAGCGGAAACGGAAACTTACCTATTGTGTTACTACCTTCGGGTGTCAGATGAATGCAAGGGATTCAGAAAAGCTGACAGGTATTTTAGAGCTTGCGGGCTATGAAGTAGCAGAAGAAGATATGGCGGATCTTGTTGTTTACAATACCTGTACCGTAAGAGACAATGCCAATCAAAGAGTATACGGAAGACTCGGCAATCTCAATAGTATGAAAAAGAAAACCCCCCATAAAAAAATAGCTCTTTGCGGCTGTATGATGCAAGAGCCATCCGTAATAGAAACGATTAAAAAAAGTTACTCTTTTGTCGATTTGATTTTCGGTACCCATAATATATACAAGTTTCCGGAGCTTTTGGTGGCAATGCTTACAACTGAAGACATGATTATTGATATCTGGAAGGACACGGAACAAATTGTGGAAAATCTGCCGGTGGAACGGAAATATGCTTTTAAATCCGGTATTAACATTATGTTTGGCTGTAATAATTTTTGCAGCTATTGTATTGTGCCTTACGTGAGGGGTAGGGAGAGAAGCCGAAATCCCAAAGATATCATAAGAGAAATCGAGGGCCTTGTGGCAGAAGGCGTTGTGGAAGTCATGCTGCTTGGACAGAATGTAAATTCCTACGGGAAAAATTTAGAAGAGCCTGTGACTTTTGCAAAGTTGCTGAGGGGAATTGAAAAAATTGACGGATTGAAACGTATCCGCTTTATGACGTCGCATCCAAAGGATTTGTCGGATGAGTTGATACAGGTCATGAAGGAATCAAAAAAAATATGCCGACATCTTCATCTCCCCCTTCAATCCGGTTCTACCAGGATTTTGAAAGCCATGAACCGGGTGTATACGAAGGAAAGCTATCTGGAGCTTGCCTGCAAATTAAGAAAGGAAATCCCGGATTTGTCTATTACTACAGATATTATTGTTGGATTTCCCGGGGAAACCAAAGAAGACGTAGATGAAACCATTGACGTGGTAAAACGTGTTCAGTATGACAATGCTTTTACTTTCATTTATTCCAAAAGAACCGGAACTCCTGCGGCAGCAATGGAAAATCAGGTTCCGCAAGAGGAAGTAAAGGAAAACTTTGACAGACTGCTAAAGGTGGTACAGGAAACAGCCAGAGAAAGAGTACGGCTGTTAACAGGACAGACTGCCGAGGCGCTGGTGGAAGAAATCAATGAGCAGGATGATACATTGGTAACAGGAAGACTTTCCAATAATACATTGGTCCATTTTAAAGGAGATTCTTCCCTTATTGGAAAGATTGTTTCTGTAAAGTTAAAAGAATGTAAAGGATTTTATTATTTAGGGGAAATGGTTTGATTTCTATTTGGATTTTCAGCAAATTGGTATTTTCCCAGGTAAAAAGTATAACAGAAAATATAGAAGCTGCCGGATAGAGGTCTTATGGGCAATACTCGCGCTCTACAAGGATGTAATAGGGTTCATGCATGGCAACATGTATGCGGAGATTACTATTTTTGTAAAGGCTCATAAGATTTCTATCCGGCAGCTTCTGCATTTATTTCTATAAATGGTAAATATATATAACAATTCAGCTCTAAGCTTTTTGCCCCGGCGCCTGTCAGAAAAGTTGAGGGCTGAATTGTTATTTTTTATTCAATAATTTTATTACAAATGGTGAAAAATTCTTCCAAAAGTGCTATAATCGTGAAAGTACGAAGCAAATTAAATGGTTTCCGGCAAAAAGAGCTGGAAAATCCATAAGAACAGGAGAATTATATAAGTGGCAGAATTAACACCAATGATGAAGCAGTATCTGGAAACAAAGGAGCAGTATAAGGACTGCATTCTTTTCTACAGGCTTGGGGATTTTTATGAAATGTTTTTCGAGGATGCCCTGACTGCTTCTAAGGAACTGGAAATCACATTGACCGGAAAAAACTGCGGCTTAGAGGAAAGGGCCCCCATGTGCGGCATTCCCTATCATGCAGTGGATGGTTATTTAAATAAGCTTGTATCAAAAGGCTATAAGGTAGCCATCTGCGAGCAGTTAGAAGACCCAAAGCTTGCAAAAGGAATTGTAAAAAGAGATGTGGTGCGCATCGTCACCCCCGGCACCAATCTGAATATGCAGGCATTAGAGGAAACAAAAAACAATTATCTCATGTGCGTGGTGCATCTTTCCGATAAAATCGGCATTTCCGTCATAGACATCACCACCGGGGATTTTTATGTGACGGAAGTGGAAGACAATAAGAAGCTGTTAGACGAAATCAATAAATTCATGCCTACGGAAATTGTCTGCAACGACGGTTTTTTAGTCAGCGGCATAGATGTAGAGGATTTAAAGGGGAGACTGAATATTACCGTATATCATCTGGAAGCATGGTATTTTGACGACGATACGTGTAAGAAGCTGTTAATGAAGCATTTTCATGTGAATACCATGACCGCTCTTGGAATTGATGATTTTCCGGCGGGGCTTATCAGTGCAGGGGCGGTGCTGCAGTATTTGTATGAGACCCAGAAAAGCGCCTTAAACCATATTACCCATTTAAATCCTTATATTACCAGCAAATACATGTTGCTTGACAGTTCCACCAGAAGAAATCTGGAGCTGGTGGAAACTTTGCGGGAAAAACAGAAAAGAGGCTCCCTTCTATGGGTTCTTGACAAGACCAAAACCGCCATGGGGGCAAGGATGTTAAGAACCTATGTGGAGCAGCCTCTTGTGGAAAAGGAAGAAATTGTAAAAAGGCTGGACGCCATAGAAGAACTGAACGAGAATATGATTTGCCGGGATGAGCTTCGGGAATACCTGAATCCCATTTACGATTTGGAGAGGCTGCTTGGGAAAATCAGCTATAAGACAGCAAATCCAAGGGATTTGATTGCTTTTTGCAATTCTCTGGAAATGCTTCCCCATATTAAAACAGTGCTGGAGGGATTTAGTAAGCCTTTGCTAACTGATATTCAGCAGGGAATAGACGACCTGTCGGATATTTATACATTGATACAGGACGCCATAATAGAGGAGCCTCCTATTGCCATCAAGGAGGGCGGCATTATTAAAGAGGGCTTTCATGAAACGGTGGACAGCTTAAGGCAGGCAAAGACCCAGGGAAAGACCTGGCTTGCCCAACTGGAAAATGAAGACAGGGAAAGAACCGGCATTAAAAATTTAAAAATAAAATATAACAAAGTATTCGGCTATTATTTTGAAGTTACCAACTCCTATAAAGATCTGGTGCCGGAGGACTATATCCGGAAGCAGACATTAGCCAATGCGGAACGGTATACTACGCCAAGGCTGAAGGAGTTAGAGGACACTATCTTAAATGCAGAGGATAAGCTGTATGGACTGGAGTATGAGCTGTATTGCAGCATCAGGGACCGGATAGGGGAGGCGGTAGAGCGCATACAGAAAACAGCAAAGGCGGTTGCAAGGCTTGATGTGTTCACCTCTCTTGCTTACGTGGCTGAGCGGAATAATTATGTGCGGCCCAAGCTGAATGAAAAAGGAACCATACATATCAAAGGCGGAAGGCATCCGGTAGTGGAGAAAATGATAGTAAATGATATGTTCATTGCCAACGATACCTTTTTAGACAGCGGAAAACATCTTATTTCTATTATTACAGGTCCCAATATGGCAGGAAAATCCACCTATATGCGTCAAAGCGCCCTGATTGTGCTGATGACCCAGATCGGCAGCTTTGTTCCGGCAGCCGGCGCCGATATCGGTATAGTGGACCGGATATTTACAAGAGTGGGCGCTTCAGATGATTTGGCAAGCGGACAGAGTACCTTTATGGTGGAAATGAACGAGGTTGCCAATATTTTAAGAAACGCAACCGCAAACAGCCTGTTGATACTGGATGAAATCGGAAGGGGAACTTCTACCTTTGACGGACTTTCCATTGCCTGGGCGGTTATTGAGCATATAAGCAACAAACGGCTTCTTGGTGCAAAAACCTTGTTTGCCACCCATTACCATGAGCTTACCGAGCTGGAAGGGAAAATGAACAATGTAAACAATTATTGCATAGCGGTAAAGGAAAAAGGGGACGATATTGTATTTTTGCGTCGGATTATCAAGGGAGGGGCAGATAAAAGCTATGGCATTCAGGTGGCAAAGCTTGCGGGAGTGCCGGATGTGGTCATTGACCGGGCAAAGGAAATTGCTGAACAGATAAACGACAATGACATTACGGAAAAGGTACAGGCAATTTCCATAGATACAAAGCAGGATAAGAAAAGGGTAAAGTCCTATGACCAGGTGGATTTGGAGCAGATGACATTGTTTGATACGGTAAAAGATGAGGACATTATCAAAGAGCTTTCACAGGTGGATATTTCAAACCTGACTCCATTGGATGCCTTAAATACTTTGTATAAGCTGCAGAACCTGGTGAAAAACCGGTGGTAAGGTTTGTAAAAAGACTTAGAGACTTAGGAAAGCCCGGGAAAACCCGGAAACATATAGAGGAAAAAGCAACATATAGGAGAAAATCATGGCAGTCATTCATGTATTAGATGAAATAACCGTAGACAAAATAGCAGCCGGAGAAGTGGTGGAACGTCCTTCCAGTATCGTAAAGGAGCTGGTGGAAAATTCCATAGATGCCGGAGCAGATATTATCACGGTGGAAATAAAGGATGGTGGAACCAGCCTTATCCGGGTGACGGATAACGGCTGCGGCATTGAAAAAAGCCAGATTACAAAGGCATTTTTAAGACATGCCACCAGCAAGATACAGACAGAAGAGGATTTGGAAACCATTCAGAGCCTTGGCTTTCGGGGAGAAGCTTTATCCAGTATAAGCGCAGTCTGTCAGGTAGAGCTGATTACAAAGATTCCTTCTGCCTTTGTGGGCACCCGCATTCAATGTAACGGCGGCAAAATGGAGGAGCCGGAGGACGTGGGTGCTCCGGACGGCACTACGGTAGTTGCCAGAAATATATTTTATAATACCCCTGCCAGAAGGAAGTTTTTAAAGACCAATATGACGGAGGCAGGCTATATCGGCGACCTGATGCAGAGAATCGCCCTGTCAAAACCGGATATTTCCTTTAAATTCATAAGCAACGGACAGACCAAATTTTATACGTCGGGAAACGGAGATGTGGGAGAAATTATTTACCGGCTTTATGGAAAGGAAGCGGCGGCTAACTTAGTTCCCATGGAAGCGGAAATGGAAGGCATTCACATTAAGGGATATCTGGGTAAGCCGGTGTTAAACAGAGCCACCAGAACCTTTGAAATCTTTTTTGTCAACGGAAGATATGTAAAGAGTCGGATTCTTTCCGCAGCTCTGGACGAAGGCTACAGACAGTATATGATGCAGCATAAATATCCTTTTGCAGTGCTTTATTTTACTATTGATACAAGGCGGATTGACGTCAACGTCCATCCTACCAAAATGGAAATACGCATTACCGGACCGGAAACCATAGCAAAGTTCTTTTCGGAATCGGTAAAGGATGCCATGAGTCATAAGGATTTTATTCCGGGAATGGGAGAAGAGGAAAAGGAAACAAAAAAGGAAGCTGCTGCAAGAGAGCGGCTTTTGACGAAAGAAATCCCGGAGCCCTTTGAAACAAAGCGGGCGGGCAGGGTTTTTGAAACCTCCGGATATCATGCAGACAAAGCTTCGATAATAAATGTGCAGAAGGCAGAGAACATGGCGGATGGACAGAAGCCTGAGAACAGAAAAGATGGGGAAAAGCATGGGGAGATAATTGCAGGTCAAAAAACGGAGAACATGTCAGACATCCGAAAGACGGCAGGGATAAGCGGCAGTGAAATTACAGAGAAAACGTTCTTTGAAGATTTTAAACCGGAACAGCAGTCAAATACTATGCAGGCAAAGATATTTGGGAGGGAAGAGCCCGCCAGGGCGGCAAAGGAAGAAAAGCTGCATTCCAATATTATTAAGCAAAAGGATCAGATTCTTGTAGATACAAGCCAACAGCTGAATTTATTTGAGGATTCTTTTTTTACCGATGAGGCAAAGGAAGAATATCGGATTCTCGGACAGATTTTTAAAACCTACTGGCTTGTAACCTTAAAGGATAAGCTGTATATCATTGACCAGCATGCGGCTCATGAAAAAGTCATGTATGAGATGTTTATGAAGAAATTAAAGGAAGGAACGGCGGAATCCCAGTTATTGAACCCGCCGGTTATCGTCACCCTGTCAGATAAGGAACAGACCGTGCTGCAGGAGTATCAGGAGCATTTCACGTCCATGGGCTTTGAAATAGAGGAATTTGGCGGGGAAGAATTTGCCCTTCGGGCAGTTCCCGCTAATTTATATGGGTACGGAGAAAAGGAGCTGTTTCTGGAAACCATTGACGAGCTTTTGGAATTTCCGGTAAAAGGGGACAATCAGTTGATTTTGCAAAAGCTGGCAAGCATGTCCTGTAAGGCTGCGGTAAAGGGCGGACAGGATTTGTCCATGGCGGAAGCAAAGGAATTGGTGGATACGTTATTCACTTTGGAAAATCCATACCATTGCCCTCATGGAAGGCCTACCATTATTTCCATGTCCAAATATGAAATTGAGAAAAAGTTTAAAAGGGTCGTATCATGAAAAAAAAGCTGATTATTTTAGCCGGACCTACCGGTGTAGGAAAAACAGAATTGTCCATAAAGTTAGCAAAGCGGATTGGCGGGGAAATCATCTCCGCTGACTCCATGCAGGTATACCGGCATATGGATATCGGCTCTGCCAAAATAAAAAAAGAGGAAATGCAGGGGATTCCCCATTATCTGATAGACTGTTTAAGCCCCTTTGAGGAATTTTCAGTGCGGGTTTTTAAAGATTTGGCAAAGGAAGCCATGGAAGCTGTTTACGCCAAAGGAAAAATCCCCGTTTTAGTGGGCGGAACGGGCTTTTATATTCAGGCGCTGCTGTATGACATCGATTTTACGGAAAATGACGATAACACGGAAATCCGCACAGAGCTGGAGCAGACCGCCAAAGAAAAGGGCGCCTCTTTCCTGCATGAAATGCTTCGGGAAATCGACCCGGAGGCTGCGGAGGAAATCCATGAAAATAATGTAAAGCGGGTAATCCGCGCCATTGAATATTACAGGCTCACAAAGGAAAAGATTTCGGAGCATAACAGGCTTCAAAGACAAAAGGAGTCTCCATATCAGGCTGCATTTTTTGTGCTGACGGATGAAAGGGAACGGTTATATAAAAATATTGATAAGCGGGTAGACAGTATGCTTTCGGCAGGGCTTGTGGAAGAGGTGAAAAAGCTGAAAGACATGGGCTGCCACAAAAATATGGTTTCCATGCAGGGGCTTGGGTATAAGGAAATACTTGCTTATCTGGATGGAGAATATGATTTGGAGCAGGCGGTTTATCTCATTAAAAGGGACACTCGTCATTTTGCCAAAAGGCAGCTTACCTGGTTTCGCCGGGAGAGGAATGTGATTTGGGTGGATAAGGGGCAGTTTGGGTATGATATGGGGAAGATTCTGGAGTTTATGGAAGGTAAGATAAATATGGAGGAATGATTTTTAAACACTGTCTGTTTGATATTAAGCAATGTTACTTTTGGTAAAGGATAAACAGCCATACTTCACAGGAGGGAAAACACATGAAAAAAGTACCTGTAAAATGCATGATTCTTACAATAGCAGCCGCAATTACATTCACAGGCTGTAAAGGGGAAAATACCGGCAGTACGGAAACGGGGACGATTACAGAAGAAACGGAGGCAGTGCAGTCCGGTCAGGAAAAGGATGAGGAAGAATCAGCATTGCAGGAGTCTGGGACTGCTACAGAAGAACCGGCATTACAGGAGGCTGGGATTGCTACAGAAGAACCAACATTGCAACAGCCCGGCACTGATACGGAAAAGTCCTCAGGACTTACAGCTTCTGCGCCGTCGGAAAACGAAGAGCCGGAGTATATAAAATTAAAAAACCCAGGCTGGGAATATTACTGTTCGGTTGAGCCGGAGAAAAAGACGGATAAATTGCCTTCCTTGGAACTGCTTTTAGAAGAACAAAACCAGATTACGGACCAGGAAGACTGGTTTATTAAAAATCAACTGACCCGGCCTGATTTTCCATATGAAGACGAAGCTTTTTATTATTCTGTATCCGGAGGCAATCAGGAGTATTTGCTGGAGCTTTCAGGTTTATCCGGAGAAAATCCGGTGTCTCTTGATTTCAGTGAATTTTCCTGTGCAGACGATTTTAAGCAGGAGGATTACCCCTTTATTATACAGGAAATTGTTTATGCAAAAGCAGTGGACAATATTTTGTATGTGGCAACAGGGCATAACACTTATGCCAAATCCAGCCCACATACAGCCTATATTACCGCTATTGACTTATCGGATTATCATGTAATATGGAAGACACAGCCTCTTACTTGTAATTCCGATTCCTTTGAAATCATTGACAATTATATTGTCTGCGGCTATGGCTTTACTGAAGAAGAGGATTTTCTGCATATTGTAGATACTGCCACCGGACAGATAATCAGTAAGACGCCAATAAAGTCTAAGGCAGAATATATCATAATGAAAGATGGAAAGCTGTTTGTCAGAACCTATGATACAGATTATGTATTTTTGTGGAAGCTTTCCTTAGAGGATTAAGATTCTATTGTCCCAAAGTATAAATACCTTTTGCAATGGTATTTATGATTATACCAAAAAATATGTCACAAGATTTTTGATAATTTCATAATTCGTTTTCGGGTGCACGGCATTCATTTCAATTTTATTTCATTTGCATATCCATAAAGAGTTTCTTAAATAGCTGTTTTTTCCGTGATAAGTATGGTAAGATATTATGTCAACAAAAAGGTTGCCAGCAAAATGAAAATAATAATTTCTTAAGGAAAAAAACACAAATATGTGATATAATACCGCAGGATATCTAAAAATTCCAAAAAGCGGCAGCACAGTCAAAAATATCTATATTCTATAAAAAACAGCCGAAAAAAGTACAGACATACAGACAAAAATATCTGTATTCTATAAATAACAGCTAAAACACAAAAACGGAGACCAATTATGAAAGAATCCATTCACACCAAAGACTTATACCAATCCATGGGCATTGAACAGGATGTTTATGAATTTGGAGAAGCAATCCTGAAAAATTTAACAGAACGATTTGGAGCCATAGATGAAACGGCCGAATACAACCAGTTAAAGGTTATCAAGGCAATGCAGGAAGCAAGAGTAAGCGAAGCCTGCCTCCTTGGCACTACCGGATACGGTTACAATGACCTGGGCAGGGATACGTTGGAACAGGTTTATGCAAAGCTGTTCCACTGCGAGGATGCTCTGGTGCGCCCCCAGATTACCTGCGGCACCCATGCCCTGGCATTAGCGCTTATGTCCAACCTGCGTCCGGGAGATGAGCTGCTCTCCCCGGTTGGAAAGCCCTACGATACATTGGAGGAGGTCATCGGCATACGCCCCTCCAAAGGCTCTCTGGCAGAGTACGGCATTACCTACCGGCAGGTGGATTTGCTGGAGGATGGCAGCTTTGATTATGAAGGAATCAGACAGGCTCTTTCGGATAAGACAAGGCTTGTGACCATCCAGCGTTCCAAAGGCTACCAGACAAGAAAGACCCTGTCGGTGGAACGAATAGGAGAATTGATTTCATTTGTAAAATCCGTTAAACCGGATGTCATCTGCATGGTGGATAACTGTTACGGGGAATTCGTGCAGCGCACAGAACCTACGGATGTGGGAGCGGATATGGTTGTGGGCTCCCTCATTAAAAATCCGGGGGGAGGGCTTGCCCCCATAGGCGGTTATATTGCCGGAAAGAAGGAATGCGTGGAAAATGCGGCCTTCCGCCTGACTTCGCCGGGGCTTGGAAAAGAGGTGGGGGCATCTCTTGGAGTGACGGCTTCTTTTTATCAGGGGCTGTTCCTTGCTCCCATAGTCACTGCCGGCGCCTTAAAAAGCGCTGTTTTTGCTGCGAATATTTATGAAAAGCTGGGATTTTTCGTAGCGCCTGATTCCAAGGAGGAACGATTCGATATTATTCAGGCGATTACCTTCGGAAAGAAAGAGGGAGTTATCGCTTTTTGCAAGGGCATTCAGGCTGGAGCCCCGGTGGACGGCTTCGTGACTCCGGAGCCATGGGACATGCCCGGCTATGACAGTCCGGTAATCATGGCGGCAGGCGCCTTTGTGTCCGGCTCCTCCATTGAGCTTAGCGCAGACGGTCCCATCAAGCCTCCCTACAATGTTTATTTTCAGGGAGGACTTACCTGGCAGCATGGAAAATTCGGAATTCTGAAAACTCTACAGGAAATGAAAAAATGCGGCTTAATCCGCCTCTAGCTGTCGAAAAAAAAACAACAAAGTTTATGTACAGAACTTTTTTCTTGTGCTAAAATAAGGAAGTAGCTTTTTCGTACTGTATACAAAAGATTGTGACAGTGAGTAAATGAGACACAATATATATTGAGAAAACCAAATGCTTTTTTATATTTGGAACGTCGGAGGTACCATGAAAGGAAAAAATAACTGGGCCTGCTTTCTGATGATTTTGTCTGGTATTGTCATAGGCGGATTTATCGGAAGCCTGTTCCCTGATACGTTCTTAAATTACGGACAGACCTTTGGTATGGATACGCCCTTTGTGCTGAATCTGGGCATACTGGTCCTTACCTTTGGGTTAAATGTCAAAATCACCATGGCAAGCATTATCGGCATTGTGATTGCCATTATTATTTATCGGTTTTTATAATTCCCGGCTTTTACGGAGAGCATAAAAGGGAAGGAAAATGGATAAGAAAAAAGAAACGGTTTGTGAAATGGACATGCCCTATGAACGGTTTGTAAAGCTTGGACCGGAAAACCTGTCGGACAGGGAGCTTCTGGCAATTATTTTAAGGACAGGCTCTAAAGGAGAAAATGCCATGGAGCTTGCGGGACATGTGCTGGAGCTTGCCGGAGCGGATATGGGGCTTTTAGGTCTGCATCATATTGATATCAGGCAGTTACAAAGCATAAAAGGTATCGGAATCGTAAAAGCTGTTAAAATAAAATGTATGGCGGAGGTTTCCAACCGGATTTCCATGACGAAGGCAAAAAGGAATATCTGCTTTCAGTCTCCTGATACAGTGGCGGACTACTATATGGAAAAGTTAAGGCATCAGGAAAAGGAACATGCCATGTTTCTGTATCTGGATACAAAAGGCCATCTGATTGAAGAGGTTATCATGACCATAGGCAGCGCAAGGGAATCCGTAGTATGCGTCAGGGATGTGCTCAGAAAGGCTCTTTTGGTAAATGCCACATCCTTTATTATGCTCCACAACCATCCTAGCGGCGACTGCCGGCCCAGCAGTGAGGATAAACTCATTACCCAAAAGCTGTTAAAGGCTTCCGTTTTGATGGATTTGGACTTTTTAGACCATATTATTATCGGGGACAAAACATATTTAAGCTTTAAAGAGCAAAAACTTTTATAACAAAGGAAATAGTGAAGGAACCAAAAGGAAAGGAGAAGTACAATGGCTTCAAGTGCATATGGTATCGATTTAGGTACTTGCAATATTAAAATTTTCGCAAAAGGGGAGGATTCGATTTTTACATCGAAAAATATGATTGCAATCGAAAATAAAAATTATTTGTTTGCATATGGAGACGATGCCTTTGACATGTATGAAAAGGCGCCCAGCAACATCCATATTTCCTATCCTCTTTCCAACGGGGTAATTGCGGATATCAAGAACATGCAGACTCTGATTAAATGCTATATTACAGATTTGTGCAAAGGAAATGTAAAACCGGCGGATTATTTTATTGCAGTGCCTACGGATGTGACAGAAGTGGAAAAAAGGGCATTTTATGATCTGGTAAAAAATGCTAATGTAAAAGCAAAGAAAGTCATGGTAGTGGAAAAGGCAGTGGCGGACGGTCTGGGACTGGACATTGACGTAAAGAATTCCCAGGGCGTGCTGGTGGTGGATATCGGTTTCGATACTACGGAAATTTCTATTTTATCTTTGGGAGGAATCGTGTTAAGCAAACTGATTAAAGTGGGCGGACAGAAATTCGACGACGCCATTCGTAATATTGTAAGACGGGAATATAATCTGATTATTGGCGGAAAGACAGCGGAAAAGGTAAAGATTTCCCTTGGGCAAATGGAAGAAAAAAATGCCGGCGCCATCGTATACGGCAGGGATATCGTAACAGGGCTTCCTGTTGAAAGGGAGATACCGGCAGATTTGGTCCATGAGGCATTAAGAGAACACTTTGATGTGATTATTGATAATATTAAGGTGATTTTGGAAAGGACTCCCCCGGAGCTTGCAGCGGATATTTACAGAAACGGCCTTTATGTAACAGGAGGCGCCTGTCAGGTAAACGGGCTATCAGGACTGCTTAGCAAAGGCACCGGCTTAAAGGTGAATGTGGCAGAAAATCCAATTGAAAGCGTTGCAATCGGGCTTTCCAAAATTATTAAAGATGAAAATTATCGTTCGGTAGCTTATTCCATTCAGGGCATGGGTAACGGAGGAAAGTAATGAGACGGCGAAAAGCAAAGTTTACCATACCAAGTAAATATTTATTATTGCTTTTAACCGCTTTATGTGTGATTGTCATGGCGATTACCTTTACTACAGACTTTTTTGCAGGACCTTTAAGCAGCGTGGCAGGCTTTGTAATCGTTCCTTTTCAGAAAGGAATCAGCAGCGTGGGCTCATGGCTCACTGACCGTTCCGACGAGCTCGGGCAGCTTAAGGATGTATTAAAGGAAAATAAAGAGCTTCAGGCTGAAATCGACAGGCTTACCATTGAAATCAACGGCCTTCAGCAGGACCGGTACGAGCTTAGCAACTTAAGGGATTTATACAGCCTTGACAATCAATACAGCGATTATGAAAAAATCGGGGCAAGAGTCATAGGAAAGGATGCCGGGAACTGGTTCAATACCTTTGTGCTTGATAAGGGAGAAAAGGATGGCATAGAAGTGGATATGAACGTGATGGCAGGAAGCGGCCTTGTAGGAAGAGTCATTGACGTGGGCCCTAACTGGTGCAAGGTCATTTCCATCATAGACGATAAATCCAATGTAAGCGGCATGATTCTGTCCACCTCAGACCGGATGATTGTTTCCGGGGATTTGGAGCTTATGAACGGAGGCATGATTCGGTTCTCACAGCTTTTGAATTCGGAAGGAACGGTAAAGGAAGGGGATAAGGTAGTCACCTCCCATATCAGCAATAAATTTCTTCCGGGTATCTTAATCGGATACATAGGGGAAATCAATTCGGATGAAAATAATCTGACCTGTTCGGGAACCATCATTCCGGCAGCAGATTTTGAACATTTGGAAGAGGTTTTGATTATTTTGACAAAAAAGGATCAGGTAGATGAAGAATAATATCGTAATAGGACTTTTTGTTCTTTTGTGTTTCATTTTACAAAGTACCGTATTTCAGGCGCTGTCCTTTGGAGGCATTGCTCCCAATCTGTTAATCGTCCTTACTGCGGCTTTCGGTTTCATGAGGGGGAAAAAATGTGGTCTGTTAGTAGGCTTTTTTTCCGGTCTGTTAGTGGATTTGTTTTTTGGGGAAGTACTTTGTTTTTATGCATTGATTTATATGTATATCGGTTACGGAAACGGAATGTTCCGGCGCATTTTCTTTAAAGAGGATATTAAGCTTCCCATGGTGCTCATTACAGTAAGCGACTTTTTATATTGTATGGTCTGCTATCTGTTATTATTCCTGTTACGTACCAGATTTCATTTTCCTTATTATTTCGTACATATTATCATTCCGGAAATTGTTTATACCATTGTTGTAACTATTGCACTGTATCCTCTGATTCTGTATGTAAACGGCAGATTAGAGGGAAAAGACCAAAGGGGCGAACGAAGCTTTGTTTAGAAATTTCAGAGAAGCATTTATCAATATGGTAACCTCCCGATTATTTGTGCTCGTACTGTTGTTTTTTGCTTTGGCGGGCATATTGATTCAGCGTATTTTTGTGCTGCAGATTGTGGAGGGAGAAGAAAAACAGGCACAATTCCAGTTGAAAACAGACAAGACTATTTCCATACCAAGTACCAGAGGAAATATTTATGATAGAAACGGTGAGCTGCTTGCCTACAATGAGCTTGCCTATTCCGTTACCTTTACAGACACGTTGGAATCTAAAAGCGGCAAGAATGCAAAGCTTAATGAAACTCTTTTGAATCTGATTCGGATCATTGAAGAAAACGGAGACAGTATCGTAAAGGATTTTAATATTATTCTTAACAGAGAAGGAGAGTTCGAATTTGCTGTTTCCGGCACAAAGCTTCTGCGGTTTTTAGGTGATGTATATGGTGAGGCGGATACTTCCCAGCTGGAATATTCACAAAAGACAGCCACTGCAAGGGAAGTCATCGAATTTCTGGCAGGGCCCAAGAAATACGGCATCGGTGAATATACCGATGAGGAAAAGAAGGATTTTGTGATTGGAAAAGGCTATACAAATGAAGAGCTTTTAAAGCTGGTGACTCTCCGCTATGCCCTTGGGCTTAATGTATATACCCAGTTTATCCCGACGCTGGTGGCTGCAGACGTGTCTGACGAAACGGTGGCTGCAGTGATGGAAAATGAAAATCTGCTGGAAGGGGTTGATATTGAAGAAACTACCATCAGAAGATATGTGGAAAGCGTATATTTTTCTCATATACTTGGATATACAGGAAAGATTTCGGAAGAAGAATATCAGGAACTTTCTGCGCAAAATAAGGAATATACAAGAAATGACGTGGTGGGAAAAGCAGGAATCGAACAGATGATGGAGCTTTCCTTACAGGGAAAGAGCGGAAAAAGGAATGTATGCGTGGATAATCTGGGAAAGATTGTAGAAGTAAAGAGCCAGACAAATCCCGTAGCAGGCAATGACCTGTATCTGACAATTGATAAAAATCTCCAGAAGGCTGTTTATTGTCTGCTGGAACAAAAAATTGCCGGCATTTTAGTGGATAAGATTGACAATATAAAGGAATATGTACCAAGGGAAAATGCTTCTGCATCGGATATCCGTATTCCCATAGATGATGTATATTATGCTTTAATCAATAACAGTATTATTGATATCAGCCATTTTTCAGAGGAAGATGCAAAGGAAACGGAAAAATCCGTTTATCAGGCATTTTTAAGTAAACAGGAGCGGGTGATTTCGGGTATCCGGGAAGAGCTTATGAGTCTTTCCACCGTTTACAAGGACCTGCCGACAGAGCAGCAGGCATATGAGCTTTATATTGTTTCCATGCTGGAAGAAAACGGCGTGCTCATAAAAGAAGAAATCGACAAAGAAAATGAAATCTATTCCGGCTGGAAAAATGAAACAGTGAGCTTAAAAGAGTATTTAACAGAGGCAATTGCCGAAAACTGGATTGACATTACAAAGCTTGAGCTGAAATCCAAATACTCTGACGCAGATGAAGTGTATGAAAGGCTTCTTGATTATATAGAAGAGGACTTGAAGACTAATGTAAAGTTCTTTAAGAAAATATATAAATACATGATTCAGGAAAATTCCCTGTCCGGCAGGGACGTCTGTCTGCTTTTGTTTGAACAGAAGATTATTGACGGCACGGATGAGGAAAAGGCTGCTGTAAGCAGCGGAACCACCTCTCCCTACAATTTTATGCTGAATAAAATAAAAAATCTGGATATTACCCCTGCACAGCTGGCTCTTGATCCATGCTCCGGCTCCATGGTGGTGACAGATGTAAATACCGGAGAGGTGCTTGCCCTCGTTTCTTATCCAAGCTATGATAATAACCGCCTGGCAAATACGATAGATGCGGATTATTATGCACAGATTTATAATGACTTATCCAACCCTATGTGGGATTATGCAACCCAGCAGCTTTCGGCTCCCGGCTCCACTTACAAGATGGTAACGGCTGTGGCGGCTTTAGAGGAAGGTGTTGTGGGGAGAGGGGAAACGATTACCTGCCATGGCGTGTGGGACAATCCTATTTATGCCACCCATCCTCCTAAGTGCTGGATATCTCCGGGACGGCACGGAGCTTTGAATATAGAAGGAGCCATAGAGAACTCCTGTAACTATTTCTTTTATGATATGGGATACAGGCTCAGCCGTCTAAACGGCAATTATGACAGCGATACGGGGCTTTTAAAGCTTCGGAAGTATTCAGAGATGTTCGGGCTTTCTGATAAATCCGGTGTGGAAATACCGGAAGAGGCTCCAAGCATTTCCAATCAGGACTCCGTTCGTTCCGCTATCGGACAGGGTAACAGCAACTACTCCACGGCGGGACTGGCACGTTATGTAACCACTGTGGCAAACAGTGGAACCTGTTATAACTTAAGCCTTTTGGACAAGCTGACGGATTCCGATGGAAATCTGATTGAGGATTTCTCACCGGAAATCAGAAATAAGGTTGACATTTCCCAAAGCATCTGGAGTGCGGTTCATACGGGCATGAGGAAGGTGATTGAAGGCAAGGCTTATTTTAAGGATATGACCATTTCCGTAGCAGGGAAAACCGGTACGGCACAGTTTATTACTTCCAGGCCCAACCATGCATTGTTCGTATGCTATGCGCCCTATGAAAATCCGGAAATTGCCATTGCCACCCGTATTGTTTATGGTTATGCTGCGGATAATGCCGGACAGGTAACCGCCGATGTGATTAAATATTACTTTGGACTGGAAAAGGAAGAAGATTTGCTGACCGGTACGGCAGAGGAAAATACAGCAGTAAACTCCAGAGAACAGTAAAAGCCTGCCATACAAAAAAGCAATCGAAATAAAAGAAGGTGCATAAATGACTAATCATGTAAATATTAAAAGCTTTCCCCATGGACTTAAAGTGTTTTTGGATGAACAGGCGGCTTTTGAAGAACTGCTTGAGGAAATCAGGGTAAAGTTTAAGGATTCAGAAAAGTTTTTTAAAAATACAAAAATAGCCATTACTTTTGAAGGCAGGGAACTGTCTGAACAGGAAGAACGGCAGATTATCGAAGCAATCGTAAGTGTCTGTGACATACAGATTGCCTGCATCGTAGGAAAGGATCAGGAGACAGAACATACTTTTTTAAAGGCTGTGACCCAGATGGAATACGAGGAGGCTGAAAATACAGGACAATTTTATAAAGGCACATTAAAAGACGGTCAGCTACTGGAAACGGAAAAGAGCATAGTGATTCTGGGAGATGTTTATCCCAATGCCTCCATTGTTTCCAAGAAAAATATTGTTATAATAGGTGGTTTATACGGTAAAGCCTATGCAGGAGCGGACGGAGCCAGTCACTTCGTAGCAGCGCTGGATATGGCGCCCCAGCAGCTCCGTATCGGAGACTTGAAAGGGCAGTTTACCGAGAAACAAAATAAATGGCTCATAAAGCCGAAACATATACCAAAGATTGCATATGTAAAAGAAAACCGGATTGTGTTTGAAGACATAAAATTTACGGAAGAATTACTAAATGCTTTGGTTTTTTAAAACAGAACAGGAAAACCGGATTTAGGGGACAAATATTTCATCATCATTTTGAAGGTTCCGGCAGAAAGCGGAACGGTAAGGAGGAAAAAACATGAGTGAAGTAATTGTCATTACATCAGGAAAAGGCGGTGTAGGAAAAACCACTACAAGCGCAAACATCGGTACAGGACTTGCCTATTTAGGGCAAAAGGTAGTATTGATTGACACGGATATAGGGCTTCGGAACTTAGACGTGGTCATGGGGCTGGAAAACCGGATTGTCTACAATCTTGTAGATGTCATAGAAGGCAACTGCCGGTTGAAGCAGGCGTTAATCCGTGATAAGAGATATCCCAATCTGTATTTGCTGCCATCCGCCCAGACGAGAGATAAGACAGCGGTAAATCCGGAACAAATGAGAAAGCTTACGGCGCTCCTTAGAGAGCAGTTCGATTATGTGATTTTAGACTGTCCGGCAGGAATCGAAAGAGGCTTCCAGAATGCCATTGCAGGAGCGGACAGGGCAATTGTAGTGACTACGCCGGAGGTATCCGCCATCCGGGATGCAGACAGGATTATAGGGCTGCTGAATGCCTATGAGTTTGGCAAGATTGATTTAGTTGTAAACAGGCTCCGTCAGGATATGATCCGCCGGGGCGATATGATGAGCATGGAGGATGTGGAGGATATTTTGTCGGTTTCCCTGCTTGGAGCGGTCTATGATGATGAAAATGTAGTCATTGCCACCAATCATGGCGAGCCGTTAGTATGCGGCACCACTCTGGCAGGAAGGGCGTATATGAACATCTGCCGGCGCATATTGGGTGAAGAGGTTCCTATCATTGATTTGGAAAGAGAAAAATCCATCTGGTTTCGTTTTGGTGGAATATTTCAAAAAAATTAGGGGGGAGCCGTCATGAAAAGTTTGTTACATATATTTAAAAAGAAAAGTTCCGGCGATATTGCAAAGGACCGGCTGAAGATCCTTCTGATTTCAGACAGAATCAACTGTACGCCGGAGACCATGGAATATATAAAACGGGACATTGCAAAGGTAATTTCCAAATATATGCAGATAGATATCAATAAAATGGAAGTACAGGTAAGTAAGCGGAAAATAAACGTATTTTGGTGATAACATGTTAAAAAGATACCGGGTTAGAGATTATGATTTTAAATTAGTGATACTGATGGCTGCCATTACCATTTTAGGAATTATGGTAGTTGGCAGCGCTCAGGAAAGCGTGCAGGACAAGCAGATTATGGGATTTATCGTGGGGTTGTTTTTAATGGTGGTAATATCCTTATTTGATTACAGTTTTTTTCTGCAGTTTTATTGGATTTTATATGGATTTAATCTGCTTCTTCTTGCTTTGGTCCGTTATATGGGATATAAGGCAGGAGGCGCTACCAGATGGGTCACCATAGCGGGAATCAGGTTTCAGCCTTCGGAAGTAACAAAAATACTATTGATTTTATTCTTTGCACAGTATATCATGAAACATAAGGAAAAGCTGAATACTTTCAAGATTCTGGTAAGTTGTGTAGTGCTTGCGGCAGTTCCACTGTATTTTGTGTACAAGCAGCCGGATATGTCCACTACCATTTTGATAGCCGTATTGTTTTGTGTACTGCTGTTCATTGGCGGATTAAGCTATAAAATTATTGCCGGCATACTGGCGGTGGTGATTCCTCTTGCCGTTATTTTTCTTGTAATCGTGCTTCAGCCGGAACAGAATCTCATTGAGGATTACCAGCAGACCCGTATTCTGGCATGGCTTCAGCCGGATGAATACAAAAATGATGAAGGCTATCAGCAGGAAAATTCCAAAATGGCAATTGGCTCAGGACAGCTTTTCGGAAAGGGCTATAAAAATAACGAAGTGGGTTCCGTAAAAAACGGCAATTTTATTTCTGAACCCCAGACGGATTTTATCTTTGCCATTGTGGGAGAGGAGCTTGGATTTTTAGGAGGCTGTACCGTTATCGTGCTGCTGACCCTGATTGCAATTGAATGCGTGTTGATTGCAAAAAGGGCAAAGGATCTGGCCGGTACGTTAATATGTGCCGGAATGGCTACTATTGTGGGGATTCAAAGCTTTATGAACATTGCCGTTGCAACAGGTCTTATGCCCAATACGGGAATTCCGCTTCCTTTTGTCAGCTACGGATTGACTTCCCTGGTCAGTTCTTACATCGGCATGGGCTTTGTTTTAAATGTGGGGTTACAGGGAATTCGAAAATACAGTTAGGGGAGGAGAGAAGGTATATGAATATTGCATTGATTGCACACGATGCAAAAAAGAAGCTGATGCAGAATTTCTGCATCGCTTATCGGGGAATTTTAAGCAAAAACGACTTATATGCAACAGGCACCACAGGAAGACTGATTGAAGAAGTGACCAATTTAAATGTCCATAAGTATCTGGCAGGGCATTTAGGGGGCGAACAGCAGATTGGGGCGCAAATTGAACATAATCAGATTGACCTGGTCATTTTCTTAAGGGACCCGCTTACATCCAAGAGCCATGAGCCGGATGTGAATAATGTAGTCAGATTATGTGATGTGCATAACATTCCCCTTGCTACCAATTTAGCATCGGCGGAGCTTTTAATTAAATCACTTGACAGAGGAGATTTAGAGTGGCGTGAAATGTACAAGTAGAAAAACAGCAAACTGTATGATAATGATTCTGCTCTGCCTTTCTATAACAGGCTGCAGGGCGGATAAATATGACATGGCATATGATCGGAATTCCAATATTTCCAGCTTCCGCTTTTCAGAGGAACAGGCAGAAGAAGCGGCAAGCGGGTTTGCCACGGATTTATGCGTTACCCTGAAGGCATCGGTTTCCGCAAATGATGTGCAAATTGAAGAGTCCGCAGCAGCTTTATTGTGTGATTTAAATAAGAAAGACATCCTTTATGCCAAAAACCAGTATGAGCAGATGGAGCCGGCAAGCCTTACCAAGGTAATGACGGCACTGATTGCCTTAAAATACGGAAATCTGGACGATATTTATACTGCAAGCGCCAATGTGGAAATTTCGGAGTCCGGCGCAACCCTAATCGGTTTAAAGGAAGGAGATACCATGACATTGGAGCAGGCTCTTCATGGCTTATTGATGTCCTCCGGCAATGATGCGGCTGTTTTGATTGCAGAGGGAATTTCCGGCAGCGTGGAACAGTTTTGTGCTTTGATGAACGAGGAAGCCAGGGCTCTCGGCGCTACCAGATGTTCTTTTAAGAACCCCCATGGGTTAACAGAAGAGGGGCATTATGTTACAGCCTATGATTTATACCTGATATTTAAGGAAGCCATTCAGTATGATGAGTTTAATGAAATTATAAATGCGCCTACATATAGTACGGTCTACAAGGATAAAGAAGGAAAATCAAAGGAGCTGTCCTGTGAAAGCACCAATCTGTATATTAAGGGCACCTATAACCCGCCGGAAAATGTAAAGGTTATTGGCGGCAAGACGGGAACCACCTCATCCGCAAGGAACTGCCTGATTCTTTATGCAAAGGATAATGCAGGCAATCCTTATATTTCGGTCATCTTAAAGTGTTCCGAACGGGGAATCCTGTATGAAGAGATGACGGATTTGTTATCGGAAATCGGACAATGAACCTGACAGAAATCTTTTCCGGCGCCTGCAGGGCAATATGTTGTCTGAACTATAAAAACGAAAGAGCAAAAGAAACTATGTTAAGATAATTTCAGGTTGTATTTTGGTTTGGAATCTACTATAATAAACATATCGGAAAACAATGCAAAAAAGAAATACAGGAGGGACTGCATATGGTACAGTTAATTGTTGGAAATAAAGGAAAAGGTAAGACAAAGCATCTGTTAGACAAGGTGAATTCCCAGATAAAGGAAGCTGCCGGCAATATTGTATATCTGGATAAAAGCACAAAGCATATGTTTGAATTAAATAATAAGGTTCGCTTAATCGATGTATCCCAATATATGATTGAAGAAAGCGCTGAGTTTGTCGGATTTATTTCCGGAATCATTTCCCAGGATCATGACTTGCAGCAAATGTATTTGGACAGTTTCTTGAAAATTGCATGTTTAGAAGGAAGAGACATTACGGATACCGTTGAAAAGCTGGAAAAGCTTGGCGATACATACAATGTTGATTTCATATTAAGTATTGGAATGGATAAAGAAGACCTTCCGGAAGAAATGAAAGAGAAGGTTATTGTATCCTTATAAGGATAACATGTAACAGCTCATAAAAGCCTCGGATGCTTTCCGGGGTTTTTTTATAGAAAGTGACAAGTCCCCCATAAGAATCGGAGGACAGCCAGGAGAGGAGAACTTTTTTTGTGTCCCGTGGTAAAAAGCCTGCAAAGATAACTCAATATCGGCGACCTTTAAATATAAATATCGGAATGATTATTTTTGGAATCATCTTTATTTATATTATCATTTGTGTATATATGTATTTTACTTCCAAGCATATTATCGGTTATGAAGTTACTACCGGCTCCTTAAGCGTATCTAATGTTTATAAAGGAATTGCCATCCGCAAGGAAGAATCCGTTGCCGGCATCCAGTCCGGCTATATCAATTATTTTGCAAGGGAAGGCGAGCACGTTGGCGTAGGGAATCTGGTGTGTACAATTGACGAGAGCGGAAAAATTGCGGATTTAATTGATACAGATGATACCAGCGTGCAGCTGTCAAAAGATGATTTGTCCCAGATAAAGACCGATATCGTAAATTTCAGCCGTAATTTTTCAACAAAGGAATTCCGATATATATATGATTTTAAATATGAGCTAAAGGGAACAGCCCTAAAACTTTCCAATCATAATATGATGAATAATTTAGAGAAAATCCGCGGAGAAGCAGCCGGTCTTGTTAATTTGTGCAATGCGCCCAAAAGCGGCGTTGTGGTATATTCCATAGATGGTTATGAGGAACTGGCTCCTTCCGCCATAACAAAAGAAATTATGGATGAAAAAGAATACGAAAAAAACAAGCTGATAGCCAATGAGCTTGTAAGCAATGGTGATGTTTTGTATAAATTGGTTACGGATGAAAACTGGTCCATTGTAATTGAGACTACACCGAAAAGAGCCGAAGAATTATTGAAAAAGGAATATGTGAATGTAAAGTTTTTGAAAAATCAGATGACCTCCTGGGGTAAGGTAAATGTCCTTCAAAATGAAGACGGCACTTATGTAAAGCTGGATTTTAATAATTCCATGATTTCTTTTGCAACTGACCGTTTTATCGATATCGAGATTTTGGAGGAAGAGGAAGAAGGGCTGAAAATTCCAAACAGCGCTATTGTGGAAAAGGAATTTTATCTGGTTCCGAAGGATTATATTATTCAGGGCGGCAACAGCTCAAAAAGCGGTTTTATGCGGGAAACATATGTGGACGGAACGGTTACCACAGAATTTATAGAGACTACGATTTATTCTGAATCGGAAACAGACTATTATGTGGATACTATCACCCTTCGCATTGGAGACTATATATGCAAGCCGGATTCCACAGAAAAATATCCTATCAGCAAAGTGGGGACTCTGGTGGGAGTCTACAATATAAATAAAGGCTATGCGGATTTTAAAGAAATTACAGTGCTTTACTCCAACGAAGAATATTCTATCGTCAAATCCAATACTACTTATGGATTAAGCGTATATGACCATATCGTTCTGGAGGCGGAAAGCGTTAAGGATGATGATTTTATCCATTAACAGACGGAAGGCATCCACCCCGCAGTTATTCAGGCAGGCACCGGAACGGGCATTTCGCAGAACATGTTTCTACGTCGCCACGCTCCCGCTCTGATAAAAACGCAACAGTACTAAGCTCGAAAATACCTCGCTAAGTACTGGCGATTTTATAAGGGCTCCTTTAGAAATCATGTTCTGCGAAATGCCCGTTCCGGTGCCTGCCTGAATAACTGCGGGGTGGATTTATAAGGACTCCTTTAGAAATCATTCTCTGCGGGAAGCACGTCCCGGTATCTGTGTGGAAAGCCGCTGCCTGAACTGTTACGAACGATTACAACAAAAAGGAAGAAGGGATATTAAATATGTTGACACATAATTACGATCAGGTAATTCAAAATATTCAGGCTGCCTGTAAAAGAGCAGAAAGAAAGCCGGAAGAGGTTACGTTGATTGCGGTGAGCAAAACAAAGCCTGTTTCCATGCTGTCAGAAATATATAACCATGGCTGCCGGCATTTTGGAGAAAACAAGGTGCAGGAGCTTGTGGAGAAATATGAGGCGCTGCCAAAAGATATAAAATGGCATATGATTGGACATTTACAGAGAAATAAAGTAAAATATATTGTAGATAAGGTATTTCTCATACATAGTGTGGATTCCTTAAGGCTGGCAGAGGAAATCAGTCGGGAAGCCGTAAAGAAACAGGTTCAGGTAAATATCTTAATTGAAGTGAATGTAGCCGGGGAAGAAAGCAAATTCGGATGTGCACCTGAAAATGCCTGTGAGCTGACTATGGCAATTGCAAAACTGTCTAATATTTGTATAAAAGGCTATATGACCATTGCTCCATATGTGGGAAATCCGGAAGATAATCGGGGGCATTTTAGGAAACTAAAGCAAATAGCTGTTGACATAATGCGGAAAAACATTGATAATGTATCTATAGAGTATCTTTCCATGGGCATGACAGGCGATTATGAAACAGCCGTAGAAGAAGGCGCTGATTTTGTAAGAGTGGGGACTGGCATTTTTGGAGAAAGGGACTATGCAGTGTAAACAAAAGCTGTCTTATGGACAGGAAAGTATAAGGAGAGTATAAAATGGGTGTAATGGACAAGTTTTTGAATGCGATGAAGTTAAACGATGAAGAAGACGATGATTTATACGATGACTATTATGACGATGAAATAGAAGAAAGGCCGAAACGCAAAGCGATAAAGGAAGAGGATGACTTTGATGATTTTGTAGAGGACAAGCCGAAAGCAAAGCCGTCACCAAAGGTAACTCCTATGAAGCAGAGCAGACGGGCAGGGGTGAATGGTATGGAAGTATGTGTAATTAAGCCGACAACAGTAGAAGATGCAAGGGAAATTACAGAAACGCTTCTTGCAAACCGCACGGTAGTACTGAACCTGGAAGGTCTGGATGTGGATGTGGCACAGAGGATTATTGATTTCACTTCCGGTTCCTGTTTTGCCATCGCAGGTAATTTACAAAAGATTTCTCATTATATTTTCATCATTACTCCGGCAAGCGTAGATATTTCCGGTGATTTTCAGGAAATATTATCAGGCTCCTTTGACGTACCGTCTTTTAACAGTACATTATAATAACATTTGCATATTACATAGACAGAGAAAGGGTGTGGCGGACACCCTTTTTTCTTGAAACAGGAAAAGGAGAAGCTATGAGTCAGACAACGGAACAAACCAACCGATTAACAATCAATAAAGATAAAAAGCCCTGCTATGATATTGTTTTTGAACATGACTTCCGTAATTTAGAGGAAGAATTAAAGGTACTGGGAACATTGGAAAAAAGAATCTGTATAGTAACAGACTCCAATGTGGAAAAGCTGTATGGAGCCCAGATAGTGGAAATATTGAAAAAAGTCAGTAAAAAATGCGTCCTTTACTCATTTCCTGCAGGGGAAGAACATAAAAACCTGTCTGTGGTTCAGGGCATTTATGAATTTCTTATTAAGGAAGGCTTTGATCGAAAGGACCTGCTGGTTGCCCTTGGCGGCGGCGTTGTTGGAGATTTGACCGGTTTTTGTGCTGCCACCTATTTAAGAGGGATTGATTTCATTCAGATTCCAACAACCTTGCTTGCTCAGGTGGACAGCAGCATTGGAGGCAAGACAGGGGTGGATTTTTCCTCCTATAAGAATATGGTAGGCGCATTCTACATGCCAAAGCTGGTTTATATGAATCTGTCCGTATTAAAGTCGTTGGATGACAGGCAGTATTATGCGGGCATGGCAGAAGTGCTGAAGTATGGTCTTATTAAGGACAGGATTTTTTATGAATGGCTGATTTCCAGTATGTATGAAATCTTTGACCGGAATCCGGATACTTTGGAAGAAGTAGTGAAAAAAAGCTGTCAAATTAAAAAAATGGTAGTGGAAAAAGACCCTACCGAGCAGGGGGAGCGGGCGCTTTTAAATCTTGGGCATACCATCGGACATGCCATTGAAAAATATATGGATTTTAAGCTGGTACACGGAGAATGCGTGGCTCTTGGCACTGTGGCAGCCGCTTATATTTCATGGAAAAAAGAAATGCTTTCCATGGAAGAATATTACGAAATAAGGGATATGTTCGTTCCCTTTAACCTTCCTATTTCCATTAGTCAGATTGAACCGGAAAAGGTGTTGGAATTAACCAAGAGCGATAAAAAGATGAAAGCAGGAAAGATTCAGTTTATTCTGTTAAAAAAGGTTGGAAAGGCTGTTATTGACTCCTCTGTCACGGATGAGGAAATGCTGGCAGCGATTAAGGAAATATATTTTAATGAAGAGGAGATGTAAGTTCCTGCTAATCAATATGCTAAACGGGAACCATAATGTATCGGTATGAAAAAAGGAAAAAAGGCTGTACAGCTTATTTTGGATTTTATCTTTGTTTTATTGCTGGTAAGCGGTGATCAAATTACAAAAATGTTAGCTGTAAAATATTTAAAAGGAAAATCAAATTTTATACTTATTAAGGATGTATTTGTGCTGCATTATCTGGAAAACAAAGGAGCTGCATTTGGCATGCTGCAGAATCAGAAAATGTTCTTTATCTTCAGTGCAGTTGTGATTTTAACATTGTTTTTGTTTGTCCTTGTAAAAACACCCCTTGAAAAGAAGTATCGTTACACTCATATATGTCTTGTGCTAATATCGGCTGGAGCATGCGGCAATATGATTGACCGGCTACGCTACAATTATGTGGTGGATTTTTTCTATTTTGTACTGATTGATTTTCCGGTTTTCAATGTGGCGGATATTTATGTAACGGTGGGAACGGCATTTCTTATAATCTTGTATTTGTTTTATTACAAAGAAGAAGATTTGCATTTTTTGAAAATCCGCATGGATAATAGTAAATTAAAATTTTAAATTAACATATATTCAGGAAATATTTATGGAAAAGATATGTATCATAGTGACAATGGAACAGGAAGAAGAACGGGTAGATAAGGTGATTACCGAAGAGGTAGCTTCCTTATCCCGTTCTTTTGTACAAAAGCTTATAAAAGAAAAACAGCTTTTTGTAAACGGAACGGCAGCAAAAGCCAGTCAGCGGGTAAAGGAAGGAGATTCTATTGTATTTTCCATCCCAAAAGCAGTGGAGCCTGATATAGAGCCGGAAGATATGAAATTAGATATTCTTTACGAGGATGATGCGCTGCTTGTTGTGAATAAGCCGAAAGACATGGTAGTCCATCCTGCTCCGGGACATTACAGCGGCACTTTGGTAAATGGCATATTATATCACTGCAAAGGAAATTTATCGGGTATTAACGGCATTTTAAGACCGGGAATCGTACATCGGATAGATAAGGATACTACAGGGGCTTTGATTGTATGCAAAAGTGATATGGCACATAACCATGTAGCCGCCCAGCTAAAGGTACATTCTATTAAGAGAGAATATGTTGCTATTGTCCACGGCGTCATAAAGGAAGAGGATGGAACTATAGAGGGGGCTATCGGAAGGGACCCTTCCAACCGGAAAAAAATGTGTATAAACGAAAAAAACGGGAAACCTGCCATTACCCATTACAAAGTCTTAAAGCGTTTTTCTGCATACACATATATTTCCTGTCAGCTGGAAACCGGACGCACTCATCAAATTCGTGTCCATATGTCCAGTATCGGACATCCTTTGCTGGGAGATGAAATATACGGCGGGAAAACTTCCAAATTCCGCCTGCAGGGGCAGACACTCCATGCGGCAAGCATTGGTTTTATCCATCCGGTTACGGAAACATACATGGAATTTCAGGCACCTTTGCCTGACTATTTTTCACATTTGCTGCAAGTGCTGGAAAACAGCTAATATGGTCTGACATCTTTATGTTTAGCATAATTTTGCAAGACAATAAATAAAAACCTTTATATCGAAATTAGATTCGGAAATATTCAATGCGGGCTGTGAAATGAAAGAAGTATTACATAATATGGAACTGAAATTAAAAAACGGGACAATCATTTATCCGGAGATTACTTACTCTAAACGAAAATCCATCGGAATCCGAATTGACAGCCAGGGCCGGGTAAAGGTAAGGGCTCCTTTTTTTACTTCTAAAAAGTGGATTGAAAAGGTTTTAGCGGAACGGGTAGAATGGATTGAAGAAACATTAGTGCAAATAGAAACGGAAAAGAAATATCATGTCCCTGAGTTTCATGAAGATGAAATAAAGAAATACCGGAAAGAAGCAAGATTAATCCTATCTGCAAAGGCAGAATGCTTTGGCAGGCAAATGAAAGTGTCTTATGGACGAATTGCCATCAAAGACCAGAAAAGCTGCTGGGGAAGCTGCAGCGCCAGGAAAAATTTAAATTTTAACTGGAGGCTGGTCTTAATGCCGGAAGAAATACTGGACTATGTAGTAGTCCATGAACTGGCTCATTTAAAGCAGCTTAATCATTCGCCGGAATTTTGGCGGACAGTGGAAGAGGTTCTGCCGGACTATAAGGACAGACGAAAATGGCTAAAGGAAAACGGGAAATATTTTATCAGGCAGTCGTAAAAGACATTTTAAGTAACAGTTCAGCCTGCAAGTTTTGGATTTGAGGACACAGGAGGGGCAAGGTAGATAGAAGTCTTAGGGGCACGCTTTCGCTCTGATAAAAA